>NZ_CAURYF010000079.1:0-2546 GCF_963529205.1 Streptococcus cristatus | reverse complement strand
AGCAAGTCCGTATCAGCTGGGCTGAATTGATGAATGATGGCCTTCTTTACATAAATGTCCATCTTAGTTCAAACCTTCATAGAGCGGAAAAGCGTCCGTCAATTCGCGAACTTCCGCCCGAACTTGATTGAGCACTGCTTCGTTTTCAGCGTTTTCCAGAGCCTTGATAATGAGCTCGGCTACCTTGATACTTTCTGTTACACCGAAACCTCGAGCTGCAATAGCTGCTGTACCGATACGAATACCGCTAGTCTTAAATGGTGACAAAGTTTCGTAAGGAATGGAGTTTTTATTAAGCGTGATATTGACCTCATCTAAGAGATTTTGCGCCACTTTCCCATTTTCTACAACCTTAGTGACATCAACCAAGAAAAGATGATTTTCAGTACCGTCAGAAATTACACGGAACTTGTCATGCTGACGGAAGACTTGGGCCATAGCTTGGGCATTGTCCAAAATCTGCTGAGCATAAACCTTGAAAGCTGGATCCAGCACTTCTTTAAAGGCCACTGCTTTGGCTGCAATGACATGCTCCAGTGGTCCGCCTTGAATGCCCGGGAAGATAGCTGAGTTAATTTTCTTAGCCAAGTCTTCATCATTTGTCAAGATCAAACCACCGCGAGGTCCGCGTAAAGTCTTGTGGGTCGTCGTAGTTGTAATATCCGCATAAGGCACAGGGCTCGGATGGAGACCAGCAGCGACTAATCCAGCAATGTGAGCCATATCGACCATCAGTTTGGCACCGACTGCATCAGCAATTTCACGGAATTTTGAAAAGTCGATGATGTGAGAATAGGCTGAAGCACCTGCCACAATCAACTTAGGCTGTACTTCCTTAGCTTGCTTGAGGATGGCATCAAAGTCCAGCAACTCTGTTTCTGGATCAACGCTATAAGATACAAAATGGTAGGTTTGGCCAGAGAAGCTGACTGGAGCACCATGGGTCAAGTGACCACCAGCAGACAAATCCATGCCCATCACTGTGTCGCCTGGCTCAATCAAAGCCATATAAGCTGCACAATTGGCCTGACTGCCTGAGTGAGGTTGTACATTGGCAAATTTGGCACCAAAGATTTCCTTGGCACGCTCAATGGCCAAGCTCTCCACAACATCCACTACGTCTGTTCCACCATAATAGCGGCGACCTGGGTAGCCTTCAGCATATTTATTGGTCAAAATAGAACCTTGAGCGGCCATAACAGCTTTAGAAACGACGTTTTCTGAAGCGATCAGCTCGATATTATGTTGCTGACGCTCTTCCTCATTGGCAATGGCATCCCAGAGTTCTTTGTCAAATGCTTTATAGTCTTCTTGGTCAAAAATCATAAGGTATCTCCTTCTTTTGAGAAAATAGGGCGCTAGGCTCCTAATAGTTAAAATGTTATATCACTTACTTGGGCGAGAATGTCCTCGCGGGTAATGGCTCCTTGGCGCAAAATACGTGCCTTTTCTCCAGACAAGTCCAGAATGGTTGAATCCTGACCTGTCAAAGCAGCATCATCTTCTACTCCCGAGACTTGCTCTTGAAAATCCATCATAATCTGCTGGAAATCAGTTCCACTGGCTTTTCCAGAAAGATTGGCGGATGGACCAATCAAGGGTCCGTACTTGCGAATCAAGTCCAGCGTAACTGGATGCTTAGGAATCCGAAAGCCCACAGTTTCCATACCAGAGCTAATCCAAGCAGGCACTCGGTCATTGGCTTGGAGGATAATAGTCAGTGGCCCAGGTAGAAAGGCTTGATAGAGTTTTTCTAGATAGCTGGGCTGGTTCTTAGAGAAACGGTAAACTTCTTCCAAGCTAGCCACATTGAGATTGAGAGCTTTGTCACGAGGTCTTCTTTTTAATTCATAGACTCGCTCAACCGCCTCTTCGTTCAAGGCTTGGGCAAAGAGGCCATAAACAGTTTCCGTAGGCAGGACGACCGCTCCACCTGCTGCTAGAGTCTTTTCTATCTTATCCATTGTCCACTGCCACCATTCTATCTTTACCAAATTGATCCTGCAAGACTCGAATTCGTTTTTGCGGGAAGGATTTTTTGAATAACTCCCTGACGCCGACTCCTTGCTTGTAACCAATTTCCAGATAGATTTTTCCTTTTTCTGTGAGATGCTCCCCTGCCTGCTCTGCTATTTTCTGATAGACGGCATAACCATCCTCCTCTGCGAAGAGGGCCATATGAGGCTCTGAGGTCAAAACATTAAGTCCAACTTCATCCTTATCCGCTTCTGAAATATAGGGCGGGTTGGAGACAATAATGTCAAATTTGCCACTGATTGTTTCAAAACAATCGGATTGGACAAAAGCAAGATTGAGGCCACAGGACTGAGCGTTTTCTGCTGCCAAGGCAAGAGCATCTTTCGAGAGATCAGAAGCAGTAATCTGCCAGTCTGGACGGCTATTTGCTAGTGCCAGTGCGATGGCCCCGCTGCCCGTGCCGATATCCAAGACAGATAGGGAGCTTTCAGGATTTTCTGACAAAATCAGCTCTACCAGCTCCTCCGTCTCAGGCCTTGGAATCAGAACTCGCTCGTCCACTTTGAGAG
>NZ_CAURYF010000078.1:0-2859 GCF_963529205.1 Streptococcus cristatus | reverse complement strand
CAAAAGAATCAGTAACTCTTGCTTCTTCCTTCGCAATTCCTGCGTTTTCATTGTAGCCTCTTCGCTCACATCGGATGGCCTAGCTTTTCCTTTTTCTTCTGCCTGATAACCAGCCTCGGCTACAGCATCCAGCACTTGCTGACTGTCAAATCCTGCCTTAGGCAGCAAACTGAGACGTTCTGTCGCTAAATTGACACTGACATCCTCGACCGTTTCTAAGTCCTTGACCGCCATCTCTACCGTCATAGCACAGGCAGCGCAAGTCATACCAGAGAGCTTGTATTCTTTCTTCTCACTCATCAATGCTTCTCCTTTCCGTGACCGCAACGACACTGGCCTTGAGGGCAGTGGCATTTGATTTCTAAAGGTGCCGAGGCTCTTTTCTTATCAATGACCTGACTGAGCCGCTCCAAGTCCCCTTGACTGAACTGACTTCTCTCAATCATCGAAATCAAAAGATCTCCGTGTTTAGTATTACAGATATTGTCAAAAAGCGCCTGCCATGTACTTTCCAGATGGTCTGCTTCTAAAATCCGAGCATCGTAGTAAAACTTGCCCTCGATTTTTTCCATAGCGATAAATTCTTTGGTCTTCAGACGATTCAAAAGAGTCTTGATGGTTGCCGGCTTCCAGGAAAAATCAGCTTCCAAACGCGCTATGATCTCTGTACTGCGACTATGGGGATAGGCCCACAGCACACGCATCACTTGCCATTCTGCTTGGCTCATATTTTGCTGTTCCATTGTTTAACACTCCCTTATCATTTACATTTGTAATCCAACTCTTTATTAGTTTACATTTGTAATCGCAATTTGTCAAGTATTTTTATTGTCATTTCCTGATATACAAAAAAGAAGGCGGGATAGTCCCGTCTTCTTACTTTATTCTATTAGTGCGCCAACATCTCTTGGGCAATTTCTTGACCGGTCAACTTACTTGGATAGTAGGTAGGCCAGTTTTCCAGCTCATTAAAGAGTGCTTCCTGGCTTTCGCCACCATAGAAGATATGGAAATGAGCCGCCTTAGTCGGTGCAATATTATGGTCGCTAAACTGAACATACTTGTACTGGCCTGCATCCGCATCTGTCGCTTCAAACATAAAGCGTACTCCTCGATTTCCCTTAGAGTAGGTCAGAGTGTGCTTACCAACGTATTTATAAGTATATTTCTTGGATTTTCCATCTACCACAAATTCCATGGTCTTGTCTGTGATATTGATATTGGAAACATCTGTCTTGTAGCCCTTGTCATAGTAGTCCTTGTATTCAGCTGCCGTCATCTTACCAGTCAGCTTAGCCTTGTAGTCAAAGACTTGGTCCAAGGTCCCGTCTTTCAGATAAGGGTAAACAGACTGCCACTCGCCAGCGTAGTCAGACAAGGTCCGATCCTTGATGGCACTGTCTTCAAAGTAGCCGTTTTGCACTGTCTTAGTATCCTCTTCTTTCTCAGCAGCAATCTCTGCTCCCTCTTGGTCAGTCGTTTTCTTGAGAGCCTTGAGATTGGCCTTCATGATTGAAATATAGTCTGCCCCGTCCTTGGTCTGCTTTTCTGTCAAGCTTTCCAGCGGATTCAAGACATCAAGCTCTACTCCTGTTTCCTTAGCCAGAGTAGAAGCCAAAGCCTGAGAGGCATTTTCTTCAAAGTAGATATACTTGATTTTATTTTTCTTGATATACTCGGTCAATTCAGCCAAGCGTGAAGCGGATGGCTCGCTATCTGGTGAAAGTCCAGAAATTGGCACCTGCTTCAAACCATAGTCCAGCGCCAGATAGTTAAAGGCTGCGTGCTGAGTAACAAAACTCTTTTGCTTGGCGTTGGCTAAACCATCTTCAAACTCTTTGTCCAAGGCTTCCAGCTTCTTGATATAAGCCGCTGCATTTTTCTCAAAGGCAGCTTTCTTGTCAGGATAGGCCTTGCTCAGACTATCTCGAATGTGCTCCACCATTTTAATAGCTCGCTTCGGAGACAGCCAAACATGGGGGTCGTATTCATGATGATGCCCCTCTTCACCATGGTCGTGATCTTCTTCCTCTTCACCACCAGGCAGCAAAAGCATATTTCCAGTCGCTTTGATAACCTTTTCTTCCTTATTTTTCAAGGTTTTTAGCAAATCAGGAACCCAAGTCTCCATGTTTTCATTTTCATAGACAAAGGCATCTGCATCCTGAATGGTAGCAACTGCCTTAGCTGAAGGCTCATAATCATGCGGCTCTGTACCAGCCCCGATTAGAAGTTCAACACTCGCCTCATCTCCAGCCACCTGCTTAGTAAACTCGTAAACCGGATAAAAAGTCGTGACAATATTGAGCTTGCCATCTGCATTTTTTTGATTGGAACAAGCTACTAAGAAAATACTCAGTAAACCTGCTAATAGTAAACTAATTTTTTTCATTTTATGCTCCTATTTCATAAATTTTTTGACCAGATTGACCAGCAAGAACAAGCTGACGAAGATAATCGTAATGCTGGCGCTTGCTGGCGTTTCTGCATAGTAAGAAATATAAAGTCCGGCAATCATACCAAAGAAGCCGATGACGTTTGCCAGTAGAATAACCGACTTGAAATTTTTCCCAATCCGCAGGGCAATACTGGCCGGCAAGACCATAATGGTCGAAACCAGCAAGGCTCCCGCAGCTGGAATCATGAGAGCAATCGCAACGCCCGTCACGATATTAAAGAGAATAGACATAGACCGCACCGGCAGCCCATCCACAAAGGCCGTATCCTCATCAAAGGTCAATATGTACATAGGCCGAATGAAGAGGAAGGTCAGAACGAGTACCACTGCCGCAATAACAAAAAGAGAAATCACCTGCTCCCTACTGATAGTCACAATGGAGCCAAATAGATACTGGTCCA
>NZ_CAURYF010000077.1:0-2880 GCF_963529205.1 Streptococcus cristatus | reverse complement strand
AGTTGACATCTATCAAAAAATAGTTTAAACTCTATGAGATTTATTTCTTATAGAAGGTGTCTAATTTGGTAACAAAAACAAAGAAAAAGTCTACGGTCAAAAAGAATCTTGTCATCGTAGAGTCGCCTGCCAAGGCAAAAACAATAGAAAAATATCTGGGACGAAACTATAAGGTTCTGGCCAGTGTGGGGCATATTCGTGACCTGAAAAAGTCCACTATGTCCATTGATTTTGAGAATAACTATGAGCCACAATACATTAATATTCGTGGTAAGGGGCCTTTGATTAATGACTTGAAAAAAGAAGCTAAGAAAGCCAAGCAAGTCTTTCTGGCGAGTGACCCGGACCGCGAAGGAGAAGCTATTTCTTGGCATTTGGCTCACATTCTCAATCTAGATGAAAAAGAGAAAAACCGTGTCGTCTTCAACGAAATTACCAAAGATGCGGTAAAGAATGCTTTTAAAGAGCCACGTCAGATTGATATGGATTTGGTCAATGCCCAGCAGGCTCGTCGGGTTTTGGACCGCTTGGTTGGCTATTCCATTTCTCCTATTCTTTGGAAGAAAGTCAAAAAAGGCCTGTCAGCTGGTCGGGTGCAGTCTGTCGCCCTCAAGCTGATTATCGATCGGGAAAATGAAATTAATGTCTTCAAACCAGAAGAATACTGGACAATTGACGCAACATTCAAGAAAGGAACTCGTCAGTTTCAAGCCAGCTTTTATGGCATGAATGGCAAGAAGATGAAGCTGACCAACAACGAGGATGTCAAAGAAGTCCTGTCTCACCTTAAGGGAGATGACTTTACAGTCGATAGTGTTGAAAAGAAAGAGCGTCGACGCAATGCTCCGCTGCCCTACACAACTTCCTCTATGCAGCAGGATGCCGCTAATAAGATTAATTTCCGGACTCGTAAGACCATGATGGTAGCTCAGCAGCTTTATGAAGGTATTAATATCGGCTCTGGCGTGCAAGGTCTGATTACGTATATGCGTACCGACTCGACTCGGATCAGCCCAGTAGCGCAGAATGAAGCGGCTAGCTTTATTATGGATAAATTTGGTGCCAAATATTCCAAACATGGCAGTAAGGTGAAAAATGCTTCTGGCGCTCAAGATGCCCACGAGGCCATTCGTCCTTCCAGCGTCTTCAATACACCAGAAAGCATCGCAAAGTATCTAGATAAGGATCAGCTCAAGCTTTATACGCTAATCTGGAATCGCTTTGTAGCAAGCCAAATGACAGCAGCGGTCTTTGACACCATGAATGTCAAATTAGAGCAAAACGGAGTTCAATTTGCAGCTAACGGTAGTCAGATCAAGTTTGATGGCTATCTGGCTATCTATAATGACTCTGACAAGAATAAAATGCTGCCAGACATGGAAAAGGGTGATACCGTCAAACGTGTCAATACCAATCCAGAACAGCACTTTACCCAGCCGCCAGCTCGTTATTCTGAAGCGACTCTCATCAAAACTTTGGAAGAAAATGGCGTTGGTCGTCCGTCTACCTATGCACCGACCATTGAAACCATTCAGAAACGCTACTATGTTAAACTGGTTTCCAAGCGCTTTGAGCCGACAGAATTGGGTGAAATAGTCAACGCGCTAATTGTCGAATTCTTCCCAGGCATCGTAAATGTGAAATTTACAGCCGAAATGGAAGCAAAACTGGATGATGTAGAAGTTGGAAAAGAACAGTGGCAGAAGATCATTGACGAGTTTTACAAACCTTTTGAAAAGGAAGTAGCTAAAGCTGAGTCTGAAATGGAAAAAATCCAAATCAAGGATGAGCCAGCCGGTTTTGATTGTGAGGTCTGCGGCAGTCCAATGGTCATCAAGTTGGGTCGGTTTGGCAAGTTCTATGCTTGTAGCAATTTCCCAGACTGTCGTCATACCCAAGCTATTGTCAAGGAAATTGGCGTGACCTGCCCACAGTGCCAGAAAGGTCAAGTTATCGAGCGTAAGACTAAGCGAAATCGTATTTTCTATGGCTGTGATCGTTATCCAGACTGTGATTTCACATCTTGGGATAAGCCAGTCGGTCGGAACTGTCCAAAATGTGACCATTATCTGATTGAAAAGAAAGTACGCGGCGGTGGCAAGCAAGTGGTCTGCAGCAATGGCGATTACGAAGAAGAAAAAGTGAAATAGTTATTTTTACATAATTTATATTACGTAATATGTTTTCTCCTGAAGAATAGGTACAGCTTTATGACAGATAAATTTGCAGAATTTCTAAAAATCGCGTCTCAACTGAACAAGATGGGAATTGTTCCACTGCTGATGGGCTCTCTAGGTCTGGAGCAGGTTACTGGACAGGACTGGCAGGCGCGCGATATCGACATTCACGTTCACGGTGATGAGCGTGGCTGGGAGGCACCAGATGAAGAACGGATTTATGATATGGATAAGATTGAACCCATGATGGAGCGCTTGGGGTATCGTTTGGTCGACCTGCACGAGCATGAATTCCAAAAAGAAGATTTGTCTATTGAATTTGGAGTCATGGAAACCTTGGAGGCATTTTCAGGTGTGCCAATAGCGGAGCTGACTCAAAAAGAAGTAGAAGGTGTTCAGTTTCTACTGCCAACTGCAGAGCAATTTTTAGCTATCTACCGCGCCTCTTCCCAAGATTCTTATCGAAATGATAATAACAATCGTAAAGATTTTGCTAAGATTGCTTATTTGGAAAAAATGATAGAATGAGAGACATTCAGGAATTCTCCTGTCTGTCTTTTTTACTTTCTTTTTGTTATAATGGACCAAGTATTAATTTAGAAAGATTTGTGGGTGCAAACAGTTCAGTGGATTGTTTTGATATGGACTTAGGTTCCACCCAAAGAGGTATTAGTGTCGTGTCTCAATCTTATATCAATGTTAT
>NZ_CAURYF010000076.1:0-2896 GCF_963529205.1 Streptococcus cristatus | reverse complement strand
ATTATGATTCTTTTACTTACAATCTAGCCCAGTATATCGGCAATTTCGCAGAAGTCAAGGTCTTGCGAAATGATGATGCAGGCCTTTATCAAGCGGCAGAAGAAGCGGATGCCTTGGTGCTGTCTCCAGGTCCAGGCTGGCCAGCAGATGCAGGACGGATGGAAGAACTTATTCGCGATTTTGCTGGTAAGAAGCCGATTTTGGGGATTTGCTTAGGGCACCAAGCCATTGCAGAAGTATTTGGCGGAAAGCTAGGCTTGGCTCCCAAAGTCATGCACGGCAAGCAAAGTATTCTGCGCTTTGAGGAGAAATCTCCTATCTATCAGGGGATTGAGGATGGGCAGCCGGTCATGCGCTATCATTCGATTTTGATTGAAGAGATGCCAGAGGACTTTGAAGTGACGGCTCGGGCAGTTGATGACAACTCAATCATGGCTATCCAGCACAAGCACCTGCCCATTTATGGTTTTCAGTATCATCCAGAAAGTATTGGCACGCCGGATGGCTTATCGTCTATCAAAAATTTCATCGACTTAGTCAAATAGGGGAAGAATTATGAAAGAAATTATTGCAAAACTAGCCGATTTTAAGGATTTAAGTAGCTCGGAAGTGTCAGATGTGCTAGAGCGCATCGTTACTAGAAGAGTAACGGAAACACAAATTGCAGCCTTTTTGCTGGCTCTCAAGATGAAAGGGGAAACAGTAGAGGAACGGACAGCCTTGGCTCAGGCCATGCGAGGGCATACTCCGCAGATCCCTACTACAATCCGCACAGCCATGGACAATTGTGGAACTGGTGGTGACAAATCATTTAGTTTCAATGTTTCTACCACAGCGGCTTTCGTATTAGCAGGTGGTGGGATCAAGATGGCTAAGCACGGCAATCGCTCCATTACTTCTAAATCAGGATCGGCTGATGTTCTAGAAGCTTTGGGGATTAACCTAAACATGGATACAGCCAGCTTGGGTAAGGTCTTTGATCAGACGGGAATAGTCTTTCTTTTTGCTAAAAATCTTCATCCAGCTATGAAATATATCATGCCAGCTCGTCTCAGTCTAGGTGTTCCCACTATCATGAACCTGACTGGGCCACTCATTCATCCGATGGCTCTAGAAACCCAGCTTTTGGGCACCAGTCGGCCGGATATGCTAGAGAGCACAGCAGAGGTTTTGAAAAATATGGGGCGCAAGCGTGCAGTAGTTGTGTCGGGCCCAGATGGTCTGGACGAGGCCGGTCTTCATGGTCGTACCCAGTACGCTTTGCTGGCAGATGGGGAGATCAGCCTGCATAGCTTTCTACCGTCAGATATTGGTATGGAAGAAATCCCTCTTGAAGCAATTCGTGGGGGTAATGCCAAAGAAAATGCAGATATTCTGGTATCTGTCCTGCAAAATCAAGCCAGCCCCTATCTGGAAATGACAGTTCTGAATGCAGGTCTAGGCTTCTTTGCTAATGGGAAAACAGAAAGCATAGAAGATGGAATAGCTTTGGCCCGTCAAGTGATCGCTAGTGGCGCAGCTTATGAAAAACTCAAACAACTACAGGAGTATCAGAAATGAGCAAAGAATTTCTCCCGACCATTCTAAAGCAAAAAGAGCAGGAAGTGGCGGTCATGTCTTATGAAGAGCTGCAGCCCCTGCGCTCGACCTATTCCCTCTATGAGTATCTCAAAAGCCATCCTCAAGAGCTGCAGCTGATTGCTGAGGTTAAAAAAGCTAGTCCCAGTCTGGGAGATATTAATCTCGGTGTGGATATTGTGGAGCAGGCTCGCACCTATGAACGATGCGGTGCAGCTATGATTTCAGTCCTGACAGATGAGATTTTCTTCAAAGGACATCTGGATTACCTGAGAGAGATTTCAAGTCAAGTGACCATTCCAACCCTCAATAAGGACTTTATCATTGATGAAAAACAGATTGTTCGCGCCCGCAATGCTGGAGCGACAGTTATTCTTCTGATTGTGGCTGCCTTGTCTGAAAAGCGGCTGCAAGAACTCTATAATTTTGCGACGGGTTTAGGCTTGGAAGTTTTGGTCGAAACCCATAATCTGGCGGAGCTGGAAATTGCCCATAGAATAGGAACTCGGATTATCGGTGTTAATAACCGCAATCTAGTTACTTTTGAGACAGATATCAATACAAGTCTCCAGCTATCTGCCCATTTCAAAGATGACAGAGTTTACGTATCTGAGTCCGCTATTTTCAGCAAGGAAGATGCTGAGCTAGTAGCTCCTTATTTCCATGCGGTTTTAGTCGGAACAGCCCTGATGCAGGCTGAGAATGTAGCAGAAAAAATCAAGGAGCTGAAAATTGACAAAGGTTAAGATTTGCGGCTTATCAACGGCCAGCGCTGTGGAAACGGCATGCCAAGCTGGTGCAGATTACATTGGATTTGTCTTTGCTGAGAGCCGTCGGAGGGTCAGTTTGGAGCAAGCTCAGAAGCTAGCTGTCTTGGTGCCGCCTGTTGTCCGAAAGGTAGGAGTTTTCGTTTCTCCGAGCTTGTCAGAGCTGCAGGAAGCTATTTCAGAGGTAAATCTGGATTTAGTGCAGATTCATGGCGATTTTGATGAAGAGCTTCTGACTCAGATTGGCCGGCCGGTTATTCGAGCTTATCAGGTCAAGGGAGCATTAACAGAAGTCAGCCAAGAGGGGGACTACCTGCTCTTTGATGCCCCTCTTGCTGGTAGTGGTCAGACCTTTGACTGGCAAACTTTTGATAAAGGTCAAATCCACCAGCCCTTCTTTATCGCCGGTGGTTTGAATGTAGAAAATGTCCGAGAAGCGATTCAGCACTTTGCCCCTTACGCAGTTGATGTCTCAAGCGGGGTTGAAACTAATGGGCAGAAGGACTTAGAAAAGATAAAAGAATTTATAGAAAGAGTGAAATATGGCATAT
>NZ_CAURYF010000075.1:0-2994 GCF_963529205.1 Streptococcus cristatus | reverse complement strand
GAAAGGAGAGGTCATGCAAATTTCCAATGCGGAATGGCGCATCATGAAGATTATCTGGATGGAAGGCAAGCAGACCAGCACGGATTTGATCGCCGTCTTGTCCGAGCGCTTTGACTGGTCGAAGTCGACGATCAAGACTCTCTTGACCCGCTTGGTGGAGAAAGGATGTTTGACTAGAGAAAAATCAGGCAAAGCCTTTGTTTACTCGGCTTTGTTGAAGCAGGACCAGAGTTTAGACTTGGTCGTTGAGGATGTGAAAGACAAGGTTTGCTCCAAAAGGATTGTCCAGGTGCTTGAAAACTTGATTCAGGCGAGTGACTTTACGCTTGCAGATCTTAATCAGCTGCAGCAGGTCCTGGAAGAAAAGAAAGCAGAGGCTGTCGAAACAGTCCCTTGCAATTGTATGTAATAGAAAGAAGGAAATTCCATGTTTGGATTGTTGATTAGTATTGTTTGTTTACTTGTGGTTGCTTTTATTGCTTGGTGGTTCTTTGCAGAGCATGAAAAGGTAAGCGGCCACGCTCGTCAGAAATCAGGTTATCAAGAAATTGAAGTCGAAGTCATGGGGGGCTATTCGCCTGAAACCATTGTCCTGAAAAAGAATGTTCCAGCCCGGATCATCTTTCATCGCAAGGATCCATCTTCATGTCTGGCTCAAGTGATCTTTCCAGATTTTGGCGTTCATGAAGATTTGCCTTTAGGTGAAAAACATGTCATTGAAATTACGCCAGAAAAAGCGGGCGAATATGGGTATTCATGTGGAATGAACATGATGCATGGTCACATGATTGTGGAATAAAGGAGTAGGTATGGTAGAAAAACAAAAAGCAGTTGTGGAAAACGGAGTGCAAAAGATCCGTATTACAGCAGAAAAAGGCTATAGTCCAAAGGAATTTCAACTTCAAAAAGGGATCCCTGCTGAAATCACCTTCCATCGGGTCAATCCTTCCGGCTGTTACAAGGAAATTCTGTTTGAAGATCAGGGGATTTTAGAGCCTTTGGAAGTCGGTGTGGATAAGGTGATATCCTTTACCCCGACAGAAACAGGGGACTTCGAGTTTTCATGTGGAATGAAGATGCAAAAGGGTTCCTACACGGTTGTGGAAAAACGCCGTCGTGTCTTAAGTTTACTGGGTCGCTTTTGGATTACTAGTATCTTTACTCTTCCCTTATTGATCTTGATGATCGGGATGATGGCAGGATTTGTATCCCATCCAGTCAGTCGCTGGGGGACTTTTCTAGCGACAACGCCGATCATGTTGGTAGCAGGAGTTCCTTTTATCAAGAGTGCCTGGGCCTCATTTAAGAAGCACCATTCCAATATGGATACCTTGGTAGCTCTTGGAACCCTGGTAGCCTATGTCTATAGTGTATTTGCCCTTTTTACTGGTCAGCCAGTATACTTTGAGGCTGCGGGTTTTATCATCTTCTTTATCCTCTTAGGGCAAATCTTTGAAGAACGGATGCGTAACAATGCCTCCGAGGCTGTGGAAAAGTTGTTGGATTTGCAGGCAAAAACGGCTCAAGTTCTCCGTGATGGGAACTATGTCGAGGTGGCGGCAGAAGATATCCAAATTGATGACTTGATTCGGGTCCGTCCTGGGGAAAAGATCGCGGTTGATGGGACGATTGTAGAAGGAAGTACGACCATTGATGAGTCGATGGTGACAGGTGAAAGCTTGCCTGTGGAAAAATCAGTTGGTGATGCAGTTATCGGCTCCACTATCAACAGCAATGGGACCATTCTCTTTAAGGCTGAAAAAGTCGGTAGTGAGACCCTCTTATCTCAAATTGTGGACTTTGTCAAAATGGCCCAATCCAGTCGTGCTCCTATTCAAGATTTGACGGATAAGATTTCAGGTATCTTTGTTCCAGTGGTGACGATTTTGGCCATTGCGACTTTCTGGGTTTGGTCCGTGCTTCTGGGCGCGTCGCTTCAAGAGGCCATGCTCTATGCAGTCTCTGTCCTCATTATTGCCTGTCCTTGTGCCCTTGGTTTAGCAACCCCAACAGCCCTGATGGTCGGAACCGGCCGTAGTGCCAAGATGGGGGTTCTGATTAAAAATGGAACAGTTCTTCAAGAAGTGCAAAAGATTCAAACCGTTGTGTTTGATAAGACAGGGACTATTACCATTGGCCAACCACTTGTAACCGATGTTGTAGGAGATGAAGCGCGTGTCTTGACACTGGCTGCTAGTCTTGAAACTTTTTCAGAACATCCACTAGCCCAAGCGGTGTTATCCCAAGCAGAAGAAAAAGGTTTGGTGTTATCCCCTGTGGAAAACTTCCAAGCGATTGAAGGAAAAGGGGTCCAAGGTCAGATCGACCAGCAGTTGGTGACCTTGGGAAATGGCAAACTTCATGACGGGACAGCGATGGATCCGGAGCTTGAAAAACGGATGGTAGAGTTGCAAGAGCAGGCCAAAACAGTGATCAGTTTGTCTGTGGATGGGCAAGTGATTGGCTTGATTGCCATTCAAGATGCTCCGAAGACCAGCTCAAAAGAAGCGGTCAAAAAGCTCAAAGAACGGGGCTTGAAAACGGTCATGTTAACGGGGGATAATGAACGGGTGGCCCAAGCTATTGCTAAGCAAGTGGGAATTGACACCGTCATTGCTGATGTCCTTCCTCAAGAAAAAGCTAGCGCCATCCAAAAACTGCAAGAAGCTAGCAAGGTCGCCTTTGTTGGAGATGGGATCAATGATGCTCCAGCTCTCTCGATCGCGGATGTGGGGATCGCTATGGGATCTGGAACGGATATTGCGATCGAGTCCGGTGGCATCGTGCTCACGCAAAATGATTTACTTGGCGTTGTGCGCGCCTTTGACATGAGTCAAAAGACCTTCCGCAGGATCTTACTCAATCTCTTCTGGGCCTCTATCTACAATATCCTTGGGATTCCAATTGCTGCTGGAGTCTTTGTAGGACTGGGATTGACCCTCAATCCAGAACTAGCAGGTCTTGCTATGGCCCTTAGTTCTTTGTCTGTTTTGA
>NZ_CAURYF010000074.1:0-3023 GCF_963529205.1 Streptococcus cristatus | reverse complement strand
AAACCAGCAGATGAAGTCGTAACTTACAAGAAGGTAGAAGTTCCACCTACACCGACACCAACTCCGGAACCAAAACCAACTCCTACTCCAGAACCAAAACCAGAACCGAAACCTGTTCCACCAACTCCAGCTCCGGTACCAAATAAACAAGTACCGAACAAGCCAGTGGAACCGAAAGTTCCTGGAACTACTGCTCTGCCAAATACAGGTGAGAAATCATCTTCAGCAGCAGTACTTGGTTTAGGAATTGTTGCAACACTCGCAGGTGTCAGCTTGATTAAACCAAGATTGAAAGAAGAAGATTAATTCTTTCCAGCTTGGATAGTAATCACTGAAGAGTTGTAGACGATTAGTTAACAGCTCGCAAAAATCGATAACTTCTTTACGAAGTTATCGATTTTTTTATTTATTTGATTAGCAAACTTTGGTAGTAAGAAATGAGAGAAGGCTCTAGTAAAATAGGAGATTTACTGGAGAATGATAGGAATATCGCCTCAAATTTATTAGTATTATTCATTTTGCTATTGAGAGAATGTAATGACTGATCTAGGTATTTTAAAAGATATAAGGAACTAGTACTCTAATCTTTTTTATATCTAGTTCGTACTTCAGCAGATAATTTTAGTGAATTGAGGACTTTCCTGTTTTTGTTGGATGATTTTTCGTCTTTCCTGTGTTATAATAAGGAAGATTAAAAATGTAGAATAGTTAAAGGAGAAATTCCAATGGGACGTAAGTGGGCCAACATTGTAGCTAAGAAAACAGCTAAAGACGGCGCAAACTCAAAAGTTTATGCTAAATTCGGTGTAGAGATCTATGTAGCAGCGAAAAAAGGTGAACCAGATCCTGAGTTGAACACAGCCCTTAAGTTCGTTATTGATCGCGCTAAGCAAGCGCAAGTGCCAAAGCATGTTATTGACAAGGCGATTGACAAGGCTAAGGGAAATACAGACGAGACCTTTACAGAAGGTCGTTATGAAGGCTTTGGGCCGAATGGTTCTATGTTGATCGTTGATACATTGACTTCGAATGTCAACCGGACTGCAGCCAATGTTCGTGCAGCCTTTGGTAAAAATGGCGGGAACATGGGTGCTAGTGGCTCTGTATCTTATCTTTTTGATAATAAAGGTGTCATCGTTTTTGCTGGGGATGATGCAGACAGTATCTTTGAATTGCTTTTAGAAGCAGATGTAGATGTGGACGATGTAGAGGCTGAAGAAGGAAGTATCACAGTTTATACAGCGCCAACTGACCTACATAAAGCAATTGTAGCTTTGCGTGAATCTGGTATCCAAGAATTCCAAGTGACAGAGCTTGAAATGATTCCTCAGTCTGAAGTGGAATTAACAGGAGAAGATTTAGAAACCTTCGAAAAATTGTATAGCGTCCTTGAAGACGATGAAGATGTCCAAAAAATCTACACCAACGTAGATGGCTTCTAATTGAATAACATAAAAATACAGTCTGATTTAGTATAAGCTGCGTTCTAAGGCAGTTTCTAAATTAGACTGTATTTATTTTTAGTTAGTTAAGTGAAATTTTTTTAGGAATTGTTCCTGTTCCTCTTTGATAGCTTCTGTAGGATTTTTTACAGCAAGAATCATCTCAATCATTTCAGGACTGGCTTCGCGTACTAGCTGACTGAGAGCCCAGATGGCCGTAGCGATATGGATAGGATTTTGCCCTTTATCGATAATTTCTAGTAGTTTGGGAATAGCAGAGCGGTCATTAGCATTGGCTAAAGCAATGATGGCATTGCGCTGCAGGATGTTTTTACCCCGCCAACTACCTGCTATATGGCCAAATTTTTCCTTAAATTGACCATTAGAAAGTTCCAAGAAAGGAAGGAGCTCGGGATGAGCTAGATCGGGGTCAATCTCAGTTGCGAGCGGATTGTCTAAACCTTTATTATAGGGGCAGCAAATTTGGCAGATGTCGCAACCATAGATGACTGTCTTGATTTTTTTGCGAAATTCCAGGTCCATGATGCCCTTGTCTTGGGTCTGAAAGGATAGACAGCGTTTGGCGTTCATTGTTCCATCGCCAATGAGGCAGGAGGTAGGACAGGCTGTCACGCAACGATTGCAGTCTCCGCAGTCATAGTCGACAGGCTGGTCAGGCTCAATGTCCAGATTGGTAATGAGCTCACCCAGAAACATATAAGAACCAAATTCCTTGGAGATGACCAAGCCGTTCTTGCCGATAAAGCCGATTCCTGCTCGTCGTGCTACGGCAGTGTCGACCAGAGCACCTGTATCTACCATGCCCTTGTACTCAAAGTCGGCGGTCAGCTCTTCGATTCCCTTTGCAAGCCGATCTAGCTTGTCCTGTAGGACATAGTGGTAATCCAGCCCCCAGCTGTTGGGAGTGAATTTTCCTCGTTTGTAAGCTGTTTTTTGTGGCTGTTGCTTGAGCTTGTGGGGGTAGGCGACTGCGATAGAGATGATGGTCTTAGCTGAGGCCAAACTCAGCTTGGGCTTAATTCGCTCCTCAATATTCTTGTGTTCAAAACCTGAATTTCGGCCTTCTTCTACGGCCAAGCGTAGCGACTTTTCCAGATAGTCAAAGTCATCTGCCGTTGTAAAGCCAATTTTAGAAATGCCAATGTCTTTTGATAATTTGATAATTTCTTCTTTGATATTCATTGCTATTATTATATCGAAATTAGGAGAATTATGCGAGAAACTACTTCGTGAAAACCATGATTATTTAGCAAATTTGAGAGCAAGAAGAGTTAGGCAGATAAGCGTGTAAATTGAGAAATGACAGCCTTTCAAGCCAATTGCCAAATGGATTATTTCTTGAAAGATATGGGGAAACATGCTATAATGAGAGGAAACATTTATAAACAGAACATAGCGAGTAAGGAATAAAATGGCTAATATTTTAAAAAAAATCATTGAAAATGATAAAGGTGAAATAAGAAAATTAGAAAAGATGGCGGACAAGGTCATGTCCTATGAGGACGAAATGGCAGCCTTGACCGATGAAGAATTGCAAGCAAAAACGGTTGAATTTAAGGA
>NZ_CAURYF010000073.1:0-3129 GCF_963529205.1 Streptococcus cristatus | reverse complement strand
CTATATCAGTATATCACCTATCTACTCCCTTGTCAACACTTTTTTGAATTTTTTTATCTTTTTTTACAAATTTATTTCCCACCACCATCAAAATCACTGATAAATCAACAATCAAAAGGGAAAGGTAACCTCTCCTTACCTCTCCCTTATCCACTATATTAACGTGCTGCTAAAGTCTCTTAATACTCTAGCTACAATTAAATTCATTCAAATATACTCAAACTAGTATAATACACAGTCCAATCAATCACATAAAGAAATTTACTTCAGCTTTCTATTAGAGGTTAAAAAGAAATTACTTTATCTCTCATTCATAAGCGGTAACAAGTAGCACTCTTCCCCTTCTTTTCGTTTCTCCAGACCTTTAACAGCTAATTGAAGGAGATCAGCTGCAAATGATTGAATAGTGTCTTGATCCGCTTGTGTCAACTCGATTTGCGAATACTTTCTGCGCAGCCTTTTATAGTTACGGCCCTCTAATTTGAAGAAATCACAATCTTTAAGATAAGCGATCACTTCCTCAAGATTAGCCAACAATCCCAAATGAAAAGCTGCTGGTGCGAAGGTCCTCTCGATAGGCTGAGCACAAGTACTCCTAAATTCGATCGTTCCCCGCGTTGTCAAATCTTGGTACTGGTAGCTTCTGTGATTACAAAAATCATCTACATGGGGGATAATCAGACTTTCCTTGCCACTTAAATTGTATCCCTTGATTTGCTCCTGCTTTAGATACTCTCCAGCTACGATAGGAGGAAAATAATAGGTGTCACCCTCTCGCTCAACATTGAAAATGGCTGTATGATTTAAATAATTAAAAAAATCTTCCTCATCTTTGAAATCATGGGGATTAACACCGACATTTTCTACTAGCAAGCCATGCATTGATTCTTCCCAAAAACGATCTCTAGATATTTTAGTAAAGAAATCTTCTGTCATCAACTTCGAATTTGCAAAAAGATAAGCTTTGGCAGCCTCGATTTGATTAAATGTGTTAATTACCTGTATGAAATTTGCCCGTGAAACATCTAACTGTACCTGACTCCCACAGATATAGCTACCATAATCAGGATGGCGATGGAAGAAATCTCCGCCAATTTTCTCACTCAAAGCTAGATATTGCATTAACATTTGATAGCGGGGATATTTAACAGGACCATTATCATTCTCTTTCCAGAATGGATGTAAACCATGTCCCTGAAGTTCATGATAATTTTTGCGCAAAATCTTTTGAATGGTGTCTAGGTAATGATTAAAGCGTCTTTCGACTTCCTGAATCGTTTTCGCTTTTTCAAATGCAAATTCTAAAATATTGTAAGACACTTCAAAAAGTATCCGATCTTCGCTATCTGAAGCTTTTAACTGGATAGGATTGCCCTCTGAATCCCTTCTTTCTATGATAAAGCCATAGTCTGAATTTAGCCTTACTAACAGCTCCTTTGTTACACGAGTATCTGTCGCTCCTCCCTGAAGATTCACAATCGGAAATTCCAACTCAATCCCAATGTATAAGTCTGGATTTTCTTTTATATTGGCTGAATAACGTTCTTTCAAAATAGCAATCGAATCTTGCATTTCTTCTCCTTCCCTCAACAAAGTTTTTCTTTTCCCATTCAAAAACGCCTGCTTACGAAATTGTTTTTCACTAAAAGCAATTTCGTAAACAAGCGTCTACCCTTTCATCATGATGATGAGTGTTCCCGCTAGGAAAAATCCTAGCGGTAGACCAGAGCTAGACTAAGAGCATAAGAACTCCATCATCATAACACTCAACAAAATTGATAAAAATTATACTAATTCAATAATTGCCATTGGCGCAGCATCCCCACGGCGTGGTTCAGTCTTAAGAATACGAGTGTATCCACCATTGCGCTCAGCATAGCGAGGTGCCAATTCAGAGAATAATTTTTGAAGAGCTGTAGTTGCAGTGTACTTGTTAGTCTCTTCATTGTAGTTTTCTGATGCAATTTCGTTACGTACAAAAGCTGCTGCTTGACGACGAGCATGCAAGTCACCACGTTTACCAAGAGTAATCATTTTTTCAACTGTTTTACGGATTTCTTTAGCACGAGCTTCAGTTGTTACGATTGATTCATTGATAATCAAGTCAGTAGTCAAATCGCGAAGCATTGCTTTACGTTGTGAGCTAGTGCGTCCTAGTTTACGGTAAGCCATGTATTCCTCCTTTATTTATCATTTCTTAACCCAAGACCAAGGTCAGCAAGTTTAACTTTAACTTCTTCAAGACTCTTGCGGCCCAAGTTACGAACTTTCATCATTTCAGGCTCAGATTTTTCTGTCAAATCAAAGACAGTATTAATTCCTGCGCGTTTCAGACAGTTGTATGAACGAACTGATAGATCCAATTCTTCAATTGTACGTTCCAAAATGCGATCATCTGAAGATTTCTCTGCTTCCTTCATCACATCAGTTGAAATAGCAACTTCTGTTAAATCTGTAAAGAGGTTCAGATGCTCTGTCAGGATACGAGCCGATAGTCCCAAAGCGTCTTCGGGAATAATTGTTCCATTCGTTAAAATTTCAAGGGTAAGTTTATCAAAACCATCGTTGCTACCAACACGAGCTGGTTCAACCTGGTAATTTACTTTTGTCACAGGCGTATAGATAGAATCTACCGCAAGTGTGCCTACTGGTGCATCATCTTTTTTATTTTCGTCAGCTGGTACATATCCACGACCGCTATTCACAGCCATTTTCGCTTTAAAGCGAGCACCTTCACTGATTGTAAAGAGATAATGATCAGGGTTTACAATTTCGATATCACTGTCTGTCAAAACATCTCCAGCAGTTACTTCTGCAGGACCTTCAACATCCAGTTCAATCATCTTTTCGTCTTGGACGTAAGATTTTACAGCAATCCCCTTGATGTTCAGAATAATCTGCATAACATCTTCACGGACCCCAGAAATCGTATCAAATTCGTGCAATACTCCTTCAATGTTTATAGAAGTCACTGCTGCACCTGGAAGTGAGGCGAGAAGTACACGACGAAGCGAATTTCCAAGTGTTGTACCGTAACCGCGTTCTAGCGGCTCAACTACAAACTTGCCATAATTTTTATTTTCATCAATTTTTGTTATATTTGGTTTTTCAAACTCAATCATTTAGTTA
>NZ_CAURYF010000072.1:0-3183 GCF_963529205.1 Streptococcus cristatus | reverse complement strand
GTCAGACGCATCATAAAGCAACCAAGCTGCATGACGAACTGCAGGTTAGCTGTTGGGCAGGAGCCTGGATTGCTGTCGGTAGTCAGAGTGATGGCCATACCAGCTTCCAGCATCTTGCGGGCTGGTGCATAGGTATCTTCCATCAGACTGAAGGTAGTTGCTGGCAGAAGATTGCCGATAACCTTGGCTTCTGCCATCTTGCGAATACCTTCGTCTGTCGCCATCATCAAGTGTTCCGCACTGGTTGCTCCTAGCTCAGCCGCTACATCCACCCCGCCGATAGACTCGATTTCATCAGCATGGATACGAAGTTTGAAGCCCATTTCCTTAGCTTTAGAAAGTAAGTAGCGTGACTCGTCAGCTGTAAAGACGCCTTTTTCACAGAAAATATCACAGAACTCAGCTAGATTTTCTGCTTTTACCCGAGGCAGCATTTCCTCAACGATGAGTTCCAGATATTCCTGAGAACGTCCTTTATATTCTGGTGGAACGGCGTGGGCAGCCATAAAGGTTGAAACTAGATCAATATCATGGTCACGGTCCAAAGCTCCAACAACATCTAGCTGACGCTTCTCTGTTTCCCAATCTAAACCATAGCCACTCTTGGCCTCAACCGTTGTCACTCCATGAAGCAACATATAGTCCAATAACTTCTTAGATTTATTGTACAGATTTTCAAAAGAAGCTTCTCGCGTTGCTCGAACTGTACTGAGAATTCCGCCACCTTGAGCAAGAATTTCCAGATAAGGAACACCGGCTAATTTCTTGGCAAATTCATGCTCCCGGCTGCCACCGTAGACCAAGTGAGTGTGACAGTCGATTAAGCCGGGCGTAGCAATCTTACCCTCATAAGACTGAATCTTAGTATCTGGTCCAATCAGACTAGCATCTGGTTCTCCGCTGCCAACAGCTAAGATTTTGCCGTCTTTGACTGCAATGTAGCCGTCTTCTAACACTCGAGCTTCCTTCATCTCCGCTCCGAAAAGGGGATGCCCAAGATCGTTAGGACAAAAGACTTGATTAAAGTGAGTTAATAGTAAATCAGCAGTCATGTTTCTTCCTCCATTTTATTTCTAACATTTTTACTTGCTTTTCATCATAATACACTATCGTCAAATTATAGTCAAAAGCTTTTAAAAAATAGTAAAAATTCTTTTTTTCTATTTTATGTTTTTTTCTTGACTTTTTATGGACGGGGGTCTTATAAAATAAGGTCGAAACATATTTTATACTTGACTTAATAAGGAGGAATCTTCATGTCATACTTTAGTGAAAATGAAATTGCAGCAGCAATGACCGTCAAATTAGACGATGTGATACCTGAAAAAACGGTTTTCCAAGAAGGCATCCGCCGAGCACCTGACCGGGGCTTCCGTCTAACTCAGGCGCAAACAGAAATCGCTCTAAAAAATGCTCTTCGCTATATTCCAAAAAAATTCCACGAAGAAGTGATACCTGAGTTTTTAGAAGAATTGAAAACTCGCGGACGGATTTATGGCTACCGTTGGCGTCCAAAAGAACGCATCTATGGTAAACCAATTGATGAATATAAAGGAAACTGTACCGCAGCTAAGGCTATGCAGGTCATGATTGACAACAACCTGAGCTTTGAAATCGCCCTCTATCCTTATGAATTGGTTACCTACGGGGAAACTGGATCCGTCTGCGCTAACTGGATGCAGTATAATTTGATTAAAAAATATTTGGAAGTGATGACCGATCATCAAACTTTGGTTGTAGAATCTGGTCACCCTGTTGGTCTCTTCAAATCCAAACCAGAAGCTCCACGCGTTATCATCACCAACGGTCTCTTAGTCGGTGAATACGACAATATGAAAGATTGGGAAATTGCAGAAGAAATGGGTGTCACCAACTACGGTCAAATGACAGCCGGCGGTTGGATGTACATCGGCCCTCAAGGTATCGTCCATGGTACCTTCAACACCCTCCTCAATGCTGGACGTTTGAAACTGGGTGTGGCAGATGATGGTGATCTAACCGGCAAACTCTTCATTTCTTCTGGTCTAGGTGGTATGAGTGGAGCTCAAGGGAAAGCAGCCGAAATTGCTAAAGCTGTGGCAATCGTAGCTGAAGTAGACCAATCTCGGATTGAAACTCGTCACTCCCAAGGCTGGATTAGTCAATTAGCCGAAAGTCCAAAAGAAGCAATCGAACTAGCTCAGAAAGCTCTGGAAGCTGGTGAATCAACTTCCATTGCCTATCATGGTAACATTGTAGACCTCTTGGAATACGTCAACGAGAACAATATCCATGTAGATCTACTATCTGACCAAACTTCTTGCCACAATGTCTACGACGGTGGCTACTGTCCGGCTGGTATCAGCTTTGAAGAACGGACTCGCCTCCTAGCTGAAGACAAGGAAAGTTTTGCTAAGTTAGTTGACCAAACATTGGAACGTCACTTCAAGGCGATCAAGACCTTGACTAACAATGGCACCTACTTCTTTGACTACGGTAATGCCTTTATGAAGGCAGTCTACGACTCTGGCATCAAGGAAATTTCTAAGAATGGCTTTGACGACAAAGACGGCTTCATCTGGCCATCTTATGTAGAAGATATCATGGGACCTATGCTCTTTGACTATGGTTATGGTCCTTTCCGTTGGGTATGTCTGAGCGGTAAGCATGAAGACCTGGTTGCTACTGACCATGCAGCTATGGAAGTAATCGACCCTAACCGTCGCTATCAAGACCGCGACAACTACAACTGGATCCGCGATGCAGAAAAGAACCAGCTGGTTGTTGGAACTCAGGCTCGGATTCTCTACCAAGACTGTATGGGTCGTGTCAATATCGCCCTCAAGTTCAATGAATTAGTCCGCGAAGGCAAGATTGGCCCTGTCATGATTGGCCGTGACCACCATGACGTATCTGGTACCGACTCACCATTCCGTGAAACTTCTAATATTAAAGATGGATCTAATGTTACTTGCGACATGGCCGTGCAATGTTATGCCGGTAATGCAGCTCGCGGTATGAGTCTAGTGGCTCTCCACAACGGTGGTGGAACTGGTATCGGTAAAGCAATCAACGGTGGTTTTGGCTTGGTTTTAGACGGTAGTGAACGTATTGATGAAATCATCAAATCAGCTATCGCTTGGGATACGATCGGCGGAGTTGCACGTCGTAACTGGGCTCGCAATGAGCATGCTATTGAGACAG
>NZ_CAURYF010000071.1:0-3247 GCF_963529205.1 Streptococcus cristatus | reverse complement strand
CACATTACCATTCCATACTTAACTGACGAAGATTTGGTCAAAGAATCTGTTAAGAAATTGTTCGAATAGGAAAAACTTGTCCCCCAACTTCTGAACTGAGCTAGGCCTCACACCTAGCTCAGCTGGAAGTTCCACTTTATTCACTTTGTAATTTTAATAACATATAACACGAGGTAATATCTTATGGCAAAAATTGTTGAATGTATTCCTAACTTTTCTGAAGGCCGCAACCAAGCGGTCATTGACGGTCTAGTGGAAGTAGCTAAGAGCGTGCCAGGTGTAACACTTCTGGACCACTCTTCTGATGCCAGCCACAACCGCAGCGTCTTTACCTTGGTTGGTGATGATCAAAATATTCAGGAAGTTGCCTTTCGTTTGGTTAAATACGCTTCTGAAAATATTGACTTGACCAAGCACCAAGGTGAACACCCTCGTATGGGCGCAACTGATGTCCTGCCTTTTGTACCTATCAAGGACATCACAAGTGAGGAATGCGTAGAAATTGCGAAGACCGTATCTGAGCGGATTAACCGTGAGCTCGGTATCCCTATCTTCCTCTATGAAGATGCAGCAACTCGTCCAGAGCGTAAAAATTTGGCTAAGGTTCGTAAAGGTCAGTTTGAAGGCATGCCAGAAAAACTCTTGGAAGCCGACTGGGCACCTGACTACGGTGAAAGAAAGATTCACCCAACTGCTGGTGTCACTGCTGTTGGTGCTAGAATGCCGCTCATCGCCTACAACATCAACTTGGATACAGACAATTTGGAAATTGCCAACAACATTGCTAAAGTTATCCGTGGTTCAAGCGGTGGTTACAAGTACTGTAAGGCTATCGGTGTAATGCTGGAAGACCGCAACATTGCTCAGGTTTCTATTAACATGGTCAATCTGGAAAAATTCCCACTCTATCGTGTCTTTGAAACTGTTCGCTTTGAAGCTAAGCGCTACGGAGTTGGAATCCTCGGCTCAGAAGTCATCGGTTTGGCACCAGCCAAGGCTTTGATTGACGCAGCAGAATACTATCTGCAAATCGAAGACTTTGACTACGGCAAGCAAGTTCTGGAAAACCATTTGCTGGGCTAGGAGGACAGAAACCTATGAAATTAGTAGATTTAAGCTTGACAGAATTTGCCCAGGTCCTAGGCTCAGATGCTCCTGCACCAGGAGGTGGCTCTGCTGCTGCTCTTTCCGCAGCGAACGGTATTTCCCTGACCAAGATGGTCTGTGAATTGACCCTTGGCAAGAAAAAATATGCAGAATTTGAAGCAGAAATTGCTCTAGTGCATGCAGAAAGTGCCCGCCTCCAAGAAAGCCTGCTCACAGCTATCGACAAGGACACTGAAGCCTTCAATCTGGTCTCCGCCGTCTTTGATATGCCTAAGGAGACAGAGGAAGACAAGGCTGCCCGTCGGGAAGCGATGCAACAAGCCCTCAAAGAAGCGACCAAGTCACCTTATGGCATGATGGAAGACATCTTAGCTGCCCTGCAAACAACTCAAAAAGCTGTTGGCAAGTCCAATACCAATGCTGCCAGCGACCTGGGAGTAGCAGCTCTCAATCTTAAGGCTGGCCTGCAAGGGGCTTGGCTCAATGTCCTCATCAACCTGTCAGGTGTCAAGGATGAAGCATTCGTCGCAGACTACCGCAGCAAGGGGGAAGAACTCCTACAAAAAGGCTGCGCTCTAGCCGATGAAATTTATCAAGAAATTTTGAAAGTTGTCTAATAAATAAACGGAAGAGAAGTCCGCTCTTTTCCATGAATGGACTTCCTTTTCTCAAGAGGTAACAATATGGTTTTATCAGATATTGAAATTGCTAATTCGGTTCAAATGAAGCCCATCAAAGAGGTGGCAGAAAAGCTAGGAATTGCTGAGGATGCCTTGTCTCTTTATGGAAATTACAAGGCAAAAATCAGTGCCGGCCAACTAGAAGCCTTAAAAGACAAGCCAGACGGTAAACTGATTCTCGTGACAGCTATTTCTCCGACACCAGCCGGAGAAGGTAAGACCACGACTTCTGTCGGATTGGTCGATGCTTTGGCTGCAATCGGTAAAAAAGCCGTTATCGCTCTGCGGGAACCTTCACTTGGACCTGTCTTTGGTATCAAGGGCGGAGCTGCTGGCGGTGGGCACGCTCAGGTTGTACCTATGGAGGATATCAACCTCCACTTCACTGGTGACTTCCATGCCATCGGTGTTGCCAACAACCTGCTGGCGGCCCTCATTGACAACCACATCCACCATGGCAATGCCTTAGGCATTGACTCTCGCCGCATCACTTGGAAGCGGGCAGTGGATATGAATGACCGGCAACTGCGCCACATCGTAGACGGCTTGCAAGGTAAAGTCAACGGTGTTCCGCGTGAAGATGGTTTTGACATCACAGTTGCTTCTGAGGTTATGGCTATTCTCTGTCTGTCAGAAAATATCACTGACCTCAAGAACCGTTTGGAAAAAATCATCATTGGCTACAGCTTTGAAGGTAAGCCAATAACTGCTAAGGATTTGAAAGCTGGTGGCGCTATGGCGGCTGTCCTCAAAGACGCCATCCATCCAAACTTGGTTCAAACCCTGGAACACACGCCAGCCTTGATTCATGGCGGACCTTTCGCCAACATTGCTCATGGCTGTAACAGTGTCCTAGCTACCAAGCTGGCTCTCAAATATGCCGACTATGCAGTTACAGAAGCTGGTTTCGGTGCTGACCTGGGTGCTGAAAAATTCATTGATATCAAGTGTCGTACATCTGGTCTTCGTCCATCGGCTGTAGTTCTGGTTGCTACCATCCGCGCTCTCAAGATGCACGGTGGTGTGGCTAAGAGCGACCTAGCTGAAGAAAATGTCCAAGCCGTTGTAGATGGTCTTCCAAACTTGGAAAAACATCTGGAAAACATTCAAGATGTTTATGGCCTGCCAGCAGTCGTTGCCATCAATAAATTTCCGCTGGATACCGAAGCAGAATTGCAAGCAGTTTATGACGCCTGCCAAAAACGCGGGGTTGACGTAGTGATTTCTGACGTCTGGGCCAATGGCGGAGCCGGCGGTAAAGAGTTAGCTGAAAAAGTCGTTGAACTGGCCGAAGGAGACAATCACTTCCAATTTGTATATAATGAAGAGGACTCCATTGAGACCAAGCTCAACAAAATTGTTACTAAGGTTTATGGAGGCAAGGGCGTTCGCCTGACTCCTGCCGCTAAACGCGAGCTCAAACAACTGGAAGAGCTAGGCTTCTCCAACTATCCTATCTG
>NZ_CAURYF010000070.1:0-3511 GCF_963529205.1 Streptococcus cristatus | reverse complement strand
AAACTGTTGCTAAAATCTGATGTCCATTTTCAAGTTCAACCGTAAACATTGCGTTCGGCATCGTATCAACTACTTTGCCTTCGACTTCAATCACATCGTCTTTTGCCACGCAAAAGCACCTCCCTAAATTTCGATAGATTCCTCTGAGCACAGAGGTAACAATTATAAGTCAGACTAACTCATTGTATCACTACTTGTCAAATATTGCAAGCGGGAAAAACGCTTTTATTTTAAATTTGACAAGACTTTTTCGATATCTGAGAAGACTGCCTCAATCTCTTGATTGCCCTGAATGTCGTGAACGAGTCCTTGAGCGCGGTAATGATCAATAATTGGTTGGCCTTGAGCGATATTAACATCCAAACGACGCTTTACTGTTTCAGGTTTGTCGTCTTCACGTTGATAGTAATCTTCTTCTTTGTAATCCACTGGTGGGTTGAAAACTTTGTGGAAGGTTTCCCCTGTTTCGCGGTGGATAATCCGTCCACTCAAACGTTCTAACAAACTATCTGGATTTACTTCGATATTGATAACTGCGTCAAGTTGGATACCCAGATCTGCAAGGATTTGATCCAAGGCGTGAGCTTGATCAATTGTCCGTGGATAACCGTCCAACAAGAAACCAGTTTCTTTAATATCATCTTGTGCCAAGCGCTCTTTCACGATTCCGTTTGTCACTTCATCTGGCACCAACTCGCCTTTAGAAATGTAGGATTTCGCTAAAACACCCATTTCTGTTTCATTGGCCATAGCAGCACGGAACATATCCCCAGTTGAAATATGTGCCACGTGGAATTGTTCCACAATTTTGGCTGCTTGTGTTCCCTTGCCTGCACCTGGCAAGCCCATAATCAAAAGATTCATGTTTTGTCTCCTTTTTTGTTTTTAAAGCAATCTATTAAAACACTTAATAAACTTTTTTAAAAACAAAATAGAAGGTTGACTAAGTCAACCTATTTCTATTCTGTTGTAGTATCCATAAATCCGACATACTTACGCTTCAGAAGGTAGCCTTCCAGCTGTTTCATTCCTTCAATACCTGTTGAAATGATGATAAGAAGACTAGTTCCTCCAAGAGCAACTGCATCGGTCAGACCGAAAAGATCTTTGGCTAGGATCGGAATGATTGTGATAATCCCTAGGAATAGTGAGCCAACTGTCGCCAAACGGCGAAGCAATTTAGACATATATTCTTCCGTTCCCTTACCTGGACGAACACCTGGGATGTAGGCTCCACTCTTTTGTAAATTCTCTGCTGTCTTTTCAGGATTAATTTGTACAAATGTATAAAAGAAAGTAAAGAGAATAATCAAGAGAGCATAGGTAAACATACCACTGATGGTCGTAGTCGCCAGAAGCGCCTGTGCCGTCCGAACCCAGGATGCGTTATAGCCCATAGCACTTACAAATTGGAAGATGGCTGCTGGAGCAGCTGTAATCGAACTTGCAAAGATAACCGGGATAACACCAGCAGGGTTCACTTTTAACGGTAGGTAGGAACTTGAAGGGGCACCTTGAGCAATCTTCGTATATTGAATTGGAATTTTGTACTCAGCTTGTTGCACAAAGGTTGTGAAATAGATAATCACCAAAACCGCAACAATTAAAATTCCAACGAAAATCAAAGACGAATTGAGTCGATCGCTCGGGATATTAACAAAGTAATCTTCATAGATCCCTTTGATCATACCAGGAATACCAGATACAATCCCTGCAAAGATAATCATGGATACACCATTACCATAACCCTTATCTGTGATTTGCTCTCCTAACCAGGTCACAATAACTGAACCTGTCGTGAGGAGGGCACCAATCAAAAGATAGGTTTGCCAATTTGGATTCGCTACTAGTTTGGTTCTTGACAAAGTCGCAAATCCAGCTGTAATCCCGATGGATTGGACAAAGGCCAATACCAGGGAAATATAGCGAGTTGCTTGATTAAGCTTTCTCCGTCCGACTTCCCCTTGCTTGCCCCACTCTACAAATTTTGGAAGCAAGTCCATTTGTAAGAGCTGAACCACGATTGAAGCCGTGATATAGGGACTAACCCCAAGGGCAAAAACAGAGAAGTTACGCATGGCATTCCCAGAAACCAAACTAAGCATGTTTAAGAAAGGTAAATCGCTTAAACTGTTCAATGCTTTCGCATTAATTCCTGGAACGGTTATAGTTGTACCAATACGGAAAACTAAGATGATGAACAGTGTGAACAAAATCTTAGACCGTACTTGTTTTATTTTAAGTGCGTCTTTTAATAGCTTGAAAAACATAGGTCACCTCTCTTAGATGACTTCGACTGAACCACCTTTAGCAGTGATAGCTTCTTCAGCTGATTTAGAGAACTTAGCTGCTTTAACAGTCAACTTCTTAGTCAATTCTCCGTTACCAAGAATCTTAACACCAGATTTTTCAGCTTTTACAATACCTGCTTCGATGAGAACCACTGGAGTTACTTCTGCACCATCTTCAAAGATATTTAATTGGTCAAGATTAACAATCGCGTATTCTTTACGGTTTACATTCAAGAAACCGCGTTTTGGTACACGACGGAACAATGGAGTTTGTCCACCTTCAAAACCAAGACGAACACCGCCACCGCTACGTGCTTTTTGACCTTTTTGACCGCGACCAGAAGTTTTACCGTTACCTGATGAAGTACCGCGACCAACACGGTTGCGAACTTTACGTGAACCTGCAGCAGGTTGTAATTCATGAAGTTTCATTAATTTTTTCTCCTCTTTTGTAAAATGCTAGCGCTCGTACCAGAGAAAAGGTGTCTCTGATACAAACTCGCCTATACATATATTTAGTTTTAGGGGCTGAGAAAATTCTCAAATCCCCTAATGTATCTTAATAAAAGTTTTTCAGCCAAGGCTTACTTAACTTCTTCAACAGTTACCAAGTGAGATACAGCAGTGATCATACCGCGTACCGCTGGATTGTCTTCTTTGATAACTGAGCTGTTCAATTTGCCAAGTCCAAGTGCTACAACAGTTTTACGTTGTGACGGGATGCGTCCGATTGGAGACTTAGTCAAAGTAATTTTAATTTGAGCCATGAGTTCCCCTTTCTTAAGCCAAGTCAGAAACTGAAATACCACGAAGGGCAGCAACTTCTTCAGCGCGTTTCAATTGTTTCAAGCCTTCAACAGTTGCACGAACGATGTTGATTGGAGTGTTTGAGCCAAGTGATTTAGATGTAACATCTGCCACACCTGCCAATTCGATGACGGCACGAACAGCACCACCAGCAGCAACTCCAGAACCTTCAACAGCTGGCTTAAGCAATACTTTCGCTCCACCAAATTCTGAAAGAACTTCGTGAGGAATAGTTGTACCAACCATTGGAACTTCGATCAAGTTTTTCTTCGCATCTTCAACTGCTTTACGGATAGCTTCTGGTACTTCTTGAGCTTTACCAGTACCGAAACCAACACGACCGTTGCGGTCACCAACTACTACAAGAGCTGCAAAACGAAGACGACGTCCACCTTTAACAACTTTAGTAACAC
>NZ_CAURYF010000069.1:0-3777 GCF_963529205.1 Streptococcus cristatus | reverse complement strand
TCTTGGCTAATTCTTTGTCCAACAAATCCAGCTGTCGCTTGGCTTCCATCGTAAAACGGTTGATAGGATATTCTAGCTTTTCTGGTGCATAGTTAAAGAAATGACCAAATCCGCCTCCCAAGAAGGGAGCCGCTCCTGTCTGCCAGAAGAGCCAGTTGAGCACCTCGGTCCGACCGGCCAAATCTAACGGAATCAGCTTTCCGAACTTCTCTGCTAGATAGAGTAGGATATTGGCTGACTCAAAGACAGGAATCGGCTTGTCGACTGACTGATCCAACAAGGCTGGAATCTTGGAGTTGGGATTGATTTTCACAAAATCTGAACCAAACTGATCTCCATCCATGATGCTGATCTTATAGAGGTCATAGGCAGCCTCTGTCACACCTGCTGCCAGCAGTTCCTCCAACATAATCGTCACCTTGACCCCGTTTGGAGTCCCAAGTGAATAAAGCTGAAAAGGCTCTTTACCGACAGGAAGCTTCTGCTCAAAACGCGCGCCCGCAGTAGGCTGATTGATACCTGAAAATTTTCCTTGGTCGCTGTCCACAGCAGACCAGACTTTTGGCAATTGATACGTCATACTTTTCTCCTTTTTATAAAACTAATGACCTGTCAGATCAAACAGGCCACTGTAAATCTAGTAAATTCAGTCCTTCCACAAATTCATGGCATTGAGGAAATCATCCGAAACTGTTACATTCTGCGGATTGCTTGCTTCACGTTCCGCCCGTTTGGCTTCTACCTGAGCTGGGCTTGTAATGCCTTCTCGACGCCAATTACGCAAGATCGCCTGGATATATTTCCAATTAGACTTGCCATTGAAAACCGCTTCGCGTAAGGCAGCCTTGACCAAATCTGGATTGGTTTGATCGTCCTTAATAGTCTTGGTCAAATCCTCGATTTCAAATGGAGTCAAAAGACGCCCCAACTCTTGCTGGAAGGTTTCGACCAGTTCCTTGAGAAGATTGCCATCAGATGTAGACGTTGACCCAGTAGGACTAGAAGTCTCCAAAAGCTCATCTAGCTTTTCTAAGGCTGGTGAAGCATCAAAAATCGCTTCAATTTCCCCATTCAGTTCGATGGTTCTGTACTGGAGCAAGCCTTTTTCCGTCAGATGGGACATGGAACGATTGACCTCGGATAAGGTCTTGCCAATATGCTCTGCAATCTGACTGGGCGCAAACTCCTCCAATGAGGTGGTATTTTGCAGATAGAAAAACTGCCAGACCAAAAAATCATCGCTGGAATCAAAAATTTCTTTAAAATGCAAAAAGAGGGCACTTGGAAGAACCAAGTTGCCATTTTTGTAAGCTGCTAAATAAGTCATAGTACCTCTTTATAAATAAGCAAAGAAGGATGCATCATTCTCTGGACTTTGCCAATCAAATGGCGTTTCTTGATAGACTGCATAATTGACCCAATTACTGAAAAAGAGAGCTGCCGCCAAACTCCAGCGCAGACAAGGAGTCGTATTTACATCATCATTCTTGAAGTAATTCTCAGGAATATGAGGATCCTTGCCCGCTTCCAAGTCACGGAAATACTCCTTGGCAAGGGTATCACGATCGTACTCCATATGACCGAAGCTATACACCTCTCGCAAGTCTCGGCTCGCCAAAACAGACAAGCCCGTGTCTTCTCCCTCGGAGAGAATCTCTAGATTGGTCAGATTAAGAATATCTTCTTTCAGTACTTCTGTATGCCTTGAATGAGGCGTGATAAATTCATCATCAAAACCTCTGAAAAGCAGATTATTGCTTGGAGCTGTCTGTTCGTAAACACCTGAGAGTTTCTCTTCCATCTGGTGCTTATCCACGCCATAGCGGGCATAAAGGCCAGCCTGTGCTCCCCAACAGATATGTAAAGTCGAAAAGACATGAGTCTTGGACCATTCAATAACCTGCTGGAATTCCTCCCAATAGTCTACCGCCTCAAAGGGCAGATGCTCTACTGGCGCTCCAGTGATAATCAAGCCATCAAAGAAACGATGTTTGATCTCATCAAAAGTCTTGTAAAAGGTCTGCATATGTTCCACTTGGGTGGTCTTTGACGTATGAGAAGTCATATAAAGAAACTCAATGGTCAGCTGCAAGGGCGTATTGGCCAAATGACGTAAAATCTGAGTTTCCGTCACCATTTTCTGGGGCATAAGATTGAGTATCAAGATATTCAAGGGGCGAATATCTTGATGATCTGCCCGGTCATCATCCATGACAAAGATATTCTCAGAGCTTAAAATTTCAACTGCGGGAAGCTTCTTATCAATTTTGATAGGCATGAAAATATCTCCTTTTGTTTAATATACCTATTATACTCAAAGGAGATATAGTTTTCAATTATACTTTTTCTCTAACTAGATATAGCAATCAGCTATATCTTTAGTAGTGCATCAAGACCTTGTAGTCATAATCGCCAATTGCTTCACGGCCTTTAAGCTCATCCAACTCGATGAGGAAGGCACAGCCAGCCACTACGCCACCAAGACGCTCAATCATCTCAATGGTCGCCTTAACAGTTCCACCAGTCGCAAGAAGGTCATCGACAATCAGAACGCGTTGACCAGGTTTGATTGCATCCGCATGCATGGTCAGAGTATCTACACCATACTCTTTTTCATAGTCAGCTGAGATGACTTCACGAGGAAGTTTACCTGGCTTACGGACAGGAGCAAAGCCAATTCCCAATTCAAAGGCAACTGGACAGCCTACGATAAAGCCACGTGCTTCTGGACCAACAATCATGTCAATTTGCTTGTCAGTCGCATACTGTACAATTTCACGTACAGCGTAGCTATAGGCATTTCCATCAGCCATCAAAGGGCTAATATCGCGGAAGAGAATTCCTTCCGTTGGGTAGTTTTCAATAGTTGCAATATAATCTTTTAAATTCATAATGTTCTTTCTTTCAAAAAATTTTTTACTCTCTATTATACCATGTTTTATCCAAAAAGGCTCTAGCAGACTTTCAAATATTTTTAGATATGAAAGATTCGTAAAACAAGGAGACCTTTCCCCTAGCAATCCATGAGATAGTCGTAAATCTCCTGCACAGTTCCCAGAGCCATGAGTTCTTGCTCTTTGACTAGGCGCTTGAGGTCTTGGTAAATGTGACTGCTTTCAATTTCTTTCTTTTCAGCTTCCTTATTGACCGTCATAACGCCTTCGGTGATGCTGACAAAGCCCAGCTCTTCAAAAATCTGAATCATTTTGACTAAGAGAATAGGGTCGATTTTCAGATAAGCCGCCAACTCTTTAAGTTTATAGCGAACGTCAAACTCGGGGAACTGATAGATAGTCTTGTAGAGTTTGGCAAACTGCTCACGGTTACCATAACCTGTAAGATAGTAGGGCTTGGCAATCTCATTCTTAAAGTATATCGCTTCGAAATCCTGAGACTGAAGAACCTTCTTCAAGACCTGCAAATCATCAGGCAGGTCATAAACCACAACCGCTCTGCTATTTGACAAATCCGGCAATTCCTCTGTGAAACGCAAGACTGGAACCTTGTCAGGCAGCGTCGCATTTTTGCTACGGATATTGAAAAGCTGTACGCCGTCCACACGAGCATCTACCAGCATGAGCTGAAGACTGGTCTGTCCATTCCATTTATTGACAGAGAGGCTGACAGCTAGCTCCAGATTCTTGGTCTGGGCAAATTCTGTCGCCAGGCTTCCTTGCCCAAAAGCTACTACTTCGAAAGATGCGTCTTCCTGAGAAATTTTCAGCTTGAGATGGCTATTGCCAGCCCCCATAGTCCGAGCATTGTCCACTTTAAAGT
>NZ_CAURYF010000068.1:0-3840 GCF_963529205.1 Streptococcus cristatus | reverse complement strand
ACCAGCTCCTCCGTCTCAGGCCTTGGAATCAGAACTCGCTCGTCCACTTTGAGAGTCAAGCCGTGAAAGTCACTGCTCCCAATGATATACTGGGCTGGCTTATGAGCGAGCAGCTGCTCATGAATTGCTTTCAGCTGGTCACGATCTTCCTGATTAACCTCTGTCTGAAGCTTGAGAACAAAATCGGTAAAGGAGAGATCATTGAGAGCCCTATAAACAAAAGACAGGCTTTCCGCTTCTTCTCCCGCTGCTACCAGCTCCTGCTCTAACTCAGCCAAATATTGAGCTAATGTCATTATTTATTCAGTTCTTCTAGTTTTTGCGTTTGGTCATAGAGCACCAAGGCATCTACAACTTCATCCAATTTACCAGACAAGATAGTATCTAGCTTTTGCAGGGTCAAGCCGATACGGTGGTCTGTGACACGGTTTTGTGGGAAGTTATAAGTACGAATCCGTTCTGAACGGTCACCTGTACCAATCGTTGACTTACGCTCAGCATCTTGTTCATCTTGTGCAATTTGTGCAAAGTGGTCAGCAACACGCGCACGAATAATCTTCATGGCCTTCTCACGGTTCTTCTGCTGGGTACGTTCTTCCTGCATTTCAACCTTGATATTGGTTGGCAAGTGAACGATACGAACGGCAGTCGCAACCTTATTGACGTTCTGTCCACCAGCACCAGATGCGTGGTAGATGTCGACACGAAGGTCTTTTGGATCAATATCGTATTCTACTTCTTCAATTTCTGGCATGACAAGAACTGTGGCAGTTGAGGTATGAACACGGCCTTGGCTTTCTGTTACAGGAACCCGTTGAACACGATGGGCACCAGATTCATACTTAAGTTTAGAGTAAACGGATTGCCCTGAAACCATAGCCACTACTTCTTTGAAACCACCGACGCCATTCATAGAAGCTTCCATGACTTCAAAGCGCCAGCCTTGGGCTTCCGCATATTTCTGATACATCGTCAGTAAATCTCCAGCAAAAAGCGCCGCTTCATCACCACCAGCTGCTCCACGAATTTCAAGGATGATATTCTTATCGTCGTTCGGATCCTTTGGAAGGAGCAAGATTTTCAGTTTTTCTTCGTACTCTTCTTTTTCAGCCTTAGCATCTTTGAGCTCTTGCTTGGCCATTTCTTCCAAGTCAGCATCGCCACCAGACTCTTTAATCATCTCTTCAGCATCAACGATGTTTTGAAGGACTTGTTTGTACTCACGGTAGGCCGTCACCGTATCACGAGTAGAAGCTTCTTCTTTTGAAAGCTCCATGAAACGCTTGGTATCTGAGACCACATCTGGGTCACTGAGCAATTCTCCAAGCTCTTCATAACGGTCTTCCACTGCCTGTAACTGGTCATAAATATTCATCTTTGTAATCTATCTCCTTGATTTTCTAATTCATTCTACTTAATGGGTGGATTGAAATAATGCTTGCGGCATACAGAAATATAGGTCTCATGTCCACCGATTTTGATTTGTTCGCCATCATAGACAGGTTTCCCGTTATCCGTCCGCAAAACCATGGTTGCCTTTTTAGAGCAGTATTGGCAAATGGTCTTGATTTCGTCAATCTTATCAGCCAAGAGCAAGAGGTGCTTGGAACCTTCAAAGAGTTCATTGCGAAAGTCATTTTTCAAACCAAAAGCCATGACCGGAACATCCAGCTCATCCACCACTCTTGCCAAATCATAGACATGATGGCGTTTCAAAAACTGAGCCTCATCGATCAAAACGCAGTAAGGCTTTTCAGACAGACTTTGAATATAGCCAAAAATATCTGTTTGATCCTCAATTGCCATCGCAGACCGCTTCATGCCGATACGACTGGAAACAACACCAAAGCCATCACGTGTATCGACAGCTGAGGTCATGATGACCACGCTTTTCCCCTGCTCTTCGTAGTTGTGGGCCACTTTCAAAATTTCAATCGTCTTGCCCGAATTCATTGTGCCATATTTATAATATAACTGAGCCATTTTATTCTTACATTCTCTCTAAGTATTGTCTTTCTAGGACTTTCAGCACTGTCCATAAACTCTGCTTGAAAGACCGACCGTACTTCCTATTATTTTACCACAATTCACTATTCTTTAAAACCTAATTTGTGATAAAATAAGATTAGCAAAAGAAAAGGAGAAATCATATGCCATTTGTCAGAATTGATTTATTTGAAGGCCGCAGCTTAGAACAAAAGAAGGCTTTGGCTAAGGAGGTCACCGAGGCCGTTGTCAGAAATACTGGCGCACCTCAGTCTGCTGTCCATGTCATCATCAACGACATGCCAGAAGGCACTTACTTCCCTCAAGGTGAAATGCGAACAAAATAAAATCAAAAAGGCTGAGATAATAACTCAGCCTTTTAATTTTATGATGAAAACGCTCAGCGTCGCTTCTTTTGGATATAATTCAATCGCAGTTGGTAAAGGATGGCGCTCACGACCAAACTCGCAATCAGTCCAATCCAATACCCATAAGGTCCCAAATCCGTAGCCTGATCTAAAAACAAGCCCAGAGGCAAGGAAACGCCCCAGTAAGCTAATAAGCCCAAGTAAAATGGTGCTTGAGTATCCTTGTAGCCTCGCAAAATTCCTTGCAAAGGAGCGGCAATCGTATCAGCCAATTGGAAAAAGAGGCTAAAAGTCAGAAAGATTGAGGTCAGACGTATAAAATCTGGATCTGAGCCATAAAGGCTGGCAACCTTATCTCGGAAAATATAGAGAAAAATCAAGGTAAAGACAGCGAAACCAGATGCCACAATTCTCCCCAAAGTACAATATTTTTTCACATCGTCAAGTCTTTCAGCCCCCAGCTCATAAGAGACAATGATGGCCATAGCTGTGGAAATACTCATAGGAAAAGCGTACATTAGGTTTGAAAAATTCATGGCAGCCTGATGGCTAGCGATAATCAAAGAAGAAAATTTTGACATCACTAGTCCGACGATTGAAAAGATGACAACTTCGGCAAAGACTGTCCCTCCTATTGGCAAGCCTAAACGAAAACCTTCAGCTAAACCAGTTTTGCTCAAGGGGCGAATTTTCCAGAGTTGGTACTGACGGACTTTAGGATGTTTGATGGCCAATAATAGTGATATAACTAATAAAACCCAATAAGCTAACGAAGTGCCCAGTCCCGCACCAGCTCCGCCCATTTCTGGAAAACCAAAAGCTCCATAAATCAACACATAATTAAAGCTGGCATTCAAAGGTAGAAGCAAGAGCATCAAATACATAGAAAGCCGAGTCAACCCCAAAGCATCCAAGAGAGAGCGAATGACGCTAAAGAGCAAGAAGGGAATGATACCGATGGACAAGTACCAAAGATAATGCTGGGCTACATCTTTTACCAAAGGGTCTAAGCGTAGACGCTGCAAAACCAAAGGGGCACCCACAAATACCAGTGAAAATAAAATCAGCGATAAAGCCAAAGAAAGATAGATGAACTGATAAAAATCAGAGGCGATTTTTTCATCTTTTCCCTGTCCCAAATGATGACCGATGATCGGTACCAAGGCAGACACAATCCCTGTTAGAAAAGAGAAAAATGAACCCCACAGACTGGTTGCCATAGAGACACCTGCCAGATGCAAGGTATCGTATTGGCCCGTCATGGTCGTGTCAACAAAGGAAGCCGAGAAATTTGCCAGCTGATAAATCAAGATGGGAAGAAAAATTGAGACAAACAAGCTTAGGCGTTGTTTCAAATGATAAGTCTGATACATGTTGAAGTCCTTTTTTTAATCTTCTTTAACTATACTACTACAAGCTAACTGAATAGTCAAAAGAGGCTGGGACAAAAGTCCTAGCCTCTCAATTGTCTTTGGATTGTCGAGCA
>NZ_CAURYF010000067.1:0-3975 GCF_963529205.1 Streptococcus cristatus | reverse complement strand
TCTTAACAGATTCTTTGACCAAATCTTCGTCAGTTAAGTATGGAATGGTAATGTGATCTGTTCCTTGGTGGAGACGGTTGTACTCGATAGCCGTTTCGATAGCATGCTCATTGCGTGCCCAGTTACGTCGTGCAACTCCGCCGATCGTATCCCAAGCGATAGCAGATTTGATGATTTCATCAATGCGTTCGCTACCGTCTAATACCAAGCCAAATCCACCGTTGATTGCTTTACCGATACCAGTTCCGCCACCGTTGTGGAGAGCTACCAGACTCATACCACGAGCGGCATTACCAGCGTAACATTGCACAGCCATGTCGCAGGTAACATTAGAACCGTCCTTAATATTGGAAGTTTCACGGAATGGAGAATCGGTACCAGATACGTCGTGGTGGTCACGGCCGATCATGACAGGACCAATCTTGCCTTCGCGGACTAATTCATTGAACTTGAGGGCGATATTGACACGGCCCATACAGTCTTGGTAGAGAATCCGAGCCTGAGTTCCAACAACCAATTGGTTCTTCTCAGCATCGCGAATCCAGTTGTAGTTGTCGCGGTCTTGGTAGCGGCGGTTAGGGTCGATCACTTCCATAGCAGCGTGGTCAGTAGCGACTAGGTCTTCGTGCTTACCGCTCAGACATACCCAACGGAAAGGACCGTAACCATAGTCAAAGAGCATAGGCCCCATGATATCTTCTACATAAGATGGCCAAATGAAGCCGTCTTTGTCGTCAAAGCCATTCTTAGAAATTTCCTTGATGCCAGAGTCATAGACTGCCTTCATAAATGCATTACCGTAGTCAAAGAAGTAGGTGCCGTTGCTAGTCAAGGTCTTGATAGCCTTGAAGTGACGTTCCAAGGTTTGGTCAACCAACTTAGCAAAGGTTTCCTTGTCTTCAGCTAGGAGACGAGTCCGCTCTTCAAAGCTGATACCAGCTGGACAGTAGCCGCCGTCATAGACATTGTGGCAAGAAGTTTGGTCAGACAGCAGATCTACATGGATATTGTTCTCGTTGACGTATTCCAAGAGGTCTACGATGTTACCATGATAGGCAATGGAAGTTGATTCACCAGCTTTCAGAGCTTTTTGAGCTAGGTCGATTGCTTCTTTTGGACTTTCAGCCAATTGGCTAATCCAGCCTTGGGAGTGGCGAGTTTCAATCCGAGATTGGTCTACTTCAGCTATAATTGCTACTGCTTTAGCAATTTCAGCTGCTTTCCCTTGAGCTCCACTCATGCCACCCAGACCAGAAGAGATGAAGAGTTTGCCAGTCAGGTCGCCGTCGTCAGCCACACCCAGCTTCAAGCGTCCCGCATTGAGGAGGGTGTTGAAAGTACCATGGACGATACCTTGAGGGCCAATGTACATCCATCCGCCAGCTGTCATTTGACCGTAGTTGGTCACGCCCATTTCTTCTGCAATTTCCCAGTCCTTCATGTTGTCGTACTCACCGACCAAGAGGCCATTGGTGATGATAACGCGAGGTGCTTCTGGTTTAGATTTGAAAAGTCCGAGCGGGTGACCAGATTCCACGACCAAGGTTTGATGGTCTGTCATGACTTCCAAGTATTTCTTGATCAGGTTGTACTGCATCCAGTTGGCGCAGACAGATCCAGTTTCTCCGTAAGTAACCAATTCATAAGGATAAAGGGCGATTTCAAAGCTCAGGTTGTTGTCAATCATGACCTGCATAGCCTTAGCTGCGGTACAGTTTCCTTTATACTCGTCAATTGGTTTGCCGTAGATGCGTTCTTTTGGACGCCAGCGGTAGCCATAAATCCGTCCGCGAGTTTTTAGCTCTTCCAAGAATTCTGGAATCACTTCCTCATGAAATCTCTTTGGAATATAACGAAGGGCATTTTTAAGAGCAATTTCGGTTTGAGCTTGAGTCAAACGGAAGCCCCGGTCGGGTGCTCGACGGATGCCTTCTTGGAAAACCGTTTTTTCAGGTAATACATCGTCTAATTTGACGGTCATTGCTGCTGCAATATCTTGTTCGCTGTAGAATGACATGTTTATTTCCTCCTTGTAAAATAACTTAAGATTTGACCTTATTTTATAACAGCGCCGTCAGTACAAAGTCAAGAAAATATTTCTAAATATAAAAAATATCAATATATCCAATATATAATGGTTTTTGACTATAATTTGACGATAGTGTATTATGATGAAAAGCAAATAAGTTGGAAAATGAAATGGAGGAACAAGCATGACTGCTGATTTACTATTAACTCACTTTAATCAAGTCTTCTGTCCCAAGGACCTCGGACATCCCCTATTTGGTGAGGAGATGAAGGAAGCTCAGGTCTTGGAGGACGGCTACATTGCAGTCAAAGACGGAAAAATCCTAGCAGTTGGCAGCGGAGAGCCGGATGTCAGTCTGATTGGACCAGATACTAAGATCCAGTCTTATGAAGGCAAGATTGCCACCCCTGGCTTGATCGACTGTCACACTCACTTGGTTTACGGCGGCAGCCGGGAGCATGAATTTGCTAAGAAATTAGCCGGGGTCCCTTATCTGGAAATTCTTGCCCAAGGCGGCGGTATTCTCAGTACGGTCCGGGCGACGCGAGAAGCTTCTTTTGACACTCTCTATGATAAGTCTAAGAGACTGCTGGACTATATGCTCCTGCATGGGGTGACGACTGTCGAGGCCAAGAGTGGCTACGGTTTGGATTGGGAAACAGAGAAGCGTCAGCTGGATGTCGTTGGGGCTCTAGACCGAGACCATGACATTGACCTCGTTTCTACCTTTATGGCTGCCCACGCCGTTCCACCAGAATACAAGGGACACTCTCAGGAATATCTGGAGCTCATCGTCGAGGAAATGCTGCCTCGGGTAAAAGCAGAAAATCTAGCTGAGTTCTGTGATATTTTCTGTGAAAAAGGCGTCTTTACAGCTGACGAGTCACGCTACTTACTTTCTAAGGCTAAGGAAATGGGCTTCAAGCTCCGTATCCATGCTGATGAAATCGAGTCTATCGGCGGAGTAGATGTAGCAGCTGAGCTAGGAGCAACGAGTGCAGAGCACTTGATGGTAGCGACTGATGAAGGTATTCGCAAGATGGCGGAAGCTAAAGTTATCGGTAATCTCTTGCCGGCAACTACCTTCAGTCTGATGGAAGATACCTATGCACCAGCCCGTAAGATGCTGGAAGCTGGTATGGCTATCACTCTGACTACCGACAGCAATCCAGGCTCCTGTCCGACAGCTAACCTGCAGTTCGTTATGCAGCTGGGCTGCTTTATGATGCGTCTGACACCAGTAGAAGTACTCAACGCTGTAACTATCAATGCGGCCTATTCAGTTAACCGTCAAGATAAGATTGGTAGCTTTGACACTGGCAAGCAGGCGGACATTACTATCCTAGACGCTAAGAATATCGACTATCCACTTTATTTCTTTGCTACCAACCTGACCCATCAGGTTTATAAAGCAGGCAAGTTGGTTGTTGATCAGGGTAGAATCGTCTAATTTTACAAGTTGGTCTCATTTCCACTTGATGGCAAAGATTTTCTTAGAAGTTTTATTGTTGATTATAGAAAAAGCAGATTTGTGTTCAATAAAGGTCGTGGCTTAAACACCACGACCTTTATTTTTTTATGAGATTAAGACATTGAGCTGGTCTCTTTCTTTACCCATACACTGCGCGTAAAGACCATGGAGAGTAGAGCTAGAGCCGCAAAGCCTGCTCCTACGTACCAGTAGGGCATATCTAGCGTCGTTGAGCGTCCAGAGAGATTGACAATACCACGGAAGAGCATACCGGCTGTCATAGTGGCTACAGCTGAGTTCCAGAGGTTGAGGCTGAGCCGAGAGAGGTTGGGAATCATTTTCATGAAGAGCAGGAGGAGGATGCCGCCTGCTAGAGGAAGGGCAAAGAGATAGTGCATGTGGACAGATGTTTCCCCGAAGCTGAAGGATTCATAGATTCTGCTGAAAGCAAAGAAGAAAATAGTTAATAGTGCGT
>NZ_CAURYF010000066.1:0-3990 GCF_963529205.1 Streptococcus cristatus | reverse complement strand
GAGGTGGGACGACGAAATCGAATTCTAACGAATTACCGTTTTCTGTCCCACTCTCTTTTATCATCTTTATTGACTTCCTTTGTTATTTGCTTTTTAAAGCCACAGTCAACTCGACACAGGCTCCTCCTTGGTCTGGATTGAGCAGAGTCAGACGACCACCGTGCAAGAGAGCGACCTGCTTAGAAAAGGCTAAACCGATACCATGATGAGGATTAGCTGAATTGCGGCTTTGGTCACTCTGATAAAAGAGCTGTTCCGCTCCCAGCAGCATCTCCTCTGAAAATGCAGGGCCATTGTTCCAGATAGCAAAAACCAACTGGTCCTGCTGCACTGATACCGTCAGCTTGACTTCTTTTTGGTCTTGGTCAGCATGTTCAAGCGCATTTAGTAAGATATTGAGTAAAGCCCGCTTAAGATAGTCTAAATGAATGGACAAAATCAGACTAAGATCACAATCTTCTTGGAGATAGAAACGATAGCTTTCCTGTTTGCTGAACAGTGCCCAATCGTCCTGTAGATCAGCCAAAAAGTCCCCTAAGGAAAGATGACTGAACTGATTAGCATCAATCTGAAAAGTCTTAGCGTAATCAATCAAAGAGCCACAATACTCTTCCATCTTGTGACTAGCCTGCAAAATCTCAGCAGCATAGTCTGCCTGTGGATGGCCCAACTGCGCCAATTCCAAGAGCTCAGCATTCCCTTTAATCACAGTTAGGGGCGTCTTCAAATCGTGCGATGTCGCTGATAGCTGTAAAATCAACTCCTGATTATGCTGCTGCTCTCTTTCTAGAAGACGAGCATTTTCTTGGTGGCTGCTCCGTAAATCGCTGTAGACTTCTAGCATTTCCTCAATCCGAAAAAGCTGACTTTGATTTTCTTCTAAAAGCTTCTCGCTCTTTAGCATTTTTATTTCCCTGTCGATTTTTCGGAGCAATTTCAAAATATGATAAAAAGTAATCAGCAGCAAGCTCCCTGCCCAAAAGAACAAGGTGAAAAGAACGTGATTACTTCCTTGCGTAAATTCATAGCCTATAAGCACAAAAATCAAAACATGAAAAAAGACGATTTTTAAACTGGTTGTCCAGACTAGGCTTTTGAAATTTCGGGTTCTAATTGCCATCTATAGCCTACTCCTCTCACTGTTGCGATTGCTTGCAGCCCTTCTTGTTTGCATTTTTGACGAATCTGATACACGTATTCTGAGATGGAGCGAAGCTGTGTTTCTGAGCTTTCTGGATAAAGCAAGGTATGCAGGCGTTCAGCTGAAAAGGTCTGCTTGGGATTGCTAGCTAGTAAATGCAGCAACTTAAACTCTCGCTCTGAAAATTTCAAGACTTTACCAAAACAGGCAACTTCATAGCGCTCTGGATAAAATTGACAAGAAGCAATTTCAGAATAGCGCTCCTCACGTCTTTCCTCCCGCCGAAGATGAGCTCTGACACGCGCCAGCAATTCTTTGGTCCCAAAAGGCTTGACAATATAGTCATCTGCTCCGCGAAAGAGCCCTTCCACTTTGTCCGCCTCCAATTCCTTGGCCGTCAAAAAGATGATCGGACACGAAAGATAAGGACGAATGTAGGAACACAGCTCAAAACCATTAACAGGCTCCATCATCACATCCAGTAGAATCAAGTCATATCCGACAAAATGCGTCAAGTCTAGCTCTTCTATCCGATCAAGCGTTGTCACATCATAAGCATCGAGCTCTAGGACGTTTTTCACCAGCTTCAAAATGCTCCGGTCGTCATCAACCACCAAAATACGATACTGTCTCATGATTTCCATTATAGCATACCTCTAGCGAACATCTCGTTTCAAGGTTAAGAATATAGCAGAGCTCCAAACCAAAGCTAGCCAGAACAGCTGTATTCCCAGCCCTGATAGATCTATTGAATGCTGAAGTCCTTCATAGTCAAAAAGATTGAGCGTAGCCAGATCGGGCAGGTATTTTGCTTCCTTGATGAAAGTTGCCAACAAACGGCTGAGTCCAATCAGGAGAGGAAAGAGCACCGACACCGGCACAACCCAAGATTGAAAGAGCAAAGCGAGTCCAGCTGCTAAAAAAGCCAGAAAAAGATTGCTGAGAAGACCAAAAGAGCTGTAATAGAGGAATTTCCCCAGCAAGGACCAGCTAAAGTCTAGGTCAAATCGAGCCAGCATAACAAAGAAATAGCTACTTATCATGACACTATAGAGAACCAAGAGTAGCACGGCCAGAAAAAGGAATTTCCCAGCCAACCAAGCCTTTCTATTTGATACAGTTAGAAAATTCGTTCGCATCCCAGACTTGACAAACTCCTGGGCAAAATAGAGGGAAGTAAAGATGACGATGACAGCCTGTGCCAGATAGAGAGCATGCAAAGCCTCGCTCAGAGCCTTCATCTGGCCAACTGCTGTCTGACTGTAGTCAAGATTCATCAGAAAAAATGGAACGATTACCAGAGCCACCAAGGCTGCACCAAGAGCGAGATAGTAAGAACGGAACTTAATCCATTCACTTCTAAGCAGAGCTTTTATCATCAGTATCGCCCTCCTAAATCCGTCTTCAAAAAGCGCAGAGAGGTCATGCCGCCGATGACTAGTAACCATGCACCAAGTATCAAGAGTCCTTGCAAGGGATTGTTGGCATATTGGGAAGTTGGCGTTGCAGCAAACAACTCTCCTGCTGGCTGTGGCAAATAAGCTCCCCAACTCGTGTGAGCAGCTAGGTAGTTTCCCAGATTATAGATCTGAGGTACGAGAAAAAGCAGAGGAACTAGCATGGTCCGAGCCAATAAACCTAACAAAAATGAAAGGATTCCCAATAGGGTTAGAGATAAGGTTTTCCACAAAATCAAACTCCAAGCTGCCTGATTGAGCAGAATCGGATCAAGCCCTTCCTTTCCTAAAGCCAGATGCATGACCATATAACTAAAGTAGATTGATAAAAAGCTACTGGCAAGAGAAAAGCAAGCAAAGGTCATGAGTTTCCCCACAAGCAACTTCAGGCGGTTATTACAGGTCAAGAGGCTAGTTCTCAAGCTATGAGACTGAAATTCCATAGCTCCCAAAATTCCAGCTAAGATGACCAAAACCATGCCTGCCATAGAGGCCCCATTGAGGCCTAGATATTCCAGCGGGTCAATGGCTTCTGCCAGACCGGGAACCGTCTCAGGCGTGGCATCCAAGCCGACAGATAAATACTGCCGGCCCTCCAGCCAGGATACGGCAGGCACCAAGAGCAGCATGAAGGCCATACTCACTTTGAAAGCCTTGGTTGAGCAAATTTTCAACCATTCTGAATGCAATAAGGACATCGTTTCTTTCATCTTAAACCTCCTCTGTCAAATCAAAGAAGAGATCTTCTAGACTGTCTGAATCTTGCAGCACCTCTTCCAATCGTCCCTGCTCAATAATTCGCCCATGATGAATCAAGACGACATCATCTGTCACCATTTGCACCTCTGACAGGATATGAGAAGATAGAAGTACCGTTTTCCCTAAATCAGCCTGCTGACGGATGAACTTTCTAAACCACTTAATCCCGCTTGGATCTAGTCCATTGGTCGGCTCATCTAATATGAGAAATTGAGGATCACCCAGCAAAGCTGCAGCCAGACCCAGCCGCTGACCTTCCCCCAGAGACAGGCTTGACAAGAGGTCCTTTCTCTTATGAGCAATTCCAGTCATCTCCAAAACCTCATCGATCCGAGACTTGGGAATAGCATTACTCGCCGCAATAATTCTCAAGTGGTCATAGACCTTTCGATTTGGCAGACCGCCAATGCCGTCAAAGGCTGCACCTACCGTTCTGAGCGGATAAGTCATTGACTGATAGGTTTGCCCATCAAAAGTCGCAGTTCCTGCTGTCGCCCGATCTAACCCCAAGAGAATCCTCAAGGTCGAACTTTTCCCCGCGCCATTTGGGCCCAGAAAAGCTGTAATCCGACCACTTCTAGCTGTAAAAGAAATATCTTTTAAAATCTGCTTGCTGCCATGCTTTTTGCAGAC
>NZ_CAURYF010000065.1:0-4084 GCF_963529205.1 Streptococcus cristatus | reverse complement strand
TCCGTCAATTCACCCAAGCCACGGCGGAAAACATCCTTGTCCATGTGGTTGCCATCTGCATCCCACAAACGGCAGTTATCTGGTGAAAATTCGTCTGCCAAGATAATCTTGCCATCCTTGTCAAAACCAAACTCTAGCTTAAAGTCAATCAATTTAAGACCAATTTCAGCAAACCAAGCTTTCAAAAGCTCATTGATACGACGCGTTTCTTCCTTCAAGTAGGCAATCTGCTGGTCATCCGCAATTTTAAGGAATTTCACATGCTCGTCATTGATAAAGGGATCATCCAAATCATCATTTTTATAGTAAAATTCTACAATTGGAGTCTCAAATGCGATACCTTCTTCTACGCCAAAACGTTTTGAAAAGGAACCAGCTGTGTAGTTGCGAAGTACGACTTCCAAAGGAATAATGTCAACTTTTTTATTAAGCTGATCTGTATCTGAGATTTTCTCGATAAAATGCGTTGCTACACCGGCAGCGTTCAACTTTTCAAAGATAAAGGCTGAAATCTGATTATTCAAAACTCCTTTACCCGCAATCTGCTCCTTCTTGACACCGTTAAAAGCAGTCGCCTGATCCTTGTAGCGGGACAAAATCACCTGCTCATCTTCTGTCGCAAAAATATCCTTTGCTTTTCCCGAATATAACAACTTGTTTGACATTTTATTATTCGCCTTTCGTGTTTTTATGCTTTAAGTGTATCACTTTTAAATATATTTTACAAGCTTTTCCCGTACATTATAGATGTAAAAACAGGAAAGGTATTGGAAAAATTAACAGTAAAAAGCTGAAAATATATTTTCCTCATACAAAAACAGGACTTTTTCAAGCCCTGTTCTAGAATTCATTAATATAAGTCCAAATAATTATCAATTTCCCATTGGGAAACGAAGGTCGCATAACTAGCCCATTCAATACGCTTGGCTTCAACAAAGCTAGTATAAATATGGTTACCCAAAGCTGCCTTGACGACCTCATCTTCAGTTAAAGCCTTAAGGGCATTATGGAGAGTAGATGGCAGGTCAGTAATACCAGCTTCCTTGCGTTCCTCAGCTGTCATCACATAGATATTTTCCTCGATTGGAGCTGGCGCTTCGATTTTATTTTCCACTCCATGCAGTCCCACTTCTAGGAGCACTGCCATAGCGATATAAGGATTAGCCATAGGGTCTACTGAACGCAACTCCAAGCGAGTTCCCATGCCACGCGATGCCGGTACTCGAACCAAAGGTGAGCGATTTTGCCCAGCCCAAGCGATGTAAACTGGCGCTTCAAAGCCAGGCACCAAACGTTTATAAGAGTTGACAGTTGGATTCATGATAGCCGTATAGTTATAGGCGTGCTTAATCAAACCGCCCAAGAAATAGTAGGCTGTCTCAGACAACTGCATTCCTTTTGGATCTTCTGGATCATAAAATGCATTATTTCCATCTTGGTCAAAGAGGGACATATTACAGTGCATACCAGAACCAGCAATACCAAACTTTGGCTTAGCCATGAAAGTCGCATAGAGACCGTGCTTACGAGCAATGGTTTTCACCACCAATTTGAAAATCTGAATCTTATCACAAGCGCGAAGCACTTCATCATACTTAAAGTCAATCTCGTGCTGACCGACTGCCACCTCATGGTGACTCGCTTCCACTTCAAACCCCATCTTAGTCAAAACATTGACAATTTCTCGACGGGTATTATCCGCCAAGTCTGTCGGCGCCAAGTCAAAGTATCCACCCTTGTCATTCACTTCCAGTGTCGGATCGCCATTTTCATCCAGTTTGAAAAGGAAAAATTCTGGCTCAGGACCAAGATTAAAAGACTTGAAGCCCAGTGCTTCCATATGTTTGAGAGCTCGCTTAAGGTTGCTACGAGGATCTCCTGCAAAGGGAACATGTTCTGTCGTATAAACATCACAGATCAAGCCTGCTACACTGCCATTCTCATCTCCCCAAGGGAAAACTGTCCAAGTATCCAAATCAGGATATAGATACATGTCAGATTCATTGATCCGAACAAATCCCTCGATAGACGAACCGTCAAACATGGCCTTATTTGACAAGACCTTTTCAAGCTGCTCATCCGTTGCTGGAATTTCAACGTTTTTCATGGTTCCCAAAATATCAGAGAACATAAGACGGATGAAAGTGACGTTTTTTTCTTTTACTTCGCGACGAATATCAGCTGCTGTAATGGGCATGGGTAACTCCTTATAGTTTTAAAAAATAGTTTATGGCCGACGCATGTGACCAAAGGTTGGCAGAGAAGAGCCAAAACGACCTTGCTGTAAAATATCATTGTGGAGAGCCCGACGGACTTCCTTTTCGCTAATCGTTTTGTGGGATTTAGCTTCACGCTCAGCATATTTCTGTTTGATAGCAGCGATATTATAGCCCTCAGAAATATAGTCCTTAATTTCCAAAAGTCGGTCCATATCATTCAGAGAATACATTCGACGATTACCCTCATTCCGAAGGGGAGTGATGAGGTTTTGCTCCTCATAATATCGAATCTGACGGGCAGATAAGTCCGTTAACTTCATAACGCTACCTATGGGAAAGACTGCCATATTTCGGCGAAACTCTTTTTCCTTCATTTTTTCCTCTCTATGCACTATTATAACTAATTTTTTTTGTATGTCAACAACCAATGTGAGATTTTCTCACACATTTTAATTTATAGATTTAAAGAAATTCTTAATTCTATCCACATCGGAATTTACCACTATTGCAACAAAGACACCCATAAAGGTTTCAAAAACTCTAGCAAAAACGTATAAAATAGTATCTTCCGGACTAATGGAGAGAGTGATAATCAGCATAGCTGAAACACCACCAATCACTCCAGCCTTATTATTCATAGCGACATTGGTCATGATCGTCAGCATCGTACAGATTGGCACAAATACCAAGGTCACCCAAAATTGGCCGTTCAATAAATTTCCCAACAGATAGAATAGCAAGGCATAAAAGCCCCCGACACTATTTCCTAAAATACGAGAAGTCCCAAAATGAACACTTTTATCAAAATCTTCCCGCAGGCTAAACACCGCTGTCAAAGCCCCAATCTGGAGCCCCTTCCAGCCAAACATGCCAAAAATGAGTAGGACAATAAAGACTGCTATCCCTGTTTTCATCGTCCTCATACCCAAGCGGAATTTCGATTTATCAAATTTGTACTTACTAAAATAGCTCATGCCTTTTCCCTTTTAAAAGTAAACTATCTTTATTCTAACATATTTTCTAATAAAAAGGCTCTGTCCATCCAGTTTATTGTTAACCATCTAGCAAAAAGACATAGCTGCTCCCTCTCTTTTCTAGATACATTTCCCGTTGCCAATCAGTTAGTAAGAAAATATGACTAGATCTTACAAAGACAAGAGAAAAGAGGCTGGGACAAAAGTCCTAGCCTCTCAATTGTCTTTAGATTGTCGAGCAAGACGCAGTGGTTGAGTGGGCTCTACTACGCTGATTTCATCAGCTTTTACAGCCCTACTCAACTGTGCGGAGGTGGGACGACGAAATCGAATTCTAACGAATTACCGATTTCTGTCCTACTCTCTTCCATTACAAATATTATTTTTCAGTCAAAGCTGCAAGTCCTGGAAGAACTTTACCTTCAAGGAGTTCCATTGATGCTCCACCACCGCGTCACAAATACCTCCACTAACACAAAAAGGTGAAATAGCCACCTTTTTGTTAACGTTTCAGTTTTGTTCCTTTTTCTACAAAATCAGGATTTTGTAGAGACTAACGGGCTGAAATTATTTTTCTGTAAGTGCAGCCAAACCTGGCAATACTTTACCTTCAAGAAGCTCCATAGAAGCGCCTCCGCCCGTACTAATCCATGAGAACTTGTCTGCGCGACCAAGGTTGATAGCTGCGGCAGCTGAGTCACCACCACCGATGATTGATTTCACGCCAGGTTGTTTCACGATAGCGTCCATGACACCGATTGTACCAGCTTGGAAGTCAGGGTTTTCAAATACACCCATAGGTCCGTTCCATACAACTGTTTTCGCACCAGTCAAGGCTTCGTCGAATTTAGCGATAGATTTAGGACCGATATCCAAACCAAGGAAACCTGG
>NZ_CAURYF010000064.1:0-4105 GCF_963529205.1 Streptococcus cristatus | reverse complement strand
TTCCTTTCTTTTATCCAATTGCGACCCTTTGTTAATCTCATGACCATTAACAAAGTGTAGTTGCGCTGCCCTCTCAAAACCAAAGCCAATAAAAGCCACAGTCAGTCTCAGTTTTTATTCCTTTAATTCAGAAAATGCAGATTCCATCTGGAATATACCAGTTACTTTTATCTAGTATACACCATTTATTATTTTAGCAAAACGGTTCCTACTTTTCAAGCATTTATACACGAAATAACCAATGAAAACGCCTAATTTTTACCTAAAATTCGCTTTTAAGATTCAAATAATTGAAAGCGTCTTATCTTTCAAAATCCCTACTCCCCCCCTTTCACACTAGTTCAATTAGATAGAGACAAAAAAACCTTGACGATTTGTTCGTCAAGGTTCATCTGTTCCAGAGACCTCCTCCATCCAGAAAAAATCCTAGAAAAAGTGTCCCAACTGCATGAGTAGCGTGACCAAAAGGGTGATGAGAAAGAGAACTCCGCCCAACACAGCAATCATGCTAAAATCTTGCTTCTCCCTTTTTAAGGGTTTCTTTCGGTTATCTAGCTGTTCTCGTATATGTTCTTGTAAAATTCCATTGTCCTTGTTAGACATGTGCTCCTCCTTTTCTGTTGATAGAAAGGAAATTGCTTTCATCGAAAGCAAGCCCTTATCTTATTAGCTTATAAAATTGCCTTGTAGGCTTCCAGATCAGCCTGATTCGCCGCCTGTTTTTGCTTAGCAAGAGCAGCCTCCATCTCAGACGGAAGAGAGAGAACTCCCTGAATCTTGCCTACCATGCCTGATACATTTTCCACCGGATAAATGTGGCTTTCTGCAACGAAACGATGATTGTGACAAGTGTTTTTGAAGCTGAGAATCAGCATATTATTCTCAAAAGCTGTTCGACTACCATTGAGAATTTCATCACTGATATTGATATCCAGATACAAGTCACAGCGAGCAAAAAGTTCATTCACCTTAGCTGGACGAATATTAGGGTAGAGGGAAATATTCGGATAGCGATTTAATTCCATCAAATGACTTGACATCTCAGTAATTGCTCCAATATGGAAATGAACATTTGGTAATTGAGTCAAAAGTGACTCAATTTGCTCGATTTGGTCACTATTCGTCAGGATCAAGGCTTCTGGATTCATATTATTGAGGCGATGGTATTGATAGAGATAACCGACATTGCGGAAGTAAGTTTTCTCTTTTGGTGTCGCAAGCTTGAGAATTTTATCATAAACTTGCTTATCCTGTACTGCAATACGGATGTTGCGATGAGGTAACTGCATCGCTGCTTTCATGTTACCCGGCAACTCCTCTCCAATCGGCTCCTGCCAGAAGAGAATATCCTCTGCTCGTCCTTCTTTCGGAGTCAGACCAACAGCTACTAAAAATGGTGTTGCTAGAGAATTGTATATAATGCGATCTGTATCATATCCACGATATCGCAAATAAAAGATTACAAACTCTTGCTTAGAATTGAAAATATGGCGTTTCCCATCAAGAGTTAAGACAATATCCTCTGTTAGATGATTTTCCATAATCACCGTTACGTTATCCTGATTAAAGTAGCGTGTATGAGTTGGACGTTGGGCATCATCATAGGTAATCTGTGCAAAGAGACGTCCCTTGCGATTGTAAATGTCTGCAGCGCGTACACGACCTTGATCATCCAACCACTCGACTGCACGCACGCGACGTTCGTGTGTTGGTTGACGGTAAAAGATATTGGCACGTTTCTTACCCATATCCAAGATTTCACCATTAACATTGCTCGAGCGAATTTCCCACAAATGAGGTTTCGGAACAAGGTTAAAATAAAGAGGTAGATCGTCCTCTGAAGCCACATCTCCAGTAAAGTAACTGTAAGGCGACTCAACATCAGGTGCGAGGTAGCCATCGTCTCGGATCACGACAACAGGGCAGTCTAGCCCAGCTGCCTTAAGCGAACGTAGTAAATCAAAACTCGCTTGATCATAGCGTTCAAATAAACAAATCATAGTGTTTATGCCTTTCTTTTCGAATCCCTACTGATGCTGTGCAGATTGAACAAGATCATACCAACGCTGGGCGATATGTTCATCAAGATATGGTTCTGCCACCTCGTAGGACACACGGGATAGATCTTCTTGGGAATGTTGAGTAAATAGCTGGACAATCTTTTCCGCGTATTCCGTTGTCATTGCATCCAGATCATCTGGACGCGCCTTGGGAATCAGGTAGCCATTTTCTCCATCGCGGATAAAGGTCGGATTGCCATAACGAACATCAAAACCAATGATGGGCAGGCCAGAACCAACTGCTTCCAACAGAGTCAGACCAAAACCTTCACTTGTAGATGCCGCTAGATAAGCGGAATAATTTTTGTAAATATCCGCCATATGATGATGCCCCATCAATCGAATATAATCTTCTGCCTGCAAATCCGCAATCAACTTCCGCAGCATAGCTTCCTCACCACCCGTACCATAGATATCAAAAGTGATTTCAGGTAATTGCTCATGTGCCTTCACTACAGAGTGAATCAACCAATCAATATGCTTTTCACTTGCCAAGCGAGAAGCTGTAATCAATCCAAACGGCTTGCGCTCTCCTTCTGGATGACGCAATTGATCCAAACTTCCCACCGGAATAGTCAAGATTTCCTTTGGTTTGATGTTTGTATATTGAGCGAATTGTTCTTTGAGTAGGTTCGTTTGCGCATCGGTCGAGTTAATGATATAGTCCACTTCGTCAGCATATTCGAACTGATACTCATAATAGTTATTCCATAAAATATAGTCTTTCTCAGCAGGATTTTCACTAAAGTGGTCTGCATGAACGATTACGACTAGCTTTGCAGCGCCCTTATTAGCAAAGATAGCTTGACCAATATCTGTCTCTCGGTCTAAAATCAATAAATCTTTGTCCGTCAGAGACAAACTTCTCATAAAATGCGCGACAAACTCTTGCTTAGAATAGAAAACATGATTTGGGAAACGATAGACTTGCGTCTCCTGTCTACCATCGACTTCATTGATGATTTCCTCATAAGCCACACTACCATCTTCATTGAGCCAAGTCCGTTGGTAGAGACGAGCCCGACCATCTACAGGACTATAATACTCAATAAAGTTTTTGGTATATGTATAATATTCTTTCTGAATGAGGCAGCCACGCGAAACAATCTCAGCCCGCTCAATCAGCTCATTATCCATATCGCAAGCATAGCACGTTACGAAATCATTGTCTCCAAACATGACTCGGAAGGTCTTGTTCTCAGGATTCCGAACGATTTCTAGAGGTTCTCTATTAAAACTAGCTAAAACATGTGCTAGAGTGTAGGTCGTTGGAGCAATCTTAACATCTGTAAAATACTGATAGAGCCAAATGACCTCAGAGTCTTCAAAGCCGATATTCTTTGTCAAATGTTCAATATTATCGGCTGAAATAAAATCCATAAAGATGAACTTCGATTCTAAGCCAACACTACGAAGCAATTTTGCACGGTAGATCTGTGCATACTCTACACCACTACTCGCCCAGCCAATCCCCAAATTGATGTTATAAATTGTCATATTTGATTCTCCTCTTACAAAAAGTTATCTCGTTTAATTCTCGAAAGACGTTTGATTCTCTTGCCCTTATCATCATCTAACTTATCTTCGTCTTTCTTTTTAGTTTTTGCGCGACGTGAAGTGATGTAGCTTACAGAGATAGTACTATCTGTTCCTGTTTTTGCAAGGGGTTGTTCGAGATGAACTTTCTCTCTCAGGCGCCACCTATTCTTTCTCCTTAGCAACTTCTTCTGGTCTATCAAGTTCTTTACGTAATTCTTGAATTTTTTTTGATATCTTTTGGTTTATCATCGATATCGTCCAGTTCTAGAAAATCATCAATTCGACTAATAATATTTTTAATTTTTTCTTTTTGTAAATTATACAATCTCTCAGCCTCTGCCCGTTTCTTTGTCAGAGAATAGATTCTCTCGTATCCAAGTAGTCTTTTTGTGCCTTTTCTAAAACTTCTTTAGCTTCTTTTTCAGCCCTATCATGAGCTTCAATAACAAGAGATTTGGCATAAATGACTGCTTCACCGATCTCTTTTTCTTGATTCTTCATAGAGT
>NZ_CAURYF010000063.1:0-4214 GCF_963529205.1 Streptococcus cristatus | reverse complement strand
CAGACAGCTTGAGCTGTTCTGCGATTCGCACCGCCATGGCTTTGGCCTTGTCAGCCAGACTTTCTGAAATGCGGGCTGGTACGATGGTCTTAGATAGGATGTTGTTGCGGTGGATATTTTCCTGAACTGGGAAAACCGTGACTTCCTTGCCATTTCCTGACACGATGACAGAAATTTCAAGGTCAAAATTGACGAATTCTTCCAAGACGCAGTCTGCTGAGTCGGCTAGTGCATAAGCTTCTTCCAAGTCTGCTTCCGAGCGAATAACCTTTTGCCCATGCCCGTCGTAGCCACCAGTCGCAGTCTTGAGGACATAATTTTTCGACAGGTCGATATCTGCCAAGTCTTGGCTAGAAGTCACGACCTTGTAGGGTGCCACGGTGACTTGGGCCTTGTTTGCGAGGAAGTCCTTTTCAAAGATACGATTTTGAGAAATGCGGAGCAGGTCCGTCCCTTGAGGGAGCTGACCACCCTTGATAACGGCATCCAAACCGTCTGCATCGACATTTTCAAACTCATAGGTCAGGACATCGCAACGCTCCGCCAGCTGACGCAGGGCGTCCACATCGTTATAAGGAGCCACGATGATTTCCGCTACACGAGAGGCTGGGCAATCCGCCGCTGGATCCAGCGCTATGATCTTGTGCCCCATGTAGATAGCAGAAATGGCCATCATCTGTCCCAACTGACCACCACCGATAATTCCGATTGTTTTAGATGAGCTCATTGCTAGACTCCTCAGCGATTTTTCCTTGTTCTTCAGCAAAATCCGCCAAAGCTGTCGCGATAGCCTGATCCTCTACTGAAAGAAGGCGGAGGGCAAAGAGAGCCGCATTTGTTGCTCCTGCTTCCCCAATGGCCATAGTTGCCACTGGCACACCACCCGGCATCTGCACGATCGAATAAAGCGAATCCAGACCACTGAGAGCACGTGATTTGACCGGTACACCGATGACTGGCAGAGTGGTTTTAGCCGCTACCATACCTGGCAAATGGGCAGCACCACCAGCACCTGCGATAATGACCTTGATACCGCGACTCCGTGCTTCCTCGGCATGTCTAAACATGAGGTCTGGTGTACGGTGGGCAGAGACAACTTTCTTTTCGTAGGCTACACCGAAGCGGTCTAAGACTTCGGCGGTTTTTTTCATGGTTGCCCAGTCAGATTTGGAGCCCATGATGATGGAAATAATTGGTTTCATATTTTCTCCTCTGAATAAACTAATTCTTTTGCTCAATATTTTTTACAGTGGCTGATTCAACACTATAATGTTTAACAGTCTGATTAACCAGATTTTCAACGCTCTTAGGTTTTATCAATAAACGAAGTATAATTGTCACAAGAGGTATAATGCTCGGCAAATCCTTCCAGACAGGTGTCAACACTTCTTCACTATCACGTCTTAAAAGCCAGTACTTTATTATCTGCAATATTTTTCTTCTACTTTTCGTCTTCTCAGCTGTTCCAATAATCAAAGCCATCAGACTATGCGTCTCAACGCCTGCTTGACCAAGAATGACATCAGATTTAGCGTAGCTGTGACTGGCTAGTTCTATCATGATTTTTGGAAAATTAACTCCTGCTTTATAGGCGTTAGCAGGCTCTACCATTCTAGGGTTACACTCTATATAGTAAAATTGGTCTCCCCTACGTATAAAATCTAGGGTTAGGCAACCATGCCATTGTATATATTGTCCTAATTTTTCAACATGCTCTCTCGTTCTTTTAGATTCTATACTTAATCTTGCCGCAGCCGAACCACCCGCGCCAGAACCTACTTTTACGCTAGAATGCACTGCGAGTAATTCTCCATGATCAAACACTGCTTGAACCTGACCATAGTCTCCAACTATGTCTTGCTGAACCATCCATTCTTCATCACTCGCTGTTAATTTGCTCGTCACTTCAGCCAAATCTTTCTTACTTGAAATCTTATAAACCGAGCGACCGGCAGTACCATAATCTGCTTTCAGCCAATAAGGATAGTCTAGCAGGATAGAGTCTGCATCTTTCACGCACTCCCACTTAGGTGTGGGAAGTCCTAATAAATCCGCAGTTTCAGCAAAAGCAATCTTTCCAGCCAACTTTTTAAACTGCTCTTTATCAGCAAGGGCGATTGGTAGCGATTGAGGCAAAAATTGTTTCCCATTTGCCAATAACCAACCTTCTTCATGTGTTGGCAAAATGGCCTTGTAATTGGTTTTATGAAGCAACTGACTAACCTGTCTCAGATAATCTACAGGAAAACGATTCACATCAACTATCGGAACTCTATGGGTTAGACGACTGAAGTATGCAATGGAAAATCTTCTAGGAGATAACACATCAATTTTATAGCCTTCTTTCAACAAAACTGTCAAAGTTTCTCGTGAGGTCAAGCTTGAACCTTCTAAAAATAGCAACCTATTTTTCATTTTTCAAACACCTGAAGTCTATTTTTTAGTCTCACGGCTAAAAGTTTCATAGATTTGATTTATAAAGCCTTATCACCAATATCATGCCTATAAAAGAGGCCTGTTGTGTCTTGTTTTTTTAGTTGGTCGTAGATTCTTTCCTGCGCAGCTGAGACGGTATCTGCTGTGGTAACCAGCATGTACACTCGACCCCCATTTGACAGCAGTGCTCTGCTATTTTCCGCAAACTTAGCCCCAGCATAGTAGGTGATGATGTCACCGTCTGTCTTCTCAGGCAGAGGGTTGCCTTTCTCATAGTCCAGCGGGTAGCCCTCTGATGCGACAACCACTCCTAGGGTTACTCCCCCATCCAGCCAAGTGATAGCAGGCTCTTTCTTGTCCAAAATGTCCGTAATGTTCTGCGCAAAGTCAGAAGTCAAGCGCGGCAGGATAATCTGGGTCTCTGGATCGCCAAAGCGCGAGTTGAACTCGATAACCTTGGGACCATCGGCTGTCAGAATCAGCCCAGCGTAGAGCACGCCAAGATAAGGTCGGCCCTCAGCTATCATGCCTTTGAGAACCGGCTTGATAATCGTCTCAACTGACTGATCCACCACGCTTTGTGGCAGGTGAGGAACTGGCGCATAGGCTCCCATACCGCCTGTATTGGGCCCCTTGTCCCCATCATAGGCCCGCTTGTGGTCTTGTGCTGTCGGAAGGATGTAAAACTTGTCGCCATTGACAAAGGCAAATAGGGAAAATTCCTCGCCGTCCAGGAACTCTTCGATAACCACACGCGCACCGCTGTCGCCGAACTTATTGTCCAAGAGCATATCGTGAGCTGCCTCAACTGCCTGCTCTACGGTCTCCGCTACGACTACACCCTTACCCAGAGCTAGGCCGTCCGCCTTGACCACGATAGGCGCTCCCTGCTTTTCGATATAGGCCTTGGCTTCCTCAAAATCGGAAAATGTGCCATAGGCTGCTGTCGGCACACCGTATTTGACCATGATTTCCTTGGCAAAATCCTTGGACCACTCCAGCTCCGCTGCTAAACGAGATGGACCAAAAGCCTTGAGCCCAGCTTGGTTAAAATCATCTACAATTCCAGCTGCCAGGGCATCATCCGGACCGATAAAGGACCAAGCAACATCATTCTTCTTGGCAAATTCAATCAGTTTGGAATGTTCGGAAATTCCAATGTTTACTAAATCCAACCCATCCAAGGTCATGCCATCATTTCCAGGTGCGACAAACACCTGCTCCACATCCTGAGACTCCAATAACTTCTTGGCAATCGCGTGCTCACGACCGCCTGAACCCACAACTAAAAGCTTCATAGCTAAGATACCTCTATGTTCATATCATAGGCGCTTACGCACCAAGCTAACACATCACGTAAAAATCATTGCCATTTTTACGAATTATTCATCTAAATTATATCACAATCGTTCGTTTTATGCTATTTGAAACGAAAGAAATATGCTAGAAGAAGCTTGATAATTTCTAAACTTTGATTTTTCCAATAAATTTCCCGAATAATATAAGTGGAGTTTTCCAAAAAAATATTGTAAAGGAGATGTATGAAAAAATACAAAAATTTCTTACTGCTTTCAGCAACCTTGTTGACCTCACTATCCGCTCCCTTAGCTGCAGCGAATGAACAGTTTAGCCCATCCCAGCTGACGGCTATGACCAGCGAAGTTTCCGTTCAGCTTGAAGGACAAACAGCGATTGTTCAGTACCAACCGACCGCTGCGCAAGAAGCTTATCCCATCCAACATGCTGTCTGGTCTGAGGAGGGTGGCCAAGACGATATT
>NZ_CAURYF010000062.1:0-4323 GCF_963529205.1 Streptococcus cristatus | reverse complement strand
TAAAGTCTCTTAAATATTCCCCTAACTCTCGCAACAATCTTTTACGTCCCTTAAAACGTTCATCGCCTAGTAAAAATTTGTATCTTAAGACTCTATCTTAAACATGATCAAAATTGTAAAGTTGAGGATAGTGATCACACTCTGGATTTTTAGGATGGCAAATAGCCCGACCAAAGTAGATCATAGCCTGATGTGCAGCTAGCCAGCGTTCAGGCGGGAGAACGTCCATAACACGTTTTTCAACTTCTAAAGGAGTTGCCGACTTTTTGACAATATCGTGGTGTTTACAAATGCGTTCAACATGCGTATCAACGGCAAAAGCTGGAATACCAAACCCTACACTCATGACCACGTTAGCTGTCTTACGCCCCACCCCAGCTAAACTTTCTAATTCTTCCCGAGTCTGAGGCACTTGACCATTGAAATCGTCCAAGAGTTGCTGGGCACATTTTTTCAGAAATTTGGCCTTATTTCGATAAAGCCCTAAACGCGAAATGTGCTTGGAAATATCTGCCTCGGATGCCGCTGCCATAGCTTCTGGAGTAGGATAAGCTAAAAATAGATTTGGTGTAGCTTTATTAACCGCAGCATCTGTCGTTTGAGCGGATAACATGACTGCCACGAGTAGCTCAAAGTGATTTCTAAAATCTAAACTCGGTTTAGCATCAGGAAATAGGGCAATGATCTCCTCGATGACATGGCGTGCTCGTTTTTTTGATAAAACCATCAGTATACAATCTCCTTTGTTTGTTCTATATTATAGCATAAATTGATAAAGAAAAAGCCGAGCGTGCTCGACCTTTCTTATACTGTTTTTTCAACTTTTAGGATTTTGACATCATAACTGCCAACGGGTGTTTCTACTGTTGCAATATCACCAGTCTTCTTACCAATCAATGCTTGACCAATCGGACTTTCATTTGAAACTTTTCCAGCAAAGGCATCCGCACCAGCTGAACCAACGATAATGTATACTTCTTCTTCAGTTTCACCGACTTCTTGAATAGTAACAGTTTTACCGATGGCAACTTCATCTTTAGCCACCGAATCACTATCAACAATCACAGCATAGCGAATTTTAGTCTCTAGACTTGATATTTGTCCTTCAACGAAAGCCTGCTCATCCTTTGCTGCTTCATATTCACTATTTTCTGATAAATCTCCGTAAGAACGAGCAATTTTAATGCGTTCTACTACTTCTGGACGTCGAACCAATTTCAATTCTTCTAATTCTTGTTCTAATTTTTCCTTTTCTACAAGGGTCATAGGATAAGTTTTTTCAGCCATTACTTTATTTTCTCTCTTCTTTCTATTTTTTGATAAAACAAAATTATGTGGAAAACCACATAATTTAGTTAGAACTTTCACCTGATTGGTTTAATTTGCTATTAACGTGTTCTTCCACATTCTTAGCGTGTTCTTCATAGGTATTTGCAAAATATACAGCCCCTGTCTCCACATTTGCTACAAAATATAAGTACTCTGTCTTACTTGGATTAATAGTAGCTTCGATAGCAGACAGGCTTGGACTATCTACTGGACCAGGCATCAATCCTTGCTTCTTGTACACATTATAAGGCGAGTCAAGATTTGTATCAATTTCAGCATCTTCTTTAAGAGTTGTCTTTTGACCAAGTTTTCCTTGAGCATAAAGAAGTGCAATATTGCTCTGAAGTGGCATAGCTTGGTTCAAACGATTATAAAATACGCTCGCAATATCTTTGCGATCCTGATCAGTTGATCCCTCTTTTTCAACTAAAGAGGCGAGGGTCAAAACATCATTGACCGTCAGATTCTTAGACTCAATTATTGAGTAATACTGCGATAGATTAGTATTCATAGCAGCCAACATTTGGTCAATCAGTTCTTCAACCGTGGTTTCTTTTCCATAATCATAAGTAGCTGGGAAAAGATAACCTTCAAGACGATATTTAACACCACTATCCTTGCTCGGTAAAGTTGCTAAAAGCTGCGGATATTTAGCTGCCATTTTTGCAATAAAGTCTTCATCTTGAGCTTTATTTAGAAAATCTTCCTTACTGAATGGTGTTTTAGTATTCTTGTTCGCAGTTTTTGCAGCATTGACAGTAGTTGCTTCGGCAATTTGCTCCAAGGTATATCCCTCAGGAATTGTTATCTTGCCAAGAACTGGAGGCTGTGGTGTATCTGTTCCACCTTCTTGTAATTGCTTAGCAATCGTGTCTAAGTCCATACTCTTTTGAAGATTATAGTAACCAGATTGGAAATTACCATAACTTCTGATTTTTGAATAAAGATTAAAGACTTGAGCGTTCTTAATCAGGCCTTTCTTTTCTAAAATCTCTCCGATTTGTTTGGTGCTAGAACCGGCAGGAATTTCCACTGTCACATACTCTGTTGATTTGGCATCTACTGGTTTTAGCGCTGAAGAGACATAATTGTATCCTACAAAACCAGTAATACCAAGGCCCAATAGAAAAAGTACCAAGACTGTCATCACGATTCGATTGGCTAGGCCGTTTTTACGTTTTTTCTTTTTACTACTATTGGTACGATCTGCACGTGAACGTTTCTTTCCATGAGCAACATCTCTACGGCTTAGCGTTGGTTCTGCAGTAGAAAAGTCTTTTTTAGCTTCTCTTTCATCTGTAGTGTTTGAATCAGGTAACACTGTTTCTTTTATCTCATCTGCAACAGGCGCCACCTTTTCTTGATAAGCTTCCAAATGAGCCACAGAAGTTTGAACCTCTCCAGATTCTATACTTTCCTTCTTAGCAACATCAGCTTGTCCTGGCCCATCAACATTTGATGGAACTTCTGAAATCGTAGAATTACGAACTATATTTTCTAGCACATCTGCCTGAGTATGAACAGTAGGATTGCTTTGTCCCATCGGCTCTTCTACTTTGATCTTACTAGGTTCTTCCTCTACTGAAGTATCCTTCTCTAGAACCTCATGAGATTTTTCAACAGCAGAAACGAGAGATTCCAAGCTCTCCGCCAATTCCATTTCTTTACCTAAAAGAGGCTGCGCTTCTTCCTGAACTGATTGATTTTGGGTACCATTGGCTGCTGCCAACTCATTCAAAATCTTCTCTTTAAAACTCAGCGTCTTTTCGTTATCCTGTGAATTTTCAGTCAAAAACTTGATCTCCTTCTTCATAATCCCTAACATTATATCTTAAAAGTCAGATAAATGCAATCATATCCGACTTTTAAAACTATATTATTTATGAAAGTCATATCTGGGGATTTTCCCAAACCATATCAAACCATACTTCATCTGCATAAGTTGAGGACGAAGGTCCTTCATTGACGAAGCCATGCTTCTCATAATAGGCTATCAAATAATCATGGCAAGTGAGATTAATACCGTGGCGTTCATCAGCAATCGCAATTTCCTTCATAGTGTCCAACAAGGCTTTTCCTACACCTAAACCCTGTGCTTCTTTAGAAATAGATAGACTGGTTACAGAGATAAATCCGCCAGCCAGATAGCTATAATCTTCAACGTCCTCCGTAAAGGAAATATCTTTTAAATAGCGTTCTGGTCGGACAGGACCTTCTAAATAGCCCAAAATCTTGCCATTTTTTTCTGCAACCAAAAAAGTTGAAGGAATCGTTTCAATGTGCTTTGACAATATTTCACGACTAATTGCCTCTTCTGGACTAAAATTTTCCAACTCGATAGCATAAATGGCTTTTAAATCAGCCATTTGAGCCTGACGGATAATCATTCTTTCTCCTTAAAATTGGGATTTTCCCATACCATATCAGACCAAACAGCCCCACCATGAGTTGAGTCAGAAATCCCTTCGTGGACGAAAGCATTCATTTCATAATAAGTTATCAGCTCATCATGACAGGTCAGGCTAATACCCTGCCGGTGTTGTTGAACTGCTGTCTCCTTGAGAGCTGCAAGCAACAAGGTTCCGATCCCCTGCCCCTGAAAATCCGGATGAACCGACAGACTTTGGACGGCAATGAAGCCACCTTCTGGAGAATTAGCACCCACCTTGCTAAAGAAATCGTCTGTCAGATAAGGACTCTGAACAGCTGGACCGACAATATAGCCTGCAAGCTGACATGCAGCTCTGCTAGCAAAAAAGTATCTGGAATCAGCTCAATCCGTTCTTTAAGAATTTCTGCGCTGACTGCTTCTGCTGCTGGAAAATTCAATTGCTCAACCGCAAGAATCGCCTCCCAGTCGCTCAATTCAGCCCGTCTGATTCGAATCGGTGCTTCCATCCAGGCGCCTCCTACTGAACGTTGCTAGTCAGATTGGACAAGAGACGTTCAAAGGAATATTCATAGGTCTGGATGTCACCAGCTCCCATAAAGACA
>NZ_CAURYF010000061.1:0-4534 GCF_963529205.1 Streptococcus cristatus | reverse complement strand
ATTTACAATTTTTCTGCTGGACCGGCAGTATTGCCCAAGGAAGTCTTGAAAAAAGCTCAGGCTGAGTTTTTAGACTATGCCCAAAGTGGCATGAGTGTGATGGAGCTGTCCCACCGATCCAAGGAATTTGACGATATTATCAAAGAAGCTGAGAGCTTGCTGCGTGAGCTCATGGATATTCCGGACAATTACCGCGTGCTCTTCCTGCAGGGTGGGGCTTCTACTCAGTTTAGTATGATTCCCCTTAATCTATCCCAAGGCGGCAAGGCCTACTATCTAGTGGCTGGATCTTGGGGAAAGAAAGCTTACACCGAAGCAGTCAAGCTGTCTAAGTTCATTCCATTTGAGCCTATTCTATTGGCTTCGTCAGAGGATTCAAATTATACGGAAATTCCTTCTTTTGATGAAAAGGAGATTGATCCGCAGGCGGCTTATGTGCATCTGACAACCAATAATACCATCGAAGGAACGGCTATTTATGACCTGCCAGCGACCAATGGAGTGCCCATTGTGGCGGACATGTCTTCTAATATCCTGGCTGCTCAATACCGAGTAGAGGATTTCGGTTTAATTTATGCTGGGGCTCAAAAGAATATCGGACCTGCCGGCGTGACAGTGGTCATCATTCGTGAAGATTTGCTCAATGATGAGCCAGTTCTATCTAGCATGTTGGACTACCGCATTCAGGCGGACAATGACTCTCTCTACAATACACCGCCGACTTTCGCCATCTATATGGCCAAGCTGGTTTTTGAGTGGGTCAAGGAGCTGGGTGGTGTAGCAGAAATGGAAAAGCGCAATCGAGAAAAATCTGGCCTTTTGTACGACTTCATTGAGCAGTCTGACTTTTATCGCAGTCCAGTCCGTTACAAGGAGCAGCGCTCAGTAGCCAATATTCCCTTTGTGTCTCCTAGCCCAGAGCTGGATGCCAAGTTTAACAAAGAGGCTGCTGCGGCAGGCTTCAAGAATATCAAGGGGCACCGCAGCGTGGGCGGCATGAGAGCTAGTCTCTACAATGCCTTTCCGCTCCAAGGAGTCAAGGATTTGATCGCCTTTATGCAGAAATTTGAAGAAGAAAATTCTTAAGAGAGGGAAGCTATGGTCTTTAGTGTCAAAACATTTAACAATATCAATCAAATCGGGCTCAAGGAGCTGGGCAATGCATTTCAGATTGACGGAGACAAGTCTGACAATCCAGATGCTTATATCCTGCGCAGTCAAAACCTGCATGGACAGGAATTTCCAAGTGATCTAAAAGCTATTGCGCGGGCAGGTGCAGGAACCAATAATATTCCTGTTGACCAAGCAACAGCTCAGGGAATCGTGGTTTTCAACACACCTGGAGCCAATGCCAACGCGGTGAAAGAAGCAGTCTTGGCTTCCATTCTTCTGTCTGCGCGTGACTATATCGCAGCTAACAGATGGGCTAATGGCCTTTCTGGCGACGATGTTCCTAAGCAAGTGGAGGCTGGCAAAAAGCAGTTTGCTGGGACAGAGATTTCAGACAAGACTTTGGGGGTCATTGGGCTGGGAGCAATTGGTGGCCGCATTGCTAATGATGCCTATCGTCTGGGAATGAATGTCCTTGGTTATGACCCTTATGTATCTATTGAGACGGCTTGGAATATCTCTAGCCATGTCAAGCGGGTAGCGGATATCAAGGAAATCTTTGAGAAGAGCGATTACATTACCATTCATGTGCCTCTGACTGAGGATACACGCGCTACTTTTGATCAGGCCGCTTTTGGTCTTATGCAAAAGGGGACGACTCTCATTAACTTTGCCCGTGGCGAGCTGGTGGACAATGCTGCCCTTTTTGAAGCCATAGAAGCTGGTGTAGTCAAGCGCTATATCACAGACTTTGGTGTAGATGAGCTGCTCCGTCATCCGCAGATTACAGTCTTTCCGCATCTGGGCGGATCGACCGAAGAAGCTGAGCTCAACTGTGCCATTATGGCTGGGAAAACCATCCGCCGCTTCATGGAAACGGGCGAGATTATCAACTCTGTGAATTTCCCAAATGTCCGTCAGGCACTCTCAGCGCCTTATCGGATTACCCTGATTAACAAAAATGTACCGAATATTGTGGCTCGGATTTCAACAGCAGTCAGTGATTTGAATATCAATATTGATAATATCATCAACCGCTCTAAAGGCGACTATGCCTATACTTTGCTGGATCTGGATGAGTCGGACGAAGGCAAGATTCAGGAGCTGGTTGATAAATTTGAGAATAGCGATAATATTGTGCGCGTGCGCTTGATTAAAAAATAGAGGTGTTTCTTTTTGGAATGCGTCTGTACCAGCCGATGAGCCTTTCGCTTGTCGGCTTTTTCTAATGAGTCTCGGCTTGACAAGAAGGAGCTAGCTGGGCTATCATAGGGACGGAGGAAAAACAATGTTACAATTTATCGAATACCCAAAATGCTCTACCTGCCGTAAGGCCAAGGCTGAGCTTAATCAATTAGGACTAGACTTTGAAGCGGTGGATATTGTCAAGGAAACGCCTAGCCAAGAGCAACTTTTGCAATGGATGACTCATTCAGATTTAGAGATTAAGTCTTTCTTTAATACCAGTGGTATCAAGTACCGAGAATTGGGGCTCAAGGATAAGGTGCCTCAGTTTTCTGCTGAGGAGGCAGCCGCACTTTTGGCGACCGACGGCATGCTGATTAAGCGACCACTGCTAGTCCAAGATGATCGGATTGTACAAGTTGGTTACCGAACGGAATACAAAGAACTAAACCTTTAATCAAAGATGGGAAATTTCCTGTCTTTTTATATTTTCTTGAAACCATTAAATTTGGCTAATCCATAGAGGCGCAGTATTTGATATGATTTCTAAGAAAGTCCCAATCAAAATCCTATAAAAGTTCTTCTTTTTATGAGAAAATAGAGGAAAAGATTGGAGGGATGTTTATGGCAGAAATTTATCTAGCAGGCGGCTGTTTCTGGGGCTTGGAGGAATATTTTTCTAGGATTGAAGGCATTGAGGAAACGACAGTAGGCTATGCCAATGGGCAAGTGGAGTCCACCAACTACCAGCTCATTCACCAGACGGACCATGCGGAGACGGTGCAGTTGATTTATAATGAAGATAAAATCAGCTTGCGAGAAATTTTGCTCTACTATTTCCGAGTCATTGACCCCTTATCTATCAACAAACAGGGCAATGATATAGGCCGTCAGTATCGGACAGGTGTTTACTATGTCCGTGAGGCGGATCGTTCGACTATCGAGCAGGTTTTTGCTGAGCAGGAGGGGCAGCTTGGGCAAAAGTTAGCAGTAGAGCTAGAGCCCTTGCGCCATTATATCTTGGCCGAGGATTATCATCAGGATTATCTCAAGAAAAATCCGACGGGTTATTGCCATATCAATGTCAAAGATGCTGAGCAGCCCTTGGTAGATGCGGGCCATTATCCTAAGCCTAGTCAGCAGCAACTCAAAGCAGTGCTAAGTGAGGAGCAGTATCAGGTGACTCAGCAGAGTGCAACAGAGCGCCCCTTCCATAATGCTTACAACGCGACTTTTGAGGCAGGGATTTATGTTGATGTGACAACTGGCGAACCACTCTTTTTTGCGGCTGACAAGTTTGAATCTGGCTGTGGCTGGCCTAGTTTTGCTCGTCCTATCGCTCGCGAGGTTATCAAGTATTATCAAGATTTGAGCCATGGCATGGAGCGAATCGAAGTGCGGAGTCGCTCAGGAAATGCCCATCTGGGTCACGTCTTTACCGACGGTCCGCAGGAATTAGGCGGTCTGCGCTATTGCATCAACTCAGCAGCTCTGCGATTTATCCCAAAAGAGAAAATGGAAGAGGAAGGCTACGGCTACCTGCTATCCTATATGGACTAATGCTCACTTTCGTCGCTTGTCAACCTTTTCAAAAACTAGCTAAACTAGACAGAAATAATCAGCCAATTTCCTCTTTTCTAACGCTCCAAGCATTTATATATGTAAATACCATAGAAAAGTGTATAATGGTTAGGAAAAGATAAATGTTATGGAAGGAATGCAAAATGGAGAAATTGGATATTACTACAATGTCTGATTATAAAAAGGTAGAAGCTGTTATTCAATTACTAATCGATGGAGTTTTGACCAGCTATCGTGTGGCGACAGATGCCAATATCAGCAAAATGAGCATCTTGACACTGGTCAAAGGTAGCAGCAAGATTAAGAATATTACTTATCAAACGGCTATTGCTCTGATTAATTGGTATGAAGAAAATCATGAAAAATATGGTATTACTATTCAATAAGTAGCCGATTTTACAGGGAAATATATATAACTAGAATTCTATGAGTGCTTGCTTGTGGGATTCTTTTACTGAAGGAAAGAATGACTTTTCCATTATTGCAGGAAAGGCAAAAATTTCATATAATGGAAATAAGAAAAATGAGCGTAGGAATGTCTGCTGGTTGTAGCAGCCCGCTAAATTTTTTATAAGGAGAACTCAATGTCACAATTATCTGTTAATGCCATTCGCTTTTTAGGAATTGACGCGATTGAAAAGTCTAAGTCAGGTCACCC
>NZ_CAURYF010000060.1:0-4542 GCF_963529205.1 Streptococcus cristatus | reverse complement strand
GCGATGATAAAGCTAGTCCGTCCCACCATGAGCTTGCTGAAAGCCTCCTGAATCAAGACTTCTGTCCGAGTATCAATGGAGGAAGTCGCCTCATCCAAGATTAGGATTTTAGGAACGGAAAGGAAGACACGGGCAATGGTCAAGAGCTGTCGCTGACCTTGAGAAAGGGAGTCCCCAGCATCTGCCAGATAAGTGTCATACCCCTGAGGCAACTGCTGGATAAAGAAATGCGCATTGGCCGCCTTGGCAGCTGCAATGACCTCTTCTCGGCTGGCGTCTGGCCGGCCAAAAGCTATATTGTCGTGAATAGTCGCCGTCTTAAGCCAAGTCTCCTGCAGTACCATACCGAACTGCTGACGATAAGAGGCTCTGGTGTAATGCGTTATGGGAATACCGTCTAGCGAAATAAGACCACTATCAACATTGTAAAAGCGCATGAGGAGATTGATTAAAGTAGACTTGCCAGCACCAGTTGGCCCGACAATGGCGACCTTGCTAGCTGCTGGAATCCTTATATTCAAATCCTGAATCAGCTCTTTGCCAGGCTCATAGCCAAAAGCCACATGCTCAAAACTAATCTGTCCTCTAACATCTTCAGACTGAAGAATTTCCTGACCAGACTCTGCTATTTCTTCTTGGTCCAAAACGCTATAAATCCGCTCCGCACAAGCTAAAGCACTCTGCAATTCCGACATGACTGACGATATATCATTGAAAGGCTTGGTGTACTGGTTGACGTAGTTGAGGAAGGTCACCAGCTGCCCAACCGTAAAGCCTGTTCCCTGAATGATTCGTACAGCCCCAAAGCCTACAATCAAAGCATAAATCAGGGCATTGATAAAACGAGTCGAAGGATTGACCGTCGAAGAATAGAAAATAGCAGCCTGAGAATAGTCTGCATAGGTTTGATTGCTGCGAGTAAAAGCTGTATCAAACTGCTCCTGAGCATTAAAAGTCTGTATCAGACTTTCCTGAGTCAGGCTTTCCTCAATCAGCTGGGTCTGTGCCCCTCTCGCCTGCGTCTGACGTTGGAAAAAGCTAAAACTTTTTCTAGCAATAAAGCGAGCTAAGAAGAGAGAAAGGGGCGTCAAAAGCAGAACCAAAAGCAAGAGGAAAAAGTCCAATCTGGCCATGCTAATGATGGTCACTAAAATTGTCAGCAAACCCACAAAAAATTGATTGAAAACCATAAGTAGGCCATTGCTGAGCTGCTCCAAGTCCGTCGTCACCCGACTAACCAAGTCGCCGGTTCCCTGCCGGTCCAGATAGGCCAAAGGCAGATAATGTACTTTCTTGATAACACCCTGTCGGAGCTGCTGGCTATAGCGATAGACCAGCTGATTATAGACCAAGGGATTGAGCCATTGAATCAGCGTATTGGCTAAGATGACCAACAACATCTGGCCCAAAATCGGCACCAAATGCTGGTCCGCTTGAGTGAGAAGAACACTATCAACCGCATTTCCAATTAAAACTGGAAGAAGAACAGTCAGAGCCACTTGAGCCACCGTTCCCAGACTAGCTAGGAGAAAGAGCCAGCGCGCCTGCAGCAAATCTCGAGTCAAACGCCTCAAGCTGCTAGGTGATGTCTTATGCTTCATGCTTGCCCTCCTCTCCTTGACTATGCTGTGAGTGATGGATTTCTCGGTAAATGGCAGAGCTGACTAAGAGTTCTTCGTGGCTACCAAGAGCCACCTGTTCTCCCTTATCTAGAACTAAAATTTGATCCGCTGAGCGCAAGCTATTGGTCCGCTGAGAGATCAAGACCAGACTAGTCTCTATCAATTCATTCTTAATAGCCTGCAAGAGTCTAGCCTCTGTCAGATAGTCCAGAGCTGAGGTCGCATCATCTAAAATCAAGAAAGGCGCCCTCCGCAAGACAGCTCTGGCGATGGTTAAACGCTGACGCTGACCACCAGAAAAATTCCGACCAAAGACCTCTACAGTCGCATCCAAGCCACCTTCCTTCTGAGAGACAAAGTCCGCCGCCTGAGCAATCTCTAAAGCCTGCCACAAGTCTGCGTCTGTTGGCTTGCTTAACATGCCCAAGGTCAGATTGGAGCGAACAGTTCCTTGGAAAAGCTCCGCTTTCTGAGGCACCAGACTGATCCAGGACCTCCATTCGCTCAGATTTTGGGGACTGCGTCCTTGGGAAAAGATGGTCAACTGACCAGCAGCCACAGGATAGAGATGAGCCAGCAGCTGGACCAGAGTAGACTTCCCTGAACCTGTCCCGCCAATAACCCCCACAGTCTGACCTCTTTTCAAATCAAAAGTCAGACCAGTCAAGGCTGGGCTAGCTGCATTTGGATAAGAAAAGCTGACTTGCTGGACTTTAATAGCTTGATTAGGCAGAGCTGTTTCCTGCACTAATTCCTGCAGGACATCTTCTTCTGCTTGCTCGAAGACTTGACTGATGCGGCCTGCACTGATATAGCTTTGATTGAGTGAGTTGACTAGCATCGCCAGTTTGAGCAATTCCACCAAAATTTGCAATAAATAATTGACCAAAGCCACTAGCATCCCCTGGGTCAGCAAGCCCTTGCCGATAAAGCTATTCCCCTGCCAAATCACAGCAATCAGAGCACCATTGACTGTGAGAAAGGTCAGAGGGCTAATCAGACTAGCCAGAGCTCCTGTCCTGATTTGCCAGGTTTTATAGAGCTCGTTGCGATTGCGAAAGGTCTGAACCTCGCGCTGGGTCTGACCGAAAGCTCGTATAACCCTCATGCCCTGCAGCTGCTCACGCGTCAGATTGACTAGTTGGTCTGTCAGTTGGCGAATCTTAGCATAGAGGGGATTCATCAGACGAGACATGAAAACGATAATAGCCGTTAAAATTGCCACCATGAGCAAGAACCACAAGGTAATGACCGGGCTGATAGTAAAGGCCATGATGATAGATCCAAAAACGATGATAGGCGCCCGCAGAAAGAGACGAAGAAATTGATTGATTCCCGTCTGGATCTGATAGGTGTCGCTCGTCAGCCGAGTCACCAAGCTAGAAGTCGTCAGCTCATCCCGACTAGCCTTAGGCAAACGCAGGATTTTTTGATAGAGTTCGCTTGTCATCTGACGAGTAAAGCCCACTGCCGCCTTTGACGAATAATACTGGGCTACCACTGCTACCACCACGCCCAGCGCAGCCAAGCCCATCAAAAGAAAAACCATCCAGTAGAGATGGGAGCTGTCCTTTTGGGGAATGGTCTCGTCCACAATTCCCGCAATCAAAAGCGGAACCAAGAGTTCAAAACTGGCCTCCAAGAGCTTAAACAAGGGTCCCAGCAAAGACTCCCTGATATAGCCCTTGAAATATTTCAATAAATCTTTCATACTGCCTACTTCTCCATTAAACTTTATTTATTTTACCATAATTTTTAAAGGCTAAAAAATATTCTCCTTCTGACCAGCAGAAAGAGAACATTGATATTAGACTTCTTGTAAGCTCTGGCTTATTTTCTTTAGACTTATATGTAAAAATGGGGTTACAGCAAATAAAAAGCCGCCCAAAGCTATAAAAGTCCAATCGAAGCCAAAGTGATCAATCAACCAGCCCGTCATAGGGAAAATAACAATCATACTCAGGCTGAACATCATAGAATAGACACTGAGCATGGTAGCCCGTACCTCACTTGGCAGCTGCTTTTGTAAATCATTGTCAAAAATCGGCTGGAAAAGAGCATACAAGGCGTTGCTGATTAGATAAATCAAAATATAGATAACTGGCGTGCCAAAATAAGACAACAGGTAGCTTGCTCCAGTTAGAAGAACCACTGAAGGAAAAAGTTTCAAGGCAGAATACTTCTTTCCAATCATACTCGCCAGATAGACCGCCAAGATATTCAAAGCACTGCCAATCAGCATGACTACCGAAATCTGCCAATCTTTTAAGTCAGGCAATTGATTTTGGTAGTAAAAATAAAACATGCACATGATCGTTCCGAAGATTTGCGACAGAATCATCCAGATAAAAAGGCTGGGATTTCTTTGCAATTCCTCTTTGACAGCCCAGATAATCTTTTTCATGGTCAGACGTTCTGCTTTCTCTGCTTTGACACTTGGCTCCTTCAGCATCCAAGTCAGGAAAAGAACGACGATAGAGGTGCCAATCATGATATAGTAGGTCAGATGCAATTGTCCATGGACAAAAAATCCAGCCCAGACCGTTCCCAAAGACCGGGTCGCTTCAGCCACTCCAGACATAAAACTGGAGATGGATAAGTAACGTTCCTTGAGTCCAGCCTCTACAGAAGAATCATAGACCATGGCTGCGCTTGTCCCCGAATCAAAATTATAGGACCAAGCACTGATCATCATAGCCAGTGCATAGACCCAAAAGTTCCCCTGCCCCGCCAACATGAGAACAGAAGACACAATCCCAGCTATCCGGCTCAGATACAGATTGGTCTTGTAGGAAAAGCGATCCGCCAACATCCCAGAAGGAATTTCACAGATGACGCTAGTCGCATGAAAAATACTTTCCAAAAGCCCAATCTGCCAAAGGGACATGCCGTTTTGACTTAGAAATAAAATCCAAAAACT
>NZ_CAURYF010000059.1:0-5044 GCF_963529205.1 Streptococcus cristatus | reverse complement strand
CCCACTGGTCAGAACCACCGATTTGAAGGGTTACGTTGTGGTCTTGGTTAAGGACAAAGAAGTCATAACCTTGCATGATTTGGTAGGCAAACTCTGTGTAAGAAATCCCTGTTTCGATCCGTTTTTTTACAGACTCTTTACTCATCATGTAGTTGACAGTGAAGTATTTTCCGACATCACGGAGGAAGTCAATGAAGCTGATGCTGCCAAACCAGTCGTAGTTGTTGACCATGACAGCCTTGTTTTCGCCATTTTCAAAGTCAAGAAAGCGTGACAGTTGGCCTTGGATAGACTGAACCCAGCCATCAACGGTTTCCTTGGTTTGCAGGCTACGCTCTGCATCTTTAAAGGATGGGTCGCCAATCAAACCTGTTGCACCACCGACGAGGGCGTAAGGTTTGTGACCAGCTAACTGTAAGCGGCGGCTGGTCAAAATGGCCACCAAATGACCTAAGTGAAGACTGTCCGCTGTTGGATCGTATCCGCTATAATAAGAGACTTGCCCTTCTTCTAAGGCTTTACGCAAAGCTTCTTCATCCGTAGTTTGAAAAATTAAACCACGCTCTTTTAGCTCATCAAAAATGTGCATAGTTGTCTCTCCTTTTCTAAGATAGCAAAGATTTTGCCCTTGCTCAATTATTTTTTGTCTTATCTTTCTATTGTATCACAAACGCGACAAATAGCAATGAGTAGCCAGAAGATAATTCTTGTAAAAGCGCTAGAATTAACTCTTTCTTGATATAATCTGCTGATGTTTGCTATAATAGTCGAGAAGGAGAATCTATGTTGAAACCATTTATAAAAAAGTTAAAACAGTTTGGTAAGGGGGAGCCCTCACCTGCTAAGACGTCTAAGTCAAAAGGAGAGACTTGGTCGGTACTGGATATTGTTTCCGTTATTTTTCGGACAGTAAAACTACTCTTAAATGTCGCTTTTGTATTTATCTTTTTTGGAATAGTATTGGGAGCTGGACTCGGATTGGGCTATGCCGCCAGCCTTTTTAGTGATGTCTCTGTGACGAAGCAGGAAGAGCTGGTAAGTCAGGTTAATAAAATTTCTGGGATTTCCAAGCTGACCTATGCTAATGGAGAGTTGATTTCTGAAATCGATAATGACTTGTTGCGGATCCCAGTTGCCAGCGATGCGATTTCTGATAATGTCAAAAATGCTATCATTGCGACGGAAGATGAGAACTTTGAAACTCATAATGGTGTTGTGCCCAAGGCGGTTCTGCGGGCAACCTTAGGTTCTGTAGTTGGAGTTGGTTCATCCAGCGGGGGCTCGACCTTAACTCAGCAGTTGATCAAGCAGCAGGTCGTGGGGGATGCTCCGACTTTCAAGCGGAAGGCAGTAGAGATTGTTGATGCCTTGGCTTTGGAACGCTATATGTCTAAGGATGAGATTCTGACTGCTTATTTGAATGTAGCACCTTTTGGTCGGAATAACAAAGGACAAAATATTGCTGGAGTGGAAGAAGCAGCTCAAGGGATTTTTGGTGTATCAGCCAAGGAGTTAACCATTCCGCAGGCTGCGTTTATTGCAGGATTGCCTCAGAGCCCGATTGTCTATTCGCCCTATGCCGCTGATGGCAGTTTGAAGAGTCCAGATGATATGGCTTTAGGTCTAGAGCGGGCTCGGAATGTTTTGTATAATATGTACCGTACAGGTCGACTGAGTGAGGCAGACTATCAGCAGTACAAAGACTATGATCTGACGCAAGATTTTAAGCCGACTGAGAGCCTTCAAAAGAGCTCGCATAGTTACCTCTACCATACAGCTTTTTCAGAAGCGCAGACGGCCATGTATCAGTATTTGATTCAGCGAGACAACGTATCCCAGCAAGAATTAAAAAATAATGCAACGGTTGAAGCTTATCAAGAGTTGGCTCGAAAAGAGCTGAGCGAGGGTGGTTATACGGTCACAACAACCATCAATCATTCGATTCATCAGGCGATGCAGAATGCAGTTGCCAACTACGGTGGTCTCTTGGATGATGGGACAGGAATGGTCGAGGTTGGAAATGTCCTTCAGGACAATAAAACAGGAGCCATTATTGGTTTTGTCGGTGGTAGAGACTATAGTTCTAATCAAAACAACCATGCTTTTGATACGGAAAGATCTCCTGGTTCGACTATAAAGCCGATTTTAGCTTATGGGATTGCCATTGACCAAGGGCTGATGGGAAGCGCAAGTGTCCTTTCCAATTATCCGACGAACTTCTCCAGCGGTGAGCCAATTATGCACGTGGACAGTCGTGGGACAGGCATGATGGACCTGCAGGAAGCCCTCAATACTTCTTGGAATATTCCAGCTTATTGGACCTATCGTGCACTTCGTGAGAAGGGTGTCAATGTCCGAGGCTATATGGAAAAAATGGGCTACCATATTGACAACTACGATATTGAAAGTCTACCAATGGGTGGGGGAATCGAGGTTTCGGTTGCTCAGCACACCAACGGTTTCCAGACCTTGGCTAATAACGGTTCTTATCAAGAAAAGTATATGATTGAAAAGATCACAGCTCCAGACGGCAAGGTAGTTTATGAGCATAAGGCAAAACCAGTTCAGGTTTATTCGCCTGCTACTGCAACGATTATGCAGAACTTGATGCGAGGCGTGCTCAACTCTGGCGCAACTACGACCTTTAAATCAAGAATTAGCCAAGTCAATGGCACTTTGGCAGGTGCAGATTGGATTGGCAAGACTGGTACAACCAACAGCAATGGTGATATGTGGCTCATGCTTTCTACTCCTCGGATGACTCTTGGAGGCTGGATTGGTCATGATGATAATACCTCTATGGCTGCCCTAACAGGCTACAATAATAATGCAGCCTATATGGCTTATCTGGCTAATGCCATTTATGAAGCGGATCCAGAGGCCTGGGGAATCGGAGAGAAGTTCAATCTTGATTCGAGCGTTATCAAGTCTGATGTTCTCAAGTCTACTGGAGAAAGACCAGGAACCGTCACAATCAACGGTCGCTCCATCAATCTAAACGGTCCGACTGTTCCTAGCTACTGGGCTAAAAATGGCGCTCCAACGACGAGCTATCGCTTTGGTATCGGCGCATCAGATGCGGATTATCAGAAAGCTTGGGGAGCAATCTTGGGTGGTTATACCTCTAATTCTGGTTCTAATTTTAGCTCTAATCCGAATTCCAATAATGGGACTAATTCTAGCAGTAACCGACAGGGGAACTAGGACAATAAGAATGGCTTTTCAACTTTTCAGAAAGTAGAGGAAAGCCTTGCAATTTCTAGATAAATACGGTATAATAGTATCAATAATTTGTCGTGTGCTTTAATTGAAATATTGTCCGATTAAGGCTTGCAGCAGTTAAATCAAACTTTTTATAAGTCAGATTTAGCTGCTCTTTTTGTGTCTATTTTTTAGAATTCTAGGATTTGTAACGCAAACTTAAAGATTCTAAAAACTTAGCAAAAGGGACTGATTGTAGCTGTTTTGACGAGAGTCAATGGCGTAGAAGGGGTCTCCCCTTGGTAAGAGTGAAGAAGAGTGTGATGTGAGAGGTAGATGGTTATTATTCCAATAATCGGTAAATCTCAATTCTCTCCGATTCCTCCCTCTGTACTTTATAAAAAAGGAGTTAGAAACTTGGCAGGACATGACGTTCAATACGGGAAACATCGGACCCGTCGTAGTTTTTCAAGAATTAAAGAAGTTCTTGATTTACCAAACTTGATTGAAATTCAAACAGACTCGTTTAAAGATTTCTTGGACCATGGTTTGAAAGAAGTCTTCGAGGATGTGCTTCCTATTTCAAACTTTACCGACACCATGGAATTGGAATTTGTCGGCTATGAAATCCGTGAGCCTAAATACACGCTGGAAGAAGCTCGTATCCACGATGCTAGCTACTCAGCGCCAATCTTTGTGACTTTCCGTTTGATTAACAAGGAAACTGGTGAAATCAAGACACAGGAAGTCTTCTTTGGTGACTTCCCAATCATGACTGAAATGGGAACCTTCATCATCAATGGTGGTGAACGGATTATCGTATCCCAGTTGGTGCGTTCACCAGGTGTTTACTTCAACGATAAGGTTGACAAAAACGGCAAAGTTGGCTACGGCTCAACCGTTATTCCTAACCGCGGAGCTTGGTTGGAGCTAGAAACAGACTCAAAAGACATTGCCTATACTCGTATTGACCGGACGCGTAAAATTCCATTTACGACCTTGGTTCGTGCACTTGGTTTCTCGGGCGATGATGAGATCTTGGACATCTTTGGTGACAGCGACTTGGTGCGCAACACCATCGAAAAAGATATTCACAAGAATCCAATGGACTCTCGTACGGATGAAGCTCTGAAAGAAATCTATGAGCGCCTTCGTCCAGGTGAGCCTAAGACGGCTGAAAGCTCACGTAGCTTGCTTGTGGCTCGTTTCTTTGATCCACATCGCTATGACTTGGCTGCCGTTGGTCGTTACAAGATTAACAAGAAGCTCAACATCAAGAACCGCCTGCTCAATCAAACATTGGCAGAGCACTTAGTAGATGCTGAAACAGGTGAAATTCTAGTCGAAGCTGGTACAGTCATGACTCGCAGTGTGATTGACAGTATTGCAGAGCAATTGGACAATGGTTTGAACAAGATCACTTATATTCCAAACGACTCAGCTGTCTTGACAGAGCCTGTGGAATTGCAGAAGTTCAAGGTTGTCGCACCAGGCGATCCAGATCGTGTTGTGACCATCATTGGCAATGCGAACCCATCTGACAAAGTTCGGACTGTAACACCAGCTGATATCTTGGCTGAAATGAGCTATTTCCTTAACTTGGCAGAAGGCATCGGTCGCGTGGATGATATTGACCACTTGGGGAACCGTCGTATTCGTGCGGTTGGTGAGCTTTTAGCTAACCAAGTCCGTCTGGGACTTTCTCGAATGGAGCGTAATGTTCGCGAACGGATGAGCGTTCAGGACAATGAAGTGCTGACTCCACAACAAATCATCAACATTCGTCCAGTGACTGCAGCTATTAAAGAATTCTTTGGTTCTTCACAGTTGTCTCAGTTCATGG
>NZ_CAURYF010000058.1:0-5151 GCF_963529205.1 Streptococcus cristatus | reverse complement strand
AACGTAGATCAATGGGAAAAGCTTTATTAACAGATGAAATCATTGAGCGGGCCAATCGTGGAGAACATATTGATGGTCCCTTGCTGATGGACGATGAAGAAACTAAGGTCATTTCTATTGCTAGAAAAGGAACTTTCGGCTATGCTGCTCCACGGCAAGCTGTCAATCAGGATACTCTACAGATTGAAGTTGAACCGACAGTTATCAAAAGTCGTCGAATCGAAAATCAAAAACGAAGTATTTTTCAGGCTAAGTTAAACAAAATCCTGTTCTGGATTGTACTTCTCTTGATTGGATTAATTGCGGCCATTATTTGGCTATGATAAAGAGGGGAGTGAGGGAAACGAGAAGATGAAACTCTGCTTCCTCTCCCTCTTTTTAATGTAAAAAAGGAAAGAATAAATCATGAAAATCGGAATTATCGCGGCTATGCCTGAGGAATTGAAGCTGCTGGTAGAGCATCTGGAGATGGCTGAGAAACACCAGCGCCTAGGGCATGTTTATTATACTGGTCGGATTGGCCATTATGAGGTTGTCTTGGTGGAAAGTGGAATCGGCAAAGTCATGTCAGCCATGAGTGTGGCTGTTTTAGCCAATGATTTTGAGGTGACGGCGGTCATCAATACGGGTTCCGCTGGAGCAGTGGCTCCAGGTCTAGAAATTGGAGATGTAGTGGTGGCAGATCGTTTGGTCTACCATGATGTGGATGTGACAGCTTTTGGCTATAACTATGGTCAAATGGCACGGCAACCCCTCTACTATGAAGCCAGTCGCTACTTAGTTGAGGAGATGAAAGCAGTGCTGGAAAAGACCCAGCAGACGAGCCGAGTTGGCTTGATTGCGACGGGAGATAGTTTTATCGCTGGACAGGACAAGATTGACCAAATTAAGAAGCATTTTCCTGATGTTTTGGCTGTCGAGATGGAGGGAGCAGCCATTGCTCAAGCCGCGCATTCTCTTGGATTGCCTTTTATGGTCATTCGCGCAATGAGCGATACAGCCAGCCATGATGCCAATATCACTTTTGATGAATTTATCCTAGAAGCAGGTAAGCGCTCAGCTGAAACCCTCATTCAATTATTGAATACCTTAGACTAAAAAAGACTACAGAATGACCAATCATTCTGTAGTCTTTTTGTGTATGATAACTCTATTTGATGATAGGTTGTTTATTAGAGTCTAGAGTAAAGCCTTCTCCTAAGATTTCATGGGCTTCTGTAATGGTTGTAAAGGCAAATGGATCAATGTCATTGATGAGTTTCTTCATTTGCTGCATTTCGTTACGAGAGACAACACAATAAACGATTTGCAAATCTTGCTTGCTATAGAAGCCCTGTCCTTGCAGATAGGTAACCCCTCTTCCAAGTTTTTCATTGATGGCTTCAGCTAGTTCTATTGGTTTGCTGGTGACAATCAGGAAGCCTTTGCCAGCGAAGCCACCTTCAGCAATCAAGTCAATAACACGAGAGGTGATAAAGACAAACATGAGTGTATAAGAAACCATGCGCAGATCTTTGAAGACTAAAAGAACCAGAGAGATCACGATAAAGTCCACTGTCAGCATGAGGCGGCCCATGGAGATGCTGGTATATTTATTGAAAATACGAGCTACAATATCGGTACCACCAGTCGTTCCTCCAGCGTTGAAAATAATGCCTAATCCGACTCCCAGAATAATTCCCGTTCCAAGGCAGGCTAGTAAGACGTCGCCATCTAAGGAAGAAAAGAAATAGTCTTGTAAATGTTTGGAGGCAGGTAGCAACTCGAATAGTTTAAGCCAAGCTGACACAGAGAAAGTACCTAAAATACTAAGGTAAAGGGTGCGATTTCCCAGTAATTTCCAAGCGAGAATGAAGAGTGGTATATTGATGACCAGGTTGGTGGTTGATACAGGAATCTTGAAGAGGTAGTAGACAATCAAGGTTATCCCCGTTGCTCCGCCTTCATACAAGTGAAAAGGAATCACCAAATAATGAATCCCAAAAGAAAAAATTCCAGCCCCCAGAATGATGGCCAGTACATTTTTAAATTTAAACATCAGACTCTCCTAAGAATTTTCTGACTCTATTTTATCAAAAGTTTTCATTTTTGAAAATAATATGAAATATTTTTCGAGAAATTCTTCTATGGGCTTTTGGGATAATTTTTGGTACAATAAAGCATAGACTAAAATAGGAATTTCTGCAGCCATTGGCAGAATGAATGTAAAAGGAAAACAATGAAAAAAGGTGTTTTTATATCGCTAGAAGGCCCAGAAGGTGCTGGGAAAACCAGTGTTTTAGAGGCTTTGCTTCCTCAGCTGAAAGAGATGGGCTATGAGTTGCTGAAGACTAGAGAGCCTGGCGGTGTTGCTATTTCTGAAAAAATCCGCGAGGTGATTTTGGATAAGGGGCACACAGCCATGGATGCTAAGACCGAGCTGCTGCTTTATATTGCCAGCCGACGTCAACATTTGGCGGAGAAGGTTCTGCCCGCCTTGGAGCAAGGGATATGGGTCTTACAAGATCGTTTTATTGATAGCTCGGTAGCCTACCAAGGCTACGGTCGGGGCTTGGCGGTTGACGATGTGGAATGGCTCAATCAGTTTGCGACAGATGGTCTCAAGCCGGATTTGACTCTTTATTTCGATATTGATGTCAAGGAAGGGCTGGCTCGCATTGCTCGAAATAAGGAGCGTGAAGTCAATCGTTTGGATTTGGAAGGTCTCGACCTGCATGAGCGCGTGCGTCAAGGCTATCTGACTATTTTAGAAAAGGAACCAGAACGTGTCGTTAAGATAGATGCTAGTCAGCCGCTGGAGCAAGTAGTGGCCGACAGTTTGGCAGCTATCAAAGAACGTTTTATCAAAGAAAAATGACAGTAGAAGATTTACGTCAGGCCCAGCCTAATCTTACAGAAACTTTTCGGCAAATCTTAGAAGGAGGGCGACTCAATCATGCTTATTTATTTTCAGGGAATTTTTCCAGTTTTGCCATGGCGTTGACCTTATCCCAGAGTCTCTTTTGTGAGAATCGTCAGGGAGTTTGGCCTTGTGGTACTTGCCGGGCTTGTCGCTTGATTGAGAGTGAGGACTTTTCGGATGTGACGATTGTGCGGCCGGTGAATGGCATTATCAAAACCGAACGCATTCGTGAGCTGGTGAGAAGTTTTTCCCAGAGCGGTATGGAGAGCAACAGACAGGTCTTTATCATCTGTGATGCAGATAAGATGCACGTCAATGCCGCTAATTCTCTCCTCAAGGTCATCGAAGAGCCCCAGAGTGAGATTTACATCTTTCTTTTGACAGCTGATGAGCATCTGATTTTGCCTACTATCAAGAGCCGAACACAGATCTTTCACTTTCGGAAGAATCAGGTCGCTCTCCAGCACCAGCTGGAAGAGGCTGGCTTAATCAAAAGTCAGGCTGAGTTGCTGGCTGCATATAGCCAGACCCAGGAAGAGGCCGATCAGTTGGTGTCCAACAAGTCTTTCTTTGAGCTGGTCAATGAGAGTCAGCGTTTTGTTAAGGCTGCCCTGACCAATGAGAATCAGGCTTATCTCCAAGTGGCCAAGCTGGCTAAACTGGCTGAGGACAAGGATAAACAGGAGCAGGTCTTTAAAATCTTGGAGGTCTTGCTGGCCAAGGAACTTGGAAGCGAGGCAGGTCGCAAGAAACTGGAAGATCTCTTAGAAGCAAAGAAGATGTGGCGAGCCAATGTATCTTTTCAAAATGCTCTGGAATACATGATTTTAAAAGCCAGTGCCCAAGCAAGATAGGAGCAGACAATGAATAAAAAAGAACTATTTGATGCCTTGGATGATTTTTCTCAGACGCTTTTAGTGACCCTTGCCGAGGTAGAGGCCATCAAGAAAAATCTCAAGAGTGTCGTCGAGGAAAATATCGTCCTCCAGCTAGAAAATGACAAGCTGAGAGAGCGACTAGGTGAGGTAGAGCAAGCAGCACCGATTAAAATCAATAAAAATCGGGACAATCTCCGTAAACTGTACTACGATGGCTTTCATGTGTGCACAGATTTTTATGGTCAACGCCGAGAAAACGATGCGGAGTGCATGTTCTGCGATGAGTTGTTATTCAGGGAGTAGAGATGCAGATTCAGAAGAGTTTTAAGGGACAGTCGTTCTACGGCAAGCTGTATTTGGTGGCGACTCCCATTGGAAATATGGACGACATGAGCATTCGTATGGTCAATACCCTCAAGGAAGTGGATGTCATTGCGGCCGAAGATACCCGAAATACAGGACTTTTGCTTAAGCACTTTGGGATTGAGACGCGGCAAATCAGCTTTCATGAGCACAATGCTCAGGAAAAGATACCGGTCTTGCTGGACTTGCTCAAGTCAGGGCAAAATCTAGCCCAGGTATCCGATGCAGGCTTGCCCAGTATTTCGGATCCGGGGCATGATTTGGTCAAGGCGGCTATTGCTGAGGACATTGCTGTAGTAACGGTTCCGGGCCCTAGTGCTGGGATTTCCGCTCTGATTGCCAGTGGTTTAGAGCCTCAGCCTCATATTTTTTATGGTTTCTTGCCTCGCAAGTCTGGACAGCAGAAGGAATTTTTCGAGAGTAAAAAATCTTATCCAGAGACACAGATCTTTTACGAATCTCCTCATAGGGTCAAGGCTACGCTGGAAAATATGCTGGAAGTCTATGGCGATCGCTCAGTGGTCTTGGTTCGTGAGCTCACCAAAATCTACGAAGAATACCAAAGAGGAAGGATTTCTGAGTTGATAGACTATCTGGCAGAGAATGCACTCAAGGGCGAGTGCCTCCTGATTGTGGCTGGTGCAAGCTTGGAGAAGGAAGACAAAGCGGATGCGGAGCTATTGGCTGAAATTGACAGCTTAGTCCAATCCGGCAGCAAGAAAAATCAGGCTATCAAGGAAGTGGCAAAAAAATACGGGCGCAATAAGAGTCAGCTCTATGCCCTTTATCATGAAGAAGACAGAAACTAGTCCTATCTGGCTAGTTTTTTTGCTAAAATCCTCCTTTTGTTCGGAAATTTCCCAAAAAGAAAAATATCTTTGAAAGAATTATAGAAATTTTCTGAACATTATGATATGATAGACAAAATACATTTTTGGAGGTAGGATATGACCATTTACAATTTTTCTGCTGGACCGGCAGTATTGCCCAAGGAAGTCTTGAAAAAAG
>NZ_CAURYF010000057.1:0-5156 GCF_963529205.1 Streptococcus cristatus | reverse complement strand
TAAACTCTGCTATGTACTGAGCCAGATCAACCTTGAGAATATCCTGATTGACCACGGTCACATTGTCAAAATCGCGCAGAGTATCCGCCAAAATCGGAACCAGTCGATCATCAATCTCAAAGGCCATTACCTCGGCGGCACTTTCCGCCAAAAATTCTGTCAAAGCCCCAATACCAGGACCAATTTCAATGACATTGACATTTTTATCAATCTCGGCTGTATCCACAATCTTCTGGAGGATGTTGGTATCCGTCAGGAAATTCTGACCGAAGGATTTTTTAAAAGTGAAACCGTGACGCTCCAGAATGGCACGGGTCACACTATAATCTGCAATTCTCATTTTCTCTCTTTTCTAATTCGTTATTCGTTATCTTTTAAGGAGGTCATTTGCTCTAGCAAGGTGTAGAGTTTTTTCTGTTCTTCTTCCTCGTAAGCAAATGCATTAGCCTTAACTTCTCTACATTTCTCGTCATACAAAAAGCCCTCATAGCCATCTTCTGTAGATAAGGCTGTATAGACTTTCGCCATTTCTTCAGGACTAATCGAAAATCTCGACTTAATTTTATACAGATTTTTCATAAAAGCGCTGAGGTGATCATAGCGGCGCATATCTACTTTGACATTGGTTACACGGATTGCTTGAATTTTGATGCCTTTCCACTGTTTCCGCATATAAAGTGACAGCATCAACAAGGCCAGCTTATTCTGATAATAAGTCTTGGCAGGACTGTAATGTTTTTGACCGGATAAATTTTCAAAATCAAGCTTCATGAAAGGATAAAGCACCAGTCCTTGGGAAGAAATATTAATAATCCGACCATTCTCAGACTTTTCCAACAAGCCTCTCAACAAAGCAGAAAGTAAAAAGGGAGCAACCACATTGGTCGCAAATTGTTTTTCCAATCCGTCTTTGGTAAGAATAGCCTTCTTGACCGATAAGTCAAAATCGGCCGCATTGTTAATGAAAACATCTAAAGTCGCTTCTTTTTGGATATACTGTTCTACCGCTTTCTTGACACTTTTCATCTCAGATAAATCAACCAAGATATAATCTACATGCGGATTTTCTGTTTGTTGACGGATTTTCTCACAGGCTTGCTCAGCAGCTTCTTTTCTCCGGCAAAATAGGGTCACTGACCACTCTTTTTCAGCTAACTGTCTAGCAGCCTGGTAGCCAATACCACTATTGCCGCCTGTAATAATTACTTTTTTCATTTCTGACTCCGTTAGACTGAATACTTAAGCATGGCTTCTTCCACTTCTGCCAAGGTTACTCCAAACAGTTCCAAGCGTTTGAGTAGCTGTTTGCCATTGGAGTAGCCAATACGAAGCTCTTCCCCCAGATACTCTCGGCGCTGACGGCTGTCGCTTCCTAGGAGCAATCCCAGCCGCATGAGGTCATTCTTCGTCACATCAAAATCACTGCTTGACTCAAAATGGCTGGTTACCCCAGCGAGGGCTGTCTTTAAGTCTTCAAAGCTAGCATGCTCAATGCCTAACGAGCGCCCTTTGGTCTTGGACTTAGGAGCTGCTTCGTCACGCTTGAGGAAGGCATGTTGGACAGTGGGAATTTCCGTCATAATCAGACGGCGAATCCGCTCGCCATTGAAGTCGGGATCTGTAAAAACAATGACTCCATGTAAGTCCTGCAAGCGACGAATCCGTTCAATATCCGCATCGCCAATGGCAGAACCTCTCGTTTCATAAGTCTCAACATCAAAATAGCGCTTGAGATTAGCTGTGTCATCACGCCCTTCCACAACGACCACTTGGGGGATTTTTATCTTTTCAGTCAAGTCCAAACACCTTCTTTGCATTGGCATAGGTTGCTTTCGCCACTTCTTCGACCGTCAGCCCACGAAGTTCAGCAATTTTCTCCACAACATAGCGGGTATAGGCTGTTTTGTTTTCTCGGCCGCGTTTGGGAACAGGTGCTAGGTAAGGCGCATCCGTCTCGACGAGAATTTTATCCAAAGGCAAGTTCTGCGCAGCCTCCTGAATATCCGTCGCTTTTTTAAAGGTGACGACTCCAGAAAAGGAAATCATCATCCCCAGCTCGATAAAGCGCTCAGCCATTTCCAAAGAACCTGAATAAGAGTGCATGATACCGCCCCGAGGGCCTACACCCTCACTCTTGATAATCTCATAGGTGTCTTCTAAAGCGTCGCGCGTGTGGACGACAAAAGGCAGGTCTAACTCTTTCGACAGCTGGATTTGTCGGCGAAATGCTCGCTCTTGCACTTCCTTAGGCGCTGTCATCCAGTGATAGTCCAGCCCAATCTCGCCCAGAGCCACCACTTTTGGATGACCAAGCTTGTCCAGCAGATAGGCTTCCACAGCCTCATCATAAGTCCCAGCCTCAGTCGGATGCCAGCCAATCGTAGCGTAAATCTGCTCATAACTATCGGCCAACTCCAAGGCGCGCTCAATGGTCGGCCGGTCAAAACCGACAACATTCATATTGCTAACGCCCATTTCTGCAGCCAACTGAAGCTCTTCTGCCTCTCGACCAGCAAATTCTTCCACATTTAAATGCGTGTGTGTATCAAAAATTTCCATGCTTTACTTCCTTGTATTTCCTGCCTTTCATTATACCAAAAATGACCTAAAAATGCAGAAGTCACTCTATCCAAAGTAGAAAAATGAGAAAATTATTATTCGTCAACTATCCGTATCCAAATCTCCCATCGGAATAATGAGCCAGACAGACAATAACAGCATTAATACAAGTGGAGGAAGAATGTAGTCAATCCCCATACTACTAGCAAGGGCTATCAAGAGCATAGATAAAATACTTGGAACGGTCATGCTAAATAGGTTAATGGCTGACTGGATGGCTCCCATGGACTCTTCTGGTATCAGGCTGAAGACAGATTTTTGCAATCTAGGACTCAGCAGACCTACCACAACGGCACAAACAAAGGTCGCTATCAAGACAAGTAAAAAATTCTGCAAGAAAAAACCACAAAGGATAAAGCCTTCAAACAATTGGCTAGCATACATAACAAGCTTGGTCGACAGTTTTTTCAGTAAACTGCCACTCAACATATTCCCTAAAATCAACCCAGCAGAACTGAAAACAATCAGCAAGGCAAGGGACTGGCCTACCTGCATGTTCCAAAAAGTTTTTTTGAGCAATAGCAGAGTCGCTACTGGCGTCAGGATATTTAGAATAACTTGACCCAAAGATGAAATCAAGAGCAGTCTCACAATGTCTTTCAAGTCCAGCAAGACTTTCAGAGAAGCTAACAGGTGTTTCCAATAATTTTCTTTAGTTAACTCCTTGTCATGGCCGAGGGTCGGCTCTAAGTCATGCAGATGCTTACTAATCTGTCGAAAGCCCAAGTAGGCCAGCACAAAAGTCAAGGTATTTAGGCCGGCCAAAGCTCCGATGCTCATCCAAGTAATGAGAAAACCACCAGCCAGATTGCCCAAGATATGAACCAGACTCATACTAGCCTGTCGAAAGCCCATAGCAGAGGTCATATCCTGCTCAATCACCTTTATGTAGACGGGTGTCAGCATGGCACCTGAAAAATAACTCAGACTATCCGACAGAAAATTTATCAAGCAAATCACAAGCAGAATCAAGAAAGAAAAATCTTGCCCAAACAGCAAAAGCGTCACCAAACTATATAGTAGGATCTTGCTAAATTGTATGAGTAGGTATTTCTGGGTACGGTTCTTTTGAAAATCTGCCGCAACTCCAGTAAAAACTTGAATAAACTGGGGCAAGGTTTCAGAAAGCGAAATGATGAAAACCGCAAGTGGAGCAAAGGAATAGGCAGAAACATAGTTCATCAAGGCTAAATAAAATACAATATCGCCAAAACCTGAAATCCATTGATTGATGAGCAACTGACGGAAATTTCTGTTTTTTAGAAAGATATTCATAAAGCAACTCCTTTATTTTTGTTAGAGTTTTATTTAACAAAAATAATAGCAATTTATTAAACAGTTGTCAACAATTGGTTAGACAATTGCTTTACAAAAATAAAAACCTAGGATAAATCTAGGTTTTCTTCAGCTATTTCAAGTCCTGATTGAACTTCTCTATAATTTTTTGAATCAGTTTTTTATTGACCGTGTATTTCACAGAATCGTCATCCATCACAAGCTCCAGCAAGCCAGAGTTTAGCAACTTCTGCGTATGGAAAGAGATAGAAGCTCTTGTGAGGCCTAGCTTTTTCGCAATATCTTTATTCTTGGCATGTGGCTGAATCAGCTCAATCAAGACTTTATAGCGAGTTTCATCTCCAAGAGTTTTCAGTGTCAGAGCGAGTGTTTCGTCATCAAGCTCCGATCCTGTCTGTGACACCTGGGAACTTCTCGTCGAAACGACCAAGAAATAAGAGCTAAAATCAGGAATTTTTTCAAAAAAGAAATCTATAAATACAGGTGACAAGACAAAGACATGTGTTTCATTTGCAAGTAACTTATCTTTCAGCGCTTCATCATCAAACATGTCAGATAGGCTAAAATCTTTTTCAAAAACCAAGACTTCCTGCTCAAATCGCTCATAAATCGGCTGATAAAGTTTGAAGACTTCTTCCAGTAAAGAAACTAGCCGATTCCGCAGCTGCTCTGGATGCTGAATGGCTTGATACCAGTACCATTTATTCTCTGGAGACTTGTCACTAGCCTCTAGAAAAGCCAACAAATCTTCCTGACTTCTGTTGGCAACCCTTCCAACAGAAAGCTTGAGTTCTAGGCAATAAAGAATTTGATCTGTGTCTAAAGCTCTCAAACACTCCAGTAATTCCTCTAAATTGCTTGGATCTTCCCCTTTTTCCAATAAATAGAGATAAAGGAGCGGAGCCAGCCCTACCGTAGCTTCTTCAAATAAACCAACAGCAACCAGCTCGCTTTTCAGAGGGAGTAAAGCCTGATAAAGCTGATCATAATAGGGCTGCACATCAAGCAACAGCTCCTTTTGATCCTGCCGCAAATCCTTCCACATATACTTATCTTCCCTTGAAACGATAGCAGGTGCCATGAGAAATTCATATATTTTACTACGGTAATGAAGATTTTTTAGACCCACGGACTCTTTCCTTTCTTGCATTATTCTCTCGATCTCCGATCAGCAAAGCCAGACTACTCCTGCCTTTCATTATACCAAAAAAGTCAGTTAAAGGGGCAAGAGCTTTACTTTC
>NZ_CAURYF010000056.1:0-5557 GCF_963529205.1 Streptococcus cristatus | reverse complement strand
TATCGGTTATAGTATCCGTCCCTCTGCGCGTGGGAAAGGATTGGCAAAAGAGCAGTTGCGACAAGGCTTGCAAGTAGCCAAAAGTAAAAATATCAAACGTGCTTTAGTGACTTGCGATAGTGACAATGCTGCCAGTCGAGCAGTGATTTTGGCTAATGGCGGAGCTTTAGAGGATATTCGAGCTGGTAAAGAGCGTTATTGGATTGATTTAGATTGAGGATAGTTTATGAAGTTACGACGACCAACTTTGGAAGATAAAGATGCGATTTTAGAGATGATTGCGGAGTTCGATGCAGCAAAATCCTATATGCACGGTGGCATGGGCTCAACTTGGAAGCGAGCAAAGGATTATGAGGATTGGTTGCGAATTGTAGAGCAGCAGGAGGATGCTGAGAATCTGCCAGCAGGTTGGGTTCCCGCCATCCAATTTTTATCCTTTGATGAGACTGGCTTGCCTCTGGGTTTTTTAGCTCTGCGCTTGTCTTTGAATGACAAATTATTTGTGGAGGGCGGGCATATTGGCTATTCTATCCGGCCTAGTCAACGCAGAAAGGGATTGGCTAAGTTGCAGCTAGAGCTCGGGCTAGCAGAGGCTCGCAAGCAAGGATTGGAACGAGTGCTGATTACCTGCGATGAAGACAACGAAGCCAGCCGACGCACCATTCTCTCTGCTGGCGGTGTTTACGAAAATACAATCGACAGAAGTCAGCGCTACTGGATTGATGTCAATTAAGGAGGGAACATGGATCTAAGACGACCAACTTTGGAAGATAAAGACGCAATTTTAGAGATGATTGCTGAGTTCGATGCTGCAAAATCCTATATGCACGGTGGCATGGGCTCTGCTTGGAAGCAAGCAAAGGATTATGAGGATTGGTTGCGAATTGTAGAGCAGCAGGAGGATGCTGCCAACCTACCAGTAGGCTGGGTTCCTGCCATCAAATTTTTATCCTTTGATGAGACAGGCTTGCCTCTGGGCTTTTTAGCCCTGCGCTTGTCCTTGAATGACAAATTATTTGTGGAGGGTGGGCATATTGGCTATTCTATCCGGCCTAGTCAACGCAGAAAGGGATTGGCTAAGTTGCAGCTAGAGCTCGGGCTAGCAGAGGCTCGCAAGCAAGGATTGGAACGAGTGCTGATTACCTGCGATGAAGACAACGAAGCCAGCCGACGCACCATTCTCTCTGCTGGCGGTGTTTACGAAAATACAATCGACAGAAGTCAGCGCTACTGGATAGATTTGGAGGATGACGATGAACAATCCCAAACCTCAAGAATGGAAAAGTGAGGAGCTGAGCAAGGGACGCATCATTGACTATAAGGCCTTTAACTTTGTGGATGGCGAAGGCGTCCGCAATTCCCTCTATGTCAGTGGCTGTATGTTTCACTGTGAGGGCTGCTATAATGCAGCAACTTGGTCCTTCAACGCTGGCATTCCTTATACCCAAGAGTTGGAGGAGCAGATTATGAAAGACTTGGCGGAGCCCTATGTGCAGGGGCTGACCCTCCTAGGCGGTGAGCCTTTTCTCAATACAGGCATCCTCCTGCCCTTGGTCAAGCGGATTCGGAGAGAGCTGCCGGACAAGGATATCTGGTCTTGGACGGGCTACACTTGGGAAGAGATGATGTTGGAAACGGAGGACAAGCTGGAGCTGCTGAGTCTGATTGACATCTTGGTGGACGGCCGTTTTGATATCACGAAGAAAAATCTCATGCTACAATTTCGTGGTTCTTCCAATCAGCGCATCATTGATGTGCAGAAGTCCCTTCAGTCTGGCCAGGTAGTCATCTGGGACAAGCTCAATGATGGTTTGCAGGCCTATGAGCAAGTGGATCGAGATGGCTTGTTATAATCGTCTAGATTGGAGCAAAACTTTCAGTATAAAAATAGGACATTTTGTTCAACGTTGTCTACAATTTTTAAAGATGCTTACTTATGATGAAAGTGGCTCTCAGAGTTCATGAGCCAAGCTCTATTTTCCTTATCAGAAAAGGCGGTGCCAATGCCTTGGTATCGCTTTATTTTTCTGTGTTTTGGCTTGAATTCGATTTCAAAGTTGAAGTCGTTGACAAAAGAATAGGATTTTTTTACAATTATGTAATATTCTTAAGAATTTCTTAAAAAGCCATGTTTTTATGCTATAATAGACTAGAGTAATTTCGCACAGAAAGTAGTAAGGTGAATGTATCAGAGAGCAAAAAAGTCTAAAAAGAAAAACGATCGATTAAAAATAGTGAATAGCACCCTCTTGGGTGTTTATACTTTGTTAGCAGCCTTCTTGATTTTCACAATTTTCCGCTATCATTTTCTAGCTTTTCGCTATGTGAATATCTTAGTGACAGTCCTCATCCTAGCAGTGGCAGTCCTATTAGGATTCCTGATTTTCAAGGGTAAGGCAGGAAAGACCACCAGTGCTATTCTAATAGTAGCCCTGCTTGTGGGGTCAGTGTCTATGTATGCTGTAAAGGGTTTAGTCGACTTGTCGGCTGGCGTTAATTCCACTTCTAACTACTCTGAGTATGAAATGAGTATCGTGGTGCCGGCAGATAGTGATGTTAAGAACCTCAAGCAGTTGACAAATGTCTTAGCACCATCAGGCAATGACCAAGACAATGTCCAAGCGCTGATGAAAAATATCAGTCAGACACAAGGGCATGAGCTAACAGTGGATACAGCATCTTCTTATCTCGCTGCCTATAAATCGTTAACTTCTGGTGAAGTCAAGGCTATGGTCTTGAATAGTGTCTTTGAAGATACGATTCGTGGCGAAGATCCTGACTATGCTTCAAAAATTAAAAAAATCTATACTTATAAGATAAGCAAGAAGATTGATACAGCTATTGGCAAGCAAGATCCAAATGCAGAGGTCTTCAATATCTATGTCAGTGGTATTGACACTTATGGCCCGATTTCTTCTGTGTCACGCTCGGATGTCAACATTATCATGACAGTCAATCGTAAGACCAAGAAAGTCTTGCTGACAACCACACCACGAGATGCCTATGTTCCAATTGCGGACGGTGGCCTTAATCAGCCGGATAAGCTGACTCATGCGGGTATTTACGGCGTAGATGCTTCAGTTCACACCTTGGAAAACCTCTACGGTATTGATTTGAATTATTATGTCCGGCTAAATTTCACTTCCTTCCTCAAGTTGATTGACTTGCTGGGTGGGATTGATATTGAGAACGACCAAGAGTTTACTGTAGGAAATACTCATTATCCTATTGGTAATATTTCATTAAATTCTGAACAAGCGTTGACTTTCGTCCGTGAACGTTATTCTCTAAATGGCGGAGATAATGATCGTGGTAAGAACCAAGAAAAAGTCATTGCAGCAGTCATTAAAAAGCTGACTTCAACAGATGCATTGAAGAATTACAACGCCATTCTTTCAGGATTGCAGGATTCTGTCCAGACCGATATGAGCTTGGAAACAATGATGAATCTGATCAATACTCAGCTGGAGTCAGGCGGAAGTTATAATGTGACTTCTCAGGCCTTGACTGGAACTGGAAATACAGGTCTGCCTTCCCACGCGATGCCAGAAGCCAATCTCTACATGATGGAAATTGATCAAAATAGTTTGGCAGCTGCCAAAGCAGCGATTCAGGAAGTAATGGAAGGGAAGTAAAGCATGATTGATATTCACTCGCATATCATTTTTGATGTGGATGACGGTCCTAAGACACTAGAGGATAGCCGACGTCTGCTCGAAGAAAGCTATCGTCAGGGCGTTCGCACCATTATTTCTACTTCTCATCGCCGAAAGGGCATGTTTGAAACGCCTGAAGAAAAAATTGCAGCAAACTTTAAGCAAGTGCAGGAGTTGGCCAAGCAAGTTGCTGACGATTTGACCGTGCTATATGGAGCGGAGATTTACTATACTAGTGATATTTTGAAAAAGCTAGAAGAGGGGACATTTCCCGGTCTAGGTGGCACTAAGTATGTCTTGATCGAGTTTAGTATGAATACACCCTACAAGGATATTCACTCAGCCTTGGGCAATGTCATTCGCCTCGGTATGATTCCGGTAGTGGCACATATTGAGCGCTATCACTGTCTGGAAAATGACGAAGACAGGGTCAGCGAATTGATCAATATGGGCTGCTATATGCAGGTCAATAGTTCAAATGTTTTGAAACCAAAGCTTTTTGGTGATCGTTACAAATTTATGAAAAAGCGTGTTCAGTTCTTTCTAGAACGGGACTTAGTTCATTTCGTTGCCAGCGATATGCACAATCTCGATGACAGACCGCCTTATATGCAAAAGGCCTATCAGATTGTCGCGAAAAAATATGGCGCTGAGCGTGCGGAAGAACTCTTTAAGACAAACCAAGAAATCTTATTAAGTAACGAGTTTATTTAATCAATCAAACTCTGGAGAAAGTAAATACATGAATCAAGAAAATCAAATGATCGAAATCGATGTGTTGTCTCTGTTGAAGACAATTTGGAAACAGAAATTTTTAATTATCTTAACTGCCTTATTGACAGGTATTTTAGCCCTGGGTTATAGCGTTTTTATTGCCAAGCCTGCTTATAAGAGCACAACGCGTATCTACGTTGTCAATCGTCAGCAGGGCGAAAATCCTACCTTGACCAACCAAGACTTGCAAGCTGGTTCTTATTTGGTAAAGGACTACAAGGAAATCATCTTGTCACAAGATGTTTTGGCATCCGTCATTTCAGAATTGAAATTGTCAGGTTCACCATCTGACTTGGCATCTAAGGTGACGGTGACTGTACCGACAGATACTCGGATTGTGTCTATCACAGTGACGCATGCGGATCCAGCAGAAGCTAGCCGTATCGCCAATACCTTGCGTGAAGTTGCTGCTGAGAAAATCATCGCTGTTACCAAGGTCTCTGATGTTACAACGCTGGAAGAAGCGGAAACACCGAAAACACCGTCTTCTCCAAACATCCGTCGCAATACTATCATTGGAGTGCTTGCGGGTGGTGTCTTGATGGTCATTGTAGTAGTGATTGTTGAGATTCTTGATGACCGTGTCAAGAAGCCAGAAGATATCGAAGAAACCCTAGGAATGACCCTGCTTGGTGTCATCCCAGATATGAGTAAGGTAGGTTAGGAGATACAATGCCAATTCTAGAGTTAGCAAAAAAGAAAAAACTTTCTATTTCACGGGTAGAGGAGTATTACAATGCTCTTCGGACCAATATCCAACTTAGCGGTGAAGATATCAAGGTGATTGCTGTTAGTTCTACTTTCCCAGGTGAAGGGAAAACGACAACTTCAACCAACCTTGCCCTGACCTTTGCTAAGGCGGGTAATAAGACACTTTTGATTGACGCAGATATCCGAAATTCAAAAATGCTAGGTGGGGTCTTTAAGAGCGGTGAAAAGGTTTCTGGCTTGACAGAGTATCTTGCGAGAAATACAGACCTATCTCAAGGACTGTGTGAAACGGATGAGGAAAATCTCTTCGTCATCACCTCAGGACAAGCGTCACCTAATCCAACGGCTCTTCTCCAGAGTGAACGATTTACCACTATGATGAGCGTCTTGCGCCGTCATTACGACTATATTATTGT
>NZ_CAURYF010000055.1:0-5699 GCF_963529205.1 Streptococcus cristatus | reverse complement strand
CAGACATAGCGAGGATAATGGTGTCACGAAATGACATAGTTTTAGTTTCCATTTTCTTTTTTTCTCCTCTCTTTAGTCTGCGTAAATATCTTCAAAAGCAGATTCAAGCGGTGGGAATGGGCTTTCTTCTGCGAACTTGACAGATGCTTCTACTGCTTCTTTGACTCCAGCTTGGATTGCTTCCAGCTCTTCCTCGCTTGCAATCTTGTTTTCCAGCAAGTAGTTACGAAAATTTTCTATTGGATCCTTCTTCTTCCATTCTTCCACTTCTTCACGAGTACGGTATTTACCTGGGTCAGAAGACGAGTGTCCCAACCAACGATAAGTCACACTCTCAATCAAGACAGGTCCTTTACCACTGCGAACGTGCTCGACAGCCTTTTGGAAGCCTTCATAGACATCGAGAACATTATTTCCATCTTCTATGAACATGCCTGGAATGCCATAGGCTGCACTGCGCTGGTGAATATGGTCAACATTGGTCATTTTCTTAATATCAGCAGAAATACCATAGCCGTTATTGATACAGTAGAAAATCACAGGGAGGTTCCAGATGGAAGCCATGTTAACCGCTTCGTGGAAGACACCTTCGTTTGTAGCACCGTCACCAAAGAAGCAGACAACAATCTTGCCTGTCTTCTGCATTTGCTGGGTCAGAGCTGCTCCGACAGCGATTCCCATGCCGCCACCTACGATACCATTGGCACCAAGGTTTCCAGCATCCAGATCGGCAATATGCATAGAGCCACCTTTTCCTTTACAAGTACCATTGTACTTACCAAGGATTTCAGCCATCATACCATTCAGGTCAATGCCTTTGGCAATAGCTTGCCCGTGGCCACGGTGATTAGAAGTGATTAAATCATCCGGATTCAAAGCTAACATTGCACCTACGTTTGCTGCTTCCTCACCAACTGAAAAGTGAGTCATGCCTGGAACTTTTCCTTTTTTTACAAGTTGCGCAATTTTCAAGTCCATGCGACGGATCTCTTCCATTTTACGGAACATCTCTAGTAAGAGAGATTTATCTAAGGTTGCCATTTCTTTGCCTTTCTAAAACCCCATTCAATCGTATGTACAGGCAGCTGCAACTATTTAAGTTGTACTAGGATATTATGAATATCCCGAGAGTTCTAACTGTCCTATCATTCCGAATAATACAGGGTATAAGCATTATTTATTTCCCCTCTATTCTAGCGAATATTGAAAGCACTGTCAAAGTTTTTGCTCAAATTTTTTCACAAAGAAAAATCAGCATATTGCATGGATACGCTGATTGATAAATCAAAAATAAATATTTCACAAACTATCATTCTTAGATTTTTTTGGATGGTTCAATAGATTCAAAACTATGTTCTCATTCTATTTCCGCAACACTATTATATATGCTGAGTGGATGTTCACCGCTGTAAGGAAACTATTTACTATAAAAGATCATTCTGCTTTCTTTCCAAAGTCCGCAATCATCTCTTCCATCTGTTCCCGACTTGGAGTGGTCAGCATGTAGAGGTAGTCTCCTTGCAACTCTGCGAAGGCTGCTGGCATGTCTTTTTTGACTTTAAAGTTATCTCGATATTTCTCTAGCAACTCCGCCTCTGAGTAAGCATAATGTGAGCTTGCGCGACGAGATGTTGCCAAGCAGAATAACGGCTCCAGGTCTGACTCAGGGAAAGGTTCACCCACCACAATATTCGCGTATCCACGATAGAGATCAATCGAATGAGCATAGTTATAAACATCGATGGTAAAACCACCTGCTGGACGATTATTGTATTCGATAGCTATATAATCATCGTCTTTGCGGAAAAATTCGATATGGAAAAAGCGCTCTTTCATGCCAAATGCTTGGACGATGGCTTCTCCATAAGCACGAAGTTTTGGATCCATCTCCTTGAGGACATAGTAAGAATTATCCATTTTATAAAGCATGAGGTCTAGCGGTGTGTAAGCGTAGTCAAAAGTCGTTGAAAAGACAATATTTCCCTTAGAATCAATCAGGCCATCAAATGTACAGATCTCACTAGAAGTCACAAATTTTTCAAAGAAATAGACAGTCTCCTGATCCCATTCTTCTTTAAAATGCTCGACATCCGCAGCTGTCTCAATCTTAAACGTGGCTGCAGCTCCTACCCCATTGTCTGGCTTGGCAATCAGAGGCAGACCGATTTTTTTGACAGCTTGATCCACATCCGATAGTTTTTTAACAAGCTGACCTGGAACGACTGGCACGCCAGCTTTCTGGAAGAGTTTCTTCATTTCAGACTTGAATTTGGTCTTTTTCAGGTCATTTGGCTTAGCCCCAAAAACGTTAAATTGTTCCCGCAATTGGGCATCTTGCTCCAGCCAGTATTCATTGTGGGATTCGATGCGGTCAATCGGTCCATGTTTGTAGTAAAGGAAGGCTACCGCACGTTTCACTTCGTCCAGATTTTCCAAATTGTCAACACGAAAATACTCAGTCAAGGCGTGCTGAAGTCCTGGACCTAACTGCTCATAGGGCTCCTGTCCGATACCAAACACTGTAATGCCCTTGTTAGCCAGCTCAATCGTAAACTGCTGGAAATTTTCTGGATAATAAGGTGAAATAACAATATAATTCATAGTAAGACTTCCTTTCTACTTAACATTTTAAAGATTTAACTGGCTCAAGAAATAAGGCATCTGCTTGCGCCACCAAATCCAATCATGGGACACATCATGACCCCATTCAGCAAACCAAGCTGGAATATTTTTGTGCTCGCAGGCTTCTTTCAGTGTATAGAATGAAGGAAGACCATCCTGCTCCCAGTCGCCCAAACCGGTACAAACAATAATATCAGCCTGTCGATAGCGGTCAATAAACCAACCATCATTTTGGTTCCAGATATAGTCAGCTGGCGAGTTTTGATAAATGACTTCGTCATTCAAATTGTCACCAACAAAGAAACGTGCATCATAGACACCACTGAGGGCGATTACTTTATTGAAAACATCTGGATGTTGGAGGAAGAAATTGACGGCATGATAAGCACCCATAGAGCAGCCTGTCGTCATCATTGGGTCAAACCAGCCTGTCTTGTGTTTGATAAAGGGTATCGCCTCTTCAATAACATAACGCTCATAAGCACGGTGCATCTCAGCACGGTCATGGGGATGTTTCCAGTCCGCCAGCCAGCTTTCGCTATCTACGCTGCTCAAGGTGAAAAATTGTACCTTCCCTGTCTCGATGAACCAAGAGCAGGCTTCAATCATGCCGAAGTCAGCATATTCATTGTGAGAACCGCCTGACGAAGCAAAGACTACCACTGGAATGCCAGCATGACCGTAACGATTGACATACATTTCACGGTTCAAATGACCGCTCCAATGACTTAAAAATTCTACATGCATTTCTTTTCTCCTTTTTGCTTCTTTTTCTACCACTTTTCACTGATAAAGCGGAAACAGTCGGGCAGATTTTCCGCCCAGTCCACTTCATTGTGAATCGCTCCTGACTGGATTTTGATGTGGAGATTGTCCAGCTCCACACCAGCAGCAATCAGCTGACGGTAATAACTGAGCGAAGAATCAATGTAGGCTTGTTTGATATTGCCTGCCATGAGAGTCTTGTCAGTATCATCTGCTTCCTCTGTTCCAACATAGATGAAAACTCGCTGGTCAGAATGCAACTTCTGGCGTTCTATATAGCGGTCAAAGGCTTCCTGATGGAGCCAGTTGGCTGATGAAAAAACGCCCAGACAGCCGACCTGATCCTGATATTCAATCCCGATAAACTGGGTAATATTGCCACCCAATGAAGAACCAACCATAGCTGTATGCTGGCGATCAGCCTTCGTCCGATAGTTTTCGTCAATAAAAGGTTTGACGACATCCATGACGAACTCAGCGTACTCTGTTCCCTTACCGCCAAATTGCATGCCAGGAATATTGGATTCTTGGAACTTCCAAGCTGAATATTCATTCATCCGACGCGGTCCATCATTGTCAATGGCCACGACTATCATTTTTTCAATATCGGGATTGCGCTTGATTGTCGGAATCACTTTCCAAGAATGCCCACTGAAAGACTCCTTGCTATAGAGGACATTTTGTCCATCGTGAAAATAGACGACAGGATAGGTCTTTTTAGTATCTTGTTCATAATTTTTAGGAAGCAGCACTCGCACGCGCCGCTTTTGTTTGGTGTAAGGAACCACCAACTCATGAGTTTTCATATCAAGATAGAAATAGGATTTATTCATTTTCAGAAAACTTTCTATTTTCAAAATTTTTATTTATTATAACACAAATTAAGCAAAAAAGTTAGGAAATTCCTAACTTTTTAATGATTTTTATTAGATAATGGTAGAAAATAGATTATTTATCCAGATAAGCCTGTAAATCCTGCAAGGCCCGCTCAGCAATCTTCTCATAGCGCTCTTTCTTATCTCGAATCCGAGGGTCTTCTAGCTCCTTGATGATCCCAAAATTGACATTCATGGGTTGGAAATGCTTGCTGTCCGCATGGGTAACATAATGAGGCAGACTGCCGATTGCCGTTGTTTCTGGAAAAACGAGTGCTTCTTCTCCTTTGAAGAGTCGAGCGGCATTGATACCAGCAACCAGACCAGAAGCTGCAGACTCAACATAGCCTTCGACGCCAGTCATTTGACCTGCAAAGAAAAGATTGGGCTGTTTCTTAGAGCGGAAAGTCTGCTCCAGCAGGTTCGGAGAGTCCATGTAAGAGTTACGGTGCATGACACCGTAGCGGACAAATTCTGCATTTTCAAGACCAGGAATCATCTGAAAAACCCGCTTTTGCTCGCCCCACTTGAGATGAGTTTGGAAGCCGACAATATTGTAGAGACTGCCTGCTGCATTGTCCTGACGAAGCTGCACTACAGCATATGGCGTCTTAAACTCTCCGTCACGAGGGCCTTGGTAGTCATCTGGGTATTCCAAACCAACTGGCTTCATCGGGCCATAAAGCATGGTTTTAATGCCTCGCTTGGCCATAACCTCAATAGGCATACAGCCTTCAAAGTATTTTTCTTTTTCAAAGGAATTGAGCGGTGCTTCCTCCGCATTGACCAAAGCCTCATGGAAATCCATAAATTCTTGCTTGGTCATAGGCGCGTTGAGATAGGCTGCTTCGCCCTTGTCATAGCGGGATTTGAGATAGACCTTGGTCATATCAATGGTATTGACATCGATAATAGGCGCTGCTGCGTCGTAGAAATAAAAACCGTCGCCTCCATTGAGCGCGTGGATTTTTTCTGCCAAAGCATCGCTGGTCAGCGGTCCTGTCGCAATGACTGTAATGGCATCTTCTGGAATTTCAATGATTTCCTCACGAGTAACTTCAATCAATGGATGATTGGTCACTTGCTCCGTTACTAGCTGCGAAAAGCCTTCTCTATCAACTGCTAGAGCACCACCCGCTGGCACTCGAGTCGCTTCTGCTGAATTTAAGATGACTGAGTCCAACCGTCTCATTTCTTCTTTGAGTAGACCAACTGCATTGGTCAAGGCATCTCCTCGCAGGGAGTTAGAGCAGACCAGTTCTGCAAAGTTCGCAGTTTTGTGTTGAGGCGTTGATTTGACACCCCGCATTTCATAGAGTTTGACTGGAATTCCACGCTTAGCAATCTGGTAAGCTGCTTCGCTGCCAGCCAGACCAGCTCCGATAACATTGATATAAGATTGAGACACGACACTAATACCTCTTTGGGTGGAACCTA
>NZ_CAURYF010000054.1:0-5887 GCF_963529205.1 Streptococcus cristatus | reverse complement strand
TACAATGAAAACGCAGGAATTGCGAAGGAAGAAGCAAGAGTTACTGATTCTTTTGATTACGGCTCTGCCTTTGCTTTATATCTCAATGGGCAGTATGGTCGGTCTTCCTCTGCCTAGCTTCTTGGACCATATGGCGCACCCTTTGGTCTTCGTTCTGTCACAACTTCTTTTGACTCTGCCTACTGTGTGGATTGGGCGCGGCTTCTATCAGAGAGGATTTCGCAATCTTATCAAGCGACATCCCAATATGGATAGTCTGATTGCAGTGGGAACCAGCGCAGCATTTTTCTACAGTCTCTACTCGGTCAGTCAGGTTTTTCTAGGTTATCATCCCTTTGTTCATCAACTCTATTTTGAGTCGGTTGCAGTGATTATTGCCTTGGTTCTTCTGGGCAAATATCTGGAAAGTTCAGCTAAGGGGAGAACGTCTCAGGCGATTCAGTCTCTGCTTGAGCTAGTACCTAGTCAGGCGACAGTGATTCGCTATGGAGAGGCTGTGACCATTGATACAGAGGATATCCGAGTTGGAGACATTATCCGTATCAAGCCGGGGGAGCGTATGCCTGTGGATGGTCTAGTGACAGAGGGGCAGACCTTTGTGGATGAATCCATGATGACTGGAGAAAGTGTCCCGATTGAAAAGAAGGTCGGCGACACCATTACCAGTGCAACAATCAATCAAAATGGTAGTATTAACTATCAAGCAACTAGGGTGGGTTCGGATACGACCTTAGCCCAGATTGTTAGCTTGGTAGAAGAAGCGCAGGGGTCTAAGGCACCGATTGCGGCCTTAGCCGATAGGATTGCGCTCTATTTTGTCCCAATCGTGCTGAGCTTGGCTACTTTGTCCGCGCTGGGCTGGTATTTTCTGGCTGGTGAGAGTCTTAGCTTTTCTCTGTCAATCTTTATCGCAGTTCTGGTCATTGCCTGCCCTTGTGCGCTGGGATTAGCCACTCCGACAGCTATTATGGTTGGGACTGGTAAAGGGGCTGAAAATGGCATTCTGATTAAGTCTGGTCAAGCATTGGAAGCGGCTTATCAGCTGGATACCATTGTTCTTGATAAGACGGGGACGATTACGGTTGGTAAGCCCAGTCTGACAGATCTGCTGCCCTTGAGTGATTTGAATCTCTCTGACTTGTTGCAGCTAATAGCCAGTGCTGAGCAGCATTCTGAGCATCCTTTGGCTCAGGCTATCTTGGAAGCAGCTGAAGAGGAGGGGCTTGACTTACTGCCTGTCAGTCATTTTGAGGCTATGGTTGGACGAGGTTTGTCAGCTCAGGTTGAGGGTAGACAGCTTCTGGTGGGAAATGAGTCTTTGATGAAAGAAAAGAACATTGACAGCAATGCTTTTCAAGAACAGTTGTTGGAGCTATCCCAGGAAGGAAAAACAGCCATGTTTGTCGCAGTAGATGGACAGCTGGCTGGTATTTTAGCGGTAGCAGATGAGATGAAGTCCAGCAGTCTGTTGGCGGTGCAGGAGCTCCAGTCTATGGGGCTGGAAGTTATCATGCTGACAGGAGATCGTGAAGAAACCGCGACAGCTATTGCCCAGAAAGCTGGAATCAAAAAAGTTATCGCTGGTGTATTGCCAGATGGTAAGGCCACCGCTATCAAGAACTTACAGGAAGCTGGGAAAAAACTAGCCATGGTCGGAGACGGTATCAATGATGCACCAGCTCTGGTCCAGGCAGATGTTGGAATTGCCATCGGATCAGGCGCTGATGTAGCTATTGAGTCCGCAGATGTAGTGCTCATGCATAGTGATTTGCAGGATGTGGTCAAGGCTATCAAGCTCAGCCAGGCGACCATCCGCAATATCAAGGAAAATCTTTTCTGGGCTTTTGCCTACAATACACTAGGCATCCCGATTGCTATGGGGCTGCTGCATCTTTTTGGCGGCCCCTTGCTCAATCCTATGTTAGCTGGTCTGGCCATGAGCTTGAGCTCAGTGTCAGTTGTGGCTAATGCTCTGTGTCTAGGACGCTTTAAATTTTAAAATGAAGGAATATACAGAGGAATAAATCTATGAAACAAACAGTTCAATTAGAAAACTTATCTTGTCAAAACTGTGTCAAACACGTCACCAAGCACTTCCTATCTATGGAGGGAGTGTCAGATGTGACAGTAGATCTGGACAAGCAGACAGCAGCAGTTATTGCGGATAGATCCTTGAGTGTAGAGGATTATCAGGCGGCTTTGAGCAAAACCATCTATAAGGTCTTAGCGGTGCAGGATAACTGAGCTAACTTGTAAAATAGGCCGAAAAAGTCTATAATATTAGTAATCATTTAATGGATAAGGAGAAAGCCATGAAGCAGAAAATAGTCTATCCTTTGTTATGTTGCCTCGCTCTATCGACTTTGGCAGCCTGTTCTAGTAAGGCAGTTCATTCTACTCAGACGAGTTCGACTACTACTCAGGAAACTTCCCAAGTAGCTTCCAGCCAGAAAGTTACAGAGTCGTCTTCTTCTGCTGCAAGCAGTCAAAGCTCAGCAGAAGTTAGTCCAGAAAAGACGCAAGAGGAGAAAAAAGCAATGGATATTTCGGCCTTGGCCAATGGAGACTACTCTAGTGTAAAAGGAACCTGGCAGAATGCTGCTGGTCACCAGCTGGTGTTCAATGATAAAGGGTTAGTTTCTGATAGCTATGAGCTGTATGGAGCATCGTTAACGGATTATGGAACAGCTTCTGGCGGTGTATACGGCGGTGAAACTGGTGGTTTCTTGCTAGAATTCATTCCAAAAGGCATCAAGCTTGCAGACAGAGAGAACTTTCAAGATAACTCAGATGCCAGCCAAGATCGTCTGTGGACGGGCGTCGGCCTGAATAGCTTTGATGAACAAGGTCAATTTTACTATCGTGTTACTAACTAGTCGTGTAGGATAGAAATTTTCTATCCTATTTTTTGTTTTAAAAGAGTAGTTATTCGAAATATGATAAAAAATTGTGCAAACGTTTGAATAAATACTTGAAATAATAATTAAAAAAGGATATAATATTTTTATGAAAGCGCTTTGAAATTTTTAGGGGTGTCAAAGGCAATTATTTTCACATAAAGTAAAGGGGAACTTATGGTTGAATTAAATCTGAAAAACATTTATAAAAAGTATCCAAACAGTGAGCACTATTCTGTTGAAGACTTTAATTTGGACATCAAGGACAAGGAGTTTATCGTTTTCGTCGGTCCGTCAGGATGTGGGAAATCCACAACGCTGCGTATGATTGCGGGTCTTGAGGATATCACAGAAGGAACAGCGTCGATTGACGGCAAAGTGGTCAATGACGTGGCGCCGAAAGACCGCGATATTGCTATGGTCTTCCAGAACTATGCCCTCTATCCGCACATGACAGTCTATGACAACATGGCTTTCGGGCTTAAACTGCGCAAGTACAGCAAGGAAGATATCGACAAACGGGTGCAAGAAGCAGCTGAAATCCTTGGTTTAAAAGAATTCTTGGATCGCAAGCCAGCGGACTTGTCAGGTGGTCAACGTCAGCGGGTTGCTATGGGGCGTGCCATCGTGCGTGATGCAAAGGTTTTCCTAATGGACGAGCCTTTGTCAAACTTGGATGCGAAGCTGCGTGTGTCCATGCGTGCTGAGATTGCCAAAATCCACCGCCGTATCGGAGCAACAACCATTTACGTTACCCACGACCAGACAGAGGCCATGACGCTTGCAGACCGGATCGTTATCATGTCAGCAACCAAGAACCCTGCTGGAACTGGAACCATTGGTCGAGTAGAGCAGATCGGTAGCCCACAAGAAGTCTACAGAAATCCAGTCAACAAGTTTGTGGCGGGCTTCATTGGGAGCCCAGCGATGAACTTTATCAATGTGACACTTGAGGGAAATCAAATTGTTGCCGATGGCTTGCGTTTAACCGTGCCAGAAGGCACACTGAAGGTTCTGCGTGAGAAGGGTTATGACGGCAAGAAATTAATCTTTGGTATTCGTCCAGAAGATATTAATACAGAGCCTGCTTTCTTAGAGACCTTCCCAGATTCTGTGGTTCATGCGACCATCTCTGTCTCTGAGCTTTTGGGTTCTGAGTCTCACCTTTACTGCCAAGTTGGCGATAGCGAGTTTATCGCGCGAGTAGATGCTCGTGACCACTTGGAGACAGGTGCTGGGATTGACCTTGGCTTCGACTTGAACAAGGCGCATTTCTTTGATTTCGAAACAGAAAAAACAGTTTACTAAAATATGAGTTTAAAAAAGATAGTCAGCAAGCCAAACGGAATGTATTTGGTCTGCGGACTATCTTTTCTTTATTTTGCTTTTCCGACAAGAATGGTAGCTGCAATGGTCACTTGGGTGAGGTCAGTCCAGTCAATCTGGTCTTGCTCAACATGAAAGAGCAGCGGTGTCATCGCTAAAAGAGCTGTTCTGCTTTCGGCAGTCAAGGACTGGCTGGACTCGACAGTAATCTCGGAGATTATATCGAAGTGCTCTTGGAAATGCTGGATGACTTCTTGGTTAGAGTAATCCTTGTTGCTGAGCTGTCTAGCGGCTTTTTGGCGAATTTCCTGAAGGTGGCGCTCGGTGGGGATGACCTTGATGAGGAGAGCATTGTCAGAGATGACTCGCCGAAATTCCTGATAATTGGCTGGGGAAAAGATGTCTAAAATGATGTCCATGCTGGCATCTTGTAGCGGTAGCTTGGCCAAATCACCGACGAACCAATTGACTGAGAAAGAGCTGTCGCTCTTGGCTGCCAACTGGATGGAATCTTTTGAAATATCAAAAGCATAGAAGGTTTTTTGGGAATGGATTTCTTGGAGCTTACGAGAGTAGAAGCCTTCGCCGCAGCCAATATCTAAGACTGTTTTTGCGGTTTCTGAGCTAGCAAGCAAGTTTGAGACAGCTTCTAAGATAGCTTGGTAAAATCCGGCTTCTAAAATTAACTGCCGATTTTGAAAACTGGCCTTATCGTAGTCTTTGGGTTGCTTGATTTGAGGTGCTAGATTGACATAGCCAAACTTGGCCAGGTCATAGGAATGCCGATGGTGACATTTGAGACTGTTTTCCATCAGCTGTAGCTCTTCCTTGCAGATGGGGCAGGCAAAGGCAGTCGCAGTAGCAAAGCGCTGGAGTTTGGGTTTGAGGTTTGTATTCATAGTTTTAAGTCTAGCAAAAAAAGGACTGGATGGCAAATGCCCCCAGTCTGCTTTTTTAGTATGTAAGGACGAAGTATTTCTTCTTACCGCGGCGGATAACAGTGAGTTCGTTTTCTAACTTATCTGCGTCACTCAAGACATAGTCAAGGTCTTGGATGCGGTCGCCGTTGACGTAAATTGCTCCGTTTTGAACATCTTCGCGGGCTTGGCGTTTTGAATTGACCACACCAGATGACACGAGGATTTCCACGATGTTTAGGTTTTCGTCAGCTTGTACTTGGTAGTTTGGCACGCCACGAAGTCCTTGTTTGAGTTCTTTGACAGAAAGGTTTTTGATATTTCCAGCAAAGAGTTGCTCGGTAATGTTAAGGGCTTCTTTGTAGGCTTCTTCACCGTGGACAAGAGTTACCACTTCACGAGCGAGGACTTTTTGAGCTAAGCGTTCGTGCGGAGCTGCTTCAAATTGCTGGCGGATGTCTTCAATCTCATCCAGTGACAAGAAAGTAAAGATCTTCAAGAAGCGAACAGCGTCAGCGTCCATAACATTCATCCAGAATTGGTACATTTCGTATGGAGAAGTCTTGTCGGCATTGAGCCAGACCGCGTTTCCTTCTGATTTACCAAACTTTTTACCAGTCGCATCAGTGATGAGGGGAACTGTGATAACGTGACCAGTCTTATCAGCCTTACGACGAAGTAATTCGGTACCTGCGGTCATATTTCCCCACTGGTCAGAACCACCGATTTGAAGGGTTACGTTGTGGT
>NZ_CAURYF010000053.1:0-6305 GCF_963529205.1 Streptococcus cristatus | reverse complement strand
TAAAGTCTCTTAAATATTCCCCTAACTCTCGCAACAATCTTTTACGTCCCTTAAACCGTTCGTCGCCTAGTAAACGGTGGTATAACTCTAGTTGTTCTTTATCTAACTGAGAAGTGTAGGCTGCTAACGAACTTCGAAGAGCGACTAAATCATCTAAGCCTAGTTCGCGCTTACTCAGTCTATGACTAATGGTTCCAACTTCTTCATAAGACTGACGATCGAAGCGGCGTTTTTGGCTCTCTTGCTTACGAAGAATGTCATGAATATGATTCCTAAATTTTGTTTTGAAGTAGCGATAGAGGCGACTTTCGTCTTGACTGATATCTGGATGACTTTCTTCTAGCTGGTGATAGATCAACATGCCTTCTTGTTCCCAATCACTACTCTCCCATAAATGTATATAATAATCCCGTGCACAGCGCCGAACAATCCACTGCACTTTCTCATAGCGTTCCTTGAAGTTCATGTTATCTCCTTTTCCTTTGATAATATGATTCTACAAGAAAATCTTCTCCTTCAGGCTTCATTCCTCCATCCTGTCTATTTTTTGCCCCAACTGGTTCCTAACGCAAAATTTTTCGACATCTCAGGGACATTTTGGAACATGTTAGAACGCAAAAACAACCGCTTCTAAAATAAAGCAGTTGTTTCTTGGATATTATTCTTCGTCTTCAACATCCTGATCATCGTCAGAATATTCATCGTCTTCTTCATTTAACTCAACTTCTTCGCCGAGATCATCTGGAGCTATTTCATTGATTTCAGCATCGTAGGCTTCAACCTCACTCTTTTCATCATCTGGGTTATCTTCATCATATGAAAGAGCTGGATCCTCTTCATAAGAGTCCTCATCCTCAGGATCATCATCGCTGTAATCAATCGCATCTTCGTCGCCGTCCATAAAAGCATTAACGCGTTTTTTCTTGCGTTTCTTAGGCTCGTCTTCCTCGTCCGTTTCTTCCAAAGCGATGATTTCTTCATCTACTTCGTCAATCGCATACCAAGAACGAAGACCCCATTTATTATCGCCAAGTGGGATGAAACTGCCATCTACATTCAGTTCTGTATAAAATAGAAGCAGTGCTTCTCGGATCTCGCTATTTGATTTTTCCAGATAATTTTGAATTTCATTGACAAGCTCATCGAAATACATTTCATGGTCACGCCCGCGCAATTCTAAGATGGCACGTGCTACCTCAATCATCGAAAGCTCACTTTTTTCTTGTCCTGCAAATACTTCTAATTCCAAAGTTATTCTCCTTAAGATTACACAGGCATTTAGCCAGGCATTTTTTCGCTACTTTCTATTGTACGATAAATTTGTCGTCTAGTCAAAAAAATTTCACCTAGACTATCCGACTTTTCAACTCCAGTCATTCTACCATAATCGTAGCATCTATGGAGCAGCATCTTCCTCTAATTTATAAACATTGACATATTTATCCTCACAAGTCTTCGACTAATCATGATATAATAGAAAAAACTTTGTTTAATAGAAAGAAGCTTATGCCTCTCCTCCAACGTACCATCAAACTAGCTCTCGCAACATGCCTGGCCGCTGCTCTAGCTGCTTTTTTAGGTTTGAACAATGCTATATCAGCCGGTATTATTGCCATTCTCAGCGTTTCCGACACTCGCAGAAGCACTATCAAACTAGCCCGCAACCGCCTCTTGTCTACTATTTTAGCACTAGCCATCGGGAGCTTATCTTTCATCCTTCTAGGATTTAACCTTTGGAGCTTAGGGATTTATATCCTGCTTTACGTTCCCTTAGCTTATCTCTTTGGCTGGGAAATAGGCATCACCCCCAGCACAGTTTTGGTCACTCATCTGCTGCTGGCCCATTTTGTTTCTTGGTCTCTTCTAGCCAATGAAATGGCTGTCTTCCTCATCGGAACAGGATTCGCTCTTCTAGCTAATTTATACATGGCTTCAAACCAGCAAGATATTGATAACTATCATATTCAAGTTGAAGAGCAACTGAAGAAAATTCTACTGCGTTTTGAATATTTCTTAAAAGCTGGAGACGGTCGAAACGATGCGACTCTAATCAAGGAACTAGATACTATCCTTCAAGAAGCCTTAGAACTGGTCTATCTGGACCATTCCAACCACCTCTTTCACCAGACCAACTACCATATCCACTATTTTGAAATGCGGCAGGCGCAGAATCGCATTCTAGAAGACATGGCAGGAAATATCAACAATTGCCAATTGGCAGCCAGCGAGAGCTTGATTTTAGCCCGTCTTTTCTCCAAGACAGCCCAGCAGCTTAGTCAAGAAAATCCTGCTCACGAGCTGGTTGAAGAAATCGAAACCTGCTTGGCTGTTTTTCGCGAACGCCCGCTTCCTAAGACTCGGCAAGAATTTGAAACCCGCGCTACACTTCTGCAACTTTTACGAGACTTGGAAACTTTTATTAAGATTAAAGTAGAATTTTATCAAAATTACCAAAATGTACAAGCAAGTTAGCTCTGCGCTATTTTTAATAAATAAAGGAGTTGAAAAATCTTCAACTCCTTTTTCTCATTCAGTAAAGGCATTCGCTCATTCTTTTAAGTGATAAGAATAACTTGCAACCACGACATCCTCGTACCATTTCAAATAGTATTTTAATTTTAAACTCATCTGGTTATGCAGAATATTCTGCCATCTCTTTTTAGGTATAAACTGAGGTACTAGGACCGTCACTGTTCGACCTTCTTTTTTGGCTCTCTTGGCCACTTTAATCACATACTGAACTGTCGGACTGATGATATTGCGATAGCTAGTCGTGACTGTCTCAAAGCGAATATCTGGGAAGTAGTCAGCAAATTCCTCGGCGACTTCCGCATCTTTTTCAGCAGTCTCTGCTGTTGAAACGTGCATTGCCACGACTTCATCTCCGATACTGCGAGCATAGCTCATCGCTCCTACACTGACTCGGGTAACATTCCCGACCAGGACAATTACTGTATTACCAGTGTAGTTCTGGCGCTCAATGTGGTCATGCAATCTCAACTGTTTAGCGACTCTATTATAGTGCTGTTTGATAGACAAAAACAGCCAAGTCAAGACGATGATAATAGGAAAGAAAGGCCAAATATCTTGAAGACGGAACAAGAGTAAGATAAGGACAATCCCATAACAAATGATCGCACCAAGGATATTCGCAATCGAATGCTTCAAGAAATTATTTCCATATTTTTTCTTCCAATGGACAACCATACCAGTCTGGGAGAGAGCAAAGGGCACGAACACACCAATGGTGTACAGGGGAATCAAACGTTCTGTATTTCCCTTAAAGATGAACAAAAGAGCAATGGCACCAAAAGCCAAAGTGAAAATACCATTAGAATAGCTGAGCCGATCTCCTTTTTCCATGTACATATGAGGCATGTATTTGTTCTTAGCCATATTGTAGGAGAGCATAGGAAAGGCTGAGAAGCCTGTATTGGCTGCCACTGCTAAGATCAAAGCAGTTGACAATTGGAAAACATAGAACAAGATACGACCAAGGGGAGAAGTCCCCAAAATTGCTTGCGCCATCTGAGCCAGGGTCGTTACACCTTTGACAGGCACGATGCCAATCCAATAATTCAAGAAGGTAATGCCCGCAAACATGATTCCTAGAATTAAGGCCATAATCGATAGGGTAGCTGCAGCATTATGGGCCTTCGGTTTCTTGAAAAAGGGAACCGAATTGGAAATAGCTTCCACTCCTGTCAAGGAAGCAGAGCCGCTAGTGAAGGCACGAAGCAGCAAGATCAAACTTACTCCAGCAATCGGACTACCAATGCTTGCAGTTGCGTGATAGCCTAAGTTCCCTGTCAGGATTTGCGCAAAACCAAAACCAATCAACAATAAGGTGCTGACAATAAAAAGATAGACAGGAATCATCAAGGAAGTGGCCGATTCTTTTAATCCTCGGAGATTCATTAGCATCAACAAGAGAACTAGGAAAATGGAAATATGTAAATTATAAGGATGTAAGATGGGAATCGCAGAGGTAATTGCGTCCGCTCCAGAAGCGACTGAAACGGCCACTGTCAACATGTAATCTACCAGCAAGCTTCCGCCAGCGATCAAACCTGCTGTTGGAGATAGATTTTCTGTCGTCACCATATAAGCTCCCCCTCCTTGAGGATAAGCATGAATGACCTGCCGATAGGAAATCGTTAAACTCGCTAATAGAATCAATACGACAATTCCTATGGGAAGCGACCACCAAATGGCACCAACAGAAACAGAAGTCAAGACCAAAACAACCTGCTCTGGTCCATAAGCAATCGAAGATAAAGCGTCACTGGAGAGCATGGCTAAAGCTTGCATCTTAGTCAGTAAATGGCCATCTTCGCCCTCTTTTCCAGATTTTAATGGGCGTCCAATAAAAAAGCCTTTTAACTTGGAAAACATAAGTTCCTCCTTTAAAAACATGAGCCATTCTACTCCTTTTCAGAAAACATGTCAATACTTTTCTGAAAATAATTTTTCGTAAATTTCTGTCTCCTACTTTTTATCCAATAATACATTTAAAGTTTCAAACTCAATCTTCTATAAAATTTTCCAGTTTTTCTTGAGACAGCATGTTTGTTTTTATGGGAGTATCAGAAAACGAGCTTTATGTAAAACTCGTCTTTGATATATAAGTTTCTCAAACCTTCGCGGTCGTTAATAAAAGAGTTCAATCTTAGAATAAATAAGATAGCAGCGAATCAAAACGAAGTCTCTATCTTCCGAATACACCAATCAATCAGCTCTTCCAGTCGCTCAATAGCTTCGGTCATATGCAGGTAACCCATAACTGCCTCAAAGCCAGTAGACATCCGGTAGGTGACGATATCTGTATTCTTAGCCTTGGTATGGCTGTTGGCATTGCGACCGCGCTTATAGATATCCTCTTCCTTTTCCGTCAGGATTCCTTCTTCCAGCATGAGAGAGATGAGATTAGCCTGAGCCTTGGCAGAAACGTACTTGGTCGCTTCCCTATGCAGCTGATTGGGCTTGGTCAGACCTTGAAAAATCAGGTGACGCCGGATATACATGGAGTAGACAGCATCTCCCTCAAAGGCGAGGGCAATGCCGTTAATCAGGTTGACATCAGTCACGTGTCCACCTCACTCCGTCCTTAGTATCCAAAAGCTTGATGCCCTGAGCGGCCAATTCATCTCGAATACGGTCTGCAGTCGCAAAGTCTCGATTAGCCCGCGCTGCTTGGCGTTCCTCAATCAAGCGCTCAATGTCCGCATCGAGGACTTCTTCTACAAAGACGATACCAAAAACTTCTAAGAGCTTGGCAAAGGCTTCCTTAACTTCAGCGGTGTAATTGCCAGAGTTGATCCACTTGGCTAGCTCGAAGACAACCGTGATACCGTTAGCCGCATTGAAATCTTCGTCCATAGCAGCGGTGAACTTGTCTAGAAAGGCTTGAAGATGAACAGAATCCGCCTGACCGGTAAATGGCTGCTCATAGGTATTCTTCAAATACTTGAGATTGATCGCTGCATCATGAACAGCTTTTTCCGTAAAATTGATTGGCTTGCGGTAATGCTGGGTAGCAAAGAAGAAACGCAGTACCTGACCATCAATGGTTTTGAGGGCATCGTGAACAGTGATAAAATTACCTAGAGATTTGGACATCTTGACGTCGTCAATGTTGACAAAGCCATTATGCATCCAGTAGTTGGCAAAAGTCTGGCCAGTCTTGGCCTCTGATTGGGCGATTTCATTGGTGTGGTGAGGAAATTCTAAGTCTGCTCCTCCGCCGTGGATATCAATAGTATCACCCAAGATCTCCGTTGACATGACCGAACACTCGATGTGCCAGCCCGGACGACCTGCTCCCCAAGGGCTGTCCCAAGAAATCTCACCTGGCTTAGCTGCCTTCCAGAGCGCAAAGTCCACTGGATTTTCCTTACGAGCAGTCTCCTCATCTGTCCGACCAGAAGCACCCAACTCCAAGTCTGCCAAGGTTTTGTTGGCTAATTTGGCATAATTGTGAGACTTTTCGACGCGGAAGTAGACATCGCCCTCTGACTCATAGGCGTAGCTCTTGTCCACCAAAGTCTGCACAAAGTCAATGATTGCCTCCATAAAGTCAATCACACGCGGATGACGAGTCGCAGGCTTGACACCCAAAGTCGTCACATCCTCACGAAAGGCAGCGATATACTTGTCAGCCACCTCTTGAGGCGTGATGCCTTCTTCCTTGGCCCGGTTGATAATTTTATCATCTACATCTGTAAAATTGGAAATATAGTTGACTTCAAAGCCCCGATACTCAAAATAGCGGCGAACCGTGTCAAAAGCTACTGTTGAGCGGGCAT
>NZ_CAURYF010000052.1:0-6391 GCF_963529205.1 Streptococcus cristatus | reverse complement strand
CATTTGTCAGCACGTCTCTGTACACTTTTGAGAGACCAAAAGTAAAAAGTACCGTTTATCATTGTAACACAGAAGCATATCCTCGTCAATAGGTTTTCTTAATTTTTTACTTATTCTGATAATCTTTAATAAGCGTTTAAAATAAAAATATTTTACTATTAACAAACTAAAAAAACTCTCAATCATGCTTCATATTGCATGATTGAGAGTTCTTATTATTTTTAGCATGATTCTTCTACTCGTAATCACTGTGTCGCTTAAGCTCCTGCGGGAGTTGAAGACGAGCTGGGAGTAGGCTCCGAGCTTGTAGAAGGGGCTGGATTCTGATTTTCCTGTGGTCGAGCTGGTACTTCATTTACAACAACGGGAGCTACATAGGCTGGTGAGGGGGTTGGAACAGGCTGCTGGTCTGAATCAGGTTCAGAGGATTCCCCAGGTGTTTTCATTGCATCTTTTACGGCTTGAATTCGGCCTTGGAACTTAGCTTTGGCTTCCTCATCTTTTACCTTATCAACCGCTGCTTGTGCTTGAGCTAAACTTTCATCGGTACGCTCTTCTTCTAACTTTTTAACAGCAGCTTCCGCATCCTGAATCGTATTATCCTCTGATGAAGATGCTTGATTTGTAGAACTAGCATCGCTAGAGCTTGAACGTCTACTGTAACTAACGTTTTTAGTGGAGCCCGTATTATTCTGAGCTGGTTTTAAAAATAATAGACCAGAAATCAAGATAGCCGCTAAGACCAATATAATTCCAGAACGAACAAAAATAGAAATTCCCTCTAATTTATCAAAAATATTTCTCATAATTCTTTCCTAAAGTTAATCAAATATATTCCCAATCTCAACATCAATCGTATTTGATTTAACATCGATATTGGTCACCTTTAGCAGTGATTTGTATTCCAGATGATCGCGATTAGCTTGCGCATTGTCTGCAAAGACCGCTACTCCTGCTAATTCCGAATCAAACTCAGACAGAAGGCTAATCATCCCATTAACTGTTCCACCTCCCTTTAGAAAGTCATCGACAATCAGCACCCGACTTCCAGCCTTTAGGCTACGTTTTGAGAGGAACATTTTCTCAATCCGATCTCCGCTAGAGCCCGAGACATAGTTAACACTGACCGTAGAGCCCTCGGTGATTTTCAAATCGCGGCGGACAATGACAAAGGGAACATTCAAAACATTAGCGACAGCATTGGCCAAGGGAACCCCCTTGGTCGCAACTGTCATAACCGCATCAATCTTTTGGTCTTTGAAAGCTTTGGCAATGATGCGACCGATATTATTGAGGATAGATGGCGTACTAAGCAAATCTGACAAATAGATATATCCGCCAGGCAGGATTCGATTACTCTCAGACAGCTGATCGCGGAGGTCTTGAACGATGACTTTTGCATCTTCTTCTGAAATGGATGGAGTGAAAACAACACCTCCTCCAGCACCCGTAATGGTCTCAATCGTACCAATTTCGATTTCTTCAAAGGCACGTTTGATAATCACAATGTCTTCTGAAATGGAAGACTTGGCAGATTCATATTTCTCTGCAAATGTGTTTAAACTTGTTAATTGGTAAGGATGGTTAATCAAGTAATTGGAAATAACCACCATGCGCTCACTTCTTCTTAATTTCATTTTTTCACCAATTCGACTCCATCAAAATCAGCCACAAACTAATCTGAGAACGTAGCTCTTCTCGCATAGAGCAGTAATTCAATTCTTTCTATTTCAAAGTTTGGAGTGATTTCTATGAATATTTATTTTATTTTTTCATTATATCATACTATATCAAAAAAACGAACATTATGCTAAATATAATGCCCATTTTTCGTATTTTACTTATCAATTTTTGGTTTATAGAAGGAACGATTTTCCAGAGCGAATATTTTATTGGTCATTTCTCCTGGAGCAACAAGAGACAAAGCCGTGGTCATCATCATCATTTCCGCATCCAGATTGTCAATCATGTGCAGGATTTCGGCCTCCATAATCTTTGGACGAACGGGACTGCCGTATTCAAGAAGACCGTGGTGACTGAGAAGGACATGTCGCAAAACGATAACATCTTCTTTTGTATCAACGATTTTCAGCTCCGCCAAGGTCTTGGTCAATTCCTCATCAATCAGTGCAATATGCCCAATCAAATTGCCTCGGACAGTGTATTCCGTATTTTCTGGACCGCTCAATTCAATGACTTTGGCCAAGTCGTGTAACATAATCCCTGCAAAAAGAAGGCTCTTATTTAGCTGAGGATAGATGTCACCAATCGCATCTGCTAGTTTAACCATGGTAGCTGTGTGAAAAGCGAGTCCTGACTCAAAAGCATGGTGATTGGTTTTCGCTGCGGGGTAAGAATAGAATTCCTTGTCGTATTTGCTGTAAAGTGAACGGACCACGCGCTGCCAGACTTGATTTTCAATTTTGAAAATCATTTGCGCCAGGTATTCCCGCAGTTCTTTTTGATCAACCGGTGGTTTTTCTTTGAAATCCACAGGATTGTTGGGCTCACCAGCTTTTGGCAAGCGCAAAGTCAGCTGATTAACCTGTGGCGTATTATTGTAGACTTCGCGACGGCCTTGCATGTGGACGACTTTTCCTGCTGTAAATTCTGCCACATTATGGGGCTGGGCATCCCACAATTTCCCCTCGATCACTCCAGTATCATCTTGGAAAGTGAAGGCGAGGTAATTTTTCCCAGCTCTGGTCTGTCGGACTTCGGCTGACTTAATCAGATAAAATCCTTCAAACAATTCATCCTTTTTCATTTGATTAATTTTCATAGTCTTCCCTTTCATCTGGAATATCTAGCAAGTGTAACTGAAGGTCTTGGTCAGACAATTCAATATGCCGCAGCGTTCTTTCAATGGCATTGGTTCGGCGAGTCAGTAACTCATCGATGCTGCCAGAAGCGTTCTTCAGGTGCTTCTGAGCCTTGGCTAGAATGCCGCCAAATTTGTTGAATTCCAGCTTGACACTGCCCAGAACCTTGCTGATGTCATCTGCGCTACGCTGGATGTTCAGGGTTTTAAAGCCAACTGAGAGAGAGTTGAGCAGGGCTGACAAGGTAGATGGACCCGCCACGACAATCTGCTCATCTCGTCGCAGACCGTCGAAAAACTCTGGATTGCGAACCACTTCGGAATAGAGACTTTCCGTTGGCAAAAACATAATCCCAAAATTAGTCGTAGCTGGCGGAGCCAGATATTTACTGTTGATATCCTTGGCAAAGCGCTTGACGCTAGCCAACAGCGACTTACGGTAAAGTTCAATCTCTTCCTTGTTGCCAGACTCATAAGCATCTTCCAAGCGGTAGTAATCCGCCAGAGGAAACTTGGAGTCAATAGGCAGATAGACATAGTCCTGCTCCGTCTGTCCCGGCAATTTAATAGCATACTCCACGCGCTCACTAGAACCTGCCACTGTGGCAAATTCGCGCTCATACTGGCTGGGGGTCATGATGTCTTCGATAATTTGTCCCAGCTGGAGCTCGCCCATAATGCCGCGGGTCTTGGTATTGGAAAGAACCTTATTGAGACTGCCCACATCCCGAGCCACCGTCTGCATCTCTCCTAATCCACGATTGACAGATTCTAGCTGCTTGGATACCGTCTCAAAGGAGGTCTGCAGGCGACTCTGCAAAGTCTTCTCTAATTTTTCCTCAACGGTCTGGCGCATCTGCTCCAGCCGCAGGTCATTGGACTCCTGAATCTGACGCATCCGCTCATCGGTTTTGTCTCGATTTTTGCTGAAACTATCCGCCATTTCGGTTCGCAAATCCGTCAAATGGAGATGCAAATCTGTTCGAACTTCTGCTAGCCGATCGCCCAGAACCAGTTCCAGCTCTTTTTGCCGAAGAGCTTCCTGCTGCCTTTCCTGCTCAAAGCGATAGTCCAGCTGGTCGGACAGATGATCTTCCTGCTCTTCTAGCAAGACTTTGATTGCCTGCTCCTGCTGCCCCTGTCTCTGCCAGAAGAAATAGAGAAAGACCAGATTGATGATAAGCAGGATGATGATGATATATTCCATATCAACTCCTATCTTTACTGTAAATAACAACCGTATAACCCTTGTCAAAGGATAAAAATACAGGTCTATCTATAAATTCGTTAGAAGCATAGACTTTTTTAAAGAAAAAATTCCTTTCATTTAAAGGATATTTAGCTCCTTCAATGGTCAAAGGAACATCCTCTGTCGGCATAAAGGCTAGATAGTCCATCCCTTCCACTGGCTTGATTTCATGACGACCAGAGGGCACATAGCGGATGCAATTCTGGGCATCCACTAAGGTCAGCCGCTCCATATAGGGGGCGATTTTATCGTTGCTGGGTAAGAAAATGTTGGCCAGAGCATGGTCTAGACGACCGCCAAAAGCGCCGAAAATCGTCAGATAAGCATCTGGGTATCGCTCAAGACAAGCTAGAACCGCCAATTCCAAGTCCGTATCATCCTTTTCAGGCTGAGCCTGAATGACTTCCTTAGCGCTAGCTTTTATGCGCAGCAATTCTTCATCAGAAACAGAATCAAAATCGCCAACCGCTAAGCCCAGAGGCAAGCCCTGCTTTAAGAGATAAAAGGCGCCGCGATCAACTCCGACAAAAACATCAAAATCTCGATTGACCGCAGTCAAATCACCGCCAGCAAACAGAGCAATTCTAAGCATCTAGCGCATCCCTCAAGGTCTGAACTTGATGGCTGACATCACCTTTGAAGACATAGCTGCCTGCTACGAAAACATTGGCTCCAGCCTCTCGGGCAATCTGAATCGTCTTGTCATCAATCCCACCGTCAACCTCAATATCAAAGTTCAGTTGATTAACTTCCCGCAGAACGACCAGTTCACGAATCTTATCCATGGTTTCTGGCAGAAAAGTCTGGCCACCAAAACCTGGATTGACTGTCATAACCAAGACCTGATCCACTAGATTCAAGACATTTTTAATCGCTTCGACTGGAGTTCCTGGATTGATAACAACACTAGGCTTGACACCTGCTGCACGAATCTTCTGCAAAGCCCCGTGAATATGCGGAGTCGCTTCGACATGGATGCTGATAATATCCGCACCTGCCCGAGCAAATTCCTCAATATGGTGCTCAGGATTGGACACCATGAGATGGCAATCAAAAACCATCTTACTGTGGGGACGCATACTTGCTACAACACCAGCACCAAAGCTGATATTGGGCACAAAATGGCCATCCATGACATCCAGATGGGCATATTCTGCCCCGCTGGCTTCTAGCTTCTTCAATTCCGTCTCAAAATTAGCATAATCCGCACTCAGAACAGAGGGAGCAATTTTAAATGTTTTCATGATAGTTCCTTTCTCTATTTAGGAAGTTTTTTAGCTGTCTTTTTATAGGTTTCACGACGATTCTCGATTTCACTGAGAAATTGCAGGTAGTTTTCGAAACGAAAAGCAGCAATTTGCTGGGCTTCTACGGCTGGTTTGACAGCACAAGCCGGCTCGTGCGTATGGGTACAAGTGCGGAATTTGCAGTCCCGACTGATTTCGGTAATTTCTGGAAAGGCGACGTTCAGATCTTCTGCCTTGTCCACCTCATAATCCAGAGAAGAAAAGCCCGGAGTGTCCGCAATTTTTCCGCCATTCAAGTTATAAAAGCTGACCGCCCGTGTCGTATGGCGACCACGACCCAGACTTTCAGAAATTTCTCCTGTTTCTAATTGCAAGTCTGGTGCAATTTTATTGAGCAGAGTGGATTTCCCAACACCAGTCTGACCCATAAAAACAGTGATTTTCCCCGTCAGAAGTGGCAATAACTCCTCAGTGGTTTTAACAACCTCATAGCCGATGGCCTGATAGGCCTGTACATAGACATCCAAGCTCTGCTCATCTTCAAGCAGGTCTAACTTGCTGATGTAGATAATAGGATGGATCTGCTTATGCTCCAAAAGCACCAAAAAACGATCCAAGAGATTGGCATTGAAGTCCGGCTCCTTCGCGCTCATGATTACAACTGCCTGGTCAATGTTGACAATAGGTGGCCGTACCAAACTATTTTTACGCTCGGCTATTTTTAAAATGTAGCCTTCAGAATCCTTGTCCGCTGAAAATTCGACATGGTCGCCAACATAAGGCGTCTGACCTTTTTTACGGAAATTTCCACGTGCTCTCGTCTGATACACCTGCCCATCTGACTCTACATAATAAAAGCCAGCCAAGGCTTTGATAATTATTCCTTGCAAGACTGCTCCTTTAAAGTTAATACAATTATTATATCAAAAAAACATATATTTGGCTTTTACTATTGGCATTTTCAAAAAATATGTTATAATAAAAAGCAAGCGGAGGTGGTGGAACGGCAGACACGCATGCTTCAGGCGCATGTGCCCGTACGGGTGTGAGGGTTCAAATCCCTTCCTCCGCATC
>NZ_CAURYF010000051.1:0-6442 GCF_963529205.1 Streptococcus cristatus | reverse complement strand
AGCGCTCTGCCATGTCCCTGCCCTTGAAAATCCTGAGCGACGGCCAAAGCCAAGAGATTGAGCAAGGACGGGAAATAGAGACAGTCGTAGCTAGCCGCATGCGCGTAACCTATGACCTGTCCGTCTTCTTCAGCAACCAAAATCAAATGCTGGTCATTCTCTAGCAGCCTCTTCAGTTGAGCCTCCGTCGCTTCCCTATCAAAGTCATAGCCCAGACACTCAGCATTAAGTCGCTGAATAGCTGCGGCGTCTCTTAGTTTTACCTTACGAATCATCTGTCACCTCGTTCTTCTCTTTATTATAGCAGAAAAGCAGTCTCTTTGACTGCTTTCAATAAACTATTCTCCCATCTGTTCCTTCAACCAAGGCTCCGCCTCTTCTAAAGGCTGGTCTGTTAGGACATCGGGCTGGATTGCCTCATTCTCATAAAGCTTGCCCGTGCGATCTAAGATACTCGAGGTGGTCAAGAGTAAAACCGCTCCATCATACAGTTGATAATAATTATTTCCCGTAGTATAGCTTGCCGTTGGCTGACCAAATATTTTAACATTTTCAAGTCCCTTAAAAGCTAAAACAGTCATCTCTCCTGAGCTACCTGTCTTCCCATTGATAAGAACAGCTATGGGCACTTTCTTTGCTTTTTCATCAGTCTGCTCCAGACCAAGCTGCTTAAGGACATTTAATCGCGAAACCGCGCTCTTGCTTCCGTTTTTATAAACAAATTGGAAGAGGTCTTCATCAGGCAAAAGAGAGGACAGCCCAGCAATCATCGGATACATATTCCCGCCAGTATTGTCTCTCAAATCCACAAGAACCGCCTGATAGTCATCCTTTTTAAGAGCTGCTGACAGCTTGTTGGCATAAGCTTTCGCTGCCTGTGCGTCACCAGTGAAAGCAGGAACTTTTACATAGAGAATACCCTCCCGATTCTGCACTTCAGGCTGATTTTTGCTTTCTGGACTGTTTTCAGGATTATCCTGTGGGCTTAAAAAATAAGAATGCTTCCCGCCAGCCTCTTTGGTTAATTTTTCCAAGACAGGATAGGTGTCTTGATAAGTCTTGGCTGATTCAAGCTTCTCTAAAGCTTTCTTTTTCTCATTTTCCCAATCTTTATCCGTATAAAGACCAAAATCAAGCTTTTTCACAACCGAGCGAGCGTAGTCCTGCGGACTAGGTGGAAAAAGAAAAATTCCATAGTCTGGACCAAAGTAGACTAGAAAACCTATTAAAAGAGCAAGCAAAACCAGTACTGTTCCCAAGCAACCTAAAAGAACTTTTTTCATAATTGCACAACTTTTCTTGTGAGGATTCCTGAACTGATTATAGCAAAATAGAGACACGTTTTCCATGTCTCTACCTTACATTTATCATCGTCAATCTTACATTTTTGTAAGATTATTTTATTTTAATCTACAAAAGCTTATTTCCATCTTTCACTCTTGGAAAACGCAATCATGAGACCAGAACCTGCTAGAATCGCCAGAATAAGAAGGCAGATATTTTTCAGGGGATAGAGCCAGTCTTTATTTTCCTCACGCCATCTTGACTTCCAAAGCCCAACATAGTCAGCGCTCATATGTTCGGGTTGATTCAGCTGGATATTGATTACAATGGCTAGTAAGATAAGGGCAAGCAAAGCAAACGCAAGCAGCCAAACTTTCTTCTTTTTCGTCAGGTTAAAACTCTTCATTTTTTCTCCTTCTACCTTTTGTCAAGAACAACTTTTTACACTACTTTTCTTTCACTTCTATTTCCGAATGACGGTAGCCGTAGCCAAAGTAAATCAAAATTCCTAAAAGTAGAGCGATGCCAAAGGCCAACCAAGTATCCCACGTGTACTGAGTCATAAAGGAAAGGCAGATGACAATAGATAAAATCGGAGTTAGAGGCACTAGCGGAGTTTTAAACTCTCCTGCCTTGGGCTGCCCCTTTTCCTTCCGCAACTTCAAAATGGCAAAGGCCAGCATAATCAGATAAGTCAACGTACAGATATTGAGGAAAGAGGCAATGCTAGCAAGAGGAAAGATACCCGCACAAATAGCTGAGGCAATCCCCACTAAGATGGTAGCATTTTGAGGCACACGGCTAGTAGCAGTTAATTCCTTGAAAGACCGCGGTAAAAGTCCGTCGCGCGCTATACTATAAATCATCCGAGACAAGGCATAGGTCAAGGAGATGCAGACAGTGATCAGGGTCAAAATCGCTACGATAGAAACATAATTGGCAGCCCAATCTAGTCCAATACTGCGAAGTGAGAAAGCTACTGCATCTGGAACATTTAGCTTGGTATAGTGTACCAAGCCTGTCAAGACCAAGGTTACCAAGATATAGAGGATGGTCACAATCCCAAGGGAAAGGACAATGCCACGTGGCACATTTTTTTGAGGCTCTTTGATCTCATCCACAGACATAGAAATCGACTCAAAGCCCAGAAAAGCAAAGAACATCAGAGAAGCTCCAGCCATAATCCCCGTCTGACCGCCATAGATCTGACCAAAACCGAAAGGTGCAAAGTTGGACCAATTCTCAGGTCGAAGATGGAAAAGCCCAACGAGAATAAAGAGAGCCAAGGCTGAGAATTTGAGGACAACCAAGGCTGAGTTAAAGCGCAGGGCTGCTTTTGAGTTTAGAAGTACTACGCCTGTCACAAAGACCAAAACCAGAATAGGCAACAGATCCACATAAGTACCTGCTTTTGGATTGAATGTGCCATTCAAGGCTGTCGGTAGCTGGATATGAAAGCCGCTCAAAAGCCCTTTCAAGTAAGAACCCCAGCCAGAAGCCACACCTGATATAGCTGTCATAAATTCCATGATGGTCAGCCAACCAGCCAGCCAAGCCGGAAATTCTCCTAAAACAGCGTAAATATAGCTGTAAGCTCCGCCATTAGCTGGAACTCGAGATGCAAACTCCGCATAAAATAGGGCAGAGATGCTGACACACAGGGCAGAAATCACGATCGACACAATCAGAGCTGGACCAGCATAAGTCGCCGCCCCAATTCCTGTAACCGTGAAAATCCCTGTACCAACCATGGCACCGATCCCTAAAAGAATCAAATCCATCAGTTTCAGGTGCCGCCGCATTCCCGTCCTGTTTTTACTGGCATCTTTTTTTCGAAAAATATTCATAAAATCTCCCTCCAAAGCATAGATGGTTTATTATATCATAGATTATTGGATTTACCAAAGTCTCTTTTTATCTTCCCCTTTTGCATCGGGCAAAGAAAGCAAAAGAAGAAGCTGGAAAAACCCAACTTCTTACATAGAAACAATTTTACGATAACTGCGGGAAGTAATCATGAAGACAATCACATAGCTGATAAAGAAGATTGCACAGACACCCAGTGTCACAGCCAGCATGAGAGCTGAGTTAAGAACACCAAGAGCAGACAAGATCAAGCTCAGCATATGATAGGCAAAAGTCAGATGGATAAAGGCGAAAGCCAGTGGTAGGAAAAAAACAATCAAAATCTGTTTCCGAATGGTTTGTCTGATTTGCTTCTCATCCAGACCGACCTTTTGTAGAATCACAAAGCGATCCCGATCCTCGTACCCTTCTGAAATCTGCTTGTAGTAGATGATGAGGATGGTTCCCAGCATAAAGACGATTGACAAGAAGATGCCGATGAAGAACATGCCACCCAGCATGCCTTTGATTTCTTGCTTATCAAAAGCTGTTACCGAACCATAGACTGCTTGGTTTTCCGGCAAGGTCTGATTAAACTGATGCAATTTTTCTTGATAAGCATCCCTCAGATTGCGCTGTTCTTCCGTTGACAGCTTTGTATCAAGCCAGCCATAATAATTAAGGTTTACAGCGTATTTGTCCATCAGTGTAGAGAATATTTGGTCAGGGTTTTTAAGAACCATGTAGATTTTCTCTGGGACGATCATGTTCATCTGGTCTGGCAAATTGCCAAAGATAAAGTCTTCTTTGAGTTCTTCCTTGATTTTAAAGGTCTGACCAGCCAGCTGCAAGTCTTGCTTGGGATCCAGTTTCACTCCTTGCTGGTAGAGCGCCACTTCATCATCTCCAAGATCAAGAGTTTTCCCCGTCATACTCTGATAATCCGCTTCTGAAATAGCCAAAATATACGTTTTCGGTGTGACAAATTTTTGAGCGGCAGCGTTGATATCGAGCTGGTTGCCAGCACGACTTGTCACTCCCATCGTATAGTATGGATAGACACCTTTCTTAGTGACTGGCAACTGCTGCTCATTCACAAACTCTGTCAGCACTTGGTCCATCTGCTCACCTGTGGTTCCTTTTCCTTGAATGCTAAAATCATGAGGAAACATAGCCTTTTGCATGTAGTCACCACCGGCATAGATATTAGCTCCGCCAGATAAGGTCACCAAGACCATGGTTGATAGGATAGCAATGGTCGCAAGACCCACCGCATTTTTCTTCATGCGGAAAATCAGGTTGGAAACGGAAATCATATTATTGGGTTGGTAATAATAGGACTTCTTCTTTTTCAAAAATTGCAGAAAAACCGTAATTCCAGCATTAAAGAGCAGGTAGGTTCCCAGAATCACAAAGAGCACTGCGACAAAGAATGTAAAGATTGCTGACAAGGGATTGGTCACTCCTAGTGCAAGAAAGTAACCATAAGCCAAGGCTGCAAGCCCAAGTAGTGTCTGCAGGAATAAAAAGCGACTTTTCTTTTCTCCGCTATTCTTTTCTTTGACCAATTGCAATGCATCAAGCTTTTTCAGGCGCAAACCATTGCTAATCATCAAGCAGAAAAAGACAAAAGCGTAGAAAACAGCAACTACGATAACTACAGCAGGCTGAAAAGTTGACACCAATACGACCTTTATCGCCATGATTTTTAGCAAGAGAGCATAGATCAGCTGGTCAAACAAAAGTCCAATCCCTAGTCCGAGGATAAGGGTAACCAGACCAAATACCAGTAATTCGATCACCACCATGACAAAGAGGTGGAATTTATTGAGCCCTAGCACACTATAAAGGCCCAGCTCTTTGGAGCGATTCTTGAAAACAAAGCTATTAGCATAAAAGACGATAATGCTGGTCGTGATGCTGACAATCACCATCCCAAAAGATAGCACCATAGAAACAGCGCTTGCGCCCGTCATCTTTACTAAATTAGGATTAAAAGTCAGGGAGAAAAAGATGTAGGAGATGGCGATAGCCAGACAGGTCGCCAGAGCGAAAGGATAATATAGCTTACGATTCTTGATTAAGTTAGAAAGCGCAAGCTTACTAGTTAATCTAAGCATGAGCTTCCACCTCACTTGCCATGACCGTCAGCGTATCGGAAATCTCTTGGAACATCTGCCGCTCGGTCTTGTTGCCGCGGAAGATTTGATTATATAAAATTCCATCCTTGATAAAGAGCACCCGCTTGGCCCGACTAGCTGCCGAGGTCGAGTGGGTTACCATAAGAATGGTTTGGCCGCGGTCGTTGATATCGTCAAAGACATCCAAGAGAGCAGCTGAAGACTTGGAATCCAGGGCTCCTGTCGGCTCATCTGCCAGCAAAATCTCAGGCTCGGTGATAATGGCGCGGGCTACTGCCACCCGCTGCTTCTGACCACCAGAAATTTCATAAGGAAACTTCTCTTGCAGCTTGTTAATCCCTAACTCGTTGCAGGTTGTAACCAACTTTTGCATCATCTCGGTAATGGAGCGACGAGAGAGCACCAAAGGCAGGAGAATATTATCCTTGACTGATAAGGTGTCCAGCAGGTTGAAATCCTGAAAGACAAAGCCTAATTTCTCCCGGCGGAAGCTGGAAGCCTGGCTGTTTTTGATGGTTGCCGTGTCAGTTCCATTGAGGAAAACGCGGCCTTCTGTCGGCTTGTCCAGCATGGCGAGGATATTGAGCAGGGTGGATTTCCCAGAGCCCGACTCCCCCATGATGGCGACATACTCGCCTTTCTCCACTGTAAAGTGAATGTCTTTCAGCGCCTCTACTTGGCTGCCCTGAAAGCGGGTTTTATAAATTTTTTTCACGTGTTGTACATCTAATAATGTCATACTTGAACCTCTTTTTTTATTTATGTGTAAAATGGTTATTTAGCTTATCTTTCAATACTTTATTAGCTAGCTCTGCTCTAAGATTAGCTGAGCTGCTGCCCCTACCGAAAGCAAACTAAAAACGATACTATTATCATACCGAAAAGCCCGACAAGTTTCCATAAGCTAATCTTTCATTTTGGACGCTAATCTTACATTTTTGTCACTTAGCGATCTTCCAGTTATGGAAAAAGCTGATATTCATTAGAGGGAGCTGGCTGTATGATTTGGCTTGCTTTGCAAGTGGGCCTCTCTAAACTTTCAGTTCTATTTGATCAAAAAGGCGGTAGGACTGGGAAAAAAGGCCTAGCCTCTCAATTGTCTTTGGATTGTCGAGCAAGACGCAGTGGTTGAGTGGACTCTACTACGCTGATTTCATCAGCTTTTACAGCCC
>NZ_CAURYF010000050.1:0-6738 GCF_963529205.1 Streptococcus cristatus | reverse complement strand
ATTTTTTGGTCTTTCCCAGCTCTTTTTTATTTTTGTTTACGAATTACATAATAGAAAGAATAGGTTTCGATTCAGTTTTGGATTAAGCGAAACAAATTTGTTACCAATTTGTAATAATTATCCTATTATGCTACAATAAAGGTGTGCAACTCTAAAAAGGATGGAGAAAGCGTATGAAAACAAAAGGATTAGTTTATTTAGCTAGTACAGCTATTTTATTAGCAGCCAGTGCTAATAGCGTTTTTGCTGACGAGACAAATCAAGCAGCAAATGATAGGCAGCAAACGGAACCTTCAGCTGCTGTGACCAATCGAGATACTTCTAAACAGGCGGATCTAGCTAACAAGGCTTCAGAAGTAGATTCTGAGACGAAGAAAGATAGTGGTGCATCTGAAGCTTCTTTAGGTAAAAATGAAAAAGTCACTTCAAGTTCATCTGAAAAGGATGGAAACTCGCCGTTTGAACAGTCTAAGAACGATTTAGGATCAGTCCCTTCTGAAAACATTTCTTCAGGGAGAGCTTCATTTAGATCTGTGACAGCTTCTTCTGATAAGCCACAAGAGGCAGAAACAAAGCCAGAATCTGATCCAAAAGTGAGAGTTTCTCGTGCAGTTGATGACAAGCCTCAAGGGACTATCAATATTACAAATGCTGATCCAAATGCTGGTACTTTCGATGTTCATGTAACCAATATTTCATCCCCTAAGCCCATCAAAAAAGTCGCCCTACCAACTTGGTCCAGCGTGAATGGTCAGGATGATATTATCTGGTACGATGCTAAACGACAAGTGGATGGCACCTATAAAATTAGCGTTACAGCTCGTGACCATAAGATGTCCACAGGTGAGTACAATATCCACCTCTACTATCTGCTGGAAGACAATCAGCTAGTCGGTATAGGTGGTACAAAAACAACTGTTACCATCGGCAAACCACAAGGAAAAATTGATATTGTCAATAATAATCCAGACACAGGCAGTTTCGATGTTGTTGTCTCAGGAGTTTCTAATCCTTATGGTGTGAAAAAAGTTGTTGTTCCTGTTTGGTCTAGTGTCAATGGCCAAGACGACTTAGTCTGGTACGAGGCGCAGCGCCAGACCAATGGCAACTACACTGTCACAGTCAAAGCTTCTCACCACAAGAACTCTCTAGGTGAGTACAATATCCATCTCTATTATGTTCAGGATAATGGTCAGCTGGTCGGTGTAGGTGGTACAACGACTACAGTTTCTAAGGCTCAGCCTAAAGGAACATTGAAAATTGGAAACAATAATCCAGATACAGGTAGTTTCGATGTCGTTGTTTCTGGTGTTTCCAGTCCTTATGGCGTCAAGGAAGTCAAGTTACCGACCTGGTCCAGCGATAAAGGTCAAGATGACCTGATCTGGTACACAGCAGTCAAGCAGGCGGATGGTACTTATCTAGCAACCGTCAAAGCAGTGAATCATAAGAAATCAACAGGCGAATATAATGTTCATCTTTACTACATTCAAGATGACGGTCAGCTGGTTGGTGTAGGTGGCACTCGAACAACAGTTAGCCTATCTCAACCTAAAGGAACCTTGAAAATTGAAAACAACGATCCAGCTACTGGTAGCTTTGATGTCGTTGTCTCTAACGTTTCCAATCCTTATGGTGTTAAGGAAGTCAAACTGCCGACTTGGTCTAACGATAAAGGTCAAGATGATCTAGTCTGGCATACAGCAATCAAACAGTCTGATGGTACCTATCGGGCTCGCATCCAGGCTCGCGATCACAAGAATTCTTTGGGAGACTACACTGTTCACCTTTACTATATCCAAGATGACGGTCAATTAGTCGGTGTAGCAGGCACCCAGTTCAGCCTAGCAGCTAAGCCTAAAGGGACTTTGAAAATTGAGAACAATAATCCGGATACGGGCAGCTTTGATGTTGTTGTGTCTGATGTTGTCAGTCCTTTTGGTGTCAAGAGCGTGCATCTTCCGATTTGGTCTAGTGATAAAGGCCAAGATGATATTGTTTGGTACACAGCGACCAAGCAGTCCGATGGCACCTACAGGGCCAGCATTCAAGCCCGCAACCATAAGATGTCCACAGGTGAGTATCATATCCACCTCTACTATCTTCAAGATAATGGCCAGATGATTGGGGTTAGTGGCACAACAACTACTGTTTCTGTCGCTAAACCAAAAGGAACTCTCACGATTGCCAATAATAATCCAACAACAGGTAGTTTTGATGTTGTTGTGAGCGGAGTGAGCAGTCCAGAGGGAGTTCGTGAAGTGCTTCTGCCAACTTGGTCTAGCACCAATGGTCAGGACGATATTATCTGGTATCGAGCAGTCAAGCAGTCTGATGGTACCTACAAGATGAATATTAAGGCGAGCGACCATAAATATTCTACAGGTGAGTACAATGTCCATCTCTATTATGTAGGGAATAATGGCCAGTTGGTCGGAGTTGGAGGAACCAAGATGACCGTATCTCTAGGAACTCCCAAAGGTAAGCTGACCATCCAGAACAACAATCAACAGACAGGTACCTTTGAAGTGGTAGTTTCTGAAGTTGAGAATGCTTATGGAGTCAAGGAAGTCAAATTGCCAACTTGGTCAAGTGCTAACGGTCAGGACGATATTATTTGGTACACAGCAGTCAAGCAAGCCGATGGTACTTACAAGGCACAGGTCAATCTACGTGACCACAAGTATTCTACAGGCGAATACAATATCCACCTCTACTATGTTCAGAATGATGGCCGTATGGTCGGGGTTGGAGGCACGAAGACAACAGCAAATGTAGCTTCAGAACACATTAAGCCAACGGGTCAAATCACCATTAAAAATAATAATCCTCGATTGGGCACATTCGAAGTTGTAGTAACTAATGTTTATAGTCCAAAAGGAGTCAAGGAAGTCAGCCTGCCGACTTGGTCGAGTGTCAATGGTCAGGATGACATTGTTTGGTATCGGGCTCAAAGGCAAGCGGATGGTAGTTATAAGGCCCTAGTACGCACCTCTAGCCATAAATACTCTACGGGAGAATACAATATTCACCTCTATTATGTTCAAAATGATGGTAGTTTGGTAGGCGTTGGTGGAACGACTACAACAGTCAACAGGGGAGTTTATGATACGCCATATTATTCACAACGTGATCCTAGATGGGCTGGATTATATTATGGAAAATATAATTTAGCAGCTACTGGCTGTGTTCCTACTACATTAGCAATGGCTATTTCTGGTATTACAGGCCAAACTGTTTTACCAACAACCGTAGCGGACTTCCTTTATCACCATACAGACTCCTTTAACAAAAATGGTCTATTTGGAACGTCAAGTAAGGGTATTGTCCAAGGGGCACAGAACTGGGGACTGACAACAGACGTCTTACATTCATCAGCAGCACTTAAAGAAGCTTTGGCAGCAGGCCATCATGTCATGGCAGCCGTTGGTAGCAGTGTCTTTGCCAGCCATTTTGTTACCCATGAGATAGTCTTAAGAGGCTATCAAAATGGCCAAACGCAGGTCTATGATCCTTATAATGCTAATAATAACGGTTGGTACTCAGTGGATTATATCTTTGGTTCAAAGAGCGGAGCGCCTGAAGATAATACAGAAGGTTCACCATTTATCTCTGTGAGAGCCTAGATTACAGCTGGTCACAAAGCAATTTATATGGGACTTTACTAACAGTACCTACATTCAGGAGGTTGGGACAAAAGAGTCCCAGCCTCTTTTTTATGCCTAGCTTGTAAATATCATGCAGGAAAAAAACTCACAGAGCCTCAACTAGTGTGAACTGTAAGTCGCTAGACTAACAGCCCTACTTAGAGATTCTATGAGTTTTTGATTATCATACCATATCGGAAGATGATTTACGTATTCATCTTGATATTTTCAAAAGTGTAAGTTGTAACTTATGTCCTAACGAATGCCATTCCAAGCACACTTCCCCAATAATATTTCCATCTTGTTTTTTCAAGATATTTTTTAAATGAGATTAATTCATCGGACTTATTCTTGAGCACCTCGTCACACACAAAAGGATACAACTTAAATGCCAAATAACTGATTTGGTCCCCCTTTTGTAGCCCTTTGGCACTAGTTAGGAGCTCTTCCCGTAACTTTGAGCTAATGATGATACTATCGTTATTATAGATCCTGTCAATCTGTTGGTAGTATTCATCTCTTTTCTTGCGATTTTTAGTAAATATCATAACCAACATCTCCTTACAACTTTAAATTATAAATTGGCTAGTTAAAAACAATAAAACTATAAAATGGAGCTCACAATCCTTGGATTGCATCATCCCAAAGTGGATCACCTAATAATAGTATTTTCCTAGTAGATTTATAGAGTTTTCTGCACTTCATAAGGTAGGAGCAAACATTCATGCTTAGGTCATTATAGCAAATATCTCTTTGCATATCAATTTTAAATGTATAATCGCCATCAAAATTTTGACAATAGGAGCAATAGACATATAGTATTTAAGAAGAACAATTTGCTGGTCATTCGTCGCTATCAAAAGCTAGTATAAACGAACGAGAAATCATTTTTAGACCTGCAAAAAGACGTTAAAAAATTGATCTGGATGGAGTGGATTGCGGATTGAGGACAGTGGTTTGGTCAATGACTTGAAGCTTTTTCTCTAAGTGCGATTTCATGCTTCTGCAATTTGCATTTTAAAAAATTCTCTTTTAGTGGTATAATAAGGGTAATATCTTAGAGAAAAGAGTTCATTTATGACAAATTATGCCGTTATTTTGGCTGCGGGTAAGGGTACTCGCATGAAATCAGATTTACCAAAGGTCTTGCACAAGGTGGCAGGAATTTCCATGCTAGAGCATGTTTTCCGTAGTGTTAGTGCGATTGATCCTGAGAAGACTGTCACTGTTATCGGGCACAAGGCGGAGCTGGTCGAGCAAGTCTTGGCAGGTCAGACCGAGTTTGTTCGTCAGACCGAGTTTGTTCGTCAGACCGAGCAGCTGGGAACTGGTCACGCGGTCATGATGGCTGAGCCTGTTTTGGAAAATCTGACGGGTCAAACATTGGTCATTGCTGGTGACACTCCCCTGATTACGGGAGAAAGCTTGAAAAATCTGATTGACTTTCATATCAACCACAAGAATGTTGCGACAATCCTGACAGCAGAAGCGGACAATCCTTTTGGCTATGGCCGGATCGTGCGCAACCAGCACGGAGAAGTTATCAAAATTGTCGAGCAGAAGGATGCTTCTGACTTTGAGCAACAAATCAAGGAAATCAATACGGGGACTTATGTCTTTGACAATGCCCGTCTCTTTGAGGCCCTCAAAAATATCAACACCAATAATGCGCAGGGAGAATACTATATCACAGATGTGATTGGCATTTTCCGTGAAAATGGTGAAAAAGTTGGTGCTTATACGCTAAAAGACTTTGACGAAAGTCTCGGTGTCAACGACCGCGTGGCTTTGGCGACAGCTGAAAGCATTATGCGCCGTAGAATTAATCAGCAGCATATGGTGAATGGTGTCAGCTTTGTCAATCCAGATGCGACCTATATTGATGTAGATGTAGAAATCGCACCTGAAGTGCAAATTGAAGCCAACGTGACTCTGAAAGGTCAAACCAAGATTGGGGCAGAGACGATCCTGACCAATGGGACTTATATTGTAGATTCAGAAATTGGAGAGAGAGCTGTTATCACCAGCTCCATGATTGAAGAATCTATCGTTGCAGATGGAGTGACGGTTGGCCCGTACGCCCATATCCGTCCAGGTTCTAGTCTGGCTAAGGACGTCCATGTCGGCAACTTTGTTGAAGTTAAGGGTTCTTCTATCGGCGAAAAAACCAAGGCTGGTCATTTGACCTACATTGGAAACTCTGAGGTCGGTGCCAATGTCAACTTTGGTGCGGGAACAATTACGGTCAATTATGATGGTCAGAAGAAGTATAAGACTATCATTGGAGATAATGTCTTTGTTGGTTCAAATTCGACTATTATTGCCCCAGTTGAGCTGGGTGACAACTCACTGGTCGGTGCGGGTTCTACCATCACGAAGGACGTGCCAGCAGATGCCATTGCTCTGGGACGTGGTCGTCAGATTAACAAGGAAGATTATGCTAAGCGTCTTCCTCATCACCCTCAAAATAAGTAGGTTCAGCCATGGAATTTGAAGAAAAAACCGTCCAACGGACGGAGATTTATCAAGGACCGATTTTCAAAGTGGTTCAGGATCAGGTAGAGTTGCCAGAGGGTAAGGGTCAAGCCCAACGGGATTTGATTTTTCATAATGGCGCGGTGGCTGTGATTGCTATCACTCCGGAAAATAAGATGATTTTGGTCAAGCAGTACCGCAAGGCGATTGAAGCGACTTCTTACGAGATTCCAGCTGGGAAGTTGGAGCTAGGAGAGAATGCAGATCCGCAAGCGGCTGCCCTCCGAGAATTAGAAGAAGAGACGGGCTACACTGGCCAGTTGGAGCTGGTTTATGATTTTTATTCTGCCATCGGTTTTTGCAATGAGAAAATCAAACTTTACAGCGCCAGCCATTTGACAAAGGTCGAAAACCCTCGTCCCCAAGACGAGGATGAAACATTGGAACTTTTTGAAGTCAGTCTGGAGGAGGCACATCAGTTGCTGCAAAACGGTGACATCTGCGATGCCAAGACCATCATGGCCCTTCAGTACTGGCAACAAAAAAATCTGAATAAATAGGAACGTAGATCAATGGGAAAAGCTTTATTAACAGATGAAATCATTGAGCGGGCCAA
>NZ_CAURYF010000049.1:0-8460 GCF_963529205.1 Streptococcus cristatus | reverse complement strand
AATCAACATCAGCCCAACCAGTGAAAAGGTTAGCTTTGTTCCATTCAGACTCACCATGGCGAGCAAAAACCAATTTTACCATTAGATGGATTCTCCTTTTATTTTCCAGGGTCTACCCCGTTTATCTATTCTATTTTACAAAATTTTCTCTCAAAAATCTAGTCTCAGCGGGATATTTGTGAAATTTTCCACTTGCTTAGACTTTTAAGAAAATCAATTCTCACTCAAGACTTCTAGCTAGCCACTTGTTCTTGCTGAGCGCACTCAGGACAAATGCCATAAACAACCATCTGGCTCTTAGTGATTTGATAACCGGTCTGCTCTGCCGCTTCCTGCTGAACATCTGGCAAATCCAAGTCCATATCTGCAATTCGACCACATTTTTCACAAATGACATTGAGGTGCTGATGCCCCATAAAATCATAATAAGTCGTCGTGTCATTTCGGACTTTGAGTTCTGAGACAAAGCCTTCATCAATCAATACTTTTAAGTTGTTATAAACAGTCGCCAAGCTCATATTGGGAAATTCAGGCAAGAGAGCTTGGTAAATCATCTCTGCACTAGGATGATCATGACTGCTGATGATAAAAGCAATCACAGCCTTTCTCGTCTCTGTGATTCGAACACCTTTCAACCTCAGATGTTCGATTACTTCCTGGTAATTCTTTTCATACCCTTCATTCATCTTCTCTATACTCCATCCACATTCATTCTAGCTTATTTCCATTATATCATGACAAACATAGATTTTCTATTAAGAATGATTGTAAATAAGGAAAAATATTAATCTACCTAATAGACTTATTCATTTTAATTAAGTAGATTTTTGCCTCAAAGCACGATATGATAGAGATGTTAACAAACATGTAAGCGCTTAAATTATTTGACATGTCAGCTTTATAGTAACAAATTCTGTAGCCATGCTTCTGCTATTTTACCTGCCCTGCAGGAAACATGCAGGACAACTATTTGGGTACAGCTGGTTTTCTATCACTTTTTAGAAAAAAATTATATAAATGAGGATATCATTATGAAAAAAACACCAAATCGCTGGTTAATTTTAGCAGCAGCTATCTTAACCAACCTTTCTTTAGGTGCTGGATACGCCTGGTCTGTTTTTCAAAAAGCGCTGCTGGAAGCCAACGCTAGCCAAGGATGGGTGCAAGCTCAAACCTCTCTAGCCTTCAGTATATCTTTTGCAATGGTGCCAATCGGCATGATTATTTTCGGACCTAAAGTCGATTCATTAGGCCCTAAGAAATTTGTCTTTCTAGGAGGAATTCTCTTTGGTGCGGGTATGTTTGCTACAGGATTTGCAACTTCTCTTCCTGTACTCTACTTGACCTACGGGGTTGTCCTTGGTCTCGGTATCGGATCAGCCTATGGCGCTTCAACTTCTGTCGCTACCAAATGGTTCCCTGATAAAAAAGGTCTCGCGGGTGGTTTAACCGCAGCTGGCTTTGGACTTGGACCACTAATCATCGGACCACTTGCCAAAACTCTCATCGCTTCAATGGGCGTTTATTCAACATTTAAAGTTCTAGGTATTGCCCTGCTTGTCGTTATCTGCTGCTCTTCTCTTGTCATGGAAAAAGCTCCAGCAGCTGCTCCAGCAGCAGGAAGCTCTGCACCGACAGGAAAAACTCACAAAGAAATGCTACGCGAAGGCAACTTCTGGTTGCTGTGGCTCATCTACATTTTAGGTGCTACTGGTGGTATGATGATTATCGGTTCAGCAGCGTCTATCTCTGACCAATATAAACTAGTTGGAGAAGCAACTCTATTCGTTATGCTGGTTTCTATTGCCAATACTTTTGGACGGATCTTCTGGGGAGCTGTATCGGACAAAATCGGCCGCTACCCGACCGTAATCGCCATGTTTGCCGCTGTAGCTGGTGGCTTGGCGCTGACCGTTCTCTTTAAAGGAGAAGGAAGCATCCTTGCAATCTTAGGCGTCATGCTTGTTGCCCTGTCCTTCGGTGGCTTCCTTGGATCTTTCCCAGGTATTACAGCTGAAAATTGGGGCGTGGCCAATGTCGGCACAAACTACGGCTGGATGTTCACGGCCTATGGTGTTGCAGCTATTGCCGGACCACAGTTGGGAGCTCGACTTGCCCAAACAAACAAGGGAGACTATTCAATGGCCTTCTATATCGTTATTGGTATGGCACTCCTTGGTATCGTCCTACAATTATTCTATATTTCTAAATCAAAGAAAGCTTAAAACTAATTCTAACTCTGGGGTGACCCAGAGTTTTTCTTTGACAAAGAAACTCTTAGTCAGCAGAAAGTGAAAAGAGCTTTCCTGACTAACATAAGAGGCTGGGACAAAAGTCCTAGCCTCTCAATTTTCTTTGGATTGTCGAGCAAGACGCAGTGGTTGAGTGGGCTCTACTACGCTGATTTCATCAGCTTTTACAGCCCTACTCAACTATGCGGAGGTGGGACGACGAAATCGAATTCTAACGAATTACCGATCTCTGTCCCACTCTCTTCTTTTTAATGGAACGATTCTAGATCAACTGTCAGTACCTGACCATCTCGGACAACCTGCTGTCCTGCAATGTAGACATCCCGAACATCGCTGCCTTTGACAGCGTACACTAGGTGGGAAAGCATATTTTCCAAAGGATAGAGGTGAAGTCGCCCCTTAGGCTGAATGACAATGAAATCGGCTTGTTTTCCTACTTCCAGGCTGCCGATTTTCTTCTCCAATCCCAGAGCTTTGGCTCCTTCAACGGTTAAAGCCTTCAAGGCCTGCTCAATCGGAAACTGAGTCGCATCTCCTACCCGCATCTTCTGGAGGAGGGCTGCTGTCCGACTTTCTTCAAACATGTCCAGATTATTATTGGAAGCGACAGAGTCTGTCGCTAAGCCAACGGCCACCCCAGCGGCTAATAAGTCTGTCACTGGAGCTACACCAGAAGCCAACTTGAGGTTGCTGATAGGATTGTGGGCGATGCTGACTGGAGATGCCGCTAAATCCGCAATCTCTGATGGATTCAGCTCAACCCCGTGAGCAAAAATGGCTGGCTGCTCCAAGTAGCCAAGCTCTTTCAAGAAAGCCAAAGGCCGTTTACCATAGCGCTCCAGGATGATTTTATTTTCTTCCTGTGTCTCCGCCACATGTATATGAAGCTTCAAATCCAGCTCACGAGCTAGCTCAAGACTGCCCTTGAGTAGATCTTCGTCACAGGCATAGGGCGAATGCGGCGCCACCATGACCTGAAAATCTTCATCTTCATAAGCGAGGATTTCCTCAATAATGGCCCGAGTACGTGCCAGAGTCTCTGCTGCCGTTTCCGCCTCTGAGCTAAAAAGGGTCGGTGAGAAATAGCAGCGCATACCAGACTGCCGCACAGCCTGATAAATCCGGTCAATCTCCACTCCCTGAGGATTATACATATCGTTAAAAGTCGTTGTTCCTGACTGGAGCATTTCAGCCAGAGCCAGTTGGACAGCCTCGGTTGTTAGATCAGATGTGAATTGACTTTCTGCCGGCCAAATATAGTCCTCTAGCCATTCGTGCAGATTACTGTCATCACGAATCCCGCGCAGCAAGGTCATGGCTGAGTGAGTATGGCAGTTGACCAGCCCCGGCATGATCCAAGCCCCTTCATAATCTACTGTTTCACTGCATTTTCCTAGCCAGCTTTCATCATAGGGGCCACAGTAGGCAATACGTTCATCCTCCACAACCAGCAAGGCTTCCCGATAAACATGAAATGCGCTGTCACAGGTCACCAGATTGACATTAATATAAGCTTTCATCCTTGCTCCTTCCCATTTCGTTTTAGCTATTATAGCAAGCCTAATAAACTAGCGCAAGAATTTTCCAAGATTATTTAAAATAAAGATAATCAGGATTGGGAGTCATATAATACAACTCTCCTTTAGAAAAAATCAGATTAATTTTATGTTGCTTATAGCTATATAAAATATAATCACTCTCCAGTTGATAGTCTTGGTTCAAGCTAGCTGCCTGTGCAATATCCACTGCTGTTACATAGAAAGCCTTTGCCTGCTCTTCCGTCACACGCTGACCTTGATAGAGCTCTCTTATATTTTCTAACTCCTGAGCTTTAAAAGTGTCCTTAATGTAGTTCGGATCCTTTATGACGGCCTCTGGCTCGCCAAGAACCTTTTTGACTTGCTCCTCCGTATAGCCTTTGAAATCAGGCGCTTGAGCGCTAAATCCTCCCTCAAAAGAACGATAATACACCTTGGCATTACCTGTTGCATAGATCTTGTCTGTATTGGCAGACTGCGCATCTTGAGGCAAGCCATCTGTCACTTCATCTGGCGAACTTGTCGCCTTGCTCTCAGAAGCTGAGACACTAGATGATGAGGTCTGACTGCTCTTTGAGCTTTCTTGCTGACTAGAGCCTGTATCCTTACCTGCTTCTGACTTCTTTGGTATTTTCTCCTTTTGCACAGAAGAGGTTTCAGACCTTGGCACCCTTTTCCTTGGATAATAGCAAGCTGTCAAAGCCATAACAGCTGCAAGCATGGTTAAAAAGGTGATTATTTTTTTAAAATTCATAGCTCCCCCCATTTCTTAGCTACATTATATCATATTTTAAGTTGAGCAGGAGGGCATCCTGATTTTTGCTGTCTTGCTTAAGAAAACAAGTCTTGTGTCTTCTAGAAAGCTGAGAGAAATAGTTGATATACGAGCTAGGAAGCTACGCAAAAAATAGAAGCTAACGTCGTTAAACTTTTAAACAAATTATCTTCTTAGCCTCGCCCCTTCTTGCGCCAAAACAATAAAAAAAGCCTACTGTACAAGCTAGAAAGCTTGATACAATAGGCTTTTAATTTTTGTCTTATTTAACAGCGTCTTTAAGAGCTTTACCTGCTTTGAAAGCTGGAACTTTAGAAGCTGCGATTGTGATTTCTTTACCAGTTTGTGGGTTGCGACCTTTACGTGCTGCACGCTCACGAACTTCAAAGTTACCAAAACCGATCAATTGAACTTTTTCACCTTTTGAAAGGTATTCTGTAACTGCTGCAAATACAGCGTCAACTGCTGCTGCTGAATCTTTTTTAGTCAATTCTGTAGCTTCTGCCACTTTTGCGATCAAATCTTGTTTGTTAGCCATTTAACAAATCCTCCAATTTTTTTCTGGGTTAATAACCCTAACAGATATTATCATATCTAAAAAAAGCGTCTAGGTCAAGTCTTAAGCAGATATTTTACAAATAATTTACTCTATTTGTAACGAACTAGAACAGCCCAAGCATTTTCTCCAGTGTGAGTCTGAATAATGGAACCTGTTTCTAGGACAGGGATTGGTTTTTCAACAAACTCTTGTAACTCTTCCTTCATTTGATTAGCAAATTCTGGTCCACCCGCATAGGAAATTCCGATTTCTTCAATTTCCTTTTCTTTCAGAGACTCTTTCAAGTCATCCAGCCATTTCTTAAAGGTTTTAGCGCCTCGGCCTTTGACAATAGGAGTCAAAGTATGATTTGTCATCTGCATGACAACACGAATATTTAAGAGCGAGCTAATCAGACCTGTCACACGACCGATACGGCCACCTTTGACCAAATTTTCTAAGGTTGATACACCGATGTATAGCTCCGTCTTGGCTTTGACTTCCTCAAGTTTTTCTAAAATCTCCTCCAAAGTCGCTCCAGCTTTTGCCATTTTAGCAGCCTCAACGACTTGGAATTTCATAGCTTGGTCCGTAAAAGAACTATCGACAACTGTTACATCAGCCTTGGCTAAGGTAGCACCCTGACGAGCTGCCTCTACGGTGCCAGATAAAGCATGAGACATGTGAATCGAGATAATTTGGACATCTTCCGCTGATAAATCTTCGAAAATCTCTGCAAATACTCCAACTGGTGGCTGGCTGGTCTTGGGCAGATTTTTACTAGACTTCATCAACTGAAGGAATTCTCCCTCCTTCAAATTGGAATCCGAGTAGACTACACCGTCAATCATGACTGTCAAAGGAACTATTGTAATATCCAAATCTTTTGCTAATTCAGGCTCAATCGTAATCGAAGAGTCTGTCACAATTTTAATTTTTGTCATATTTTCCCTACTTTTATCCTGTTATTGAGTCTATTATACCAAAAAATCCTAAGTTTTTGTGAATCAATCTTAGCTTAATCCATAAATCTCAGAAAAATAAGAGCCTTCTAAGTCAAACACTACTTAGAAGACTCTTAATGATTTGATTGAGGCACTAGCCAAAGCTTACACAAAGAGATGCCCTTTTAAGCCTCATCATCTTTGCGCTTGTGACCAAGAATCATGAATCCTAGACCCGCAAGAAGAGCACTTGTCGTCGCTCCCGCGATGGAAACTGGAGCAGTGCTACCTGTATTTGGTAAGGTCGCTTGTTTAGTCTTATCTCCTGCAGGAGTTGGAACAGCTGGCTTAGCATTTGGAACAGGTTTGCTTTCAGGCTTCTTCGCTAACTGATCCGTTTGAACTTTAGTTACTGAATCAGTCTCTTGATCTGGCTTCACTTCTGGAGTCACTGGTGGAACCGGACTTGACTGTGGTTGTGGTTTCGGAACCGGTTGCGGTTGTGGCGCTGGTTCTGGTTGTGGTTCTGGTTTCGGCTGCGGTGCTGGTTCCGGTTGCGGTGCTGGTTCCGGTTGCGGCGCTGGTTCCGGCTGCGGCTGCGGACTAGGAGCTTGCTTAGCTTCAAAGGCCCATTTTCCTACAAATTCTACACTAGCCTTGTTGACAACGGCGCTAGCTGTATCGTAGCCCTTGAAGGTCCATGTGCCATCGTTCACAGTATCTGTGTAAGTGGTTTGTGATGGTTGTTGAGCTGAAACAGAAGCACCATTCTCATAAGTTGCACTGTCGCTTGGAGTCAATGCTGCGATGGCTGCTGGAAGAGACTTACCTGCTGTCTCGCTCTCGAAGCGGTAAGTAGCTTGATACTTGTTGGCTTCAAAGGCCCACTTACCTACAAACCCTACATTAGCCTTATTAACAACGGCGCTAGTTGCGTCATAGCCCTTGAAGGTCCATGTGCCGTCATTCACTGGGTCTGTGTATGTGGTTTGAGATGGTTGTTGAGCGGAAACAGTATTGCCATTTTCATATGTTGCACTGTCGCTTGGAGCCAATGCTGCGATGGCTGCTGGAAGAACCTTACCTGCTGTCTCGCTCTCGAAGCGGTAAGTAGCTTGATACTTGTTAGCTTCAAAGGTCCATTTTCCTACAAACTCAACATCGGCCTTGTTGACAACGGCGCTAGTTGCGTCATAGCCCTTGAAGGTCCATGTGCCATCGTTCACAGTATCTGTGTAAGTGGTTTGTGATGGTTGTTGAGCTGAAACAGAAGCACCATTCTCATAAGTTGCACTGTCGCTTGGAGTCAATGCTGCGATGGCTGCTGGAAGAGACTTACCTGCTGTCTCACTCTCGAAGCGGTAAGTAGCTTGATACTTGTTGGCTTCAAATTCCCATTTACCGACAAAGGATACATTGGCCTTGTTGACAACGGCGCTAGCTGCGTCATAGCCCTTGAAGGTCCAAGTGCCATCATTCACACTATCTGTGTATGTGGCTTGAGATGGTTGTTGAGCGGTAACAGACTCACCATTCACATATGTTGCACTGTCGCTTGGAGTCAAAGCGGTGATGGCTGCTGGAAGTTGCTTACCTGCTGTTGCGCTCTCGAAGCGGTAAGTAGCTTGATACTTGTTGGCTTCAAATTCCCATTTACCGACAAAGGATACATTGGCCTTGTTGACAACGGCGCTAGCTGCGTCATAGCCCTTGAAGGTCCAAGTGCCATCATTCACACTATCTGTGTATGTGGCTTGAGATGGTTGTTGAGCGGTAACAGACTCACCATTCACATATGTTGCACTGTCGCTTGGAGTCAAAGCGGTGATGGCTGCTGGAAGTTGCTTACCTGCTGTTGCGCTCTCGAAGCGGTAAGTAGCTTGATACTTGTTAGCTTCAAAGGTCCATTTTCCTACAAACTCAACATCGGCCTTGTTGACAACGGCGCTAGTTGCGTCATAGCCCTTGAAGGTCCATGTGCCATCGTTCACAGTATCTGTGTATGTGGCTTGAGATGGTTGTTGAGCTGAAACAGTATTGCCATTTTCATATGTTGCACTGTCGCTTGGAGCCAATGCTGCGATGGCTGCTGGAAGAACCTTACCTGCTGTCTCGCTCTCGAAGCGGTAAGTAGCTTGATACTTGTTAGCTTCAAAGGCCCATTTTCCTACAAACTCTACATCTGCCTTGTTGACAACGGCGCTAGCTGCGTCATAGCCCTTGAAGGTCCAGGTGCCGTCGTTCACACTATCTGTGTAAGTGGTTTGTGACGGTTGTTGAGCTGAAACAGAGGCACCATTCACATAAGTTGCACTGTCGCTTGGTGTCAATGCTGCGATGGCTGCCGGAAGAGCTTTTCCTGCTGTTGCGCTCTCGAAGCTGTAAGTAGCTTGATACTTGTTGGCTTCAAAGG
>NZ_CAURYF010000048.1:0-8612 GCF_963529205.1 Streptococcus cristatus | reverse complement strand
GAAACGATTGACCAGCTTGATGTTCAGCCAGATGGCATCTATGTTGATGCGACCTTGGGTGGAGCTGGTCACAGCGAGTATCTTTTGAGCAAGCTGGGAGACAAGGGGCATTTGTATGCTTTTGACCAGGATCAGACTGCGATTGATAATGCCAAAAAACGTCTGGCTCCCTATATTGAGCGGGGCATGGTGACCTTTATCAAAGATAATTTCCGCAATCTCAAGACTCGTTTGAATGAAGTAGGGGTCGAGAAGATTGATGGAATTTGTTATGACTTGGGCGTATCTAGTCCGCAGCTGGATGAACGGGAGCGCGGTTTTTCTTATAAGCAGGACGCTCCTTTGGATATGCGGATGAATCAAGAAGCTGCCTTGACAGCTTACCAAGTTGTAAATCAATATCCTTACAACGATTTAGTCCGTATTTTTTTCAAATATGGTGAAGATAAGTTTTCCAAGCAGATTGCCCGTAAGATCGAGCAAGCGAGAGAAATCAAGCCTATAGAAACGACGACAGAGCTGGCCGAAATTATCAAATCAGCCAAACCTGCTAAGGAACTGAAGAAAAAAGGTCATCCAGCTAAGCAGATTTTTCAGGCTATTCGGATTGAGGTCAATGACGAGTTGGGAGCGGCCGATGAATCCATTCAGCAGGCCATTGACTTGTTGGCTGTAGGTGGTCGTATTTCAGTGATTACCTTTCATTCGCTGGAGGATCGTCTGACCAAGCAACTGTTTAAAGAAGCTTCAACCGTAGATGTTCCCAAAGGTCTGCCTTTCATTCCAGATGATTTGCAACCCAAGCTGGAGTTAGTTTCACGCAAACCTATTTTACCAAGCAAAGAAGAATTAGAAGCCAATAATCGCGCCCATTCTGCGAAGTTGCGCGTGGCTAGGAAGGTGCATGAGTAAGTTTCATGGCAGAAAGAAAGCAACACCCTATTCAAAAACGGATTCGGAAATTTTCTCGAGTCGAAAAAGCCTTCTATGGCTCCATTATTTTAACAGCGATTATCCTTGCAGTCAGTATTGTGTTTATGCAGACCAAGCTATTGCAGGTCAACCATGATTTGACTGAAGTTAATGCTCAGATTGAGTCAGAGCAGGCTGAATTGGATAATATTAAGCAAGAAGTGAATGAATTGACACGTTATGAAAGGCTGTCCCAGTTGGCCAGCTCTCAGGATATGAAACTCCAAAAGGGAAATCGTAAGACAGTGAGTACAACCAATGAGTAATAGATTTTTAAAAAATATTCAGCGATATGCTTTAAAAAATAGACAAAGCCCAGAATACAATCGACGAAAAGTTGGAAAAAGTATGAGTGCCTTGGCCGTCTTTCTTTTTTTCATTTTCTTGATTAATTTTGCGACCATTATCGGGACAGATCAGAAATTCGGTGTTAATTTGTCAAAAGGTGCTAAGCAAGTGCACCAAAAGACAGTCGTGGTCGCTGCCAAGCGAGGAACTATCTATGACCGCAACGGTGTCCCGATCGCTGAAGATGCAACGACTTATAACATTTATGCTGTTATTGATAAAAAATACAAATCCGCTGCTGGCAAGGTCCTCTATGTAGAGGAGTCCCAGTATGAAAAGGTTGCTGAGATTCTTAATCAACATCTAGGAATGGATAAGGACTATGTTAAGCAGCAGCTTGCGCAAAAGGATTTAAAACAGGTTTCTTTTGGTTCCCAAGGAAATGGGATCACTTATAGTACTATGAGCTCTATCCGACAAGCGATGGAAAAGGAAAAGATAGAGGGGATTGATTTTACAACTAGCCCTAACCGCAGCTATAGTAACGGTATCTTTGCTTCGCAATTTATCGGTCAGGCTCAGATGCAAGAGGATAAAGAAGGTAATAAAACACTTGTGGGAACCTCAGGTATGGAGCAGTCGCTAGACCGTATCTTGGGCGGTCAGAATGGTCTGGTTACCTATGAAAAAGACAGCAAAGGAAACATCATCCCAGGTTCAGAGGAAGTTTCTGTTAAGACAGAAGACGGAAAAGATGTATATACAACCCTCTCTGCCCAGCTACAGACATACTTGGAAACGCGGATGGATGCCTTCCAAGAAACAGCTAAAGGAAAATTTGTCAGTGCGACTTTGGTCAGTGCTAAGACAGGCGAGATTCTAGCAACGACTCAGCGTCCGACTTATAATGCGGATACTAAAGAGGGCCTGAATGTAGATCATTTGAAAACTTGGAATAACTTCCTTTACCAGACGCAGTATGAGCCTGGATCAACGATGAAAGTTATGACTCTAGCCTCAGCGATTGATAATGGGTCCTTTAATCCAACCGGAACATACGATAACTCGGAATATAAGATTGCAGATGCTACCATCCGCGACTGGGATGTAAACATGGGGTTATCAACAGGACAAGTCCTGACCTATGCTCAAGGTTTTACTTACTCTAGTAATGTTGGGATGACACGCATTGAGCAAGACATGGGAGATGCCAAGTGGATAGACTATCTATCAAAATTCAAATTTGGCTTACCGACTCGTTTTGGTATGGGCTATGAAGAATATGGTGCCTTGCCTACAGACAATGCTGTAACCATTGCTATGAGTTCCTTTGGACAAGGGATTGGGGTAACCCAAGTGCAGATGTTACGTGCTTTTTCGGCTATTTCAAATGATGGTGTCATGTTAGAGCCGAAATTTATCTCTGCTATTTATGATTCACGAACGGGTAGTGCCCGTAAATCCCAGCCAGAAATCGTTGGTCATCCAGTTTCAGGAAAAGCAGCGAAAACAACTCGGGATTATATGATTCAGGTCGGAACGGTTCCTTATTATGGAACGCTGAATATCGGCGGAGAACCGGTTATCAAGGTTTCTGGGCAAGATGTGGCCGTGAAATCCGGAACAGCCCAAATTGCGACTGCTAAGGGCTATTTGGAAGGGGAGAATAATTATATTTACTCCGTGGTAGCCATGACGCCAGCTGAAAGTCCAGATTTCATTATGTATGTCACGGTTCAGCAGCCTGAAGTTAAATTTTCACCACTTTTCTGGCAGGAAGTTGTTAATCCAGTCTTGGAAGAAGCTGTGGCACTTAAAGATAGCTTGAATCTAACTGGCGATAGCCCTGCTTTGGAATTGGTTGAAAAAGAAACAACCTACAAAATGCCATCTATCGATGGTTTGACCAAACAACTGAAGTTGAAAAATCAAATCAGCCCAGGAGGCTTGGCTGACGAGCTTCGCCGCAATCTAGTGCAGCCCATCATTTTAGGAACAGGTAGTGAAATCAAGAAGATTTCTGTAAAAGAAGGGCAAGAACTGAAAGCCAATCAACAGATTTTGATTTTAAGTGATAACTTTGAAGATTTGCCAGATATGTATGGCTGGACCAAGGAAAATGTGGAGCAATTTGCTGAATGGCAAGGGCTGGAAGTCAATTTTAAAGGCAAAGGCTCAAAAGTTGTCAAGCAGAAGGAGAAGGTCAATACAGACCTGAAAAAATTGAAAAAAATAACCGTTACATTGGGAGACTAGCATGTTAACAGCAATTATTGCAGGAATTCTGACCTTTATCCTAACCCTTGTTGGGATTCCTGCCTTTATCCGTTTTTATCACAAGGCTCATATTTCAGGCCAGCAAATGCACGAGGATGTTAAGCAGCATCAGGCTAAGGCTGGAACGCCGACGATGGGGGGAACCGTCTTTCTGGTTGCCTCTGTTTTGGCTAGTTTTGTGACAGCCTTGCTTTCCCAACAACTGTCCAACGGCTTGATTATGATTCTCTTTATCTTGGTTCTCTACGGAATCGTTGGCTTTTTGGATGATTTCCTTAAGGTTTTCCGTAAGATTAACGAAGGCCTGAATCCTAAGCAGAAACTAGCTCTGCAGCTGGTAGGGGGAGTTATCTTTTACTTCTTCTACAATCAGCACGGGGCAGGTGACTCTCTAAATGTCTTTACGATTCCAGTGCAGCTAGGTTTCCTCTATATCTTCTTCGTCCTCTTTTGGCTGGTTGGTTTCTCCAACGCTGTCAATCTGACCGATGGAATTGATGGCTTGGCTAGTATCTCCGTTGCGATCAGCTTGGTGGCCTACGGGGTCATTGCTCTGGAGCAGAAGCGCTTTGACCTTCTGATTGTCATTATCAGCATGATTGGTGGTTTGCTAGGCTTCTTTGTCTTTAACCATAAGCCAGCTAAGATCTTTATGGGGGATGTGGGAAGTCTTGCCTTGGGTGGTATGCTTGCTGCCCTCTCTATTGCCTTGCACCAAGAGTGGACCTTGCTTCTCATCGGAATCGTCTATGTCTTTGAAACGACTTCTGTTATGATGCAGGTGACTTATTTCAAGCTGACGGGTGGCAAGCGGATTTTCCGTATGACGCCAGTCCATCACCACTTTGAATTGGGTGGTTTTTCTGGGCATGGCCAGCCATGGAGCGAATGGAAGGTCGACTTCTTCTTCTGGGGCGTAGGCCTCTTAGCTAGCTTGCTGACTTTGGCCATTCTATATTTGTGATATGAAGGTGGGTGTAAGCCCGCCTTTTCTCGTCCTGAGCTGAGCAGAAAAGATATTTTTTTGGTATAATAGATAAGATTAAGAGTAAACAGAGGAAAAAATGAAATTTACAGAATTTAACTTTAAAGATTATATTCAGGAAGCCCTCAAGGACCTGAACTTTGTGGAGGCGACGGAGGTTCAAGAAAAGCTGATTCCGGTGGTGTTATCTGGCCGAGACTTAGTTGGGGAGTCTAAAACAGGATCAGGCAAGACCCACACCTTCTTGCTGCCTATCTTCCAGCAATTAGATGAAGAGGTGGACAGCGTCCAAGCGGTAATTACAGCACCCAGCCGAGAATTAGCAACCCAGATCTATCAGGCAGCCCGTCAGCTAGCTAGCTTTTCAGAGCAAGAGATTCGAGTGGCCAACTATGTCGGCGGAACTGACAAGGCTCGTCAGATTGGCAAGCTAGAGTCCAGCCAACCTCATATAGTCATTGGAACGCCAGGGCGGATTTATGACTTGGTTGAGTCAGGTGATTTGGCTATCCATAAGGCTCATACCTTTGTTGTGGACGAGGCTGATATGACGCTTGATATGGGCTTTTTGGAGACAGTTGACCGGATTGCGGCTCGCTTGCCTAAAGACCTGCAGTTTTTAGTTTTCTCAGCTACTATTCCACAGAAGCTTCAACCTTTCTTGAAGAAATACCTGTCTAATCCGGTCATGGAGCAGATTAAGACCAAGACGGTGATTGCCGATACCATTGATAACTGGCTCTTGTCAACCAAAGGGCGAGATAAGAATGCCCAGATTTATGAGATCAGTCAGCTCCTCCAGCCTTATTTGGCGATGATTTTTGTTAATACTAAGACTCGTGCGGATGAATTGCAGGCATATCTAACTGCGCAGGGTCTAAAAGTAGCCAAGATTCATGGTGATATCCCACCACGGGAGCGCAAGCGTATCATGAATCAGGTCAAGAATCTGGATTTTGAATACATCGTGGCGACGGACTTGGCAGCGCGTGGAATTGATATTGAAGGTGTCAGTCATGTCATCAATGATGCTATTCCGCAGGATTTGTCTTTCTTTGTCCACCGAGTTGGTCGGACGGGACGAAATGGCCTTCCCGGCACAGCCATTACCCTTTATCAACCGAGTGACGATTCAGATATTCGAGAGTTGGAAAAGCTGGGTATCAAGTTTACTCCTAAGATGATCAAAAATGGGGAATTTCAAGATACCTACGATCGAGATCGCCGTGCTAATCGGGAGAAGACCAAGGAGAAGCTGGACACAGAAATGATTGGTCTGGTCAAGAAGAAAAAGAAAAAAATCAAACCAGGCTATAAGAAGAAAATCCAATGGGCAGTGAATGAGAAACGCCGCAAGACCAAGCGAGCTGAAAATCGAGCACGTGGTCGGGCAGAACGCAAGGCTAAGCGCCAGACATTCTAGCCATAAATTCTTTTTATGGACGATATAGAAAAATTATATTTTAAAGACCAGTGAAACTATGATAGACTAGGATTACTGGTCTATTTTATTGTCATTTCCCACTTAGCTATTAAAGGTTTAAAGATTATCTATTCTTGATGCCAAATAGTTTGCATCTGGGTCAAATTATGATAGAATAATGCATTATCGAGAAAGAGAAGTAATTAAAATGTTTACAACTTATATCCTAGCTGCAAACTGGTATGAAGAGCTTTTGAAGCTCCTCCCAGACGGCAAATTATTTAGTTTACGAGCTGTTTTTGATGCCATTCCGGCGATTCTAAAAACCTTACCTATCACACTTTTGTTGACACTGGGTGGGGCATTTTTCGGCATCATCTTGGCCATGATTTTCGCAGTGGTTAAGATTAACCGCACAAGAATTCTGTATCCTATTCAGGCTCTCTTTGTGAGCTTCCTCCGTGGGACGCCCCTTTTGGTTCAGCTCATGCTGACTTATTTTGGGATTCCGCTCCTGCTGAAAGCCATCAATCAAAAGTATGGGACAGCTTTTAATATCAATGCCATCCCTGCCTCAGTCTTTGCCATTATCGCTTTTGCCTTCAATGAAGCGGCCTATGCCAGCGAGACGATCCGAGCAGCCATTCTTTCGGTGGATCCGGGTGAGATTGAAGCAGCTCGCAGTCTGGGAATGACCAATCGCCAAGTCTATCTGCGGGTCATCATTCCTAATGCAGCAGTTGTGGCAACACCGACTCTGATTAACTCCCTCATCGGCTTGACCAAGGGAACTTCTCTGGCCTTTAGTGCGGGTGTTGTAGAAGTCTTTGCCAAGGCTCAGGCTATCGGTGGTTCGGATTATCGTTATTTTGAGCGCTTCATTTCTGTTTCTATTATTTACTGGATTGTCAATATCGTGATTGAGCAAATCGGTCGTGCGATTGAAAAAGCTATGGATATCAAGGCGCCAGCCAATCTGGAAAAAATGGAGCAAGCGCAAGGAGGTAGGATTTGATGATTAAAATTTCCCAGTTAAGCAAGGAATTTTCTGGACAAAAGGTCTTGGATAATCTGAGTTTGGAAATTCAAAAAGGCGAAGTCATTGCTCTAATAGGCTCCTCAGGTGCTGGTAAATCAACCTTCCTGCGCAGCCTTAACTATCTGGAGCAACCAGATAGCGGAAGGATTGAAATTGATAACTTCAAGGTGGATTTTTCAACCATTTCACCAGATGAAATCTTGACTCTGCGTCGAAAATTGGCCATGGTTTTCCAACAGTTCAATTTATTTTCCCGTCGAACGGCTCTGGAAAATGTCAAGGAAAGTCTGCTGGTAGTTAAAAATTTGTCTGACCAAGAAGCGACTAAAATTGCCAAGGAAGAGTTGGCAAAGGTTGGCCTGTCTGATCGTGAGAATCATTATCCCAAGCATTTATCAGGCGGTCAAAAACAGCGGGTGGCTTTGGCGCGGGCCTTGGCCATGAAGCCAGATGTTCTCTTGCTAGATGAGCCTACTTCAGCCCTTGACCCAGAGCTAGTCGGTGAGGTAGAGAAATCCATTGCCGACGCTGCCAAGGCAGGGCAAACCATGATTCTGGTTAGCCATGATATATCTTTTGTTTCCCAAGTGGCAGATCGGGTGCTTTTCTTGGATAAGGGTCATATTATTGAGTCAGGCAGTCCAGAGGAGATCATCAATCATCCCAAGGAAGCTAGAACCAAAGAATTCTTTGCTAGTTACAAACGGACTTATATTTGATATAATAGAAAAAGTGAAAGCTCAGTTGGCTAGACCAGCTGGGTTTGTTTTCGACTAAAACCTTTTTAAGGCAACTGATTATTGAGGAGCTGACATGTTAATTAAGATTTTTTCTCTCTATATCCAAAGCCTCATCTATACGGCGATTCTGGTAGGACTTGCCGATGGCTTGTGGCTTTTATTTCAGAGACTCGGTCGCAAGGATCGAACTCTTGCGGTAGGTCAAAGCCAAATTTACGATCTTCTTTTGATTACAATTATGACGATTCCAATCTTGTCTTTTGCGATTTTTGGCTTACTGGTTGTTCTCAAAGCTTAAATACTTGTAAAAGATTAGTTAGTTTGTTAGAATAACAGTAGTTACAACAAAGAGAAAGGAAAAAGATGATGTACGATACAATGATTATTGGAGCTGGTCCTGCGGGAATGACAGCAGCCCTCTATGCAGCTAGAAGTAATCTTAAAGTGGCCCTGCTTGAACGCGGTATTTACGGCGGCCAGATGAATAATACTGCGGAGATTGAGAATTATCCCGGTTATGCTCGTATCAGCGGACCAGAGCTAGCTGAAAAGATGTTTGAGCCCCTAGAAAATCTAGGCGTAGAGCATTTGTTTGGTCAAGTTGAAAAAATTGAAGACCATGGTAACTATAAGAAAATCATTACTGAGGATGGAGCCTTTGAGACCAAGACAGTGATTTTGGCTTCTGGCGCCAACCATCGTCATCTAGGAGTTCCTGGCGAGGAAGAATACAATAGTCGTGGCGTTTCCTACTGTGCGGTCTGCGATGGTGCTTTTTTCCGTGATGAAGATCTCTTAGTGGTCGGAGGCGGCGATTCTGCCGTTGAGGAAGCGATTTTCCTCACGCGCTTTGCAAAGTCTGTGACCATTGTTCACCGTCGTGACCAA
>NZ_CAURYF010000047.1:0-9430 GCF_963529205.1 Streptococcus cristatus | reverse complement strand
AGAGCATGTTCATTTCATACTCATAGCGCTGGCCCTCTACCTTTAGCATAAATGGGATCATGTTGGTCGTAAAGGCTCGTAAACCAGTCTGCGTATCGTAGACCCCCACCCCAGTCTGGAGCTTGAAGAGAGACCGAGTCAGGCTGTTACCGAAGCGGCTGCGCAGAGGCACCTTGCCAGTAAAGGCGCGTGTTCCCAAAATCAGCTGGTTGGGATTTTCAGAAGCCTTGCTCGCTACGCGGAAAATATCCCAGACCTTGTGCTGGCCATCCGCATCTGCTGTGATGACGGTTCCGTATTGACCCAGAGACTGGATGTAGGTGAAGGCAGTTTTCAGCGCCTGCCCCTTGCCTTGATTGTTCTCGTGATGGAGGACAGTCGCATATTGTTCAGCCTTCTCAAAGACTGTCTGGCGCTTGGCTGAGCTACCGTCATCGATGACAATGATATGAAAATCGCTCTTACTCTGAATTTTTTGAATCAGTTTAATCAAATTATAATCGGGCTCGTAAGCCGGAATCACTAGATAGTCCATATCCATACCTCTTTCTTAGATGATGTGTAGAAAGTATACAGATTGCGGCTTAAAGCTAGCTGATATCAGTTATCTTTAAGAAAAAGTTAAATCTTCTTTAAGGAAAGAGTGAGGAAAGTATCTCGTAGGACAAAATAAAAAACTGAGAGTGGGACAGAAATCGGTAATTCGTTAGAATTCGATTTCGCCGTCCTACCTCCGCACAGTTGAGTAGGGCTGTAAAAGCTGATGAAATCAGCGTAGTAGAGCCCACTCAACCACTGCGTCTTGCTCGACAATCCAAAGACAATTGAGAGGCTAGGACTTTTGTCCCAGCCTCAGCGCTTTATTTAATAACGTTTTTCCTTGGGCCAGGTGCTCATTTCAGCAACAGCTGTAAAAAGCACGTCTGTGGATGAGTTGAGGGCAGTTTCGCAAGAGTCTTGGATGACGCCGATGACAAAGCCAACGCTGACGACTTGCATAGCCAGATCATTTGGGATGCTAAAGAGGCTACAAGCCACAGGAATCAGGAGAAGTGAGCCTCCAGCCACTCCAGAAGCCCCGCAGGCGGAAATGGCCGCAACGATGCTAAGCACCAAGGCTGTTCCAAAGTCCACCTGAATGCCCAGTGTATTGGCTGCTGCAAGGGTAAGCGTATTGATTGTCACCGCTGCTCCTGCCATGTTGATAGTGGAACCGAGAGGGATAGAGACAGAGTAGGTCTCAGGATTGAGGCCTAAATCTCGACACAGTTTCATATTAACAGGGATATTGGCAGCCGAACTGCGAGTGAAAAAGGCAGTGACACCACTGACTTTTAAGCAGCGCCAAACCAGTGGATAAGGATTTTTCCGAAGCATAATGAAGACAATCAAGGGATTGACGACCAGAGCAACAAGAGCCATGGAACCCAGTAATAGGAGAAGCAGCATGCCGTAGCTTTTGAGTGCTTCAAATCCTTTGCCAGAAATGGTCGTGTACACCAGCCCTAAAATACCAAAGGGGGCCAGATTGATAATCCATTCGACAATCTTTGAAGTAATATCTGCCAGTGTTTTCAAAAGTTCTTTACTTTGCTGACTTACTTCTCGCATGGCCACTCCAAAGACAACTGCCCAAGACAGAATCCCGATATAATTGGCCTTGGTTAGGGCGTTGATTGGATTATCGACAAGGTTGAGGAGGAGATTGCTCAGAACCTGGCCGATGCCTTCTGGGGGACTGACTTCCGAGCTGGCTGCAGTCAGCTCAATGGTTACAGGAAAGATATAGTTGGCGAGGACGGCGACAAGGGCAGCTGCAAAAGTCCCGATTAGATAAAGGATAATGACGGTTTTCATATTGCTTTTCTGCCCCTTTTGGTGCTGAGAGAGGGCGTTGGCAACGAGAGTGAAAACGAGCAGCGATGCGATAGCTTTTAGACCGCCGACAAAGATTTGACCAAGGAGGCTAATGGCGCTGGCTTGTGGGAAAATAAGAGCCAGCAGGGCGCCTGTGACAATCCCAATAGAAATCCGTTTGATAAGATTGGCGCGATTCCAAGCAGAAAGAATTCGATGAAACATAGGAGATCCCTTTCTAAAATAAACTGCTTTCCGTTATACGCTAGAGGTCGTATAAAATCAATGTTTTTGGGCATACTCTATACAGAATAGGGCCGCTTTGATGATTATCCGTCGCCCTTTGTGGTATAATGAATAAGATTTTTGTATCTCATGGGAGGAAAGAATGACAGCTAATGGGAATGTTTTTACACGCTATTTCCAGCAATTCGACTGGTCAGCTATTCTGGATGATGTGTTTTCGAAATTCGTCTCCTTGGTCTTTTTGTGTTTACTATTTTGGGTGGCTAAGAAAATTCTCCATCTCTTTGTGACTAGACTGATTGCGCCATCTTTGAAATTATCTCGGCAGGATGTCGCTCGGCAAAAGACCATTACACGTCTGATTGAGAATTTGCTCAATTATGCCCTTTATTTTCTTTTGTTCTACTGGATTTTATCTATTTTGGGCATGCCGGTCTCAAGTCTTTTGGCTGGGGCAGGGATTGCCGGTGTCGCCATTGGGATGGGAGCGCAGGGCTTTCTGTCCGACTTGGTCAATGGATTCTTTATTCTCTTGGAACGGCAGTTGGATGTAGGGGACAATGTTCGCTTGACCAATGGTGCTATCAAGATTGCAGGAACAGTTGTCAGTATTGGGATTCGGACTACGCAGGTACGCGATGCGGACGGAACTCTTCACTTTGTGCCCAATCGAAATATCACCGTTGTCAGCAATCTTTCTCGTGGTGATATGCGAGTTCTGATTGATATTCCTATCTATGCCGAGACGGATTTGGATGAGATCTATCGGATTATCGCTGCTGTCAATCAGGAAGCCGTACCAGAACATCCAGAAGTTTTGAAGGAACCTGATATTCTGGGACCGCAAATGACTGCGAGCGGGCAGTTTTACTTTCGGATTAGTTTAATCGTTGCAAGCGGTATGCAAGCGAGCCTGTATCATATTTTCTATAAGCTCTACCATGAAGCCTTGCTAAAAGAAGGAGTAGCGCTGCCAACCTTGGCTCCAGTTACAGGGAATAATGGTAAAGCTTAGTAGTGGTCAGGGAAACAAAGACAAGCAACATCTATCGGAAATAAGGTTACTAATCACTAAAAGGATGAATGGTCAGCATTTATCCTTTTTCATTTTAGCTTATCCTAGGTCTAACTCGCCTAAATATGACATGCTATGGCAAGTATTGTATAATAGGAAGAGGAGAAGGAGCAGGCATGCAGAATAATCGACTATTTCGGATATTGTACTATATTTTAGAGAGAGGAAAAGTGACTGCAACGGAGCTGGCCAAGAAATTCGAAGTTTCGGTTCGAACCATTTATCGAGATGTGGACTCTCTAAGCAGCGCTGGGATTCCGATTTATACCACGCAAGGAAAGGGTGGCGGCATAGAAATCGCAGAGGATTTTGTCTTGCGGAAGTCCTTGCTGACAGCGGAGGAGAAAGAGCAGATCATGGCTGCCCTGCAAGGTCTGGAAAGCAGCAGTCAGCTTTACCAGAGTGAGCTACTTACAAAGCTTTCGGCACTTTTTCAAATCAAAAAACCCAACTGGATTGAAATCGATTTTAATCACTGGCAAAATGATAAAGTATATGAAGATACCTTTCATCAATTAAAAACTGCAATTCTAGGCAAGCACCTTGTTTCTTTTTCTTACTTGGCTAATGATGGTCAGGAGACAAGCCGTCGAGTCAAGCCTGTCCGTTTGTTCTTTAAAAGTCAGAATTGGTATCTTTATGCTTTTTGCCTCTTGCGACAGGAATTCAGGTATTTTAAGCTATCTCGACTGAAAAATCTGGAGCGGCTGGATGAGAGGTTTGAGGACAGCTTTGAAGATGTCGTATTGGAAAAAGAACTGATCTACGAAAATACCATTAAGCTGGCAGTCAAGTTTGATCGCAAAGTGGCCTTCAGGGTTTATGATGAACTAAGCGGAGACATTCGGACAGATGCCGAAGGAAATTTATACACAGAAATAGACATTCCCAACGACCATCGTCTATATAGTTACATCCTGTCCTTTGGAGACGCTGTGGAGGTCTTAGAACCGCCCGAAATCCGAGTGAAAATGAAGGAAATGATTCATAAGCTGGCAGAAAAATATAAAACCTGACATAAGGTGTCAGGTATCTTCTTGTATACTAATGGTAAGAAGAGAAAAGGAGGCAGCAATATGAAATATGAATGGAGAAAGAGCGAGAAAGTCCTTTATGGAGCCAAGCAAAAGCCAGAGCTGATAGAGGTGCCGAGTCAACAGTTCATTGTGATCGAAGGAGCGGGTGACCCCAATGCAGCGGATTTTTCCGAGCGGGTATCTGCCCTTTATTCACTGGCCTATTCCATAAAAATGCTCTTTAAATCCATGATGAAAGATGAGGCGGAGGATAAGGTGACGGATTTCACGGTCTATCCTTTGGAAGGTGTCTGGAAAAAAGCTACTGGGAAAGGCTTCGATAAAAGTCAGCTTCGCTATCAGCTCATGATTCAGCAGCCCAATGTCATCACTCAGGATATGTTTGCGGCAACGCTTGAGAATGTCTGCAAGAAAAAGCCTAATCCTCTCTACGACGACATTTGTTTTCAAAGATTACCAGAGGAACGAGCCATTCAGATCCTACATATAGGAAGTTATGACAGTGAGCCTGCCTCTTTTGAGAAAATGGACGAGCTGGCAAGCAGCTTGGGACTGGAGAGATACGACCAAGTTCACAGAGAGATTTACTTAAGCAACAAAAATAGAACACCAGAAGAAAAGTTGAAAACCATCTTAAGGTATGCTGTCAGATAGGAGGAATGTAACATGCCAAGACCTGCAACAAAAAACGATTTACTGGCTGCAGCTACAGAAAATTTCGAAAAACTCAATCTGCTTATTTCGAACATGACAGCGGACGAGTTGGCGAGGCCCTTTGATTTTTCAAAGGATGAGAAAAAGAAAGAAGCTCACTGGAAGCGTGATCGGAATCTGAGGGATGTCTTAATCCATCTTTATGAGTGGCACCAATTGCTGCTCAACTGGGTGCAGGCCAATCAAAGGGGAGAAGAGAAGTCCTTCCTGCCTGCTCCCTACAATTGGAGAACCTATGGTGATATGAATGTCGCATTTTGGGAAAAGCACCAGCAGACCTCTCTTGAGGAGGCAAGTTCTTTGCTGGCTAGTTCACATAGAGCTGTCATGGACCTAGCCGCAACCTTGAGCAATGAAGAATTGTTTTCCAAGGGAGTTTATAAATGGACGGGCGGAACGACCTTGGGTTCTTACTTTGTCAGCGCTACATCTAGCCACTATGATTGGGCTATGAAAAAGCTTAAAGCTCATCAAAAGAATTGTAAAGCGAATCCTGTCCAATAAGCTTTTCTAGGACTTGAGACTGATTTTTAGCACTCTTGCAAAAAGAGTGCTAATTTTTTGAGTTTTTGTCTTGACTTTCATTTTCAAGAGTGTATAATAGAATCATGGTTTAGCACTCGAGGTGTTAGAGTGCTAAATATAAAAAATAAAGTCTCGCCAGTGGCTGGAATTTTCTAAAGAGAGGTGAGGTCCTTGGTAACAGAACGCCAAAATGAGATTTTAAATCTAATTATTGATATCTTTACCAAGACGCAGGAGCCTGTCGGTTCTAAAGCCTTGCAAGAGTCTATCCAGTCTTCGAGTGCCACCATCCGAAATGACATGGCGGCCTTGGAAAAGGAAGGACTGCTGGAAAAGGCCCATACATCAAGTGGCCGCAAGCCCAGTGTCGCTGGTTTCCAGTATTTCGTCCGGCATTCCTTGTCCTTTGACCAGCTGGCGGAAAATGAGCTCTACGAGGTCGTCAAGGCCTTCGATCAAGAGTTTTTCAAGCTGGAGGATATCCTGCAGCGGGCGGCAGATGTCTTGGCAGACTTGAGTGATTGCACGGTTGTAGCCCTTGATGTCGAGCCTAGTCGGCAGCGACTGACAGCTTTTGATATCGTGGTGCTCAGTCAGCATGCAGCCTTAGCGGTCTTTACTCTGGATGAGTCCAATACCCTGACCAGTCAATTCATGATTCCTAGGAATTTTCTCCAGGAAGACCTACTGCGTTTGAGGGATATGATTCAGGAGCGCTTTCTGGGACAGACGGTCTTAGATATTCACTATAAGATTCGGACGGAGATCCCGCAGATTATCCAGCGTTACTTTACGACGACGGACAATGTTCTCGATCTTTTTGAGCATATTTTTGCTCAGATGTTTTCGGAAAAAGTAGCTGTCGCTGGTAAGGTTCAGTTGCTACGTTTTGCGGATCTTGAGGCTTATCAGTTCTTTGATGATCGTCAGAAGGTGGCTTTTGAAATCCGTGATAGTCTAGCTGAGGATCAGATGCAAAATATCCGAGTCGCAGCTAGTCAAGAGGACTGTCTGGCCAATCTAACCTTGATTTCCAGCAAATTCCTGATTCCCTATCGGGGCTTTGGTATGCTGGCAGTGGTTGGTCCGGTCAATCTGGATTACCAAAAGGTGGTTAGTCAACTCAATGTTGTCAATCGAGTCCTAACTATGAAACTCATTGATTTCTACCGATATTTGAGTAGCAATCATTATGAGGTGAGTTGAACATGAAATTACATAAATTCCTAAAAAGGAGGCGAAAAATGTCTGAGGAAATAAAAAACGAAGAATTAAAAGAAGAGGAAGTGGTAGAAGCTACTGAAGAAAAGGTAGAAACCGCTGAAGAAGCTGATGAAACCACTTCTGAAAAATCAGAACTAGAACTAGCCAATGAGCGTGCAGAAGACTTTGAAAATAAATTTCTCCGTGCTCATGCAGAAATGCAAAATATCCAACGCCGTGCCAATGAAGAACGCCAACTCTTGCAACGCTATCGTAGCCAAGATTTGGCAAAAGCGATTCTCCCTTCTTTGGACAACCTTGAGCGTGCGCTTGCCGTTGAAGGCTTGACAGACGATGTTAAAAAAGGTCTGGAAATGGTGCAAGAAAGCTTGATTCATGCCCTTAAAGAAGAAGGAATTGAAGAAATCGCAGCGGACGGCGAATTTGACCATAACTATCATATGGCTATTCAAACAATTCCTGCAGATGATGAACATCCAGCAGATACCATCGCACAAGTCTTCCAAAAAGGCTACAAACTCCATGACCGCATCCTAAGACCAGCAATGGTGGTGGTTTATAATTAGGCGGTAAGTCAGAAATCTGTGATTTCGTTGACGCACCCCCGCAAGGGTGATTAGGCTGGTAACGAGCGTTTACGAAGTGAACTGCCAATCAGCTACTGCGTATAATTTCGACTCCTCGTGTCGTAATATAAATACATTGAAAACTTGTCCGAAACGACAATAAACTATGAAGAATGATAAACAATGGTTCAGCTTTGCTGATAGTGAGCGAAGCGAACCAAAGGCGATACTCTTCGCCGTGGCGCTATTTTCGCAAACTTTGAGACTTTAGGCTCAAAGTTTAGTCAAAGAGATTGACGAAGTCAAGCTCTGATGGCGTCGCCACTTAAGAAGAGTATCAAAAAGAAAAAAAGAAGATAAAACTTAAGGAGAAAAACACATGTCTAAAATTATCGGTATTGACTTAGGTACAACAAACTCAGCAGTTGCAGTTCTTGAAGGAACTGAAAGCAAAATCATCGCAAACCCAGAAGGAAACCGTACAACTCCATCTGTAGTATCATTCAAAAACGGTGAAATCATCGTTGGTGATGCTGCAAAACGTCAAGCAGTAACAAACCCAGATACAGTTATCTCTATCAAATCTAAGATGGGAACTTCTGAAAAAGTTTCTGCAAACGGAAAAGAATACACTCCACAAGAAATCTCAGCTATGATCCTTCAATACTTGAAAGGTTACGCTGAAGAATACCTTGGTGAAAAAGTAACCAAAGCAGTTATCACAGTTCCAGCTTATTTCAACGATGCTCAACGTCAAGCAACTAAAGACGCTGGTAAAATCGCTGGTCTTGAAGTAGAACGTATCGTCAACGAACCAACTGCAGCAGCCCTTGCTTACGGTTTGGATAAGACTGACAAAGAAGAAAAAATCTTGGTATTCGACCTTGGTGGTGGTACATTCGACGTATCTATCCTTGAATTGGGTGATGGTGTCTTCGATGTATTGGCAACTGCAGGGGATAACAAACTCGGTGGTGACGACTTTGACCAAAAAATCATCGACCACTTGGTAGCAGAATTCAAGAAAGAAAACGGTATTGACTTGTCTACTGACAAGATGGCAATGCAACGTTTGAAAGATGCAGCTGAAAAAGCTAAGAAAGACCTTTCAGGTGTAACTTCTACTCAAATTAGCTTGCCATTTATCACTGCTGGTGAAGCTGGACCTCTTCACTTGGAAATGACCTTGACTCGTGCGAAATTTGACGATTTGACTCGTGACCTTGTAGAACGTACAAAAGTTCCAGTTCGTCAAGCCCTTTCTGATGCAGGTTTGAGCTTGTCAGATATTGATGAAGTGATCCTTGTTGGTGGTTCAACTCGTATCCCAGCAGTTGTAGAAGCTGTTAAGGCTGAAACTGGTAAAGAACCAAACAAATCAGTTAACCCTGATGAAGTGGTTGCTATGGGTGCTGCGATCCAAGGTGGTGTTATTACTGGTGATGTGAAAGACGTTGTCCTTCTTGACGTAACACCATTGTCACTTGGTATCGAAACAATGGGTGGTGTCTTCACAAAACTCATCGACCGTAACACAACAATCCCAACATCTAAATCACAAGTCTTCTCAACTGCAGCAGACAACCAACCAGCCGTTGATATCCACGTTCTTCAAGGTGAACGCCCAATGGCAGCGGATAACAAGACTCTTGGACGTTTCCAATTGACAGACATCCCAGCTGCACCTCGTGGAATTCCTCAAATCGAAGTAACATTTGACATCGATAAGAACGGTATCGTATCTGTTAAGGCTAAAGACCTTGGAACTCAAAAAGAACAAACAATTGTCATCCAATCCAACTCAGGTTTGACTGATGAAGAAATCGACCGCATGATGAAAGATGCCGAAGCTAACGCTGAAGCAGATAAGAAACGTAAAGAAGAAGTAGACCTTCGTAACGAAGTAGACCAAGCAATCTTCGCAACTGAAAAGACAATCAAGGAAACTGAAGGAAAAGGCTTCGACGCAGAGCGTGATGCTGCCCAAGCTGCCCTTGATGATCTTAAGAAAGCCCAAGAAGACAACAACTTGGACGACATGAAAGCAAAACTCGAAGCACTCAACGAAAAAGCGCAAGCATTGGCAGTGAAACTCTACGAACAAGCCGCTGCAGCTCAACAAGCCCAAGCCCAAGCAGGAGCAGAAGGCGCACAAGCAACAGGAAACGCAGGCGATGACGTCGTAG
>NZ_CAURYF010000046.1:0-9466 GCF_963529205.1 Streptococcus cristatus | reverse complement strand
CTAAACGCGAGCTCAAACAACTGGAAGAGCTAGGCTTCTCCAACTATCCTATCTGCATGGCTAAGACGCAGTATTCTTTCTCAGACGACGCTAAGAAACTGGGCGCTCCTAAAGACTTTGTCGTGACGATCAATCAGCTTAAAGTTTCTGCTGGTGCAGGCTTCATCGTTGCTCTGACTGGTGCAATCATGACCATGCCAGGATTGCCTAAGGTGCCAGCCAGCGAAAAGATTGACGTCGACAAAGATGGCAATATCAGCGGTTTGTTCTAATAAATACCAAAAATGACAAATATAACCCTTCTAAAATCAAACGATTTTCAAGTTTCCGATTGGTCAGGGGGAAAGACGAAGCAACTTTATCTTTCCCCGCCAACTGGCCACTATGGCAAGCGGGATTTTGACTATCGGCTCTCAACAGCGACTGTGGAGTTGGCTGAAAGTCAGTTTTCTGACCTCAGCGGCTTTCACCGCATTCTCATGAGCCTGGACCAGATACTTCATCTCCACAATGCCAGCCGGCAGGAGGAAACGGTCCTAGCTCCCTTTACCCCCTATTTTTTCGAAGGGAGTGATTCTATCACAAGTCGTGGGACTTGTACCGACTTTAATTTAATTTACAGCGACCATTATCAGGGACAGATGCTTGCCATCTCGGATGGACAAGAACTTACTCAAGATGAAGCAATTCAATTTATTTATGCCTTGAGTGATTTGATGGTGACAGGAACAGGCCTGCCATCGCTTAACCTAGAGACAGGGCAACTTCTGATAGTGGAAAAAGAGGCTCAGGAAACTGAGCTGCAAATAATGTTTTCGAGTAACCAGCCAACGGGTGCTCCCCTTGCTATATGGGCTGGTTTGACCCATATCCCTACTAAGTAAAGATACAAGGATGTCCTATCATCGTTCTATCTTTACTTGGAAAGGATCCCACATCTCTAAAGGAGAAACATTATTATGAATGCGACTAAACTCACTGCACAAGAACAAGAGCGAGAAAATGCGAAATTCAGCTTTTCTGGCGCTACTCTCTATGGTATCAATGCTGTTATCGGTTCAGGAATTTTCCTCCTACCTCAAAAAATTTATAAAGGACTGGGTCCTGCTTCTCTAGCTGTCATGCTGGGAACTGCCCTCCTCGTTATTCTCTTAGCCGTCTGCTTGGCAGAAACTGCTGGTTATTTTAATAAAAACGGCGGAGCCTTCCAATATTCCAAAGCAGCCTTTGGAGACTTTGTCGGATTTAATGTTGGCTTCCTAGGCTGGGCGGTTACCATCATCGCTTGGTCAGCAATGGCAGCAGGATTTGCGAGACTTTTTGTCATTACTTTTAAATCCTTTGCCCCCTATGAACTTTTACTCAGTGTGAGCCTGATTATCCTACTCAGTCTGATGAATATCTCAGGTCTTAAGACTTCCAAAATGTTCACCTTGACCGCAACTGTAGCCAAGCTCATCCCAATTGTCGCTTTCAGTCTATGCGCAATTTTCTTCATCAAAGGAGGAATTGACAAAGGAAACTTCACTCCGTTTCTTCAGCTAGAACCTGGCGTGGATATCATGAAAGCCATCTCTAGTACAGCTATCTACATTTTCTACGGTTTCATCGGTTTTGAAACCATGTCTATCGTTGCTGGTGAAATGCGCAACCCAGAAAAGAATGTGCCTCGGGCTATTTTGGGCTCTATCAGTATTGTATCTGTTCTCTATATGCTGATTATCGCAGGAACTATCGCCATGCTAGGTAGCCGAATCCTACAAACAGATGCCTCTGTGCAAGACGCCTTTGTCGAAATGATTGGCCCTGCTGGAGCATGGATTGTTTCTATCGGAGCGCTGATCTCTATTGCTGGACTTAACATCGGGGAATCTATCATGGTCCCACGTTATGGTGCAGCCATTGCAGATGAAGGCTTGTTACCTAAAAAAATCGCTGAAACCAATGCTAAAAACGCCCCTGTAATTGCCATTATTATCTCTGGACTTTTGTCCATCGCCCTACTCTTTACAGGAACATTTGAAGTATTAGCGGCTCTCAGCGTAGTCTTCCGCTTCTTCCAATACATCCCAACTGCTCTAGCCGTATTGGTATTGAGAAAGAAATATCCAGATAAAAAAGTGGTCTTCCGCGTTCCATTTGGTCCAGTCATTCCAATTTTGGCAGTTCTAGTCAGCCTCGTCATGATTTGGGGTGAAAATCCAATGAACTATGTCTATGGTCTCATCGGTGTCCTTGTCGCCAGCGCAGTCTACTATATCTATATAGTACTGATTTGTAAAAATAAAGTTCTTGAACAAAAAGGAGAATGAATCTTATGACACATGTAATCAATTTGGATGGCGAACACCTTACTTTAGAAGATGTCATTGCAGTAGCTCGTCATGGAGCCACTTGCGAAATCAACCAAGAAGCTAAGAAAGCTGTAGAAGCTTCCCGTAAAATCGTAGATGACATCGTCCGCGAAAAGCGGGTAGTCTACGGTGTTACAACTGGATTTGGCTCCCTCTGCAATGTCAGCATCTCGCCAGAAGATACGACTCAACTGCAGGAAAACTTGATTCGCACCCATGCTTCAGGCTTTGGCGATCCTCTTCCTGAAGATGCAGTCCGCGCGATCATGTTAATTCGGATTAATTCTCTGGTCAAGGGCTATTCTGGTATCCGTCTCTCTACTGTCGAAAAACTTCTGGAATTGCTCAATAAAGGCGTCGTGCCTTACATTCCGGAAAAAGGCTCTTTGGGAGCTTCTGGCGACTTAGCACCGCTGGCTCACATGGTTCTGCCTATGTTAGGACTGGGTCACGCTTACTATCAAGGCCAATTGCTCTCTGGACAAGAAGCTTTGGACAAGGCTGGTATTGAGAAAATTGCTCTAGCAGCCAAGGAAGGCCTTGCACTGATTAACGGAACGACTGTCCTGACAGGTATCGGAGCTCTGGCTACCTACGATGCCATCCAACTGCTTAAATTGTCAGATGTCGCTGGTGCCCTTTCCATGGAGGTCCACAATGGTATTACCAGTCCATTTGAAGAAGACCTGCATACCATACGTCCTCAAAGCGGTCAGCTAGCTACAGCCCGCAATATCCGCAACCTTCTAGAAGGCAGTGGCAACACAACCGTAGCCACTCAACAACGGGTCCAAGACTCATACACCCTGCGTTGTATTCCGCAGATTCATGGTGCCAGCAAGGACTCTATCGCTTATGTCAAGACCAAGGTTGAGATTGAGATCAACTCCGTTACAGACAACCCTATCATTACTAAGGAAGGCCATGTTATCTCAGGCGGTAACTTCCACGGAGAACCAATGGCTCAGCCATTTGACTTCCTCGGTATCGCTATTTCTGAAATCGGTAATGTATCCGAGCGTCGTGTGGAACGCCTGGTCAACAGCCAACTGAGCAAGCTTCCATCCTTCTTGGTCAAACACCCAGGACTCAACTCTGGCTTTATGATTACCCAGTATGCTTGTGCTTCGCTTGCTTCTGAAAACAAGGTCTTATCTCATCCAGCCAGCGTAGACTCTATCCCATCTTGTGAAAACCAAGAAGACTTTGTCAGCATGGGAACTACCGCAGCACGCAAGGCAGCTGAAATTCTCAAGAATTCTCGCCGCATCGTGGCAACAGAAATCATGGCAGCCTGCCAAGCTCTGGATCTGAAACCAGAAAACCATGAACTTGGTAAAGGAACCAAGCCGGCCTACGACCTCTTCCGTCAGCATGTCCGCTTTATCGAGTTTGATAAGGATATCGAAATCTATGAAGAACTCAACAAGGCTTCTGAGCTGATTGAAAACGAAGAATTCCTAGCAGCCGTTGAAAAGGCTGTGGACTTGAGCATTCAGTTCTAAAGCTGATGCCTCTGTAAAAAGCTAACATAAGAAGCCCGCTCTCATGCAGCTGGGCTTCTTTTCCCGCCAAAAGTCATTGACAGGCTCGACGGAAACTCTTATAATAAAGTCGCAAGTATCGTTATCAAAAAGGACAAAATTATGTTAGAAGATTACTATCAGCTAGACAACCATTACTATCAGCGAGGTCCAGAAGACAATCTATATACTGCTAAGTGGGGCATGGTCATTGAGTTTCTGGACTTAAATGATCCTAGCTTAACTCCTTTTGAAGGGGTGAACTTTGCCCTGATTGGCTTCAAGAGCGACAAAGGTGTCTATATCAATAACGGCCGAGTGGGGGCTGTCGAAGGACCACAAGCTATCCGAACTCAGCTGGCCAAACTTCCTTGGCATCTAGGTAGAAACGTCCGAGTATTTGACGTTGGCGATATTGACGGGCCTAACCGCTCTCTGGAACAACTGCAGCAAAGCTTGGCGCGAGCAGTCAAACGCCTGCGAGAACTTAATCTCCGACCCATCGTTCTAGGCGGCGGTCACGAAACAGCCTACGGCAACTATCTAGGTCTCAAGTCGTCACTAAATCCTGATCAAAACTTAGCTGTGATCAATATGGATGCCCATTTTGACCTACGCCCCTACGATCAGACTGGTCCTAACTCCGGTACCGGTTTTCGCCAGATGTTCGATGACACTCTAGCTCAGAAGCAGGCCTTTAACTACCTTATCCTAGGGATTCAGGAGCATAATAACAATCTCTTTCTCTTTGACTTTGTGGCAAAATCCAAGGCTATCCAATTTCTGACTGGTATGGATATTTACCAAATGGGTTACAAGGAAGTCTGTAAGGTGGTCGATACCTTTTTGGCCGACAAGGAGCAGGTCTATTTGACCATTGATATTGACTGCTTTGCAGCTGGTGCCGCTCCTGGTGTCAGTGCCATTCAGTCGCTCGGTGTGGATCCCAATCTAGCGGTTCTGGTCTTCCAGCACATTGCTGCCTCAGGCAAACTGATCGGCTTTGATATCGTCGAAGTCTCTCCACCTCACGATATAGACAACCATACGGCTAATCTGGCAGCCAGCTTTGTCTTTTACCTGACCCAAGTCTGGGCACAAGCACATGACTAACGGGGATTTTAAAAACTTCATTACAAACATCAAAAGAGGACGAACATAAAGTTCATCCTCTTTTATTTTGTGTTTAATGCCTGAGATAGACCTTGGCGTAAGTTTTCTAATTCCTTGAGCTGGTGCCGGTCACGGTAGGGATTGAGCTGGCTTTTGGCCGTTTCATAGTAGGACTCAAAGTCCTGATTCAGCAAGTCTTCAAAGTCTGCTTCCTGCAAGCTGCCAGTCAGCAGGCGATACTTAATCACAGCCATCAGATAGTAAATCAGCCCCTTGTCCCGCGGATTGCCATAGCGACTAATGAGACTATCCTTTTTCCGCAGAAGATCAAGCACCGGTTGATAATCTCTCTTCTCACAGCCAATCAAGGCCAAATACACTTCCAACTGGGTCTCTTTCCAAGGAAAGCTGAGCGACTTCAGGGCTGCTTTCGCTTTCAGCAAGATTCGCTCCGCCTGCTCATAATCTTTCAGCTGATAATAAGTCAGTCCCAAGCCTATGTAGAAAGCAAAAATCGAAGGCTCTGCTGTTTTATTTTCCGTCAACTCAATCGCCTCTTTCTGATGAGCCAGCGCTGTCGTGAAATTCCCACGAATCTGCTCAATCTCTGCCAGATAATCTAGAGCCGCCGCAATCTGAATCGAATACTTTGAGCGCAACGAAGCCGTCAAACTAAAGCAATCGATAGACTGGTAAAGATGGCGGAGTGATTGCTCCTCATCTCCAATCATGAGATGATAAAGTCCCTTGAGTCGAAGATTCATTGCAATAGCTTCGTAATTATTGGCCTGAACTGAAGCATCCAGGGCTAACTCCGTATAGTAGCGCATCTCAGGAATATTCTCCGTCTGGATGCAATAGTAAATCATCTGCCGATAGCCTTCTAGGAGAAACTCCATCTGCTGCAGCTCTTTAGCAGAAGCAATCACCTGCTGGATGTTGTCCATTCCCTGCTGGTAATTCCCCGTCCGGATAGCATAGCGCCCTTCCAGATAGAGAAAGCGGAGAACCAATAGCTGAAAATCTTTGTGATTCTGGTGTTTTCTCTCTAATCCTTCTATTTCCCGACGGATACGATCAAATTGGTCCAAAACCGCTGATTGATTGCTATCATCCGTCTTTTCGATAAAGCCAAACTCCCGCGAATAAATCGGAAAGAGCTCATGATGAAACTGCAAGGTAGCCTCGAGATAATGCAACTCATACTCCAGAGACTTAATCGGCTGCTTGGACAGCTTGTAGTGATAGGCGATGTCATTGAGCAACCGAGCATGATAGAGAGAGGCTCCTAGCTGGTCTTCCATGCCTTGGGCAATCTGGTGATGTAGCATCCGCTTCTTGGCAAGCGGCAAGCGCTCATAAGCATAAATCCGCAAAAGCTCCTGACTGAACCGTAAAACCAATTCCTCCTGCTCCTCTTCTATTAAAAGCTGTTTTTGCCCAAATCCTTCAGCAATTTCGACTACTTCTTCCACAGATAGGCCTAGCAACTTAGCTAAGAGCGCTACCGAAGCAGGGGAACTAAAGCAAGCCAGATAGTCAACCAATTCCTCCTCCTGGCTGCTCAAATAGCCTAATTTCAGAGATAGTTTTGCTTTAATAACTGAGGTTAATGGCTGGAATTTTTCACCTCGCAAAAGCTGCTCCGCATACTCCGACAGAAAGAAAGGGATGCCTTGACTGACCCGATAAATAGCCTCAAGCCGTTCTTCAGATATGACTAACTGTCCAGTCTGGGCCTGTAAATAAGCCACACTTGCCTTAAAATCCAGTGGCTGCAGTTCAATGCAGTCTAGCTGGCTACGAAGCAACAAGTGATTGAAAAAGCGGCCAAGATAAGGTGGCGTACTCAGATGCTTTGTCAACACAAAGGCTACTGGATAATCCCTCAAATGGTTCATAACCTGCTCTAAAACAGCCACACTTGCCTCATCCATCCAGTGACAGTCCTCAACTAAGATCACCAGGGCCTTTTTCTTAGAAATCTTTTGCAAAATATCCAGCACAAACCGAGCCAGACGATCCGTATTCAGCTCAATATCCGAAGCTTCACCTGCCATAACCGGAAAATAACTATCCAAAATAACCTGCCACTGGCTGGTAGAAAGGATCTGATGCTGAATGACTAAGTCGCCCAAGCCATCTAACAGACTGCGCCAAGGCTGCAATCCGACCGTCATTTCTTCTTTGAAGCACTCTGCCATAACAATCTGGAAATACTTGGTCTGATTAGCCAGTACTTGTCGAGTCACTGTCCGTTTACCGATACCAGTACCACCGACTAAGAGCAGCGCACGAGGTTCTTGCCTCTCTATAATCTTAGAAAAATAAGATTCCAAACGCTTGATTTCACCCACTCGGCCAAAGAAGTGGTCTGTATTACGTAAAAATTGCTTGATCTTACGCTCACTGCGATCCTTGGCCATCACTTCATGATACAGCTGTTGAATTGCTTCATTCGGACTAATCCCCAATTCCTTGTCCAAGAGATTGACCAATTTATAATAAGTCTCAATCACCTTACCAGGTCGATCATTCTCCTGATAAAGCTTCATAAGCAGATGATAATTCTTTTCATCAAACTCATCGATGCTGATCATACGGCGCAGATTTCGCTCTGATTCCTCCAAATTCGATGGATCTTTTTCCAACTTTTGGTAACAAGCCTGGATATAGAGCTGCTCATATCGCGTCCGCATCTTGGACACCCAATAGTCAAAGGCTTCACTGTCCTTGAGATAGAAGCCCTGCAGAAAATCACCCTGATAGAGCGACAGATGCTCCGCAGGCTTGTCCGTGAAAATTTCTACATCACTTTCAATCGCACACTCGGGATTAAGCGATAGCACAGTACGGTTGGGAGCAATAATCCATTCTCCTCCCAATAGCTTGTTAGCCTGATAAATGGTGTTGCGCAGATTCTTTTTGGCAGTCTGATTATCCTTGTTTTCCCAGAGGATTCCTGCAATCTCCTCCCGATTGACTGCTCCATTGATATGGAGATAATAGAGCAGAGCATTGATTTTGGCAAAAGGAAAAAAGACCTCCTCTTGATTGAGAAAGACACTCGGACTTCCCAACAATTTCAACTTCAAACGATCTTCGGTCATGTAAACGCCTCCAGGAAAGCTTATAGAACTAATATAAACAAAATAAGACATTTTAGCAAGCAAGAAAAGAACGACTCTATCATTTATCAGCTTCTAAATGATCAAAACCTATAAACAAAAACCACTAAACAGCAAATGAATCTGATTAGTGGTTTCTTCATTCATCTTAAAAAGATTGAACGGATGGGGTATGGTTAAAGAGCGCATGGGTCGCCTTATAGATATGGTAAGCTGTTGCCGCGTTATTCATCGTATAGAGATGGATCCCTGCTACATCATGGGTCACCAAGTCGACAATCTGATCCACCGCATAGGCTAAACCAGCTGTCCGCAGGGATTCTGGATCATGTTCATACTTATCCAGAATGGCCTTGAATTTGCGCGGAAGATGAATATTCTCACACGTTTTCAAAAGGCGAAGCGCTTGGTTTCGGTTAAGAATCGGCATGATCCCTGCATGAATCGGAACATCAATCCCAGCCAAGGTACACTTATCTTGGAAATCATAGAAACGTTCATTGTCAAAGAAGAGCTGAGTGACAAGACTAGAGCAGCCCGCATCAACCTTTTTCTTTAGATTCTGAATATCTGAGATCTGGTTTGGTGAGTCTGGGTGACCTTCTGGATAGCAGGCTCCGATGATGTCAAAATGTGGTGCTTCTGTCTTGATATACTCAATCAAATCAGTCGCATATTTAAAATCATCCTTAGGAGCCACATCTGGAAAAATATCGCCCCGCAAAGCCAAAATCTGATTGACCCCAACACGATCCAGAGCCTGCAAGATATTGGACACCATTTCCTTGGTTAGATAAACAGCTGGCAAATGGGCAATCGTCGGAATCTCAAGGTCATTGGAGATGAACTCAGCCAAACGAACCGTTGTCTCCTCAATATCAAATTTATTATTGCTGGCAGTCACACTGATAAAGTGGGGAGCCAGATCTTGCATCTCCCTCAACGCCTGAAAAATCTTATCATTGCCTACTGCCGGATTAGGAGGAAATACTTCAAATGAGAGACTAGGAGTTTGGCGATTCACCATAGAGATAAAATTCCTTTCAATCTACTAACTATCAGCCTATAACAAACCTGCAAACAGCTTTGTTGCAGGTTTATCAGAGCTGAGTTTAAATGTAGAAATAATATTAATTCAGTTTTTGTCTAGCTGCTTTGGCCGCTTCTACAAGGCGGATCAAGCTTTCTTTTGTTTCTGGAATACCACGTGTTTTCAAACCACAGTCAGGGTTGATCCAAACTTTCTTGCTTGGAACTTTAGCAAGGATGGCTTCGATTGTGTGGTCAATTTCACCTTCATTTGGCACGCGCGGTGAGTGGATATCGTAAACTCCAGGTCCTACTTCTG
>NZ_CAURYF010000045.1:0-9968 GCF_963529205.1 Streptococcus cristatus | reverse complement strand
GAAAGAAAATATCCTTCTCCACTACCATATTATTGTCAATGATTTCAAAAGACTTGGCCAGATGCTCCTCAGCCGTCTCACCTAGCCCAGCAAAGATTTCCTGGTACATTTTAGCAATGCGCTGCGGCGTCTCCTGCAAACCTTCGCGGTTTCCGTCTTCTCCAACCGCCTCAATAATCTGGGCAACAGCTGCTTCAATTTTCTTCGTGTCCATATTCACTCCTAGATTCTTTTTCTTTGTCAATGATATAGGCCCTGACCTGAGCCAGGAAATAAAGGGAACCCGTAATCAGCAAGAGCTCATCGGTCCCATGCTCAGCTTTCAAATAAGCCTCTAAAAAGTCCTGCCAATCAGCATAATCCAATCCCTGCTCGCAAGCCAGCGCCTCCATTTTTTCTTTGGAAAAACTCCGTGGATCCGTAAAACTGGTCAAAATTAGCTGACTCTTAGGCACCTGCTTGAGCTGACCCACCATTTCCTCCAGAGACTTGGTCTGGATACAGCTGAAAAGGATTTTCTTATCCAAGTCTGGATAATGCTGGCTCAAGGTCCTCGTCAACCTCTCCATGGCATGTGGATTGTGGGCGCCATCAAGCAAAATACGAGGCTGGTGCGAAATCTGCTCCATCCGACCCGGCCAACTGGTCGCCACTAAAGCCGCGCCAACTTGCTCTTTTGTTAACAGCGGTAGCTGTTTGCTCTGACAATAGAGGTCACAGAGCTCAATCGCCAAACCAGCATTATCTACCTGATGCTGCCCCAGCAGAGGCGTCAGGTAAGGCTCCGCCTCCCGATAGGCATTAGAAAAGCTAAGATGTTCTCCTGAGTCAGTCCCGCCCAAGCTCTGCACTTGATAAGACTGCCCATAAACATAGTGAGGCGCTTGCTTTTGATGAGCCTTGTCCTCAATGACCGCCAGAGCTTCTGGCTCAATCCGTCCAGTCACCAAGGGCACATTTTGCTTGACAATCCCAGCCTTCTGCTCGGCAATCGCTGCCAGAGAATGCCCCAGCAGAGCCACATGATCTAAGCCAATGGTCGTAATAGCCGTCAAATCTGGATGGCAGACATTAGTGCTATCCAAGAGGCCGCCCATACCGACCTCCATAATGGCCACATCAACCCGCTCCTGAGCCAAATAATCATAGGCCAAAGCCGTCATGATTTCAAACTCAGTCACTCCCTGCAAAACCTCATCGTTCGCTTGCTCTTCAAAGAGAGCTCGATAGATCTCTAGCAGGCGCGACAAATCTTGATTGGGAATAGATCGGCCATTGATGGCGATTTGTTCATTGTAGCTGATCAAATAGGGGGAGGTAAAGGTTCCTACACGTAGACCCCGCATTTCCAAGAGTTGACGCAGGTGGGCAATGGTTGAACCCTTCCCGTTGGTCCCCCCTATATGAATCACTGACAGCTGCAAATGGGGATTTCCCCGCAGCGCCAGCATCCGCTCCATCCGCTCCAAGCCAAAATTAGGACTGTCCGTCCGATAGGCTTCCAGCCAGCTTAAATCTGGCAATTCTTCTTTTGTCATAGTCACTTATACTGCCGTAAATTTAGATCTTCCATTTTCTGAGCCAGTCGAATAGCATCGCCAATATCGGCTGCCATCCGGTGGACTTCCACATCATGCACTCGGACAGCCTCGACACCCTGACTAGCTGCAATGCTAGTCAAATGAGCTGAAGCTAGGTCTCTGTTTTGAAAACCAGCGGCTGTCTCTGGGTCAGTCTCAAAACCATTTTCCTCCAAGATATTGACCAAAAAGCGCTTGCGAGAGACACCCAGAAAAATGGGAAAGCCTGCCTGATGAATGCTGTCCAGTTCCTGTAAGAGCAAGAGATTTTCCCGTTTGGTCAAGCCAAAACCAATCCCTGGATCCAGCATGATTTGCTCACGGTCCAGACCAGCTTGCTTAGCTTTCCCCAGTGTTCTTTCAAAAAATGCCCACATGAGTGCCTGAATACCCAGCTGTTCAAAGTCCGCTAATTCTGACTCGGTAAAAGCTGGCTCAAAGCCGAAAGTCGGAAAGATTTTCGAACCGGCATGTTGGGGTCGAGCCATGACTGGATTGAACATGGCGATAACTGGCGCTCCAGCCTTGGCAGCCACAGTTGCCATTCTCTCATCACCCAAGAGTCCTGTGATGTCATTGATGATATTAGCTCCAGCGGCCAAAGCTGCTTCTGCAACTGACGCCTTCCAAGTATCCACAGAAATGAGAATATCAGTCTCCCGACGAAGAGCCTCAATGACTGGTACCACACGCCCTATCTCTGCCTCAATATCCACAAAATGGCTGCCTGGACGAGTCGACTCACCACCGATATCCAGCAGATGAGCTCCCTGAGCTATCATCTTGCGTGCTTGCTCCAGAGCCTTTTCCACCGTATTATATTTGCCCCCATCCGAAAAGGAATCTGGGGTAACATTAAGGATCCCACAAAGAGCTGTCTTGCCCTCTGGAGCAAGTTGTCTTAGATTCATCGTATTTCCTTTCCCCTTGCTACTACTGCCTTTCAACAAAAAAGGCACACCCATCTAGTGTACCGCAAAGCCAACAGCAGATGCAGCATCAGTTTTACAAACTGCACTTGATCCTACAAGCAGTCCTCTCAGACTCTTGTTTCATTTATCATTTTACCACAATTCCCCTATTTAAGAAAACACTTTTTACAAACAGAAAGGCAAAAGGAGGATCAGAAGTAAATTCCGAAGAAGATGAGCCAGTAAGGATAATTCTAGAGAGCTAACCCAGGCTTTTAAGAGCTGGACAAAAGCCATGCCTAAACTTAGATAAATTAGAAAACAAGATAATTCTTCAGGATTTATCAGAAAAGCAAAGAGAGCAATTCCCAAGGCAATACGCCAACTCTTTCTGTATTTCATCTGCCTGTTTTGCTTAGCCTGTGATGACATTCCAAATAAATCCATGCCAAGTAGTAGCAAGGAGGAAGCGGAAAAACTGTTTGAGATAAGCTGCTGCAAAGGCGTTAGCTCCGAACCCGACTGCCCGCAAAGAAGAACAAGGCCTGCTGCATTGCTTGCAATCATTAAAAAATAAAGGCAACGTAAGTGCTGAAACCTCTTGGAAGCCCGTAGCTCTACCTTAAAATCCCGCCACTCACGAGAAAAGTAAGAGGCGTACCCAAAAAGAATGAGCAAAAAGAGAGAGATAAAGAGCAAACTGGGCCTTGATAAAACCAAGCGGTTGGTCATTGGCTGAACCAAAAGCAACAAACCCGATTGAAGCAGCATAACTACTAATAAGATTTGGATAGATTTTTGAAATTTGAGACGCATATTTTTCACTCCCTAAAGCTAAGATACAATTATCATTATAAAGCAAAAGATTCGCTCTGTTGGCTCGTTGTCCTAAAAAGTCACTTTTTATCCCTGAAATGTCAAAAAAGAGGTCAAGCTGACCTCTTCATCCATGAATGATATATCGTTAACTTTGTGAGATGATCATCACCAAAATAGCAATTCCATTTCGTAGCATATGGGCTAAAATTCCCATTTCCAAATGCTTGGTCTGGTAAACTACTAAAGCTAAGACGCCACCCATGCCAGCATAAAGAATAAAACTACCGATATTGGTCGGTCCGTGGAAAAAACCAAAAAGAATAGAACCAACTATCAAACCAATCAACTCATGCTGGGGAAATAACTTTTGGGGGATCAAACCACGGAAAAGAATCTCTTCCAAAATTGGCGCTGAGAAAAGTGCTCCCACAACAATCAAGATAACGGGTGTATTCTGAAACAAGCTCTGCAAAGCAACTTGATTGGCTGTCGTTCCTGAAAATTGACCCTCTAGAACCATGATAATCGCTGCAAAGATATTAATTCCAATACTTACCAGATAGGATAACACTAACCAGATTACTGATTTTAAATTAAAAAAACTAAAATCAAGGGTCAGTAAGCCTTCTTTTTTAGCCATTCGCAGGGCATAAAAAATAATCAGCAAATAAACCATCAGGACAAGCAAGGTGTATCCTATTGAAAAATTTTGATCTCGACCTTTGTAAAACTGGATCAGCACAAAAGGAACTTGAGTCTGGACGGCTAAAAACAAAGCCAGTAAACTATATTCTACTTTTTGCAAAAAATTTTTCATTTTTTCCTCCTTTTACTTAGTATATCGAATTTTTCCCTTCCTGTACAGCTAAGAGCCATATAAAGTCAAAAAATACGCCATCATGCTCACTAGGAAGCTCCTTCCCTAAGCTTTTGATTCAATCTGGCAGCAAAATAGAGCGCTAAAATTTCAATTTTTATTATACCTTCACCAATGCAGTGCACCTAGCAAAAAGAGGCTAGGACAAAAGTCCTAGCCTCTCAATTGTCTTTGGATTGTCGAGCAAGACGCAGTGGTTGAGTGGGCTCTACTACGCTGATTTCATCAGCTTTTACAGCCCTACTCAACTGTGCGGAGGTGGGACGACGAAATCGAATTCTAACGAATTACCGATTTCTGTCCCACTCTCGATAGACTTTTATATTGTAAACTTAAGCAAGCTCTTATGATTCTACGCTTGTTTCAACTTCTTCAGTCTCTGCTGTTTCCACAACTTCGTCAATAATTTCAACTTCATTGATTGCTTGTGGTTCCAAGTTACGGTAACGAGCCATACCAGTACCAGCTGGAATAATCTTACCGATGATAACATTTTCCTTGAGTCCGAGCAGATGGTCTTTCTTACCACGGATAGCAGCATCTGTCAGGACACGAGTTGTTTCCTGGAAGGAAGCTGCAGACAGGAAGCTGTTCGTTTCAAGGGAAGCTTTGGTGATTCCCATGAGGACTGGACGAGCTGTCGCAGGTACACCGCCAGAGATAACCACATCACGGTTAGCATCTGTAAAGTCTGTAATATCCATGAGAGTTCCCATGAGGAGATCTGTATCACCTGGATCCATGACGCGCACCTTGCGAATCATCTGACGAACCATTACTTCGATGTGTTTGTCGCCGATTTCTACCCCTTGGCTGCGGTAAACTTTTTGTACTTCAGCAAGCAGGTAAGTTTCAACAGACAAGACATCGCGGACAGCCAGCAAGTGCTTAGGCTGGATAGAACCTTCAGTCAAGGCAGCACCACGAGAGACTTGGTCGCCCACTTCTACCTTCATGCGAGCTGTAAATGGTACCACATATTCACCTTCGCCAGTTTGGCCTGTAACAAAGACCTTCTTGGTACGAGTAGATGCATCTTCTTCGATAGCAGTAACTTCACCCTTGACTTCAGTGATGACCGCTTCCCCTTTCGGATTGCGGGCTTCAAAGATTTCTTGGACACGAGGAAGACCTTGCGTGATATCGGTATTCGAGGCAACACCACCCGTGTGGAAGGTACGCATGGTCAGCTGTGTACCAGGTTCCCCGATAGATTGGGCAGCGATAGTTCCGACTGCTTCACCGACTTCAACTGCATCACCAGTCGCCAAGTTGATACCGTAACAATGACGGCAGACACCGTGGCGGGTATTACATGTAAAGACAGAGCGAATCGTCACTTCTTCCACACCCGCATTGACAATCTCACGCGCCTTGTCTTCGGTGATCAATTCATTTGGACCAATAATGACAGCACCAGTTTCTGGATGTTTAACCGTCTTCTTAGTGTAACGACCATTGAGACGCTCTTCCAGAGACTCGATCATTTCCTTGCCTTCTGTGATAGAAGTGATGAGCAAGCCGCGGTCTGTACCACAGTCGTCCTCACGGATAATCACATCTTGAGCAACGTCAACCAGACGACGAGTCAAGTAACCTGAGTCGGCTGTCTTGAGGGCCGTATCCGTCATACCCTTACGAGCACCGTGAGTAGAGAAGAACATTTCGAGTACTGACAAACCTTCGCGGAAGTTTGAAAGGATTGGCAATTCCATGATACGTCCGTTCGGAGCAGCCATCAGACCACGCATACCGGCAAGCTGTGAGAAGTTTGAGATGTTACCACGGGCTCCAGAGTCCATCATCATAACGATTGGGTTCTTCGGATCTTGGTTGGCAACCAAGCGTTTTTCTAATTTTTCACGGGCAGCACGCCACTCAGCAGTAACTGCATTGTAGCGCTCATCATCGGTAATCATACCACGACGGAATTGCTTGGTGATTTGTTCTACACGCTTGTGAGACTCTTCGATAATCTCTGCCTTGTCTTCTACGACTGGAATGTCGGCAATACCCACTGTCAAGCCAGCCAGCGTAGAATGGTGGTAACCTAGGTCTTTCAAGCGGTCCAGCAGGGCAGATGTTTCTGTCGTGCGGAAGCGTTTGAAGATTTCAGCGATGATATTTCCTAGATTTTTCTTCTTGAACGGAATATTTAGCTCTAGGGCTTCAATGGCAGACTTGATATCTTTACCTGGCTCCAAAAAGTATTTAGCTGGAACGCCTTCTGTCAAGTTAGCATTCGTTGGCTCTTGCAGGTAAGGCAGCTCTTCTGGCATGATATCGTTGAAGAGAATCTTACCTACAGTGGTCATGAGGATCTTGTGTTTTTGATCTTCTGTCCAAGGTTTGTTGAGACTATCTGTCGCGATACCTACACGAGTGTGCAAGTGGACATAGCCATTACGCAAGGCCATCACGGCTTCATCACGGTCTTTAAAGACCATGCCTTCACCTTCACGACCTGCTTCTTCCATAGTCAAGTAGTAGTTACCCAAGACCATATCCTGAGATGGTGTTACAACAGGTTTTCCGTCTTTCGGATTCAAGATGTGCTCAGCAGCCAGCATGAGGATACGAGCTTCAGCTTGGGCTTCCTCCGACAATGGTACGTGGATGGCCATTTGGTCACCGTCAAAGTCGGCATTGTAGGCTTCACAGACCAGTGGGTGCAAACGAAGAGCTTTACCGTCGATTAGAACTGGCTCAAAGGCTTGGATACCCAAGCGGTGAAGGGTCGGTGCACGGTTAAGGAGCACTGGGTGTTCTTTGATAACATCTTCCAAGACATCCCAGATGCGCTCATCGCCACGCTCTACCATGCGCTTAGCAGCTTTCACATTCTGTGCATAGTCACGGGCAACAATTTCCCGCATGACAAACGGCTTGAAGAGCTCGATCGCCATTTCACGTGGCACACCACATTGATACATTTTCAATGTCGGACCAACGGCGATAACGGAACGTCCTGAGAAGTCAACCCGTTTACCCAGCAAGTTTTGACGGAAACGACCTTGTTTCCCTTTGAGCATGTGGCTCAAAGACTTAAGTGGACGGCTACCTGGACCTGTGATCGGACGACCACGGCGACCGTTGTCAATCAAAGCATCCACCGCTTCTTGCAGCATCCGCTTCTCATTTTGAACGATGATACCTGGTGCATTCAACTCAAGCAAACGAGCCAAACGGTTGTTCCGATTGATAACACGGCGGTAGAGGTCGTTCAAGTCAGATGAGGCAAAACGGCCACCGTCCAATTGGAGCATTGGGCGTAGATCTGGTGGAATGACTGGCAGGATGTTGAGAATCATCCATTCTGGCTTATTGCCAGAGCGGTAGAAGGCATCCAAAACGTCCAAACGACGAATAGCCTTGATTCGTTTTTGACCAGAAGCTGTTTTCAATTCTTCCTTGAGAGCCGCAATTTCTGTTTCCAAATCCACTTGTTTCAGCAAGTCTTGGATCGCTTCTGCTCCCATCTTGGCAACGAATGAACCTGCACCATATTCACGGAGGCGCTCACGGTACTCGCGCTCCGTCATGATAGATTTATGCTCCAGTGGTGTTTCCTTAGGATCAATCACCACATAAGCCGCAAAATAAATGACTTCTTCTAGAGCGCGCGGACTCATATCCAGAGTCAAGCCCATACGGCTTGGGATTCCTTTGAAATACCAAATATGAGAAACCGGTGCTTTAAGCTCAATGTGGCCCATACGCTCACGACGAACCTTAGTCCGTGTTACTTCGACACCACAGCGGTCACAAATAATCCCTTTGTAACGAATCCGTTTGTACTTACCGCAGGCACACTCCCAATCCTTGGTTGGCCCGAAGATCACCTCGTCAAAGAGGCCTTCACGTTCTGGCTTCAAGGTCCGGTAATTGATTGTCTCAGGCTTCTTCACTTCTCCGTAAGACCATGAACGGACCTTACTTGGAGAAGCTAGGGTGATTTGCATACTTTTAAATCGATTTACATCAACCACTATTTCTTACCTTTCTTATTTATCTAATCAGCGACGAATTATTTTTCTTCATTTCCTTCAGCATCAAAAGCTGCTTTAGCTTCTTGAGCCTGTTTTTGACGTGCTTTTTCCAGATCGTCCACATGGATCACATCTTCATCCATGTCTTCATCCAAGTCACGAAGTTCTACTTCTTGGTCATCTTCGTCAAGGACACGCATGTCAAGACCAAGAGATTGCAATTCTTTCACAAGAACTCGGAAGGATTCTGGCACACCTGGTTTTGGAATTGGTTTCCCTTTGGTGATGGCTTCATAGGCTCTGAGACGACCATTGATATCATCAGACTTGTAGGTCAAAATTTCCTGAAGAACGTTTGACGCACCGTAAGCCTCTAGTGCCCAAACTTCCATTTCCCCGAAACGTTGTCCACCAAACTGAGCTTTACCTCCGAGTGGCTGTTGGGTAACGGTTGAGTAAGGACCGACTGAGCGGGCGTGGAGTTTGTCGTCAACCATGTGGTGGAGCTTGATCATGTACATGACACCGACAGAAACGCGGTTGTCAAACGGCTCACCAGTACGGCCGTCATAAAGAATCGTCTTGGCATCGCTATCCATACCAGCTTCACGGACAGTATCCCAGAGATCTTCTGAGCTAGCTCCGTCAAAGACCGGTGTCGCAATGTGGATACCCAAGTTACGAGCTGCCATACCAAGGTGAAGCTCCATAACCTGACCGATGTTCATACGTGATGGTACCCCGAGTGGGTTCAACATGATATCAACTGGAGTTCCGTCTGGAAGGTAAGGCATGTCTTCCACAGGAACGATACGAGATACAACCCCTTTGTTTCCGTGGCGTCCGGCCATCTTGTCTCCGACCTTAATCTTACGTTTTTGAGCGATGTAGACGCGAACCAGCATATTAACACCTGATTGCAACTCATCTCCATTTGCACGTGTAAAGATCTTGACATCGCGAACGACACCATCGGCACCGTGTGGTACACGAAGAGACGTGTCACGTACTTCACGAGACTTATCACCAAAGATAGCATGCAAGAGGCGTTCTTCAGCTGAAAGGTCTTTTTCACCCTTAGGCGTTACTTTACCGACAAGGATATCGCCTTCTTTAACCTCAGCACCGATACGGATAATCCCCATTTCGTCAAGGTCTTTAAGGGCATCTTCACCAACGTTTGGAATTTCACGAGTGATTTCTTCAGGCCCAAGCTTTGTATCGCGTGTTTCTGATTCGTATTCTTCGAGGTGGACAGATGTGTAGACATCGTCTTTGACCAAGCGTTCGCTCATGATAACGGCATCCTCGAAGTTGTAACCTTCCCAAGTCATGTAGGCAACGATTGGGTTTTGTCCAAGCGCCATTTCTCCATTTTCCATAGAAGGTCCGTCTGCGATAAAGTCGCCTTTTTCAACGACATCGCCAACTTTTACAAGGGTACGTTGGTTGTAGGCAGTACCTGAGTTTGAACGACGGAATTTTTGAATGTGGTACACATCTAGTGAACCGTCTTCACGACGAACTTCTACCTTATCCGCATCCGCATAGGTAACCTTACCATCATACTGAGCAATAACCGCTGCACCAGAATCGTGGGCAGCTTGGTATTCCATACCAGTACCGACATAAGGCGCTTTTGGATCGATCAAAGGCACAGCCTGACGCTGCATGTTGGCACCCATGAGGGCACGGTTAGAGTCATCGTTTTCCAAGAAAGGAATACATGCTGTCGCCACGGCAACTACCTGCTTAGGCGATACATCCATGTAGTCTACTTGGTCTGATGGGA
>NZ_CAURYF010000044.1:0-10021 GCF_963529205.1 Streptococcus cristatus | reverse complement strand
GCCCAATCTGCCAAAGGGACATGCCGTTTTGACTTAGAAATAAAATCCAAAAACTGGTAATGCCTAGAAAGGCAAAAAATTCAATTCCGGCCATCAGGCCGATATTTTTCCGATAACTTCTTTTTAACATATTTTCTCCTTTAACAAGTGTTTTCTAATTTCTATCTTTTGTCACTTGTTAATCTGCTCTTTACATGACTCCTACCTCTTCTTTCTAGTGCTTTGAAGAGGCTGGGACAAAGGTCCTAGCCTCTCAATTGTCTTTGGATTGTCGAGCAAGACGCAGTGGTTGAGTGGGCTCTATTACGCTGATTTCATCAGCTTTTACAGCCCTACTCAACTGTGCGGAGGTGGGACGACGAAATCGAATTCTGACGGATTACCGATTTCTGTCCCACTCTCATTGATTTTAAGGTTTAATACGGTGCAACATACGTGGGAATGGAATGGCTTCACGGATATGCTTGGTTCCTGCGACAAAGGTTACCATACGCTCGATACCGATACCGAAGCCACCGTGTGGAACAGATCCATACTTACGAAGATCCAAGTAGAATTCATATTCTGATGTATCCATACCAAGCTCTTCCATTTTAGCGACCAGTGCGTCGTAATCTTCTTCACGCATAGAGCCACCGATGATTTCGCCATAGCCTTCTGGAGCAAGCAAGTCTGCACAAAGGACGCGATCTGGATTTCCTTCCACAGGCTTCATGTAGAAAGCCTTGATGGCTGCTGGATAGTTCACGACAAAGGTTGGTACACCAAAGTGGTTTGAAATCCATGTTTCATGCGGTGAACCAAAGTCATCGCCATGCTCAAGATGTTCGTAGTCCGCATCCTCATCATTTTCATGCGCTTGCAAGAGATCAATCGCCTCATCATAGGTAACGCGCTTGAATGGCTCTGCAATATAGCGTTTCAAAAGCTCAGTATCACGTTCCAATGTTTCCAAAGCTTGAGGAGCACGGTCGAGAACACCTTGAATCAAGGCTTTGACATAAGCTTCCTGCAAGTCGAGTGACTCATCGTGAGTAACAAAATTATACTCCGCATCCATCATCCAGAACTCTGTCAAATGACGGCGAGTTTTTGATTTTTCCGCACGGAATACTGGACCAAAGTCATAAACACGTCCCAGAGCCATAGCCCCCGCTTCAAGGTAGAGCTGACCAGATTGACTCAAGTAAGCTGGAGTTCCAAAGTAGTCGGTTTCAAAGAGCTCAGTCGAATCCTCTGCCGCATTTCCTGACAAGATTGGGCTGTCAAACTTCATAAAGCCATTCTTGTCAAAGAATTCATAGGTAGCATAGATGATGGCATTACGGATTTGCATCATGGCTACTTGCTTGCGAGAACGCAGCCACAAGTGACGGTTGTCCATGAGGAAGTCAGTTCCGTGTTCTTTTGGCGTGATTGGATAGTCTTGTGATTCACCAATAACTTCGATATCTGTGATATCCAGCTCGTAGCCAAATTTTGAACGCTCGTCTTCCTTGACAATCCCTGTCACATAAACAGACGTTTCTTGGCTCAAGCGTTTGATCGTATCAAACTTCTCAAGTCCTACTTCTTCGCCAAATTTCTCAATAAAGTTAGGCTTGAAAGCTACACCTTGGAAAAAGGCAGAACCATCACGCAACTGCAAGAAAGCGATTTTCCCTTTTCCTGACTTGTTGGCCACCCAAGCACCAATCGTTACTTCTTCACCAACATGATTTTTTACATCAATAATTGTTACATTTTTCTTCGACACGTTTTTTCTCTTTTCTATTTTTATTCTTTGTGGCAGACTACTTCGACATTATTTCCATCTGGGTCTAGGATAAAAGCTGCATAATAAGGTAGATGATCACTCCGATAATCAGGTGCACCATTATCTTTTCCACCTGCCTTCAAACCCGCCTCGTAGCAAGTTCGAACCTGCTCGTGGTTTTCTGCAAAAAAAGCAAAGTGAATAGGAGACTGCTCTCCCTTTCCTAACCAAAAATCTCCACCAGGATGAGGACTATTGGGGGCAACAAAACTGAGTAGAGAGTCAGTTCTAAAATCTAATTCGTAGCCAAGAGGAGCAAGAAAGCTTGTATAAAAGTCTTTTGAAATTTGCAAATCCTTTACTTTAATCTCAAAATGATCAATCATTCTTACTTCTCCATAAAATTCTTGAGGCGTTGAACCGCTTCTTTTAGTGTATCCATGTCAGTCGCATAGCTGAGGCGGATATTTTCTGGCGCACCAAACCCGTCTCCTGTCACTAGAGCCACACCTACTTCTTCTAAAATCGCTGTGGTAAAAGCTGTCACATCTGTATAGCCTTTCATTTCCATCGCTTTTTTAACATTTGGGAAGAGATAGAAGGCTCCCTGAGGTTTGACGACTTCAAAGCCAGGCACTTGAGCCAGCAAAGGATAAATAGTATTTAGGCGTTCTTCAAAGGCCAATCGCATATTTTCGACCGTATCCTGACTGCCCGTCAAGGCTTCAATGGCCGCATATTGCGCCACCGCTGTCGGATTAGAAGTCGTTTGCCCTGCAACCTTGCTCATGGCTGAGATAATTTCAGGCTCACCTACAGCATAGCCAATCCGCCAGCCCGTCATAGAGTAGCTCTTGGAAACACCATTGATGACGACTGTTTGCTTGCGAATTTCTTCTGACAGACTAGAAATCGGCGTGAATTTATTGCCATTATAGACCAAGCGGCCATAAATATCGTCGGCCAAGATCAAGATATCATGCTCAACAGCCCAATTTCCAATAGCCAGCAGCTCTTCTGCTGTATAAATCATACCAGTCGGATTGGACGGCGAGTTCAGAACCAAGACCTTGGTCTTCTCAGTACGGGCAGCTTCCAGCTGGGCCACCGTCACCTTAAAGTTATTTTCCTCTGTCGCTTGAACAAAAACAGGCTTTCCTTCGGCCATCAAGATCTGGTCGGCATAGCTAACCCAATAAGGCGTCGGAATAATGACTTCATCCTCTGGATCAATCACGCTCATAAAGAAGGTGTAAAGAGAGAACTTTGCACCTGTTGCCACTGTCACTTGATTAGGCTGAATCTCATAGCCATAATACTTGGCAAAATAGTCTACAACCGCTGCTTTCAGCTCAGGCAGACCACTTGTTACCGTATAAAAACTAGCTCTGCCATCTTCAATCGCTGCCATCGCTGCTTGCTGGATATTCTTAGGCGTCGGAAAATCTGGCTCTCCCAAGGTCAAAGAAAGGATATCCCTGCCTTCCGCCTTCAAAGCTTTCGCTCTGGCTGCCGCCGCCAGAGTCACACTTTCTTCCATATTTAAAACACGATTGGATAATTTCATAGCCCCTCCTTGCTGAGCAATGTTTTGCTTTCAAATCCGATATTATAATAAGTGCTTCCAGACTTAATTTCCCAAACAGGCTGACCGTCAAAGTAACCAAAAGTGGTCTTATCAATAGATGTCGCTCCATTTTCCTTGGCCACTTGCTCTGCCTCTGCCTGACTCATTCCATCTTGCAAGCGATAGACATGGATTTTATTGGAATTTTTGGAAATCAGAACAGCTTCTTCCTCTTTTTTACTAGTTGTCCCAATCAAGCTATAGTAGGACTCTTTGCCATTGTAAATCGAAAAGCTCGTCAGACTCTCCAAATCTGCATATTCCTTAGCGATTTTTTGAGAACCTTCCTTGGCTGACTGCCAAGGCTCGATAGCAAGGTGCAAGATCGTAAAAAATGAAAAAACAAGCGCCGTGAGGACCAGGAAAAGCCCGATGGCATAGTGCCTTATAGGAAATTCAGTCTTTTCTTTAGTTTTATGTTTCACTGAATCATTATACTACAAATAGCCTGATTTTTCTAGGACTTTTATCACATTTGCATTTATTACTACTTATTGATAAAATGTTACTATGAAAATAACTGAAAATCTAGACAAGGATACTCTGCTTGATCTCAAGACAATTATCGTGCTCCATAAGGCGGAGCGCACCATTCGTAATCTCGAAGCTCAAATTTTTAAAAAGCACAATTTGACGCCAACCCAATTTTCCGTCTTGGAAACCTTATATAGTAAAGGAGAGTTGCGGATTCAAGATCTGATTGACAGCATGCTGGCTACTTCGGGAAATATGACAGTCGTGATCAAAAATATGGAAAGAGATGGCTGGATCAGTCGCAGCTGTGATCCCAATGACCGCCGTTCCTTTCGCATCCAACTAACTGATCAAGGCCAGAAAAAAATCGAGGCTGTCCTACCAGAGCACATGGCCAATATCCGCCACATGACTGACCTCCTCTCCCAAAGCGACAAAGAAGATTTGGTGCGGATTTTAAAAACTTTCAAAGAGCTGAGCTAAATTATTGCTAATTAGTGACAATTGTTGTAACATAGATAGTAACAAGAGGGGCACCTCTTAAATAAAGATAAAATGGAGGACATATTTATGTCTAAAGTACTATTTATTGTTGGCTCACTTCGTCAAGGGTCATTCAATCATCAATTGGCAGCTCAAGCGGAAAAAGCTCTAGCTGGTAAAGCTGAAGTTTCTTATCTGGACTACAAAGATGTACCATTCTTCAACCAAGACCTCGAAAGTCCAGCTCCAGCTGCTGTTGCCAAGGTTCGTGAAGAAATCCTTGCAGCTGATGCTATCTGGATCTTCTCACCTGTCTACAACTGGGCTATCCCAGGCGTGGTGAAAAACTTGCTCGACTGGACTTCACGCGCGCTTGATTTGTCAGACCCAAGCGGTCCTTCTGCCCTCAATGCCAAAGTGGTAACTGTTTCATCCGTTGCTAACGGCACTTCACCTGATGAGGTCTTCAAGCACTACCGTAGCCTCCTTCCATTTATTCGCATGAATGTGGTTGACCAATTTACTGGTGTTGGTATCAATCCAGAGGCTTGGGGAACTGGCCAATTAGTCCTTTCAGAAGACAAGCTTGCTGAGCTTTCTGCCCAAGCAGATGCCCTCCTAGCAGCTATCAACTAAGATAAAATAAAAACATGAAGCAAGATTTCCGAGAAATACTGCTTCATGTTTTTTTATTTTAAGATAATGGCTGCGACGATTGGACTGACAATTACATACATGATCCCTGTCACTCCGATTGCAAGACCTGCCATGGCTCCAGCAACATGTCCATATTTGAAAGCCGTTCCGGTACCAACTGCATGCCCCGTGCCACCTAAGGCCAAGCCAACTGCTACTGGATCCTTAATTTTCAGCAGTTTAAGAATAGTCGGTCCCATGACACTTGTCAAAATACCTGTCGCCACAACAACCACCAAGGTAACAGTTGTCAAGCCCTGCATTTTATCAGTAATTCCTACCGCCATCGCTGTTGTGACAGATTTAGGAAATAGAGAAATTGCTAAAAAGAAGTCCATCCCAAAGAATTTTGCCAGCAGAGCCGTGAAAGTCGTATTGACCACTACAGCCACAAAGGTTCCTAGCAGGATACTGCGAGCGTGGTGTTTCATCAAGTGGAAGGTCTTATAAAGCGGAATTCCTAAAGCAACCGTAGACGGAACGATTAAATTGTTCAAATAAGCCCCACCGACATAGTAATCCTTATAAGAAATTCCCGTTAATTTCAAAAAGGCAATGACCAAAATCGCTGCTAAAAGAAGAGGCGTTGTCAAAGGATGTGGAAATCTACGGAAAATCAGCATCCCGATAAGGTAGGCAAAAATGGACAAGGCGAGTCCAAATAGCGGGTTACTCCATAGATTAGACATGATCCATCCCTCCTTTCTCATAATCGCCTTCAAAATGCTGCTTGATGAACTGTACGACAAGGGCAATGACGATCACATTTAAAACAATGGCACCAAGGATAATCAAGATAATCGGTAGCAGGTAAGGAGCAATCACATGAAATTTATCCATAATCCCAACTGCCGGAGGTAGAAAAAGAATGGTCATATTGGCTAACAGAAAATTGCCGACCATACTGACGTGGCGGAGTCTCAATAACTTAAACTGCAGAGCAAGAAATAGCAAGATTAAGCCGATAATACTACCTGGAATGGGAAGATGGAAGACACTTGATATCCCCTCTCCAATGATGGAAATCGAGAAAATAATCATCAACTGGACATATAACTTCATGCAGAACCTCCAAAACTTTCTATGTACAGTTTACTCCTTTTCAGAAAAATTTCAAGGTTTTTCTCAAATAAAAAAGATGGAAGCGAATCCATCTGATTTCTTGCATAATATCCTCACTTCTAGATTCTGTGGGTCTAGCATTAAACAAAGTGATTATCGTTCTTCGTCCTGCTATCAAAAAAACGCCTTTAGGCGCTTCTTTAAATACAACGGAAGACATGGGATTCGAACCCACGCACGCTTTTACACGCCTACTGCGTTTCCAACACAGCCTCTTAAGCCTCTTGAGTAATCTTCCATACAAGAGAAAGACTTGCTTTCTCAAAACTTTATCCATTATACCACATTGCAGCTCCAGCCGCTATACTTTCCGTTATATTTTTTCGAAATTTCTATTAATTCCCAAACATGTTGGTTGATGCTAGGAAGCTCGGTAGTATCAAATCGGGATATTTCTAGTTTGTAAGGTCGAGGATCGCCTTCTTCTTTTTTCCTAGAAGAAATATCATAATCAAGAGCAGAGGCATCCCCCATAAAGGAAACACGATCATCGTAAGTCTCAAAACTAAACTGATGCCTAATTTCCCGTAGTTGACTATGGTCGTCCCCTTCTTTTTCTAGGCGATACCAGATACGCTGGTTTAAAATAGATTGGTACTCATATTCATTCGGATACAAGAAGTCAAAGTATTGTTTCCATTCAGGATCCACCAGAGTAGCTGAACTATATTGATATTTCGAAAATTGCTCCATTACTTGAGCAATAACCGGCATGTGTCGCTCTCTATCTTTCAAATAGTAATAAAACTCTATATGACCATCTGTGATGACTACTCCGACATAGATGGCCGCAATGCGCTTCATCGCTTCTGAAAGACGATCTTCGATGAGGTTCAAATTAGAAAATTCGTCATAATCTGGAAACCCTGTCTCTGGATCAACATTCAAAATAGCAATTCTCAAACGTAGTGCATAAGTATAGGATAGATAGGGAGCAATAGAATTCAACGCTAAATTTAGACGGATACTAGCCATTCGGTCATCAATAAGGGTCGAAAAAGAGCCCCATTCATTCGGAAGATTTTCTAAATCAACAGAAACTTCCTCAATGGGTAGATGACTATCTTGACTCTTCCCTAAGATTTTTCCAAAAAAACTCATATCACCAAAAACCTCATTTACATATCCCTATGGAGCCGGTGGGAGTCGAACCCACGTCCAAACACCTGCCAACACATTTGTCTACGACCATAGGCCATGTCTTCATTTAACTCAGCTTTGACACATGGCTCAAGCCCAAGCTAAGCGAGTCTATCAATCTCTTGTAAAATCCCTAGACTTGATTTTACCGTAGCTTGCTCATAATAAGACCGGTCATCAGACACAAGCAATCCGAATCAGGTCACGCTGGCTGTTTTTTAGGCAGCTAAAGCGTAAGAATTGTTATTTTTTGCAGTTATATTTAACTGGCGTTTTACATCCGCTAGATGAGTCGCAAAATATGCCGCATAATGCCTGTCGAATCCGTAACGACCCCAAGACAAGTAACTATTATACCAAAATAATGTCCTAATTGCAAAAATCAAGATAAAATTACTCAAAACATGCTAAAATTCCCTTGATACAATGCACCAAGGGAATTTGTCTACATATGATCTTTCACTGCAACTGCTACCATTCTAGCCTTAGCTTTTAGCTGTCCTGCTACTGACATCTCCATAACTATTATAGCTTTCCTTGCTCCCAACTCCTCAAGCTGCGAAGTGACAATGATTTCCTGATCAATGGGCGTCGGGCTCTGGTAATCAACTTCTAAGCGGGCTGTGATAAAGCGTCCAATGACTGTATCTTGGGTCAAGTCCAATCCTTTCTCTTGATGGGCAAACCAAGCAGCTGAAGCCGTTCCATGGCAATCAAAAATCATAGCAATCATGCCACCAAAGAGATTGGCTGGCACACCACCAGTGTAGTGAGATTCTGGTCGTATTCTAGTGACACATTCCTTCCCATCTAAGCTAGGATAAGTCTTTAAATGTAGGCCTAGCTCATTTTTCGGGCCACAACCCCAGCAATGTTGAAATCGGTCGCCATATGTATCTTGAATAGCAATCTTTCTTGTTTCTAAAGTCATACCAGTTCCTTTCAAAAATCAGAGTGTAAGCGTTTTTTGATTAGTATATCAGCCTTTGGGGCAATAGTAAATAGAAAGCAGAGTCAATATATTTTAATTGTTGCTATAATCTGATTTTATAAGTTTTCTACCTCTTTCTTGAATTAAAAATACTCATTTTCATCCTTAATAGCCCTTCTAAAGCATAAAAAAACCAAGAAAGCCCGATCTGGCTTCTTGGTTTCATCTAATTTTATAACTTCTTCTATTAGAATAGTTCCTGAATTGGTTCAAAAATAATCCGTTCAATATCAGACAAGTAAATAGAGAGCTGTTGTTGCTTGTTGAAGAAGGCTGACAAAAGCTCATTGCCTTGGATTTTATCTCCAAAACTCTGCATCTTTTCTTGAATGTCTGGAGTCGGCATTTGACCTGTTTGAGCCAGTTGTTGCAGCTCTTTCTGGAAAGCTAGGTAGTCATCAAAAATAGCCTTGGCTTCACTATCCGCATTGATAGCCTGCTTGCTTTCTACCACAGCTTTGTACTCTGGCATTTCGCGAAGTCCACGACTGAGTTCATTGGCTAAATCATAAATATTTGACATAGAGTTCTCCATTCTATATTAGTCTACGGACACTAGGTAATCCGTATTTTCTTTTACTATTTTAGCAGATTTTTCCAAATCTTGGCGATTTTTAAAGGTGATTTGCAGAATACCGTGGGTATCTTCTCGATTTTCCTCGTTGATACGAATATTGACGACCGAAATTCCGCGCAGAAGCTCCAAAATACCCAATATCGCATCTTCTTCGTCAGGAACTTCAATAAAGAGGTCATAAAAGCTGTCCACACCTGCACGCTTATGAATTTCCATTTGTTTGCGGCTTTGCCGTCCTCGGTCAAAAAATTCCCAGATTGCTGACTCATCCTTAGCCTCAATCGCTGCGGCCACCTTGTCTAACTGATCTTTAAAATCTTCCAGCCGCTCCAAGATAGCTTCAGGATTGGTCAAGAGGATAGAGGTCCACATACCCGGCTCACTCTCCGCAATCCGCGTCATATCTCGAAAACCACCGGCTGCAAAAGACTGGGTCAGCTCATGCTCTTGGCTATAAGCTGCCGCTTGCTCCATCAGACTGGAGGCTAGGATATGCGGAAAATGACTGATTTGACTGGTCACTCGGTCGTGCTCTACAGGATCTACCTGAATAAAGCGGGCATGAAGACCACTCAGCAAATCTTGCATTTCCTCAAGAGTACCTGGCTTAGTCAGATTAGAGGGGGTGAATATATAATAGGCATTTTCAAATAGATTGACATGGGCTGCCTTGGCTCCGGTCTTGTGACTTCCAGCCATCGGATGAGCACCGACAAAGCGGACAGGCTTATTCTGCAGATACTTTTCTGCAGCTGCCACAATCTCAGCCTTGGTCGATCCAGCATCTGAGATGATAACATTTTCCTTCAGGTCCAGCTCTGCTAGATTTTTGATAAATGCTATGGTCTGCTTGATGGGCACAGCCAGAATAATCACATCAGCCAGTGGAGCAAAGGCCGCAAAATCATCCGTTACCCGATCTACCATTCCCCTCTCCAGGGCAACTCTGCGCGATTCTTCACTTCGATTATAGCTAAGAATCTCTATCTCAGGATGAGCTCGCCTGATGCCCAGAGCCAAAGAAGCTCCAATCAGTCCCAGACCTGCGATATAGACTGTTTTTCTCTCCATGCCCACTCCTTTCTTCTAAAAGTTCTTGACAAATTCCCGATGGCGGGCTACCGCATCCTTTAGTTCTTCCAGATTGTCCGAAGA
>NZ_CAURYF010000043.1:0-10352 GCF_963529205.1 Streptococcus cristatus | reverse complement strand
GATTAAAGAGAGAAAGCAGACAAGAACGAATGCCCTGCTCAATTTCTGACAGTGTTCGGCAATTGCCAATCGAGTCATATTGACCGGCAAACGACATGTCCTGTCCGTCTTCTAAAAGGGCACTGCTGCGAACGATATAGGTTTCGTTTTCTTGACAAAAGTTTGCCAACTCCTCCTGCCAAGTTGGGTCCAAGGGACATTGCTGCAAGAGCTCTGCAATTTCCTCCTTGCCCAGTTCAATGAATTCTTTAAGTCCCTCTTTTGAGTATTCTGGCAGAGCCGCTCTTAGCCAAGCCATTACTTGATCCGCGGGCAAAATCAAACCCTTAGGAACCGAAAGCCCCAGCTGACAGAGGTTGATTAACTGATTGATTTTACCGCCATAGACAGCTGAAGGCTCTTTTTCCAGCCATAGTTCTTTCATCAAAAACTCCCATCTCACATACGATTTTTTCTAAGCTTAGCCCAGTAGAGCAGACGATTGACTCCCAGATGCGTGCCCGCCCCTAGGATTAGAATGCCCAGCATCTGCTGCCAAGACAGAGGGATATAGAAAAGCAAGAAAATGATACAGCCAATCAAGGAATCAATCTGGTCTATCCAGATAAAGGTCCATTTCCAGCCATTTTCCGCCGTCTTGCCCTCTCTGATTTCCAAACGGCGCTTGATAAAGCTATTGGGCAGCTCAAACAAAACATAAGCCAGCCCCAAGAGAGCTCCTAGCACTAGATTAAAGAGCACAGTATTTTCGTAGAAGGCATAGACCAAGTGCAGCTTCTCTAGGGTGGGAATACTCTTCAAGAGCAAGCCCCAAAGTATCTGAGCCAAAGCTCCCCAGACAATCATGCCAAAGAAACCTTTCCAGGTCTTGTTAGCCCCAAACAGCCTCTTTCCGTCCTTTAAAACCAGTCCAGCATCCATGGGTCGATAAGCTACCTGCAGCAGTGAAGACTTGCAAAAGATCATGTTGAGAACCCCAGCCAGAATGACCGGCATCAGGGTGATATATAAGGCAAGAATCGAACGCATACTTATTTCCTATTCTTTTTATGAAAATCAGTCTGAAAAAATCAAGAGACTCCTCAAACTTATATATATCATTATACCATAAGTCGTAAAACCCTTTTCCAATAAGCCCTACATATCTGTCGCATCTGACAAGGAGCAACGCTTGACCGCCCTTCCGCTCTATCAACTCCAAAGCTGCTTGCTAGAATAATATCGCCTTTAAAGCACACAAAAAGCCTCATAAGAACTTCTAAGAAAAACAGCATCTGGTCTATTAAAAGTTACTTATGAAGCCTATGAAATGCTCCTTGTCTCTAGGAAAGAAGTAAGCTATTTTTTGCCTAGCCTTAAACTACTGACCTTTAGAAGGCGCACAATTCTTTCATCGATTTTTAGTGTCTAGCAGAATGGTCACTGGTCCATCATTTACCAATTCCACCTGCATATCTGCTCCGAACACGCCCGTCTTGACTGGCACTTGCTCAGATAACAGCTGGTTAAACATGTCATAAAAGGGACTAGCCATGTCCGGCTTGGCTGCACCTGTAAAGGCTGGCCGATTTCCCTTTTTGGTATCTGCATGGAGCGTAAATTGGGAAATGGAAAGAATCTCTCCTCCGATATCTTGAACAGAAAGATTCATCTTATCCTCAGCATCGGAAAAAATCCGCATATTGACAATCTTCCTGACTGCATAGTCCATATCTTCCTGACTATCCTCAGGCCCGACGCCTACTAAGAGCAGAAGACCTTGTTCAATGCTGCTATGCAGCTGCTGGTCGATACTGACTTGAGCACGTTTGACGCGCTGAATGACGATTTTCATATTTTTTCCTTTATTTTATGACTAACATCCACTCTGACAAGCTCCAACTTAGCCATTGGTCCGTTTGACTGAGTAGACCTCTGGCACGCTCTTGATCTTATCCACCACCGTCGTCAGCATGGACAGGTTGGCAATGCCAAAAGAAACATGGATATTAGCAAATTTCATATCCTTAGTTGGCTGGGCATTAACCGTTGAGATATTTTTGGTAGTGTTGGATAAAACCTGTAGCACATCGTTAAGGAGGCCAGACCGATTGAGACCATAAATATCAATGTGGGCCGTGTACTCTTTGGTCGAGTTATTTTCTTCCCATTCCACATCAAGCAAGCGCTGCTCGTAATTTTCCTGAGCCTTGAGATTCATACAGTCCTGCCGGTGGATGGCCACACCGCGCCCCTTAGTAATATAGCCGACAATATCGTCACCCGGTACAGGATTACAGCATTTAGCAATCCGAATGAGGAGACCAGACGCCCCCTGAATGACCACGCCGCCTTCATGCTTGACCTTGAGGGTGTCTTTTTTGTTCTCGACCTTGACTTCGCCGCCCTTGACCAATTCCTCTGCTTCTGCTCTAGCCTTAGCTCGCTCTTCCTCACGGCGCTCTTTTTCTGTCAGACGGTTGAAAATACTAATGGCCCCAATCTCACCAAAGCCAATCGCCGCAAAAAGCGCTTCTTCAGTCTTGTAGCTGGTCTTTTGCAGCACTTCTTCCATGTGCTTCTTGTCCATGTACTTGTTGGCTACATAGCCATTTTCCTGGAATTGAGCCTGCAAGAGCTCCCGTCCTTTAGAGATAGACAGCTCCTTGTCTTGATTTTTAAAGAACTGACGGATTTTATTTCTGGCCTTGCTGGTCTTGACGATATTGAGCCAGTCGCGGCTTGGTCCGAAGGAGTTAGCATTGGTGATGATTTCCACCTGATCCCCAGTCTTCAGCTTGGTATTGAGCGGCACCATACGACCATTAACCTTGGCTCCTGTCGCCTTCTCCCCGACCTTGGTATGGATCTCATAGGCAAAATCAATGGGACCTGAGTCCTTAGGCAAAGAACGCACTGCTCCATCCGGTGTGAAGACATAGATTTCCTCCGCCAGATAGCTTTCCTTAACCGAATCAACAAATTCCTTAGCATCACCAGACTGGTTCTGCAACTCCATCAGTTCCTTGATCCAATTCATCCCGATGGCAGATTCCTTGCTGTCAACCTGACCCTTCATTCCTTTTTTATAGGCCCAGTGAGCAGCAACCCCGTATTCTGCCACTTCGTGCATTTCCTTGGTCCGAATCTGGAACTCAATCGGACCTTTAGGGCCGTAAACGGTCGTATGGATGGACTGGTAGCCGTTGGCCTTGCGATTGGCAATATAATCCTTGAAACGCCCCGGCATGGGTTTCCAAAGCTCATGGATGTAGCCCAGCATGGCATAGACATCACTGTGAGTGCTCAAAATGCAACGAATGGCAATCAGATCGTAGATCTCATCAAACCGCTTCTTCTTGTCCTGCATTTTACGGTAGATGGAGTAAATATGCTTGGGACGACCATAGATCTTCCCATGCAGATTGCGCTCACCCGCGTAGGTTTCAATCTTGTGGACAACTTCCTCTACCAGAGCTTCCCGCTCTCGACGCTTCTCCTTCATCATGTGGGAAATTTTATAAAACTCCGTTGGATTGAGATAACGGAAAGATAAGTCTTCCAATTCCCATTTGACACTGGAAATCCCCAAACGATGGGCCAGAGGAGCATAGATTTCCATCGTTTCCTGCGAAATTCGCTCCTGTTTGTCTGGCCGTAAATGATTCAGAGTACGCATATTATGCAGACGGTCAGCCAGCTTGACCAAGATCACTCGAAGGTCTTCTGACATGGCCATGAGCATCTTGCGATGATTTTCCGCCAATTGTTCTTCGTGAGACTTGTATTTGACTTTCCCAAGCTTGGTCACACCATCCACAATCACGCGCACATCATGACCGAATTCCCGCTCCAGATCGTCCAAGGTCGCCGCCGTATCCTCTACGACATCATGCAAAAAACCACAGGCTACTGAAACAGCATCCAACTTGAGCTTAGCTAAAATTCCCGCCACCTGAATCGGATGGACAATATAGGGCTCTCCCGACTTACGAGTTTGCCCGCTATGGCATTCCATCGCATAGATCAACGCTTTTTGAACAAAAGCCACATCCTCTGCAGCTAAATATTTTTTTGTTAGGGCTACAACCTGATTCCCCGTTAAATTTTCTTCTTTTGGCATGCATTCTCTCCGCTTTCTTGCCTACTATTTTAACATTTTTAAATCAATATGAAAACCAAGAGGACTAGAATATCAGGGAGGCGCTAGGATAGCACTAAAGTTTCAAACATCCAGCTTGCCTCCCTGTTTCTGAGCACAGCTTTAAAAGCTTTCCCCGACCTTACAAATAATCCCAGCCCCACGAGATTGCTCAACAATCCATGGCTATTGAGCAAGCAGCTGCAACCTCAAGGATCACTTTCTAATAAAAAGCGAGGTCGAGACACTTTTGTCTCAACCTCCGTGATGAAAATGATGTACTTTTTCCATATGAGCTATATCTTTTAGAAACTCATAATAGGCATAGATGAGGTAAGCAGCAGAGGCCACACCCAAAATAGCTATTGATACTTCAAATAAGGTAGACAAAGACATGATAAACCTCCTCTCCTTATTTCAAACTGCAATGTGCAAAGCGACCATCAGCGGCTGTTTCGTTCCCGATTTTTTCCTTTCTAGCCTGCCTCTGGATTCACCTTTATTATACCAAATTTAAGAAAGGAAAACAATGGAAATCCCTTTATAAAAATACTTTTTCCTGACGATTTTGTAAAGCTTGATGCTACTTCCGTTGCTCATTTCTACACCTACCCTTTAATCAAAAAAGCTAGGAGCACTTTCCTAACTTTCTTCTCTTTTATCATGAACACTTGAGACCAGAAAACCACTTTTAAAAAGGGAGTTCCTCCTCTTCCAGTACCAAATCTGCCAGATCTGCTCCAGTATTATTCTCACGGAGTGCTCTCTGAGCTCGGCTTTCTAAAAGCTGAAAACCACTACAAAGAACTTCTGTCACATAATGAGTGGTTCCATCCTTTTCATAGCGGCGGCTCCGCAATTCTCCATCCAGAGAAATCAAACTCCCCTTACTAGCATAACTTGCCAAGGTTTCAGCCAAGCGCCCCCAGACAACAAGGTTGATAAAATCCGCTTCACGCTCTCCATTTTGGCTCTTATACCGGCGATTCACAGCCACTGTCGCACGCGCGACCGACTTATCATTTGCTGTCTTGTGTAGCTCTGGTGTAGCCGTCAAGCGGCCAATGATGATGACTTTATTATACATATTCTTTCCTCCTATCTATTTATTCGCGAGAAAAGACAAAAAAATCGTGAAAATCACGATTTCCTTTAGTAAGTCTTAAGACTGCCAGTGTTTAGCTGGATCAAAGGCCGTTCCGACCGTTTCGCTATCCGCCAATTCAATGATGCCACGTTTCTGCGGTGCATTTGGCAACTGGAGCTCCCGTGGGCTGCACATCATACCAAAACTCTTTTCGCCACGGAGTTCTCCTGGAAAGATGAGATTACCCTTCGGCATCATAGCACCAGGCAAAGCTACAATCGTCTTGAGGCCGACACGAGCATTCGGAGCACCAGCCACGATTTGAACTGTCTTGTCGTCTGCCACCTGCACCTGACAAATATTGAGGTGGTCACTGTCAGGGTGGGCTACCATCTCAAGGATTTCTCCCACAACAAACTTAGGTTCTGAGTCCTTAACCAGCTCAGCTGGGAAGCCTTCTTTGGTCAATTCTTGGTTGAGAGCCGCAACTTGCTCATCCGTCAGCTCAACTTGTCCGCGCTCTGCAATTTCAAAAAGGTCTGACAGTTCAAAAATGTTCCAAGCTACTGTCTGTCCATTATCTTCGCGGTAAACACGCGCCATATTTCCTTTGCGCTCAGCGCTTAGCTTAGCTCCCTGATCATCGGCAGCGATCACCATGAGGACATCTCCGACATGCTCTTTGTTGTATGTAAAAATCATTTCTTCCTCCAAAAATACTTTTAAATCTTCTTATAAACTCGCTAAAAAATCATTGATTTGACTCTTGGTCTTGCGGTCACGATTGACATAGCGACCAATCTCTCGGCCATCTTCCACAACAACCAGACTAGGTATCCCATAAACATCCCATTTTTGGGCGACAGACATATACTGATCCCGATCCACCTCGACAAAGGTAAAGTCAGGATTTTCAGCTTCTATCTCTGGCAGAAAGGGCTTGATGAAGCGACAATCTCCGCACCAATCTGCTGTGAAAAAGAAGACAGTCTTCCCCTTATGATCCACATAAGAAGCTAGCTCCTCCATACTTTGTGGCTGAATCATCACTCTTCCTCGTAGGTCAACTGACCATTTTCATAGACGAAGGTGAAATGGCGGTCGTCTTCTAGGACAACCCCGCCAACTGTACGGCTGTCAGTTGATTCATAAAGTTCCACATAAACCGTTGCAATCGGTCCTCGGCTGGAAAAAAATTCCCGCACGATTTGAACAATTTCTTCTCTATTGCGCAGCCTTTTTTTCTCCTGCACAAGCTTGGCAGCTCCAAAGGCCACGGCTCCTGCCCCCAAAAGAGCTGTTGTGGTTAAAATGATTTTTTTAGCTTTCATGTAGAATATTTTAACACAAAAGCGCAGAGGCGACAAACAATATTACAGATTTCTAAGCTTCTTTTAGTTCATCCTGTTATTCCCTCTAAAAAAGTGATAAAATAGAGGCAGAAAGAAGGTAAATTTATGTCTGACTTATTTTCAAAAATCAAGGAAGTGACCGAGCTTTCAGCAATCTCTGGTCACGAGGCACCTGTCCGCAGCTATCTGCGAGAAAAAATCACTCCTCACGTTGATGAGGTTGTTACCGACGGTCTAGGCGGCATCTTTGGGGTTCGGCATTCCCAAGCTGAAAATGCTCCCCGAGTTCTGGTTGCGGCTCACATGGACGAGGTTGGCTTCATGGTCAGCGAGATCAAGCCCGACGGGACTTTCCGTGTAGTGGAAATCGGTGGCTGGAATCCGTTGGTCGTGAGCAGTCAACGCTTCAAACTCTTTACCCGCGAAGGACGAGAAATCCCTGTCATCTCGGGCTCTGTCCCTCCTCATCTGACACGCGGTGCTGGCGGGCCAGTCATGCCACAGATTGCGGACATTGTCTTTGACGGCGGCTTTGCGGACAAGGCAGAAGCCGAAAGCTATGGTATCCGTCCGGGAGACACGATCGTGCCAGACAGCTCTGCCATTCTCACAACTAACGGGAAAAATATCATCTCTAAAGCCTGGGACAACCGCTACGGCGTCCTTATGGTCAGCGAATTGGCTCAAGCCTTGTCTGGTCAAGAACTAGGCAACCAACTCTATGTCGGCGCCAATGTTCAAGAAGAGGTTGGCCTGCGTGGTGCCCATGCTTCAACGACAAAATTTGCCCCTGAGGTCTTCCTAGCTGTGGACTGCTCCCCAGCAGGTGACATCTATGGCGGCCAAGGAGCCATCGGAGATGGAACGCTGATTCGTTTCTTTGATCCCGGTCATCTCATGCTACCAGCCATGAAGGACTTCCTCTTGACAACTGCTGAGGAAGCTGGCATCAAGTATCAATACTACTGCGGCAAGGGTGGAACGGATGCTGGTGCTGCCCATCTCCAAAGTGGTGGTGTGCCATCTACCACCATCGGTGTCTGTGCTCGCTACATTCATTCTCATCAAACCCTCTATGCCATGGACGACTTCCTGCAAGCCCAAGCCTTCCTGCAAGCGCTGGTCAAAAAGCTGGATCACTCAACGGTGGACACGATTACCAACTACTAATTTCGAAAAGCAGCCCGTTCTTCATTCGGGCTGCTATCTATTTTATATAATATACTCTCTTTTAATTTTCCAATTTGAAGAAAATTTTGTTATAATGCTTAGCAGAGGTGAAACTATACATGAAAAAAATTGCTTTTGATTCAGAGAAATACTTAAACCTGCAGCGCGACCATATCTTGGAGCGCATTAATCAATTTGAGGGCAAATTGTACATGGAATTCGGCGGTAAAATGCTGGAAGATTTCCATGCTGCCCGTGTCCTGCCAGGTTATGAGCCGGATAATAAAATTAGACTGCTCAAAGAGCTCAAGGACCAAGTAGAGATTGTCATTGCTATCAATGCCAATAATATTGAGCACTCTAAAGCACGTGGGGACTTGGGCATTTCCTATGACCAAGAAGTGCTGCGCCTAATCGATACCTTTAACGAGCTGGATATTTATGTAGGATCCGTAGTCATTACCCAATATTCTGGTCAGCCAGCAGCTGATCTCTTCCGCGCTCAGCTAGAAAAGAATGGAATTGACTCCTACATCCACTATCCAATCAAGGGCTATCCTACTGATATGGACCATATCATCTCACCTGAGGGAATGGGCAAGAACGACTATATTAAGACCAGTCGAAATCTGGTCGTAGTGACTGCGCCTGGTCCTGGTTCTGGTAAATTAGCTACTTGCTTGTCCAACATGTATCATGACCAAATCAATGGTCTCAAATCAGGCTATGCCAAGTTTGAGACCTTCCCTGTTTGGAATCTGCCCCTGCACCATCCGGTCAATCTAGCTTATGAGGCAGCAACAGCGGACTTGGACGATGTCAATATGATTGACCCTTTCCACCTGCAAACCTATGGCGAAACCACTGTCAACTACAACCGTGATATCGAAATTTTCCCAGTCCTTAAGCGTATGCTGGAGCGTATCCTAGGTAAATCACCTTATGCTTCTCCAACAGACATGGGCGTCAACATGGTCGGCTTTGCCATTGTAGATAATGATGCGGCTATCGAGGCATCTCAACAGGAAATCATCCGCCGCTACTACCAGACGATTCTAGACTTCAAGGCGGAGCGCGTTTCTGAATCTGCTATCAAGAAAATCGAACTCTTGATGAATGACCTAGGCATCACACCACTGGATCGTAAAGTAACAGTTGTTGCGCGCGATAAAGCTGAAAGCACTGGTGAACCAGCTCTGGCCTTGGAATTACCAAACGGTGAAATCGTAACTGGTAAAACCTCTGAACTCTTTGGCCCTACGGCTGCTGTATTGATTAATGCCATTAAGAAATTAGCCAATATTGCCAAAGAGACTAAGCTGATCGAGCCCGAGTACGTTAAACCAATCCAAGGTCTGAAAATCAATCATTTGGGCAGCCGCAATCCGCGCCTTCACTCAAATGAGATCTTGATGGCTCTGGCAATCACAGCCATGGAAAATCAAGATGCTGCCCAAGCCATGCAAGAGCTTGGAAATCTCAAGGGCAGCGAAGCTCATTCAACCGTAATGCTGACAGATGAAGACAAAAATGTTCTGCGCAAACTCGGCATCCATGTAACCATGGATCCTGTTCATCAGTATGATCGACTTTATAGAAAATAAAAACAAGCTCTGTCAAAAGCTTGTTGAGAAAGCTGGCTCTGCCAGCTTTTTTTGTTAATAGCGCTTAGACAGGAGAAAACGCAAGAGATAGTAAAGGGCCAAAACTAGGATAATGGTCAAAGTCAGAAACTGATTGAGATTTAAAATAATAGGAAAAATCATAGACAGAAGGCTCAGCCCTGCTGCCAGCAGCAAAAGGATATCAAAAAGCAGGGTGCGAGTCTTTTCGTCAATCATCCGATTGCGCTCATCCGTCACCTGAATGTAGAGTCTATTAAAAGCTTCCTCTCGTTTCAAGGCAAGGTTATAACGCAGAACCATCAAAGAAATCCCTAGAAGCAGACCAACCATAATGCCTTCCTGTAAATCATCCAGAGAATGAATGTAGCTCCATCCCAGCCCCAGCCAAAGGACTAGGATTAGGATGCGACCGATGATCACTTTCTTTTGTAGTTTTTTCCGAAATTCTTGTTTAGTTACTATTTCCATGTCAGCCTCCTATTTTTCATTTGCTTGAAAAGTTTTCAAGATCACCACAATCAAGATAAATCCCACAAAAGGCAGGATTTCCTTAGGGATAAGATTGGCTTTCAAATGCAGATAAGATAAGCCAACCACCACCAAAATAGCCAATATCCATTTACACAAATAAGTCCATTTCATGATTCATCCTCCTCAAAGAGAAACACTTCTTCAATCCTTAAATTGAAAAAGGCTGCAATTTTATGAGCCAAAAGCAGCGAGGCATTGTAGCGGCCTTTTTCCAAAGAAATAATCGTTTGTCTCGTGACCTCTAGCTTCTCAGCCAGCTCCTCCTGGCTGAGCTTTTTTCTTTTTCGTAATTCTTGAATTCGATTTTCCAAAGCTGCCTCCTTTTTATGATGTAAAACGACCTTTACTTTTCAAACATAGTATAGTCTCCTTTACATATTTTGTCAAGAAGAAAGCGGCAAAAAAAGGGCTGGGACAAAAGTCCTAGCCTCTCAATTGTCTTTGGATCGTCGAGCAAGACGCAGTGG
>NZ_CAURYF010000042.1:0-11474 GCF_963529205.1 Streptococcus cristatus | reverse complement strand
CCTCTCGCTGGGCAGAAGCCCTGCGGGAAATGTCCGGCCGTCTGGAAGAAATGCCAGGTGACGAAGGCTATCCAGCCTATCTTGGCAGCCGGATTGCTGAGTATTACGAGCGGGCTGGCCGGGTCAAGACGCTCGGTTCAACTGCGCGCGAAGGCTCTATAACCGCTATCGGAGCCGTATCACCTCCAGGTGGAGATATTTCTGAGCCAGTAACGCAAAATACCCTGCGGATTGTCAAGGTCTTCTGGGGCTTGGATGCACAGCTGGCTCAACGCCGGCATTTCCCAGCTATCAACTGGTTGAGCTCTTACTCGCTCTATCTAGACGAAGTGGGAGCATATATCGACCAGCATGAGAAGATTGCTTGGGCAGAAAAGGTGACCAAGGCCATGAATATCCTGCAAAAGGAAAGTGAACTGCAGGAAATCGTGCGTTTGGTGGGCTTGGATTCCTTGTCTGAAAAGGACCGGCTGACCATGAATGCAGCCAAGATGATCCGCGAGGACTACCTGCAGCAGAATGCCTTTGATGATGTGGACACCTATACTTCTTTCAAAAAGCAGGTGGCTTTATTGAGCAATATCCTGACCTTCGATGCGGAGGCCAATCGTGCCTTGGAGCTGGGAGCTTATTTCCGGGAAATCATGGAAGGAACGGTGGAGCTGCGTGACCGAATTGCCCGCAGCAAGTTTGTCCATGAAGACCAGCTGGAAAAAATCCAGGCCCTCAGTCAGACTATTGAGGAAACCCTGCACCAGATTCTTGCCCAAGGAGGACTAGACAATGAGCGTCATTAAAGAATACCGCACCGTCAGTGAAGTTGTCGGCCCTCTGATGATTGTCGACCAAGTCGCTGGTGTGCATTTCAATGAATTGGTAGAAATCCAGCTACATGACGGTAGCAAGCGCCAGGGCCAGGTTCTGGAAGTCCAAGAAGACAAGGCTATGGTCCAGCTTTTTGAAGGTTCTAGCGGAATCAATCTGGAAAAAGCCAAGGTCCGCTTTACCGGTCGTCCGCTAGAGCTGCCAGTGTCAGAAGACATGGTAGGCCGGATTTTCAATGGCATGGGCAAGCCAATTGATGGTGGCCCAGCTATCTTGCCAGAAAAATACCTGGATATTGATGGTCAAGCTATCAATCCAGTAGCTCGCGACTATCCGGATGAGTTTATTCAGACTGGAATTTCGGCCATCGACCACCTCAATACCTTGGTTCGGGGACAAAAATTGCCAGTATTTTCTGGCTCTGGTCTGCCCCACAAGGAATTAGCCGCTCAAATCGCCCGTCAGGCAACGGTGCTCAACTCTGATGAAAACTTCGCCGTGGTCTTTGCAGCCATGGGGATTACCTTTGAAGAAGCCGAGTTCTTCATGAATGACTTGAGAGAAACAGGCGCTATTGACCGCTCGGTGCTCTTTATCAATCTAGCCAATGACCCAGCTATCGAGCGGATTGCGACGCCGCGGATTGCCCTGACAGCAGCCGAGTATCTAGCTTATGAAAAGGACATGCACGTTCTGGTCATCATGACTGACATGACTAACTACTGTGAAGCCCTGCGGGAAGTTTCCGCAGCTCGTCGTGAAGTGCCGGGTCGCCGTGGGTATCCGGGCTATCTCTATACTAACCTGTCCACCCTCTATGAGAGGGCAGGCCGTCTGGTTGGCAAGAAGGGCTCGGTGACGCAGATTCCGATCCTGTCCATGCCAGAGGACGATATTACTCATCCGATCCCAGACTTGACAGGCTATATTACGGAAGGTCAGATTATCCTTTCACGCGATCTATACAACAGCGGCTATCGTCCGCCCATCAATGTCCTGCCATCTCTGTCTCGTCTCAAGGACAAGGGTTCAGGTGAGGGCAAGACCAGAGGTGACCATGCTGCAACCATGAACCAGCTATTTGCCGCCTATGCGCAAGGCAAGCAGGCCAAGGAGTTGGCTGTCGTTCTGGGGGAATCCGCCCTGTCCGAAACGGACAAGCTCTATGTGCGCTTTACTGACCGCTTCGAGCAGGAATACATCAATCAAGGTTTCCAGACCAATCGAACCATTGAGGAAAGCTTGGATCTGGGCTGGGAACTCCTGTCCATCTTGCCAAGAACAGAGCTTAAGCGGATCAAGGACGATATGATTGACCAATACCTGCCGCAAACCAAGGAGGAAGAAAGATGACGCGACTCAATGTCAAGCCGACTCGGATGGAGCTGAATAATTTAAAAGCCCGTCTCAAAACGGCTGTCCGTGGGCATAAACTGCTCAAGGACAAGCGGGATGAGCTGATGCGGCGCTTCATTGAGTCTGTCCGTGAGAACAATCAGCTCCGCCAAAAGGTCGAATCCGCTCTGGTTGGTCACCTGCAGGACTTTGTCATGGCCAAGGCGCTGGAGAGCGACCTCATGGTCGAGGAGATTTTCGCTGTGCCCATGCGGGAAGTCAATCTACATGTGGAGACTGAGAATATCATGAGTGTGCGCGTGCCCAAGATGCATGCTCACATTGACAATCCCTACGGTGATGACGAGGGAGACGTGGTATATAGCTATGTGGCGTCTAACAGCCAGATGGATGAAACCATTGAAAGTATGAGCGATCTGCTTCCGGACCTGCTGCGACTGGCTGAGATTGAAAAAAGCTGCCAGCTCATGTCGGATGAAATCGAGAAAACTCGCCGCCGGGTCAACGGACTAGAGTATGCTACCATCCCTGACCTCAAAGAAACCATCTACTACATCGAAATGAAGTTGGAAGAAGCCGAAAGAGCCAGCCTCGTCCGAATGATGAAGGTGAAATAAGATGCGTAGGCGTCAAAAAACGACTGAAAAATAGGAACTGGGCGATTGATTCGATGAATCCGAGCCAGTTCTCTTTTTTCCGAGTTTTTAGCCGAAGCTCAATTTAGCTGAGCTAACAAGAATAGATATATTCACAGTAAAAATAGACGAAGAAGCGATAGCTTCTAGGAGATTTTATCTTTTTTGCCAAGAGCTTAGGTCGGGTTCAGTTTGGCAGGATACAAAAAATAAAGAAAATTGAATAAAAAAATAGGAACTGGGCGATGGATTCGATGAATCCAAGTCCAGTTCTCTTTTTTCCGAGTTTTTAGGCTTATTTTAGCCTTTCTTTGACTATGTGAAAATCTGAAATCAAAAGCTATTAATCATTTTTAATGCTTTGACATGCCAATGTATAATCGCCTTTTATAAGGAAGCGAAGCGGTCCTGTTTCCCATATATTTATTTCTAACTATTGAGAATATGTTACAAACAAATCTCTATATTACAGAGGGCAGACAGTTCGATTAAATCGGATAAAAAAGGGTTTATTCTTGGGGAAATTATGTTAAGATGGGGTTTGTAGTATGAATGAAGAAAGGTGTACTTTACATATGAAAATCAATAAAAAAATGCTATTCGCTTCAACAGTAGCTTTGTCGGTGTTCCCATTGATAACAGCCAATGCTGAAGAGGAATCACAAAATTGGACAGCTAGAACAGTTGATCAAATCAAAGCTGATATTACTAGTAGCGAAAATCAACAGACTTATACAGTCCAATATGGCGATACTCTTGGAACAATTGCGGAAGCATTTGGTTTGGATGTAAATGTTTTGGCTCATATTAACGCGATTGCTAATATCGATCTAATCTATCCAAATACAGTTTTAAATATTACGACAAATGATAAAAACGAAATAACTGGTGTAGAAATTACAAGTCCACAAGCAACAAGAGCTGTAACAGGACCGGTTTCTGAGCCAGCTCCAGCAACTCCAGTTCAGCCTGAGGTAGCTACGGCAGAAACTACGGCTCCTTCAACTGAAGCAAATGCTGAAGTTCCAGCAGCCCCAGTGGCTCCAGCCCCTGTGGAAGAACAAGCGTCATCTGAGGCTCCAGCAGTTCCTGCAGAAGCTCAATCAGCTCCAGAAGCTGCTTTAAGTCAAGTGGCAGCTGCTGCGGAAGTGAGTGAACCACAATCTACTGAGCCTATCACGGAACAAGCAGCTCCGGCAACCCCAGCTCAGCCTGAGGCTACTCAACCAGAAGCTACAACTCCAGTGGCCGCCCCTCAATTGGACCAAGAGCAGGTTAACCAAGATGTTACTAATATTGAATCTCCAACCTACACTGCTCCAGCTGTAGCAACTCAAACAAGCAATAACGCTGCTAATGAAGGGTTGAGACCGCAAACTGCTGCTTTGAAAGAAGAAATCGCAGCTAAATATGGAATTACAGAATTCAGTCTCTATCGTCCAGGTGATAGCGGAGATCATGGTAAGGGCTTGGCCGCTGACTTTATCGTTGGCAACAATACTGAGTTAGGAAATCAGGTTGCAGCTGACGTTACTTCTAACATGACCGGAAGAGGCATCTCTTATGTTATCTGGCAACAGAAATTCTATGCACCGTTTGATAGCATTTACGGTCCAGCCAATACTTGGAACCAAATGCCAGACCGTGGTAGCGTAACTGAAAACCATTACGACCACGTGCATGTATCTATGAATGAATAAATAAGACAATTAAAAGCCCAGAAATGGGCTTTTTCTTATATTCTCTGTGAAAAAGCGAGAATTTTCTGATAAATTTTGGTATAATAAAACGAATTACAGGTAAAGGAAAAGAAAGAATGACTTTAGTTTATCAATCAACACGTGACGAAAAGAATAGAGTAACAGCCAGCCAGGCGATTTTGCAAGGTTTGGCGACAGACGGAGGCCTTTTTACCCCCATTACCTATCCGCAGGTCGATTTGGATTTTGCTAAGCTCAAAGACGCTTCTTATCAAGAAGTAGCCAAGTTGGTTTTATCTGCATTTTTGGATGATTTTTCTGAAGCAGAGCTGGACCACTGTATCAACCATGCCTACGACAGCAAGTTTGATGATGCGGCGATTGCTCCCTTGGTCAAGCTGGATGGTCAGTATAATCTAGAGCTTTTCCACGGAGCGACCATTGCCTTCAAGGATATGGCTTTGTCTATCCTGCCTCACCTGATGACAACTGCAGCCAAAAAGCACGGCTTGGAAAACAAAATTGTCATTTTGACAGCGACTTCTGGCGACACAGGCAAGGCGGCTATGGCAGGATTTGCGGACGTTCCAGGAACTGAGATTATCGTCTTTTATCCGAAAGACGGTGTCAGCAAGGTCCAAGAGTTGCAAATGACGACGCAGACAGGTGCTAATACGCATGTCGTTGCCATTGACGGCAACTTTGACGATGCCCAGACTAATGTCAAGCACATGTTTAACGACGTTGACCTACGAGCTCGTCTCTTGGAGCACAAACTCCAGTTTTCATCAGCTAACTCTATGAATATCGGCCGTTTGGTGCCTCAGATTGTCTACTATATCTATGCCTATGCTCAGCTGGTGAAGACGGGAGAAATCACAGTAGGAGACAAGGTCAACTTTACAGTTCCGACAGGGAACTTTGGTAATATCTTGGCGGCCTACTATGCCAAGCAAATCGGTCTGCCAGTTGGCAAGCTAATCTGTGCATCGAATGAGAACAATGTCCTGACAGACTTCTTCAAGACTCAGGTTTATGACAAGAAGCGGAGCTTTAAGGTGACGTCTAGTCCGTCCATGGATATTCTGGTTTCCTCTAACCTGGAGCGCTTGATTTTCCATCTGTCTGGTAATAGCGCTGAGAAAACAGCTGACCTGATGGAGGCTCTGAATGAGCATGGACAGTATGAACTGATAGACTTTGACGCTGAGATTTTAGAGCTCTTTGCGGCTGATTATGCGACAGAGCAAGAAACAGCTGCTGAAATCAAGCGGGTCTATCAAGCATCTGACTACATCGAAGACCCTCATACGGCTGTCGCGTCTGCTGTCTATCAAAAATATCTGGCAGAGACAGGTGATCAGCGCAAGACTGTTATCGCGTCTACCGCTAGTCCTTACAAGTTCCCAGTTGTGGCTGTTGAGGCTGTGACTGGCCAAACAGGACTTAGTGACTTCGAGGCTTTGGACCAACTGCACGAACTTTCTGGCGTAGCCCTTCCACCAGCTGTGGATGGCTTAGAAACAGCACCAGTTCGCCACAAAACAACGGTTGCTGCAGACCAAATGCAGACAGCAGTCGAGGATTACTTAGGATTATAAAGTTTGCTTAGAAAGCCTAAAATCAGCTAGATATCTGGCTGATTTTTTCTTGAGATGTCCTATGGAAAAGTGAAGTAGCTTATGCTTAAAAGGAAGAATTTTCTTTATGACGACTTATAAAAAAATCATGAATATAGCCCTGCCAGCTATGGCGGAGAACTTTTTGCAAATGCTCATGGGTATGGTAGACAACTATCTGGTAGCCAGTCTTGGACTAATTGCAATCTCTGGTGTCTCGGTAGCCAGCAACATCATTACTATTTACCAGGCAATTTTTATCGCACTAGGGGCTGCCATTTCTAGCCTGATCTCTAAGACCCTAGCTCAGGGGGACAAGGAAAATCTAGCCTATCATACAACCGAGGCTATCAAGCTGACCTTGCTTTTGAGCCTTCTGTTGGGGCTGATTTCTCTACTCTTTGGCAGGCAGATGCTGGATCTTCTGGGGACAGAAAAGGCAGTGGCTGAAGCTGGGGGTCTTTATCTGGCTCTGGTTGGTGGGACTATTGTTCTGCTAGGCTTGATGACTAGTTTTGGAGCTTTGGTGCGGGTCACGCGCAATCCTAGATTTCCCATGTATGTCAGTCTTCTGACAAATGTGCTCAATGCCCTCTTATCCGGCCTAGGGATCTACGTCTTTCAGCTTGGTATAGTCGGTGTAGCGCTGGGAACGGTGTTGGCTCGTTTGATCGGTGTGGTTATTCTCTGGCGAGAGCTGGATTTGTCCATGATTCGCTGGAGCTGGTGCTTAGATCGAGAGCTCTTGCGCCTGTCTCTGCCAGCTGCAGGAGAGCGTCTCATGATGCGGGCGGGTGACGTGGTGATTATCGCTATTGTAGTCGCTTTTGGCACGGAAGCAGTAGCGGGAAATGCTATCGGTGAAGTTCTGACTCAGTTTAACTATATGCCTGCCTTTGGGGTCGCAACAGCAACAGTCATGCTGGTCGCCCATGCGGTTGGTGAGGGAGATATGCAAGCGGTCAGTCTGATTCGCAAGCGAACCTTCTGGCTATCTTTTGCTTGTATGTTGCCCGTGGCTCTAGGGATTTTTGCATTTGGTCGGCCACTGACCTTGCTCTATACGGATAATAGCGGAGCTATCACAGCCAGTCTTCTAGTCATCCTCTTCTCCCTATTAGGAACTCCTATGACAGTGGGAACCGTGATTTACACAGCTGTCTGGCAGGGGCTGGGCAATGCCAGACTGCCCTTTTATGCCACGACTATTGGCATGTGGCTGATTCGCATCATCTCAGGCTATTTGTTGGGTGTGACCTTTGGCTTGGGCCTTCCGGGGGTCTGGGCTGGGACGCTCTTGGACAATGGCTTCCGCTGGCTATTTTTAAAGGTTTTATTTGACAGAAAAATGAGGAAAATCACATGACAACAGCTTTTATTTGGGATTTGGACGGCACCTTGCTGGATTCCTACGATGCTATTTTGGCAGGGATTGAAGAAACCTATGCTCACTATGGTTTAGACTTCGACAGGGCGAGTATTCACAGCTATATCCTAAAGCACTCTGTACAGAAGCTCTTGGAAAAAGTAGCGTCTGAGAAAGGTCTGGACGCTGCCGAGATGAATGTCTTCCGTGGAGCAAGTCTAAAGGAGAAAAATGCTCAGGTTCATCTGATGGAAGGAGCGGCGGAGATACTGGCTTGGGCTGAAGAGCAGGGCATTGCCCAGTTTGTCTATACTCACAAGGGACTCAATGCCCATCAAATCTTGGAAGACTTGGGCATTCATGATTATTTTACAGAAATCATCACAACAGCCAACGGCTTTGAGCGCAAGCCCCACCCAGAGGGTGTCGACTATCTGCTCGAGAAATATGACCTGGACAAGCAGGAAACCTACTATATCGGCGATCGGACATTGGATGTGGATGTCGCAGTCAACAGTGGCATCCAGAGCATTAACTTCTGTGACTACCGACCAGAAATCAATCAAAAAATCGAGAAATTGGTGGATATAAAGCAATTATTTACAAGATAAAAAGCAGACTAAAACTGATCTACTGTCAGCCTAGCCTGCTTTTTATTTTACATATTTTCAATGTGAAGTTCTAACAAGAACTCAAGAGCTTCGGGAGTGCAGTTCTTGTTTTCAATTGCAAAACCAGTGTTCTCCCCTATCAAGATATAAAAATCTCGCTTTGTCCTAATGACTTTGACAATATCATCATAGGTATAGTGAAATTCTCCACGTTTATTCTGAGCTACAAAAGCCTCTCTGTCAAATATCAGAGTGACCTCCATGTTCTGAAATAAAGGATTTTTTTGATAGGCTCTCTTTATCTGATAATTCATGCCAAAATAGTACATAGAGGCGCAAATAGGGGGAGCCAATATGATAGATATTATCTTTTTCTCTAACGGACTGAACATTACGTAGGTGAACAGTCCGATTATCAGTATGATTATGTATAATACAAATCCTTTTCGTCGCACGAGAATAGCCCAAGAAAATCTTTTATAAACTTCTTCAGTCATAAGAGTTGTAATACGGATTGGAAACATCTCTTACCTCCTAGTTTTTATTATTATAACACAGAGGAGTAGTTAAAATCACTTTCTATTTTCCACACCGCCTTTTCTGTCTTTGTCCGCCTTTCGTGTTATAATAAACCTATGGAAAAAAAGAACAAATTATTATTAATCGACGGTTCGTCCGTTGCTTTTCGCGCTTTTTTTGCGCTTTATAATCAAATCGACCGTTTCAAGAGTCCATCTGGCCTGCATACCAATGCCATTTATGGCTTCCACCTCATGCTCAATCATCTCTTGGAGCGCGTGCAGCCGACCCATGTCCTGGTAGCTTTTGATGCTGGCAAGACGACCTTCCGGACCGAGATGTACGCAGACTATAAGGCAGGTCGGGCCAAGACACCGGATGAATTTCGTGAGCAGCTGCCTTTTATCCGAGAAATGCTGCAGCACCTAGGCATTCGCTACTATGATCTGGCTCAGTACGAGGCGGATGACATCATCGGGACCTTGGATAAGATGGCTGAAAAGACAGCAGTGCCTTACGATGTGACCATTGTCAGCGGCGATAAAGACTTGATTCAGCTGACGGATGATAATACCGTGGTGGAAATTTCCAAGAAAGGCGTGGCCGAGTTTGAGGAGTTTACCCCAGCCTACCTCATGGAAAAGATGGGCATCACGCCAGAGCAGTTCATCGATCTCAAGGCGCTGATGGGCGATCAGTCGGATAATATCCCCGGCGTGACCAAGATTGGTGAGAAGACTGGCCTCAAGCTCCTCTTGGAGTATGGCTCTTTGGAAAATCTCTATGAAAACATTGACCAGCTCAAGGCTTCCAAGATGAAGGAAAATCTGATCAATGACAAGGACAAGGCCTTCTTATCGAAGACCCTAGCTACCATCAATACTCAGGCTCCGATTGAAATCGGGCTGGATGATTTGGTTTATAAGGGTCCGCAGATAGAGACCCTGAGCAAGTTCTATGACGAGATGGGCTTCAAGCAGCTCAAGGCTCAGCTAGGAACTGCTCAGGAACCAGTAGAAGTCAAACCAATTGAATTTACCAAAGTGACTGAGGTGACAGCGGATATGCTGGCACCAGAGCAATTCTTCTATTTTGAAATTTTGGGCGACAACTACCATAAGGAAGAGATTGTCGGTCTTGCCTGGGGCGATAGTCGTCAGATTTATGTCGGTTCCAGCGATTTACTGCAGCAGCCTCTCTTTCAAGAATTTTTGGCAAAAACAGCTCTAAAAACCTACGACCTCAAGCGGACCAAGGTACTGCTCAGTCATTACGGCATTGAACTACCAGCAGCCTCCTTTGATGCGCGCCTAGCCAAGTATTTGCTTTCGACGGTCGAGGATAATGAGCTGGCGACTATTGCTCGCCTCTACGGCCAAACAATTCTGCCGACTGATGACGAGGTTTATGGCAAGGGAGCCAAGCGAGCTTTGCCGGAGCAAGAGCAGCTCTTTGAGCATCTAGCTCGTAAGGTTCAAGTGTTGTTGGAAACAGAAGAGCCAATGAAAGACCAGCTCCGTTCCCACGATCAGCTGGATTTGTTGCTTGAAATGGAGCAACCGCTGGCCTTTGTCCTAGCTAAGATGGAGATTGCAGGGATCAAGGTTGAGCGGGAAACCCTGCAAGGCATGCAGGTGGAAAATGAAAAGACACTGGAAAGTCTAACGCAGGAGATTTATGATCTGGCTGGTCAGGAGTTTAATATTAACTCGCCCAAACAGCTGGGAACCATTCTCTTTGAAGATATGGGGTTGTCGCTGGAATACACCAAAAAGACCAAGACGGGCTACTCGACAGCGGTTGACGTACTGGAGCGTTTAGCACCGATAGCACCGATTGTGTCTAAGATTCTGGAATACCGTCAAATCAGCAAGCTCCAGTCCACTTATATCATCGGATTGCAGGAGGCGATAGCGGCTGACGGTAAGATTCACACTCGCTATGTTCAGGATTTGACTCAGACGGGCCGCCTGTCCTCGGTTGACCCGAACCTGCAGAATATCCCCGTTCGCCTGGAGCAGGGGCGCCTCATTCGCAAGGCCTTTGTGCCAGAGTGGGCAGACAGCGTGTTACTCAGCTCGGATTATTCCCAGATTGAGCTGCGGGTGCTGGCTCACATTTCGCAGGATGAGCATCTGATTGCTGCCTTTCAGCATGGAGAAGACATTCACACCGCTACAGCCATGCGGGTCTTTGGTATTGAAAAGGCAGAGGATGTGACGCCTAATGACCGCCGTAATGCCAAGGCTGTCAACTTCGGAGTAGTCTATGGCATTTCCGACTTTGGACTGGCCAATAATTTGGGAATTTCCCGCAAGGCTGCCAAGGACTACATTGAGACCTATTTTGAGCGTTTCCCAGGAATCAAAAATTATATGGAAACGATTGTTCGCGAAGCGCGTGATAAGGGCTATGTAGAGACTATTTACCATCGTCGTCGTTCTTTACCGGACATCAATTCCCGCAACTTTAACATCCGAAATTTTGCGGAGCGCACAGCCATTAACAGCCCCATCCAAGGATCGGCCGCAGACATTCTCAAAGTCGCCATGATTAATCTGGATCGAGCTCTGACAGAGAAGAATTTCAAGTCGCGCATGCTCTTGCAGGTACACGATGAAATCGTGCTGGAAGTGCCCAATGACGAGCTAACAGCCGTCCGCCAGCTAGTCAAAGAAACCATGGAAGCCGCGATTGAGCTAGCCGTTCCACTAGTGGCTGATGAAAATGCCGGCCAAACTTGGTACGAGGCAAAATAAGATATCAAGGGCGTAAAACACAAAGTGAAAAGAGAAAGCTGACGCAGCATTCGATGAATGCGAGGAAGCTTGTCTTTTTCACAC
>NZ_CAURYF010000041.1:0-13071 GCF_963529205.1 Streptococcus cristatus | reverse complement strand
GTCCTCGGTAGGATCTTTATGAGTCAAGCTCCCCTACTGTCTTAGGCAGTTTTTTTCAAACCATGGATAATTATAGCAAAAGAAAAAAAAGATTGCAAGCTTTTTGTGCAATCTTTTTAATTTTTTATGCATTTTTAGGAAAAGTCTTGTCAAGCAAGGCTTTACTAGCATCGTCAGCAGGCACCCATCCATCTGTGAAAACTCGGTCTTTTATCCAAAGACGATTATAGAAAAAGGCCCAAAACAAATTGTAGGCAGTTCCTGCAGGTCTTAAGAAATCATCTGGGATAAGAAGCGTTGCAATCACAGCAAATACAAACAGTGATCCAAGCATGATCCCAAAGTATTTCCAGTCTTTACGAAAAAGAGGAACGAAAAAGTTAAATAGCAAGGTTGTAATAGAGTACATTGGTGACAAAGTTTTAACATTGCTGCCATCTGGTGCTTGAATAGTAAGTTTATTCATCAAGATCTCCTTAAATATAAAAATATTAATAAAGTTTAACAAAATTTTATATGTTTGTCAATTTAAGCAGATCTAGACGGGAATCATAGCGTCACTTCTTCAAAAAAAATGTAGCCCTAAGGCTACATTTTAATCTACATAATGTTCTTCTTTTTTATTGAACCAAGCATATGGCAGACCGATTAGAAGACCACCGCCAATCAGGTTTCCTACGAAGGTCACAGCCCAGTGGCGCAGGATATTTCCAATACCAAAATTTGCCACCTCTGATGCAGCTGAGCTAAACTTAACGATAGCAAAAGAAGCAAAGTTGGCTGCCAAGTGTTCGTTGGTTAAGAAGACAAACATATAAATGTCTGAAATAACCAAGAAAAGCTTGGCTGTACTATCTTTCACCAAGACGAAGGAAAGAATCGCAATATTAACGAATACATTGGCTAGAATACCCTCAAGTAAAATAAGTTCATTGGAACGGGCAAGCTTCATCTGCACAACACCAGCAATGAAACTTTCCTTGCTAAGTCCCGCATAAGCTGCCGAATTAGCAAAGAGCCAGCCGGCAATCAAGGCGCCAATCAGATTGAAAAAAGTACAATACAGCAAAATCATCAAAGCCTTTTTCCAGTCGATCTTCTTCAGAAAAGTGCCCGCCGTCAGAAACATCATGTTGGAAGTCACCAGCTCAGCATTCAAAAAGACGATATAGGCCAATCCCCAAGCAAAGATAAAAGGGAAGAGAAAACGACCCGTTCCTGGGACAATCTTATTTGTCAGGTCTGCCGCAATAGCTCCTGCTCCTGTACTGAAAGTCAGAAAGGCCCCCGCAAAGATAGAGCGAACAGCATACTTCCCTTTGCTTGTGTCAAACAAGCCTTCTTTCTTACGACAAGCTGCTTCTATTTTTGGAATAAATGTCGATTCGACCATAATAATTCTCCTCTAAATTTAACTATGTACAGTATATCACAAACTTTTATTTTTCGAAAGCGTTTTCTGTAAGTTTTTTGCTAAATTTGAAATTGAATTTGGAAAACTACATTTCAAGTTCTTAGTTCGCTTGCTAGCCGCCTTATATCTTCTGGCCGAGTTCGACAGCAACCGCCAAAAAGCTGAACGCCCTGCTTCTTCCAAAGCTGACTGTAATCAGTTAAACAAAACTGCTGCTCAGGATTGTCCTGCCAAGTATTCGTCACCCCATTATAGACCTCTCCAGAATTTGGATAGGCTAGTAAGGGCTTATCGCACACCTGTTTCAACTTTTCTAATAAAGGAGCAATCAAATGTGGAGCTGTGCAGTTAAAACCGACAGCCAATACTTGTGGACTCGACTGAGCCAAGCGCCCAACTTCTTCTATCAGTGTTCCATCCGAAATCGCTGATACCGTTTGAGCGGTAAAAGATAAATAGGCTTCCACCTGAGGAAATTCTTCTGATAGTAAATGAACAAGCGCCTTGGTTTCTGCTCCGTTAGGAATTGTTTCAAGTGCCAATAAGTCACAGCCCGCATCCAGCAAGGCTTGAATGCGCGGACGATGAAAGTCTTTAAATTCCTCCTCACTCAAGTGATAGGCTCCTGTATATTCCGATCCATCAGCCAGGTAAGCAGCATAAGGTCCGACAGATCCAGCTATCAAAGGATATGAACTCTGCTGCTCATCTAGCGATAATCCCTGCCAGACATTTTTAACAGCTGCCTGTGCCAAAAAGACCGTTTCTTTGAAGATTTCATAAGCCTTATCTAAACTCAATCCTTCTTCGACCAAAGCTGGAATGCTGGCTTGATAACTGGAAGTGGTGATGATGTCACTACCCGCCCGAACATAATCTTCATGCAGGTCTTGGATAATCTGAGGATTCTCAAGCAAGTACTTGGCTGACCAAAGCCGACCAGAAACATCATAGCCCTGCCTCTCCAGCTCTGTCCCCAAAGCACCATCTAGAATTATTATGTCTTGCTTTTCAAGCAAGTCTTTAAATGCTCCCATTCTTGCTCCTTAAGCTTTTTCTAAAATAGCAGCTTAGTCAGTTTTACTAAAAATAAATAAGTCTGCTTATTTGAAATTATCGTATACTTCGTTAGTAAAACGCAAAAAAGAGATTATTGCAATCTCTTTTTCTTATCTAGTTATGTGATGCCCATACTTGGTCTGTTTCCAGAACATCTTGAGTCGTGTATTGTCCACGGTAAGGATTGTAAACCATATTAGACGCTCCTGTCTGATAGCTAGGCGAATCAAACTGGGTCAGATTGTATGCTTCAATCAGATAGTTTAATTTTGCATAGTAATGACTATCCGTTGCATATACACCTGTCAAGGCAGCTGTCGCATCTTGATAAGTCGGGGCATTGCTCTTCCAAGCTCCCGCAAAATGACTTTGTCTCAAGACGTAGACATAATCCTGAAGTGACTCAGCGTAACTTGAGTAAGAGCGGAATTGATCATTGATCGCGTAAGTATTGCCCTGACCATCTTCTTCCAAAGTCTCCATCGTCGCTGACTGACCAGCATAGGCTCCTTTAATCCCGAACAGATTATAGTGAGGATAGCCTGATAGACCAGACTGGCCAGAACCACTCTCTAAAATAGCTTGTGCAATCATCACAGAAGCATACAGATCATTATCCTGAGCCAACTGGCGAGCTGGCTCACTAATTTGTGAAATGAAATATTCTGTTTGGTTCAATGGTTGCTGAACAGCATCATTTGCACTTGCTGGTTTGATTTGCTTTGACAAAGCAAGACCAAAGACAATGGTTGAAGCCATTACTGCCAAACCTGTCAAAAGTTTTTTTCTTTCTTTTGAAATTCTCTTCTTCACAGTCTTTCTCCTAAATACAATATTTATTCTACTATTGTAACATACTAAAAGCAAAATAACATTAGCAATAAATTACAAGTATATGACATTTTTTTAGATCTTCCTCAAATATAAGTTTCACATGCCACGATTGTTCCATTCAAAACTTCCTCGTTCGACTTGCACAATGAGCCTTATCACTAAGATATACAGACTGAACTGAAGATGAAAATAACCTGACTCCAACCCATACGGAATCAGGCTATGATCTTAAACTCTGAAAATTCAACTATCTCATTTTCCTTATCATCTAACATCTAGATCTTGCCTAAAATAGCATCCCAGGCTTGATCAAGACCAGTTTTATCAGCTGAAGAAAAGATAATAAAATCATCAGTTTTATCAAAGTCCAGCTTTTTCTTAATGGCGCTCTCATGCTTGTTCCACTTACCACGTGGAATTTTATCAGCCTTGGTAGCCACAACAATAACTGGAATTTCATAGTATTTGAGAAATTCATACATCTGCACATCATCTGCACTAGGATCATGGCGTAAGTCTACTAGGCTCACGACCGCTCGCAGATTGTCCCGACTGGTCAAGTATTCCTCAATCATTTTGCCCCATTTAGCGCGCTCCGTTTTCGAAACCTTGGCATAGCCGTAGCCAGGAACATCCACAAAACGGAGCTTATCATCAATGTTAAAAAAGTTCAACAGTTGCGTTTTACCAGGCTTACCTGAAGTCCGTGCTAGATTTTTGCGATTAAGAAGAGTATTGATAAAACTAGATTTACCGACATTGGAGCGACCCGCCAAGGCTATTTCCGGGATATCATCCTGAGGGTAATGCGATTTATTGGCTGCACTCAGTAAAATCTCAGCATTATGTGTATTGATTTCCATAAGCTTCCCCTAGGCAGTTTCTAAGATTGGCTTGTCTGTGCCGTCCACTGCTTCCTTCGTGATACGAACCAGCTTGACATTTTCCTGACTTGGAACTTCAAACATGACATCCATCATGGTTTCTTCAATAATTGAACGAAGGCCACGCGCACCTGTCTTGCGTTCGATGGCTTTCCTAGCAATGGCTTGCAGGGCTTCCTCGTCAAATTCAAGCTCAACATCATCATAAGAAAGCAAGGTTTGATATTGCTTCACTAGCGCATTTTTCGGTTCATTCAAAATGCGAACCAAATCATCAACAGTCAGCTGCTCTAGGGCTGCAAAAACTGGCAAACGACCAATCAACTCAGGAATAATCCCAAATTTTTGAATATCATCAGCGACAATAGCCTGCATATAAGACGCACCTTCGTCGATTGCCTTATTGTTTTGACCGAAACCGATAATCTTCTCACCAAGACGTTGTTTAACAATTTCTTCGATACCGTCAAAAGCACCACCAACGATAAAGAGAATGTTCTTGGTATCAACCTGAATCATTTCTTGTTGCGGATGCTTACGACCACCCTGAGGAGGCACGCTAGCAACTGTTCCTTCGATAATCTTCAGCAAGGCTTGCTGAACACCCTCACCTGAAACATCACGAGTGATAGAAACATTTTCGCTCTTCTTAGCAATCTTGTCGATTTCATCCACATAAATAATACCGCGTTCTGCCCGCTCGATATTGAAGTCAGCTGCCTGTAAAAGCTTGAGCAGGATATTTTCCACGTCTTCACCAACATAGCCAGCCTCAGTCAAGGCTGTCGCATCCGCGATAGCAAAAGGAACATTGAGACTGCGCGCCAAGGTTTGAGCCAGGAATGTTTTCCCAGATCCAGTTGGACCAATCATGAGGATGTTTGATTTTTGTAGTTCCACATCATCCTCTTCGCGGCTATCATGAAAATTAATCCGCTTATAGTGATTGTAAACGGCAACTGCCAAAGCACGCTTAGCCCGATCCTGACCGATCACATAGTGGTTCAAGATATTGAGCAATTCTTGCGGTGTTGGTACTTCAGAAAGATCAGCTAAAACTTCCTCAGCTAATTCTTCTCGGATAATCTCCTGCGCCAATTCGACACATTCATTACAGATAAAGGCATTGTTGCCCGCAATAATTTTTTGGACTTCGTCCTGATTCTTTCCACAGAAAGAACAATATACCATCATCTCATTATTACGATTTGTAGGCATTGTTTACTCCCATTCTAAATTTCTAATTCAATTTTTTATTTACATTTTAAAAGAGGGTCATATAAAAAGCATGGATGGAATTAACAAGATTCGTAAAAGCATTTAACAAAAATAAAATAGCCAATCCAAAACGTTTTTTACGAAAAGTCTGAAAAGAACAAGTCAGACAAATTGCACATAAAAAGGCCGTAAAAAAACCAAAAACACTTCTTTCCATTCCTATGAACCCTTTCTTTTGAGGATTTTTACGGTGAAATCATACTCATTTTTTTCATCTTTGGGTCGAAAACGACTGCTTACTTCATCAAACTGTGTCAAATCAAAGTCTGCTGGGAAATAAGTATCACCTTCTAAGCTAGCATGGATTTCTGTCTTAATCACCTCATCCAATTCATGCTCGAATAAAGAAAAGATTTGACCGCCACCGATAATATAAAGATTCTTCTCTTGCTCTTGGTACCATTTCAACACCGCTGGGAGATCATGGAACACCAAAACACGCTCATCTTCAATCTGATAATCCCTATCACGTGTCAATATCAGAGTCTGTCTATTTGGCAACACGCGTCGATGCATGCCATCAAAAGTTACCCGCCCCATTAGAATTGCATGTTCAGTCGTGATTTCTTTGAAATGCTTCAACTCTGCTGGTAAATGCCATGGCAAGCTTTGGTCTTTGCCAATCAGACCATTTTGATCCTGTGCCCAAATCGCCGCAATCTTTTTTGTCATTTCTCTATCCTTCACATTGATATTTCTATTCTATCAAAATTTATTAAAAAAGACTTGTTTGGACTATCACTTCTATCTATTTATTTTTGTCAGACAATCCAGATAAAAAATCGATAACCAAAAAGATTATCGACTATTTGTTTGCTAGGCAAATTACTCTTTCTTCATCTTTTTGACAAAGACAAATCCTACAACAGCAGCCACAAGGCCAAACAAGGAAACGTTCAAGAGGGTTGAGTCTGTCTTCTTAGGCTCAGCAGTGGCGGCCTCTTTCTTATCCGCTAAGGGATCAATATCGCACCCCTCTCTTTTGACTGACTTACCTTCAGTTGAATCCTCAGCATTGCTTTGCTCGGTCCCTTTGTTTTTAGGGCCTTTTCCATGACAAAGCAAATCAATCGTATAAGATTTCTTTCCCTGATTTGCCCCATCCGAACCTTGGTCTACAAGCTGCAGAAAGTCATCTTCTTCCACTGAAGAATCCGCAATTTGCTCAGGTTGGGACTCTGCCTGCTGGACTTCATCCGCACCCACAACAGCCATCGGTGTCACAGAAACCGATAGGCCAAGCAAAAATGAACAAATGCCTAGACTAAAGAGCTTTCTCCTGCTTCTATGTGTTAAAAAATTTGCTTCCATATCAATACCTCCGAGATAGGCAATAGCGAAACACATATATCTATTGTCATTATAGCACTTACAAAATATATTTCAATCATTTGCTCTAGGAAATTTAAAATCCCCACTGACCTTCATTCAGTAGGGAAAATACAATCAAATCGCTAAGTCGAATTTGAGTTGAGGTTTGACCGGATCATAGTCTAATAGCTCAAAGTCCTCTGCTTTGATATCAAAGAAATTGGTCCCATCCGGCACATTTAAAACGAGTCGAGGTTGGCAGTTGCTAGGTTCTCGGCGTAACAGTTCCTCCGCCTGCTTAAACTGGTTATCATAGATGTGCAAGTTATTGATAAAGTAAAAGAACTTGCCGACTTTCCAACCGAAATGCTTGGCAATCATCATCTGCAGAGCCACATACTGCATAGCATTGATGTGATGAGCAACCAACATATCATTTGAGCGCTGGGTCAGAGTCGCATCCAGATAAATGTCTCCATCTACACGCCGAACGTCAAACATGGTCTGAAAAGCGCATGGAAGCAAGCCATCTGTTTCTTCAAAAGCTTCATAATCCCAGAGAGAGATGATATTGCGGCGATTCCAAGGATTAGCCTCCAGCTGTTGGAGAATTTTATTGATAATATCATGCTTTTTGACAACAGCTCCGTAGCGCTGACCAATCGTACCCGTATCACCAACTTCCCAGTCATTCCAGTAGTGAACATTATACTTGTCGTTGAGCAGTTCCAGACTATTAGACTGGTCTTGATAGATCCAAAGGACTTCTTTGATGGCAGACTTGATAGCAATAGGGCGCAGAGTCGTAATTGGGAACTCTCCTTTGCTCAAATCATATTCTGCAAAAGAACCAGTGATATATTTGGAGTTAGCCACATTTCCATCCTTGTATCGCGGACGGGCATTCTCAGAAAAAACACCTTGCTCCATAATCTTTTTTATATTCTCTTTGAAAATCGTATCTGCTAGCGTCATGATTTCTCCTTCGTTCAGTGAGCTTTTTCTAGTATAGCAAATTTTCCATAAAAATTCTCCTGCCAAGTTTAGCAGGAGAAAACTTTATTTGACCCATTCATCTGGATGATTAAGCTTATTCGCATCTTTTTCTGATAACCTCAAGGTAATATCTGACACAGCAGGAATATTTGAAAGGGTGACATAGGGGTAGTTTTTGTAGGTCGTGAATTTAACGCCACTTTCTCCCTTTCTCCCACTAATATCGTAGATATAATTAACCTCTGCATCATCAGGTAAATCAATCCAGGCATCTTCATTGTCTTCCTCAGATTCGACCTTATCCAGAATGTCTGCAAATTCATCCAAAGTTTTGGTATTATTTGTCTGATAAACTTGCTGATTCTGACTATCCAATATGGTCAGAAAGCCCTCTGTCTTTGATTTGCAAGCGGATAAAATCAAAATAAAGATGGGAAGTAATACTAGAAAATAAGCGATTTTTCTCTTCATTTTAGCCCTCCTTATAGCTATGCTAAGAGAGGAAGTAGTTAGAACTATTGAAGTACCAGCGAAGCTGCTCCGATAACTCCAGCATCATTTCCTAGAGTTGCAAGAGCTAATTTTGTAGATGTGCGTACTTGTGGGAAGGTATTTTCGTCGTAGACTTTTTGAACACCTTGTAGAAGGAATTCTCCCGCTGCTGACACTCCGCCACCGATAACAATCGTTGATGGATTAAGGATGGAACCAATATTGGCACAAGCAATTCCCAAGTAACGTGAGAAGTTACGGTAAACGATCAAAGCAAGGTCGTCGCCTTCTTTTGCAAGGTCAAAAACAGTTTTAGCAGTTACTTCTTCACCATCATCGATCAGGCGTTTCAAGGTCGCATCGCCTTCGTATTCGTCAGCATAGCGACGCGTCAAGTTGACAATCCCTGTTGCTGAAGCAACTGTCTCAAGACAGCCCTTTTTACCACAGGTACATGCGATTGGTTGGTCGAAGTCAACAGTGATGTGCCCCAGCTCTCCTGCTGCCCCAGCTACACCGTGAAGAAGTTTACCTTCTGCAACAATACCGCCACCAACACCAGTACCAAGTGTCATAAAGACCACGTCTGGTTGGTTTTCACCAGCACCCATCCAACGCTCACCAAGCGCAGCTACGTTGGCATCATTATCGATGAAGAAAGGAATGCCCAAGACTTTTTCAATTTTTTCTTTAATTGGTTGGAGGGTTTTCCAGTTCAGGTTGTAGGCACCGATAACAGTCCCTTTCTCACGGTCAACCACACCCGGTGAACCCATTCCAATTCCGATAAAGTTCTCTGCTGATAGATTTAAGAGCCCCAAGCGATGCTGGATAGACTCAATCATATCGTCTACAATATGGCTTCCCTCGTCCAAAATATTGGTCTTAATAGACCATTTTTCTTGGATTTCACCCTCTTGCGTCAAAATAGCAAATTTGATAGAAGTTCCGCCTAAATCAATCCCAATAATTTTTTTTGACATGATATTCTCCTCTGTATTCGTTCTCCCTTTCATTATAGCAAATTTTTTCAGCGTAGAAAAGGTTTGCACAGTATTTTTTACTTTTAGTTTATGCTCATTTCAATATAAAGCAAAATCGGCACCTCTTAAGGCGCCAAGAAGTCTATTGAAGGCCTTCAAGCCAACCTAGCTGCTAACTTCAAATGGATCATATTATTTAAATCACATTTATCTAAGGCTCACTCTGCCAGTTCGATAATCAAGGGCAATTCCTGACTGGACATTGGGAACAAAGACATTGAATTCCAAACTTCCATCGCTGGACTTGGCTTCTAAATGCGAGCCAGATGGCACCAGATCATTTTCTGAAGCATAGATCAAAGTGACGCGATAGCGGACTCGCCTATTCTGATCCAAAGCACGACGAACCTGAGTTTCATAGTAATTCTGTCCCGTCGAGTTATCTTTATTGGCCTGATTGGCCCAGGCTGTTTGGACTGCGATATTGGCTGGATTGCTAGTGGAAGCATCGAAGCCCTTTAAGCCACCGATGAGAGAGTAAGCCAAGAGATGCCCGCGATCTACTGCATGGTTGTATTCACCTGATAGATGTTTGACTTGATGCCAACCGGCAGGGACCCAAGAAGTGGAACCATTTCCCGTTTCTTCTCGTGATTTATACTGGCGGGTCGGTTTGGCAAGCAAGGCATTGGCGACTGTTGGAACAGTCTGCCCCTGAACCATCTTCGTTTTATTATCTGCATAAGGCGCACTCGACACTTTGGCATTTAAGTTCGTTTGATTCCCATTGATGATGAAAGCCCCTGCCCCATTCCACTCGATTTTTCCACCAAGTTGCGAACGCACTGAGTCTGTGAGAACACTCTCAGCCAGCGCTTGATCTGGTGTGCTGGTATCCTTATTTTGACTGACAACTGCAGGTATATTTACTGCTGGTGACTGAGTGCCATTTCCAAAAAAGTAGGCTCCCAGTGATAAAGTCAGAGCAACCAGAAGCCCAGCTATCGTCTGAGTAGATTTAGTGCTCTTTTTTTGTAATTTCTTTTTTGGCATATTTTCCTATCCATTTAAAAGGACTGTGCAAAGATTCTGCACAGTCAGTAAATTAACGAACACTCTCGGCAGATCACTGACCAGTAAACTTAGAAATAAGCTCTTTCCAAGTATCTGGTGATAAGATAGACCAAGGATTATCTGCATTTCCAATCACACCATATCCGATGACCAGACCAAGACAAAAAATGATAAAAGCGACTACCAGCACCAAGGAAATGATGCCTAGTTGTCTAGCCAAATATTTCCAATTTTCACTCATCATCTTCTTCCTTTACACGTTTGACGTTGGCACCAAGAGCTGCCAGCTTTTCATGAAATTTATAATAGCCACGATCCAAATGAACTAACTTGCTAACTTTTGTTTCGCCTTCAGCAATCAAGCCCATCAAAATCAAGGTTGCACTAGCTCGAAGATCTGTCGACATCACTTCTGCTCCTTGCAGGCTGCTACCACCCCAAATCCGAGCGGTATCCCGCATGATGTCGGAGTGAAGTCCCATCCGTCGCATCTCTTCTAAGTGCTGGAAGCGATTTTCAAAGACCGTCTCAACCATGACAGACTCTCCTTGCGCTATCGCCATCAAGGCAGTAAACTGAGCCTGCATATCAGTTGGGAAGCCTGGATAGGGCAAGGTTTTGACAGAAACAGCTTTTAACTTTGAAACATCCGAGCGGACACGAATCCCCTCGTCTTCTTCAGTCACTTCCACACCCATTTCTTGCATTTTTGATAAAAGTGGACGATTGTGCTCCCAAATCGCATCTTCAATCAGCAAGTCACCACCTGTCATGGCAGCAGCAACCATAAAGGTTCCAGCTTCGATACGGTCTTGCACGACATTGTGCTCAGCTCCATGAAGTTTTTCAACACCGATGATTGTTATATTCTCCGTTCCTGCCCCTCTGACTTTAGCGCCCATTTTATTTAACAATAAAGCCAAGTCAACAATCTCAGGCTCTCGAGCAGCATTTTCAATAACAGTGGTACCTTGAGCCAAAGTTGCCGCCATCATAATATTCTGTGTCGCGCCAACACTTGGGAAGTCCATGTAGATATGGGCTCCCATCAAGCGGTCTGCCTTGGCCTCGATATAACCCGCAGTCTGCGTAATCTGAGCACCCATTGCCTCCAAGCCCTTCAAATGGAGGTCGATCGGACGGCTACCAATCGTACAACCACCCGGCATGGATACTTTTGCATGCCCATTACGAGCAAGAATGGGACCCAATACTACAATCGAAGCCCGCATCTTGCTGACATACTTATAAGGAGCCTCTTCGGTCAATGGTTTAGTCGCATCTACAACTACAGTATTTTCATCTTGGTTAAAGTCTACCTGCGTATTCAAGCCGCGAACAACATTGTTCATGGTAAAAACATCCGAAAGAACTGGCACATTTTTAAGAGTTGTTTTTCCCTCACTGGTTAAAACAGTTGCTGCCAACAGCGGAAGCACCGCATTTTTAGCTCCTTCAATCCTAACTCTACCAACCAGACGGTTATTTCCACCCTGAATAATAATTTTTTCCATACTAACTAGTTACTCCAAATCTTAAAAATTCATCCTTACTATCATATCATAAAATCAACAATCTGACCTTATAAAGTTCCATTAAAGATTGCCCGACTCATATCATAAATACCGATAAAAAATAGGCTAGTCATGTAGCCCAAGGCAATACTTAGCAATAAAATCAAAAAACGAATTTTGATGGCATTATCAGCATTTACTTTTAAAAATTTTTCCCAACTGACTACTGTCGCTAAAAGGTGAAAAGACATAAAGATAAAGAGCAGATGACTGCATAATCGAAACATTAATTCTATCATAGATTTTATTATACCATAAGAAGAGCTATTTCTAGCGGAAAGGAGTATGAGACAGCAAAAAAGAATGGAAATTCCATTCTTTTTTCATTACATTCTTGTTCCAACGTTAATACGGTTGATGGCACGCTGGAGAGCGATTTTAGCACGTCGCTCTTGGTCAATCAAATGCTTGTCTTGGGCTTCTTCGATCTCTTTCTCAGCACGTAGCTTAGCTCGCTCGGCACGGCTGATATCAATATCACGCTCACGCTCAGCTGAGTCCGCGATAATGGTAATCACATTATCAGCGATTTCTATGATGCCACCGTTGACCGCAATCCAGTCAATATGCTTATCATCATCGATTCTGCGTACCTTGACTTGATCCACTTCCAAAACAGCAATTGTATTGATATGGCGAGGCAAAATTCCCATTTCTCCGTCAATCGTTTTTACGGAAACAAATGCAGCACGGTGATCATAAATCAGACCATCCGGTGTAACGATTTGTACTGTCATTTGAGCCATCATTCACCTCTTAGAATCCCATTTTTTCTGCTTTAGCAATGACATCCTCAATCGAACCGACACCACGGAAGGCATCTTCTGGTAACTTATCGTACTTGCCTTCGAGGATTTCTTTAAAGCCACGAACTGTCTCAGCTACAGGCACATAAGATCCCGGCTGACCAGTAAATTGCTCCGCAACGTTGAAGTTTTGAGACAGGAAGAATTGGATCCGGCGCGCACGCGCAACCAAAGTCTTTTCTTCATCTGACAACTCATCCATACCTAGGATGGCAATGATATCCTGCAATTCATGATAACGTTGCAATACGCGTTTCACTTCAGCTGCCACTGCATAGTGCTCTTCACCAACAATCTCAGGAGAAAGAGCTCGAGAGCTTGAAGCAAGTGGATCCACGGCTGGATAAATCCCCAATTGAACCAATT
>NZ_CAURYF010000040.1:0-13159 GCF_963529205.1 Streptococcus cristatus | reverse complement strand
TCTAAGACTTCAGCTGTTTTTTGCATGGTTGCCCAGTCGGATTTGGAGCCCATGATGATGGAAATAATTGGTTTCATATTAAGATACAAAGGGACGATTCGCTTGCGAAAAATTCCGTAGAAAAATAGGAAAACTAATGACGACGGTTACATCTAAGTAGTTTTATCTTTTTTCCTAGGGATTTAGTCCCGTGTTCAGTTAGGAAAGCTAACTGAATACTCCTTTCTTACAGTTTTTCTTTTACTGCGACGATTTGGCTCGCTTTCGCTCGCCATGACAAATTTAGTATCTGTTAATCTTTTATGGCCTTGCTTCCGATATCGGTTCGGTAGAAGAGGCCCTCTGTTTTTTGTTGGGATAGTTCTTGGTAGATGGTTTCTTGGGCTTCTTTGACGGTGTCTGCTGTGGTGACCAGCATATAGACACGACCGCCATTTGACAGCAGTGCTCTGCCATTTTCCGCAAACTTAGCTCCTGCATAGTAGGTGATGATGTCGCCCTCTGTCTTAGCTGGCAACTTGACACCTTTTTCATAGTCTAGCGGGTAGCCATTCGATGCGACAACCACGCCCAGAGTTACGCCCTCATCCAGCCAGGTGATAGCTGGCTCTTTCTTGTCCAAAATATCCGTGATGTTCTGCGCAAAATCAGACATCAAACGCGGCAGGATAATCTGGGTCTCCGGATCGCCAAAGCGCGAGTTGAACTCGATAACCTTAGGGCCATCGGCTGTCAAAATCAGCCCAGCGTAGAGCACGCCCAGATAAGGGCGACCTTCCTTGATCATGCCCTCAAGGACTGGCTTGACAATAGTGTCAACCGCTGTGTCAACCACACTCTGTGGTAAATGAGGGACTGGCGCATAGGCACCCATCCCACCAGTATTAGGACCCTTGTCGCCATCATAGGCACGTTTGTGGTCCTGAGCTGTAGGCATGATGTAAAACTTATCGCCATTGACAAAGGCAAAGAGAGAAAATTCCTCCCCGTCAAGGAATTCCTCGATGACCACACGCGCACCCGAATCGCCAAATTTATTATCCAAAAGCATCTCGTGGGCTGCTTCGACCGCTTGCTCGACTGTCTCCGCTACGACGACGCCTTTCCCAAGCGCCAAGCCGTCCGCCTTGACGACGATAGGAGCGCCCTGTTTTTCGATGTAGGCTTTAGCTTCCTCAAAGTCGGAAAATGTGCCATAGGCTGCTGTCGGCACGCCGTATTTGACCATGATTTCCTTGGCAAAATCCTTGGACCACTCCAGCTCCGCAGCTAAACGAGATGGTCCGAAAGCCTTGAGCCCAGCTTGATTAAAATCATCTACAATTCCAGCTGCAAGAGCGTCGTCTGGCCCAATAAAAGACCAAGCAATATCGTTGGCCTTTGCGAACTCAATCAATTTAGAATGTTCGGAAATTCCAATATTCACCAAGTCTAGCCCATCCAAGGTCATGCCATCATTTCCAGGTGCGACAAAGACCTGCTCCACACCCTGAGACTCCAACAACTTCTTGGCAATCGCATGCTCACGACCGCCCGAACCAACAACTAAAAGCTTCATAGCTAAGATACCTCAACATCCATCATCATAGGTGCTTACGCACCAAGCCAACACATCACGTAAAAACCATTGCCATTTTTACGAATCATTCATCTAAATTATATCATAATCGTTCGTTTTATTCTATTCTAAGTAGGAAAAGAAGAGAAATATCTATTTTTGTTAGGAATATCCATCTCTGAAAAATAAAATCTACCTATATTATTTTTTGTATTTTGACTATTTCATTACTTTTATTTCAAATATCAAAAATTTCATAAAACTAAAATAAATTAGAAATTCAAGTTTCAACATCTTTTAAAATTTTTCTTTTTTTATATTTTTTCCCGAATAATCTAAATGGAATCATCCAAATTACTTATTCAAAGGAGATTTATGAAAAAATATCAGAAGCTGTTTTTATTATCCGGAGCAGTCCTTGGGCTGTTTGCTAGTCATTCCACGGCTCAAGCTGTTGCATCGACTGAAGCTGGAAACAAAGTCCTAGGCCCCACTGATCGTGCCAGCAATGTGACCGTCAATGTCACTGGAGATACAGCACAGATTCATTACGCTCGCTCCAAAGCTCAGGTTCCCTACACCATTTCCCACGCAGTCTGGTCCGACGAAAACGGACAGGATGATTTGAAATGGTACACCACGCCTCAGACATCCAGCACAGCCATTGACCTCCGGCAGCATGCTGGCTATGGCACCTTCCATGTTCATACTTACATTAATATTAACGGTAAAATGATAGGCCTGAATGGTACGACTTTTACTGTTAATAAACCTGCGGTTAAGGTCTCTACTAATATTGTCGGACAAACTGGTCAAATTCACTTTAAGCGCAATAAAGACCAGATAAACTCTCGCATTTTACATGCGGTATGGTCTGATGAAAATGGACAAGATGACTTAAAATGGTATAATGCCGGACAAGATACAACTGAATTTGCACTTTCTAATCACAAAGGTTATGGAAAATATTTCGTAGATACTTATGAAAACAAAAATGGCAAAATGATTTACCAATCGGGCACCACTTTCCATCTAGAAAAACCTAATCCGACCATTCAGACAAGCTTCCCTGAACCTGGTATTATGGAAATCCTTATCAAAAATCTTCCTGAATCCATGTATAAGGTCAATGTCCCAACCTGGTCTGAAAATAAGGGACAAGATGATTTACAATGGTATCAAGCAAGAAAAAATCCTGATGGCAGTTATAGCGTTAGAGTCGAGCTGAAGAAACACAATTACGACACAGGAACCTACCATATCCATCTCTATGGAGAAAGCTATGTTAAACCTGAGTTAACAGGATTAGCAGGAACAAGTGTTACACTGGATGCTGGCAAGATTCCTTCTCAAAAAGACCAAAAACCGCTTTTCTCTGTTGAAAATGTCAATCAGGAAGAGGGAACCTACACTGTAAAAGTCACCGAAACTGCGGCATCTAAGGCAATTCAATCCGTCCGCGTCCCTATTTGGAGTACCCAGAATCAAAGCAATATCAAGTGGTATGACGCGAGTAACAATGGAGATGGGACTTTTACTGCACAATTCAATATCCGCAATCACCAAGCCTTATCTGGAAGCTACACCAATCATATCTACATTAAGTACAAAGATGGTAGCGAGCATAACTATGCGACAGACAGCGTCACCCTCTCCGCTGAAAATATCAAAGCCAAGGTTTCTGTCAATAAAATCTCTACCTACAATTACGAAGTGACCGTTTCCGATGCTTTTGGACCAGGAACCATTTCTCTACCAACTTGGTCAGAAGTCAACGGCCAGGATGACATCAAATGGTACACTGCTAACAAAGTGGGTAATGGCTTGTATAAATTTACCATCAATACGCAGCAGCATGCTGGAAATGGACTCTTCCATACCCATGTTTACCGTAATCTCAATGGACAGATGACTGGACTTACAGGCACCAGCTATCAGGTTCAGAAACCAACCACGCCTGAACCAACCCTCTATACCCCTGATTATGCGGGAGCCTCCTCTTATCCTCATGGTCAGTGTACTTGGGGAGCAAAAGTATTGGCTCCTTGGGCTGGTCCTTACTGGGGCAACGGCGGCCAATGGGCAGCTAGCGCACGCGCAGCTGGCTTCCGAACAGGAAGCACACCACAAGTCGGAGCCATCATCTGCTGGACCGATGGTGGTTATGGGCATGTTGGTGTTGTCACCCATGTCGAATCCAACACCCGCATCCAAATCAAAGAATCCAACTATGCAGGTAAACAGTACATTGGCAACTTCCGCGGCTGGTTCAATCCCTACGCCGCTGGTCAAGGAGCTGTCAGCTATATCTATCCAAAATAAATTCACTAAAAAAACCTTGGTTTTATCAACCAAGGTTTTTTCATCTGTTCAAGTCGAATTCGATTTCCTACTTCGCTAGTTTCTTTTCCAAATACGCGACAATATCTGCGACATTTTCAAAGCGATCAACATCCTCATCTGAAATTTCAATCGCAAACTCATCCTCCAAGGTCAGGATAAATTCCATTAAGTCAACAGAATCAGCACCTAAATCATCTTTTAAGCCCAAAGTCGGCTGGACCACAAAGTCCTTTCCTTGACGTTCTTGGATTATTTCTGTTACTTTTTGAAAAATTTGTTCTTGATTCATTCTGTATCCACCTCTTTTGAAAATTCTACCACAGATTTTCCGACAACATCTGTCTCCAGCATGGTCCGAATCTGACGAATGGTGCTATATACGGCCTTGGCATCGCTTGAACCGTGTGTCTTGACTACTGGCGCCTTGAGACCAAAGAGAACGGCCCCGCCAGCACTGGAGTAGTCCAGACTCTTGCGCATCTCTTGCAGGCTATCTTTGAGCAACAAAGCCCCTAGTTTAGCCTTGAGACCACCACCTAGCACAGCCTTTTTGAGCTGGCCTAGGATACTAATGGCCGTTCCTTCAATAGACTTGAGTACAGCATTGCCCGTAAAGCCATCTGCTACGACAACATCTGCCACTCCATCCATAAGGTCACGTGCCTCCACATTGCCGATGAAGTTTAGTTTGTCATCCGCTGACAACAGTGCATAGGTTTCCTTACGCAGAGGATCTCCCTTGCTGGCTTCAGTGCCATTATTGAGCAAACCAACCCGTGGCTGCTGAATGCCACGAACATTTTCCGCATAAAAAGAACCTAGGATAGCATATTGATGCAGATGGTGAGGGGTATTTTCAGCATTTGCCCCCAGATCCAGCATATCAAAGCCTCGGCTATCCACAGTCGGTAAAGTGGATAAAAGACCCGGTCGGTCAATATTTTTGATCCGTCCGACGATAAAGAAGCCCGCCGCCAAAAGCGCTCCTGTGTTACCGGCAGACAGAACCGCATCTGCTTCTCCATCCTTGACTGCCTTGGCTGCCAAAACCATGCTAGCCTGCTTTTTCTTACGAATAGCCTTGGTCGGCTCATCATCCGAGTCAATCTTTTCATCCGTATGGACGATGCTGACGCGCTCTGTCGCTGTCAACAGAGGTTTAATCTTGGCTTCATCCCCATAGAGAACAATCTCAATATCCGAGAAGTCTCTCAGAGCCTGATTAGCACCTTCGACCAAAGCCTGAGGGGCATTGTCTCCGCCCATGGCATCAATAGCTATTTTTTTCATGCTGTTCTTCCTCATGTTTGTCTTGTAAAATACTGCCCCAGTCACCCAGAGAGTCGATAAATTTCTTTGATTTGAGATGAATACCCACGTATTCATCATAAAGTTGATCTACAAAGTCCCTGATCTGTCGCTTGATTTCCGGCTTGAGCGAAATCGTCTCCAGCTCACTAAACTGAACCGCCTGAAACTGATTGAGCAAAAAAGGAATATTGGGATTAAGATGACTGCGATGAACATCCTTGTGATAATGCTCTGGGCAGAGCACCCCGCCATATTGAAAGGAAAAATCAAAAGGCAGACCTGTCCGATGGCAAAAAACACAGTCATGGAAATTCAGAGAAACGCCAAAGCGAGATAAAATCTGAATTTCAAAAATATTTGTCAAAACCTCATAATCCAGCCCTTGATTCATCAAATCCAGTGTCTTTTGCAAAAAAGCAAAGAGGGCTGGGTCTGGCTGATTGTCCTGAATACTAGCATCTGCTAGGGCTGCCACATAGCTGGCATAAGCCATGACAAAGAGATCGCCCTTGATTTGCCCGTAACTTTCCACAGCTTGGTAATCTTCGATATAGCTGAGTCCATCGTCATTGATTTTCATCAAGAGTTCTACCGCCGTCAGAGGCTGGATGACTGGTGCCAGCTTAGACTTTCCAGCATGTTTCACGAAAAACATTCGCTTGCCAGCCTGTTCCGTAAAGATCTTGACCAGCTTATCATCTTCCCGGAAATTCCGATTATAGAGAATCAAACTCTTGCTCGTTAACGGTCTAAGCATTCTCTTCCATGTACTCCTTAAGCCGTTTCAGAGCTTCCTTGATGGTTTCCATACTAGCTGCATAAGACAGGCGGATATAGCCTTCTCCATACTGGCCGAAAGCCGCTCCTGGAATAAAGGCCACAGCCTTCTTCTCAGCAAAATCCTGCAAAAAGGTAAAAGAATCTTGGTTGTAGCCTGCTGGAATCTTGGCAAAAATATAGAAAGCACCGTCTGGCCTGATAATCTGATAACCCAGCTCCGTCATCTGTTCGATAATATAATCCCGCCGCTGGACGTATTCCGCCTTCATTGGTTGGGCATCATCCTTACCAGCTGTCAAAGCCTCAATAGCTGCATATTGAGCCATGGTATTGGCTGCTGTCACCAGATACTGATGGCTCTTGATCAATTGAGCCGTAAAAGCAACAGGTGCAAAGATAAAGCCTAGTCGCCAGCCCGTCATAGCATGAGACTTGGACAAGCCATTGATGACAATGGTCTGTTCGGGTAAATATTCCGCCAGTGAAACGTGCCCCTGCTCCGTATAAGTCAATTCAGAATAAACCTCATCACAAACGACAAAAACTTCATACTTGCTCAATACAGCTGCCAAAGCCTCCATCTGCGCCCTCGAATAAGTCACACCAGTCGGATTGGCCGGATAGTTGAGAATGACTGCCTTGAGCTTGTCACCTTGCGCCAAGATAGCCTGCTCAAGCATTTCAGGAGTCAAAACGAAGTCGTTTTCTGTCGTATCAATCTCGACAATCTCCGCCCCAACCAAATTCACAATCGGCTCATAGCCTGGATAAGCCGGCGCTGGTAGCAAGACCTTGTCGTCCTCCTCCAGAATAGCCGTCAGAGTCGCAGACAGGGCCTCAGTTGCCCCAATAGTCACTAAGACTTCATCTTCTGGACGATAGTTCAGATGGTACTTCTCCTTGACAAAGTCAGCCGCAGCCTGTCGCAGCTCCAAAAGTCCGCTCATTCCTGTATAGTGACTCTGGTTGGCATCAATAGCTGCCTTGGCCGCCTCCTTGATATGATCCGGTGTCGGAAAGTCTGGCTCCCCCAAGGTCAGCCGCAAAACACCTGGAATCGTAGAAATGGACTGGTCAAACTGACGAATCAGAGACACTTCAATTTTATCTAAATTCTTATTAAACTTCTTAGTCAAATCCATAGCCGCCTCCGATAATCTAATAGAACTATTATACTATAAATGCAGCACCTGCGCAAAAATCCATCTGATTTATAGAAAGAAAAACAAAAAAATCAGGAGAAATCCTGATTTTTATTCACGAGTCGCTTTATAAGTAAGCTCATTCCCATGCTTCGCTAGGAAATCTTGCAGTTCAGAGTCTGGGATCTGACGTAGATAGAGGTTAGAACGAATCGTCTCGTCCTCTTCACGACAAGTTGACAGAACAACGTACTTATCGCTAGCCTTAATCTTAATTTTTGGATCTTTGGTACGAGCAGCTTCATAGATATTCTTGAGCTGAGTTTCAAAATCCTTATCATCATCGAACTTAATCCGATAAAAAGCAGTCTCTTCTGGAACGATCACCAAGCCCATTACCTGATAGTAAAGCTTACGCTCTGGTGTTTCAATGACAACATACTTATGCTTATCTAAGTATTCCTGTTTATCATAATAGTTCACATCATTAAACATGCGGTGGTCACCAACCTGACTCCCACGAGCGTGCCCAAAGAGCCAAGTCAAACGGTCACTAAAGTCTTTTTTGTTATCAGTGTCCATGAAAACAGTCCCCAGATAAGGCTCATTTCCACCTTCAAAGGTCTTATCCAAGTAAGTTGAGTTATCACCGGTCTGTACAACTGGCTCGTCCAATTCTGTACCAGGAGCATAGACATAGGCCACCGTTTCAGGATTGATCGCTTTCAAGCCATTAAAACGATTAGTCAGATATTCCTTTTCTTCCTTACTTGGTGTATAAGTTACCTTACCTACCTGACTAGTGGATGATTTAGCAGCAGAATTCGAAGAGTTTACCTGTTGGACGAGAAAAATCCCTGCTAAAATAGCAACAACTAAAGCTCCTAAACCACCAAAAATCTTCCAATTTTTCTGCTGTCGTTTTTGTCTTCTTCTTCTCATAGATAAAAATCCTATAAAATCTTTCTAAAAAATATCACTGAACCAGAGGTTCAGTGATATAAATTGCGTTAGTACAATTGTTTAAAACAAATTATTTAACTGCAGATGTTTTTGGAAGAGCTTTACCAGCTGCTTTTTGTCCAGCTTTAGCATCTTTACCAGCTTTACCAGCTTTAGATTCAGTCATAGCTGCTTCTTCTTTAGATGCAGGTGTAGTACCTTTGTCTCCTGCTTTATCTGTAGCCTTATCTCCAGCTTGGTTGTTCTTCACACCATGTTCTTCTTCGTAACGACGATTCTTTTGTTCTGGAGTTTCGTTCAAGATGTAGTAAGAACCTTGTTTCTTGTCAGCAGTGTTGTATGTTGTTTGAGATTCTTTGATTTTAGCGTTACGAACAGCATTACGAGCATCGTTCAATGCGCTTTCGTAAGCAGCTTTCTTTTCACCGTAAAGGTGTGATCCACCTTCAACAGCATCGAGTGCTTTTTTAGCTTCAACTACTGCTGGGTCTTGTGATGCGATAGCATCAACGTTATCTTGGTGACCACCAACATATTCGTTAGCTTTACGACCATTTACGAATTCAGTTTGGTTTTCATAAGCTTCACGTGAATCATACGCACCTGGAGTATTTGCTCCACCGTTGATTGGATTTTCAGCAAACGCTGGTGCTGCTACTGCGAACAATGAAAGAGCTACTACGCTAGAAAGTACAACTTTTTTCATTTGTTTTCTCCTTTTTATATAAAAAACATTTTTTATTTGGTAACTATCGTTACTATGTATAGTATATGAAATATTCTTTAAATTGTCAAGTCTTTTGCTAAAAAAAATCTTGATCAAGGCACTTTTAAGCCTTTTTTGCTACTTCAAAAAGGGGGGAAAGTGGACGTTTTTCATGGATTCGAACGATGGCTTCTGCCAAGAGATGAGCGATAGAAATCTGCTCAATCTTATCGATTAATCTGTCCTCTGAAAGGTAGATAGTATCTAAAACCACTAGTTTTTTGATAGCGGATTTTTGGATATTTTCCATAGCTGGCCCTGACAAGACTGGGTGAGTACAGCTCGCATAGACTTCCACAGCACCTGACTCTGCCAAAGCGTCTGCCGCATGACAAATGGTCCCCGCCGTATCAATCATATCATCTATCAGAATACAGGTCTTACCTTCCACCTTACCAATGATATTCATAACTTCACTGGTATTCATCTTGTCAACGCTGCGACGTTTGTCAATAATCGCAATCGAAGTCTTGAGAAATTCCGCCAACTTACGAGCGCGGCTGACACCACCGTGGTCTGGGCTGACCACCACATAGTCGCTACCAACCATGCCCCGACGCTCAAAATAATCAGCAATCAAAGGCGCTCCCATCAAATGGTCGACAGGAATGTCAAAGAAGCCTTGGATCTGAGCAGCATGCAAATCAATGGTCAATAGGCGATCTACCCCAGCAATCTCCATTAGATTAGCCACTAATTTAGATGTGATTGGCTCACGAGCACGAGCTTTTCGGTCCTGTCTAGCATAGCCATAGTAAGGCATCACTACATTGATAGACTCCGCACTAGCCCGCTTCAAGGCATCCACCATGATCAAAATCTCCATTAGATTGTCATTGACAGGTGAGCTAGTCGACTGCAAGATAAAAACGTGCTTACCACGGATCGATTCTTCGATGTTTACTTGAATTTCCCCGTCAGAAAATTGACGAACCGTTGATTTTCCAAGCGGCATCCCAATCTCCTTTGCAACACGCTGCGCTAATTCTTGATTAGAAGAAAGAGCAAAGAGCTTTAAATCAGAAAAAGACATGATTCCCTCCAGATTCTAAATCGTCTTTTATTGTAACCAATTACATTTGTCCTACCTACCATTGTAACGCTTTTCCAGCAATTTTTCAATAAAAAATAAAAGGGAGAACGAAAAGTCGTCCTCCTTCATATTTCATTAGTTTGGATAGATGTATGTTACGTATCCTTGTGCATTTGTTGGGTCAAACCATCCACGGTGATTACCGATTGATTGGTTACCAGCATAGTTTGCTTCTGATACTTGAATGTTGTTAGCAGATTGAACCGCTGTTACGACTGCAACATGTCCGTATCCACCGTCATTCCAACATGCGATAGCTCCAACTTGTGGTTGTGAACCAGTACGGAAGCCTGCTGCTGCTGCACTAGCTGCCCATTGGCCACCGTTACCCCAGAAGTCACCAGCCCATGGTGCCAAAGTCTTAGCACCCCAAGTACATTGACCTACAGGATAAGTTGATGCTGAAAGGCTATATGATGGAGTTGCAACAACTGCTCCTGATGTAGCAACTGCTGCTTCTGCTGCAGGGGTTCCACCTGTATTATTTACAGCTTGAACTTGTGCTGCGAAGCTTGTATTTCCTGAAGCAAGGATCGCTTGTTGTTGCGCTTGTTGCTGGTTCTTATATGCTGCTTCTGCCGCTGCTGCCTCAGCTGCTGCTTTTTCAGCTGCTGCTTTTTGCTCTAAGAGACTATTTTTCTCATTTTCAGCAGTTGCTTTTTCAGCTGCAAGGTTCAGTTGAGCAACCTTTAGTTCAGCTTGCTTAGTTGTCAACGTTTGAGCATCGTCTGCAAGTTTTTGTTGGTTTGCAATGACTGTATTGATAGCTTCATTGTTAGCAACTTGTTTTTCAGAAATCTTTTCTTTATCTTCTTTTTGTTGTTCCAGCATTTTGTTGTTAGCCGAAACGATTTCGCTCATCGCTGCTACACGAGAGATAGCTTCAGTGATTGAAGCAGAGTTGATGATTGTGTTGATATAGCTTGTTGCCGTACCATTTGTTTGAGCACTACGCGCTTGATTTGCAAGAGACTCATTACGAGCAACAATATTCTTTGATAACTCTTCAATTTCAGCAGTGAGTTTCGCAGATTCAGCATTCAATTTTTCATTTTCTGCTTGAAGCACTTCTTGTTGATTTTGAATAGCTGAAACTTGTTTTTGAATTTCATCAACTTGTGCTTGTGCCGCTTTTTGTTGATTTGTTAAACTGTCAATTTTACTATTTTGAGCTGCAATTTTATCATCTGTACTATCAGCTTTAACATTTACTAGCGCAGCACCTTGAGAAAGGATCACCGCACTCAATAAAACTGATGTAAGTAGCTTTTTCTTCATAAAAATATTAACACTCCTTCTTACTAAGACATTATATAGTATATCAAAAAAATTCTGGCTATATATTACGCATTCGTTACATTTCTATTTCTAAATCATCATAAATAGACTTTTTCAAACAAAGGCTGTAACAATAGAAAAAGAAAGGCATTAAATACTAAAGTTGGCACCAAAGCATAGATAATAAAATCAGGGAATGTAAAGCTCGCTAAGTGCAATAAGGATGCAGAAGCAAAGCTAATCATTTCAAAAAAGAAGACAATCATAATGATTGCTAAAATGCGTGTCCAACGATTTAGCAAAAACACAGAAAGAAAATGATAGATGACAACTGTCAGTAGAGGCAAGATGAAGGTGAAAAGCCCAATCACATGTAGATAATAAACATCGTAAAAAAGACCTAGAGTAAAGAAGAGGAAAAAAATATATTCCTTTGAAAAGTTTAAAAATAAGAAAACCGTAAAGAACAATAAAATATGACTTGCCGGATGCCACTTCTCAGCAAAAAGATCTACAAGACATCTTGATAATTGACCATCAATGAAGAAGATCAGAAATAAAAACAAAGCCGTAAAAAAAGTTCCTCTTAGAATTTTCATACTAATTTCTCACCAACAGAACCGCTTGAATATCAGATAAATCAGCAGCGGGCTTCACCAAAACTTCTTTGTTTAATTGGTCCTTACCAGCTGATATTGATAAAACCTGACCAACCAAGACATTCTCAGCATTATAAGAGCCGAGACCACTTGTCGTTACAGTTGCTCCTTCTTCAATTCCCTCCACCGTATTTAGCTGACTGACGATAAAAGCTGACTTCTCAGTGTCAAAACCAACAATGATGCCATAGGCAAAGCCAGTCTTTGTCTGAATCTTAATTGCAATAGAGCTAGCATTCTTTTCATTTGTAAGCAGACTAACAACACTTGAAGAGTCGGAAACACTGCTAACTGCTCCGATCAAACCACCATTAGAAATAGCTAACATGGAGGTTGTCACATCGCTTGACTGTCCCTTATCAAGAGTTAATTCATTCTTCCAAGTAGATGGAGAGCGAGAAATAACTTCTGCAGCAATCTTGACAGCACTTTGATCATTATTCCGTAACTCTAATAGGGAACGCAACTGCTCATTCTCCAATTTTAAGGCATCAGAATTATTTGCCTTCTCTTCAAGATTGTAAATTGTTCCTTTTAGGGTCTCATTTTCTTGATAGGTCTCTATTAACTGAACAACCTTTTTCTTTTCCTTAGCAAAATAGTTAAAAGGAATAGCAACTACCCGATCAACACTGGACAAAAAATCACCAGTCACAGAAACAATCCATATTGAAAGAGGGGAAAGCATCAAGCTTATCATAACAATCCCCAATAGCAAAATAGAAATCAAAAATTTAGACATCTTTAATTTATTCATTCCAATCTCCGAAATCAGTAAATCCCTAAAAAATGCTTATATGAATCCAGAACAGACTATAACAATTCAACTAATCGAGTTCAAATAAACAATAAGAAACAATTCTACAAAATAAAAACATTATAAAACAAGAAAAGGAGATAGCAAATGCTAAACTCCCTTATTTACGGAGAATGGGGGATTCGAACCCCCGCGCCAGTTACCCGACCTAACGATTTAGCAAACCGTCCTCTTCAGCCTCTTGAGTAATTCTCCAAAATGGGCACGAGTGGACTCGAACCACCGACCTCACGCTTATCAGGCGTGCGCTCTAACCACCTGAGCTACGCGCCCAAGTTATAAAAACTTGGTATGAACTATTGTTCAAAGCGGGTGACGAGAATCGAACTCGCGACAACAGCTTGGAAGGCTGTAGTTTTACCACTAAACTACACCCGCATAAATACTATAAATAAAAATGGCGCGAGACGGAATCGAACCGCCGACACATGGAGCTTCAATCCATTGCT
>NZ_CAURYF010000039.1:0-13805 GCF_963529205.1 Streptococcus cristatus | reverse complement strand
CGTAGAAGGCCATCACGCGCTCTTTGGGACTGCGGCTGTATTGGTCGTGCTCGCTGACTGGGTTGTAAGGAATGAGATTGACATAAGACAATTTCTTAATGTTCTTGAGCAGCTCAGCCAGTTCCTTGGCTTGCTCTACGCCATCATTCACTTCATTGAGCATGATGTACTCAAAAGTTACCCGACGGTTAGTGGTCTCGATATAATATTCAATGGCCGCAAAGAGCTTCTCAATCGGAAAGGCACGGTTGATTTTCATGATACTAGAACGCAGTTCATTGTTGGGTGCGTGCAGTGAAACAGCTAGATTGACCTGCACACCTTCATTGGCAAAGTCGCGGATCTTATGAGCCAGCCCTGAAGTCGAAACCGTGATATGGCGGGCACCGATAGCCAAACCTTTGTCATCATTGACCGTCCGTACAAACTTCAAGACATTCTTATAGTTATCAAAAGGTTCGCCGATTCCCATAACGACAATGTGGCTGACCCGCTCGTCCTGACCACGTTCGTCAAAATACTTTTGCACCAGCATAATCTGCGCTACAATCTCACCGTTATTGAGGTCGCGTTGCTTTTTAATCAAACCAGAGGCACAGAAGGTACAGCCAATATTGCAGCCAACTTGGGTGGTCACACAAACAGAAAGTCCGTAGTGCTGGCGCATGAGCACCGTCTCAATCAGCATACCATCTGGCAACTCAAAAAGGTACTTGACCGTACCATCAGCAGACTCTTGGACAATGCGCTGCTTAAGCGGATTGACAACAAATTGCTCATTGAGCTTGGCAATCAAATCCTTGGACAGATTGGTCATTTCCTCAAATGACTGGACACGCTTGCGATAGAGCCACTCCCAAATCTGGCTAGCACGGAATTTCTTTTCTCCCTGAGCTTCTGCCCATTCAATCATTTCTTCTCGCGTTAAGCTATAAATCGATGGTTTCATGTTTCTCCTTTATTTCTGGCGAATGACAAAATGGCGCTGCGATTGGCTAGATGCTGCTTGCTTTGCCTGTTTGCCTTGTTTCTGTTGTTTGTTCTTGTTTGCCTTTGAACGATGTTTTTGCTGCTCATCCTTCGTTTTTTTAGAGCTACGTTCCCTAGAAATTTCTGGATGTTTTTTGCTGTCTGATTTTCTCTTATGATGGGATTTTTTGTCAAAGGCAGCCCGTCTTGGCTGAGCATTTTCCAAAACAAAATAGGCACAGCCATAATTACAATACTCTAGCAGATAGTCTTGTAAACGGCTGATTTTTTCTGCATTTTCCTTGGCTTTCTCATCCCGATAAAAACCGCGCAACCGCAACTGTTCATTGCCCCAGTCACCAACAATATAGTCAAACTTATTCAGAATTTCTGAAAAGCGTTGGTGAAAGGCCGTCAAGTCAAAGGCCTCTTTATAATTCTCCACCAATTCAAACTCAAATTTTTCTGCAATTATCTTGCTGCCCATTTGCTTAAATTCTGGGCCGGGGAATTTATTGTAATTATACAACTCAGGTGAAATCTCTTTACGCATACCTATCCTTTGTCATTCATCTATCTTACTTCATATTATTTTATCACAAAACAAGGGGAATTTATATTTTTTCAGAAGAAAAAGATCTTTCTGTAAAAAGTCAGACGATTTAATAAAAACTGCTAATCTTTTTTTAAAAAGTCCTTCGTTCGTCTCTAAAAGACAAAAATCTTAGCCGAAACTAAGATTTTTTGGTTTTTTCTAAATAATCAATCGCGTCCTGAAGAGTCTTAACTGGCACGATTTTCATATCCGTTTTGATTTCCTTGGCTGCTTCAAGCGCCGTTTCATAGTTGGTCTTGGCTTTGGGATTAGACTTTTTTTCTTCCTCGCTGACAGGATTATCCGGAGCAAAGAAAATTGTCGCTCCGATCTTGGCAGCAGAGACGACTTTTTTGTCAATCCCACCAATATCACCAACCTTACCTTCTCTGTCAATGCTGCCCGTTCCCGCAATCACGCGGCCGTCTCGCAAGTCAGGATTAGCCAATTGAGTATAGATGGCTAGGCTAAACATGAGGCCAGCACTGGGACCACCGATACCTTCAGTCGAAAATTCAATCGGAACACTACTGTTGACCTCCGTACGGTCAATCAAACTAATACCAATTCCATTTTTGCCATTTTCCAGCTTGATGATTTTCCCCGTCGCTGTCTTGGTTTCTCCATCTTCCTCGTAGGTCACCTTGACACTATCGCCCAAGGCCTGAGAATTGACATATTTGACCAAATCTTCCGAGCTTTCAAAGGTCTTGTCATTGACTCCCGTCACCGTATCCGCAATATTCAAAATCCCTTTAAAGGTCGAATTCGGAGCTACTTTTAAAACATAGACACCCAGATAGTTCATCTTGATGTCTTTTCCTGCAGCTTTGAGACCTTGGTATTTGGCCATATTCTGCGACGTTTCCATATAAAATTGGTTAATGCGCATATACTCAGCATCACTCGAGCCACCCGTCATATCCTGAGCCGAATAAATATCCGTAAAAGGCGTCAGCCAAGCGTAGACCAGATGAGCAAAGGTCGCATGCTGGATCCCAACAGTTACAAAATTGTAGGAACCTGCTGCCTGATCTTCTTTTCCATCCACAGTCAGAACCTTCCGAATGTCTTCTGCGCCTCCAGGCACCTCAATGTAGTAAGGCAGGGGAACAAGAATAGAAAAAAAGAAGAAAATCGTCAGGAGAGTAGCTGTCACTACAGCACAACCAACGACTTTTAAACCACGTTTATCTTCCTTCGTCATCGTTTTTGGATTTGTCATGTCATTATTCATCTTTTTTCTCTAACTCCTCAATCACACTTGCTGGTACATAGGCAGAAAGATTCTGCTGAAAAGCAATCAATTCCCGCATCGCTGAAGAACTGATGTATCGGTAGGCCGGCTGACTCAGCAAAAAAACGGTCTCCAAGTCAGGTGCTAAGTCCTTATTGAAAAAATGCAGACTAGCTTCATAGTCCAAGTCCTGACCATTGCGTAGGCCGCGGACAAGAGCAGTCACACCTAGTCTTTTTGCCACATCGACCGCCAATTCATCATGCGAAGTGATGACTTCCACATTTTCCAAATGCGCCAAAGCCGCTAGAACCATCCTTTTTTTCGCATGGATGCTAAAAAATCCTTCTTTGTGAGGATTGTAGAAGATGCCCACATACAAGCGATCAAACAGCCGACTAGCCCGCTCAATCAAGTCCACATGTCCGTTAGTAATGGGATCAAATGACCCTGTAAAGAGTCCGATTTTATCTGACATAGACCGTCACCTTTGAAATTCCATATATTTTTTGCTTCCAGATACCCAAGTCTGCGATTTCTTCTGGCAAATCAACCGACTTATCCGTCTCGCAAACAACCATAATATCCTCGCTCAAGAGCCTGCGCTCCGCCATTTTCTCAATATCTGAGATAATCTGCTCCTTGGCATAGGGCGGATCCAGCAGTACCAGATCAAACGGACCAGTCAACTGCTCCAAGGCTCGACTCGACTCCATCTTGAGCAGTTCAAAGCGCGCTGCTTCCTTGGTCATGGCAATATTTTCCGCCACGATAGCTTGCGCCCGCCGATCTTTTTCAACCAAAACAGCAGAATCCATGCCACGAGATACCGCCTCAATCCCCAGACTGCCGCTGCCTGCATACAGATCCAGCACCCGACCGCCATCAAAATAGGGACCAATCATATTAAAAATCGCGCCCTTGACCTTATCTGTCGTAGGTCGCGTTGTCTTGCCATCTAATGTCTTGAGGGGTCTGCCCCCGTACTTCCCTGAAACAACTCTCATAAAAAACATTATAACAAAAATATTGAAAAGCTGATAGTAATTGCTAAGGCTGGACTTTATTCTCTAGCAAAAAACGGAAACAAAGCTATTTCCGTTCGAAGTCTATTTTAGAGTCATTCCGCCGAAGACTAAAATGGTCTGGGACTGGATCGTCCCCTTCCTTAGACCAAGGATGGCAGCGACCAATTCTGGCCAAGCCCATCAGCACCCCCTTGGCCCCGTGTTTTTCAATGGCTTCAATCATGTAATTGGAACAAGTCGGCCGAAAACGGCAGGAAGGCGGAAAGGCAGGGGAAATAAAGCGCTGGTAAAATCGAACCGGCGCTATCAATATTTTCTTAATCATTTTTTCTTAGTCTTAGTCACAGCCAAGTTATGCAACTGGCTGACTTCCTTTTTACTCAATCGACGTGCTTCACCCGGCTTGAGCCCAGTTAAGTCCAGATGTCCAAACTGAGTCCGTGAAAGCTTGTCCACTGGCAACCCCACCGCTTCAAACATCTTCTTGACCTGATGATTACGCCCTTCGTGGATGGTCAGCTGAACAACCGAGCGATTTTTCACTGGATCGACCTTGAGAATCTCATAGACAGCTGGCTTAGTTTTCTTGCCCTCAATGACCAGACCTCGAGTCAGTGGACGCAGAACTTCCTTATTAGCCACACCTTTAACACGCGCCACATAGACCTTGTCAATTTCATTTCGCGGGTGAATCATTTCATCTGTGAAGTCACCGTCGTTGGTCAAAATCAAGGCACCAGAAGTATCCCAGTCCAGTCGGCCAACAGGATAAATCCGCTCCTTGACCTGCGGTAGCAAATCAACGACTGTCTTACGCCCCTTGTCGTCTGTCACACTGGAAATCACCCCGCGCGGTTTGTTGAGCAGGTAGTAGACCTTTTCTTCATTGTAAATGGGCTGACCTTCTACTTCCACTCGGTCGCCCGACTTGATGGTAGTTGCTAGCTCACGCACTACCTGACCATTCACGGTTACCAGCCCCTGCTTGATCAATTCCTCAGCCTTTCTCCGGCTGGCAATTCCCGCATGGGCAATGTATTTATTGATTCTCATCGATATTATCCTTTCACAAGATACAAAGACCATTTTCACAACTTTAACAGCTGGAAAAATGGCAAATAGGGGAAGCAGTGCCTCCCTCAAAGCTTGGAAGCGTTCAGAAAACGTCCCTTATAGGATGAACTTGTCACTCTCCGAAAAGCTGACTTTCCTCAGCAATGAGCTCCGCTTCGTCCACAATCGGCAGCTCGTCCAAATGATTGATGCCCATGTAGTCCAAGAAATAATCCGTCGTCACATAAAGATTGGGACGGCCGATGACTTCCTTCTTGCCATCTTCCCGAATCAGCTCAAAGGCTAGTAACTTCGAAATCGCCCCGCTGGAATTGACCCCACGAATATCATCAATCTCCACCCTTGTTATAGGTTGCTTGTAAGCAATGATCGACAAGGTTTCCAGTGCCGCTCGGGATAAGCTTTGGTTAATCGGTGCCCGCGAATACTCTCGTAAAATCTCAGCAAATTCAGGCTTAGTGACCAACTTATAAGTCTTTGACGTTTCCAGCAAGGTCAAGCTGGAGTCAGGATTTGCCCGATAGTTCTCCGCCAATTTTTCCAAACTCTGGATGACACCAGTCGGCGGCAAGGAGAGGATTTCTGATAGCTGATGAACTTTCAGACCGTCTTCCCCTGCCACAAAAAGCAGGGCTTCAATCTCTGCTAATTTACTCATTCTTTTTTCCTACTAAATAAATATTTCTAAAGTTTTCCTCCTGAATGACTTGCACCTCCTGAACCTTGACCAACTCCAAGGTTGCTAGAAAGAGCGTAATCACTTCATTCATGTCTTTGGTTTCTGCAAAAATATCTTGCAGGGCAAGACGTTTGTTAGCCTGACAGCGCTGGCGCACTACTTCCATCATGTCCTCGATCTTATACTCATCTCGCACAATGGTCGTATGACTCTTGGAAAACTCCTCCTGCTTCTTGGTCATCACCTTGGAAAAAGCTAAAAAGAGATCAACGGCTGTCTTGTCGTGCAGGAGCTCAGCGTCTTCATAGACCAGTTCCAGCTTGGGCTTGGAGTAGTAAAGAGCACGGTCTTCATGCTGGAGGGACATTTTCTGACCTAGTAGCTTGAACTTCCGATATTCCTCAATCTGACTCAGCAAGTCCTGCTCCAGATCGTCCTCCATGTCCACCTGATCTACCACCTTGGGCAAGAGCTTACGACTCTTGATCAGCATGAGCTGGCTAGCCATGACCATGTATTCACCAGTCACTTCCAGCTTCATGGCCTGCAGAGTGGACACATAAGCCAGATATTGCTCGATGACCTCGGTAATGGGCACATCGTAAATATCCACCTGATACTTGGATACGAGGTGGAGCAACAAGTCCAGCGGCCCCTCAAAATCTTTTAACTTGATATCCATTCTTATCTGTATTTTTCTAATGTAATCACTGTCTTCAAGCCCAGATCACGAGCGATGTCGTAGATACCGACACCTTTTTCTCGCTGGCGCAGGATAAATTGCTCCCGCAGGCTTTGGGCTGACAAACTGGTCTGCCCCTGCTCAATCAAGAAGGCCTCCAGCTGGCGAAAGCCCCATTGGCGCGAATAGGACTTACCATTCTTTTCAAATAAATAAGTCCCTGTCAAATAATCGCCCAACTCGCTCGTCAGACTTTCAGGGATCTTAATAATCCGCTTCTGCCCAGCCTTCTCGATCCGCAAAACCTGGAAATCAAGATTGACATCTTCAACCTTGACCTGCAGGATTTCACTTGGCAAGAGACCCATTTCCAAAATCAAGAGCGCTATCAGCCGGCCTTGTGGTACCGCAGAAGTTTCCCAAAAGGCTGATAAGTCTATCAGCTCGCTTCCCAGTTCCTTGGAAATCGCGACTTTGGGCAGAGTCAAGCGGTGAAATTCCCCAATCATCTTGTTCTCGTAAAGATAGTAAAGAAATTGATTGACCGCTGAGAGCTTCCGCTTCTGGACAGCCGCCTTGAAATCCTTGATAGAGGCTTGATAAATCCGCAAATTGGTTTCCGTCACCTTGCTGTGGATTTCATTGACGAATTGTTCCAAATCGTAAGAATAGGCTAATTTTGAATTTTCTGAGATATTTTTTTGTTCTAAAAAAGGGGTGATTTGTTCTTTCATTTTTTGGAAATCTCATACTGACTCGTGAAGGTATGCATCAACGAGTTAACAGCTTTTAAAATCGACTTTCTAGTAATGATGCCATAAAAATGTTGTTCTTTATCCACAACAGGCAGGAAAGACTCATCCACCAGCTTGTGCAAAACGTCCGCAATCTTGTAATCTGGCTCGACCGTCAGACCATCCTTTCGTGTCATGTGGACAATGTCCATAGACATAAACTCTTCCTCTGCCAGCTCATGCTGCATCCGATAGGCCATGATGTCCGTCAGAGAAATGGTGCCAACGAACTTTTTCTCCGCAGTCACCACTGGAATGCGTGAATAAGTCATCTGGCTAAGCAAGAGAATAGCATGATCCACATTGTGTGTGTCAATCATGACCGCTAGATTCTCCCCCGGCGTCAAAAAAGTGTCTTCATGTTGCAGTAGATAATCTTCAAATTCCTTAGCAATCATCGGGCAAACTCCTTGGACAAGCTTGGATAGAGCTCATGATTTCGCGTATAGAAATCAATTTTAAAACGGTCATCGTCAATCTCTACCTTAGCGTAAAGACGTTCGTTGATTGAGCCACGAGGCTGGCTAATGGAGCCCGGATTGAGAAAGAGAGTCTTCCCTTGCATCCAAGCATCTGGAACGTGCAAATGACCATAGAGACAGATATCTGCCCCTACCTCCTGAGCCCAAAGATCCAGCTTTTGGAAGCTAAAGTTGATATTGAAAAGATGACCGTGGGTCTGGGCAATAATAGTCCCATCCAAATCTGTCACCAGCCGCTCTGGATAACCAGGATAAAAGTCCATATTGCCTGCCACGACATGAATTCCTTCCCAGACTTCATCCTCAAAAGGTAATTCTGAGTCTCCATCATGGAAAATAGCATCGACTTTTCCCAGATAATGTTCTTTAATTGCTTCGACAATGGCACGGTCCCCATGGGAATCGCTCATTACGATGATTGTTTGCTTTGCCATGCTGGAAATACCTCCATTAATTTTTGCACTGCTTGCGCACGATGGGACTGGGCATTTTTCTCTTCAATTGTCAGCTCAGCTGACGTTTTTCCTGTCTCTCCGACCAAGAACAAAGGATCATAGCCAAAGCCATTTTCACCTTTGGGCTCATGGGCAATATAGCCCGACCAATCCGCTTCGACCACCAAAGATTCCTTATCTGGACTTGCGACTACCAGAGTCGTATGGAAATGGGCAGAGCGGTCTTTAATATCAAAGACCATGGCCAGTTCATGCAGGAGCTTGATATTGTTTTCATCATCTGTCGCGCCAACACCAGCAAAACGAGCCGACCAGACACCTGGCAAGCCGCCCAAGACATCCACTTGCAAGCCGGAATCATCTGCCAAAACCATTTTGCCAGTCAACTGACTAATCGTTTCAGCCTTGAGGCGGGCATTTTCTTCGAAGGTCATGCCTGTTTCAGCCACTTCTGGCAAATCAGGATAGTCATTAAGATTTTCTACCTCGTAGCCCAACTTCCCGAAAAGCTTGCGAAACTCTGCTGTCTTGCCCTCATTTCGAGTCGCGATCAAAAGAGTATCCTTGACATCTTTTGCTCCCAGAAAGGCTTGGAGATCGACACCAGCTTGAGGCAGATGAACATAGAGCAATTTGCCTGCTTCAACCAAGAGGAGGGCCCCCTGTCGCTGCAACAATTCTAACTTTCGGCCTGTTTCTTGATTTAAAATATCCAGCAAGAAGGTGAGAAATCGAAAGGCTGAGCCATAGCGAATGACCGTGATATTTAAGGGCAGGCCTAGCTCTTCTTCCGCCAAAATACTCTCTAAGCGATCTAAAATCTCAGAAGCTTCAGCTGGCACCTGCTCGAACTCACTGTAAGAGGCACTTTGTCCCCATTCAGCCACATACCAGTCAGAGGCATCTTTGTATTCATAAATGTTTTTTGTCATAAGGTCACATGCTCCACATTGACTTTCAGATTCAGCCAGTTTTCTGCGATTTCCGCAAATCTCTTAGCATTGGCTGTAGTATAAAAACGATGATTCAGTTCGTGCTTCTCACGGCTACGATTGATTTCAAAATAATTGAGCAGGACAGAAATATCCCGTACACACTCAGCCCCGCTGTCAATCAGCTTGACGCTTGGCCCCATCATATTTTGAATAATCGGCCGAAGCAAAGGATAATGAGTACAGCCCAAGACAAGGGTATCCACCTTGCCCGCCAGAGGATGGAGGGTCTCATAGACCACCTTTTTAGTCAGGCTGGACTGGAGCTCATTTGACTCCACCAGCGGGACAAACTTAGGACAAGCCAGACTCTGAACCTCCATCTCAGGAGAGAGAGCCTCAATCTTTTTTCGGTAAATGTCGGACTGAACCGTCATAGGAGTCCCGATGACCCCAATCTTGCCACCAGTCGTAGATTTGATGGCAGCGCTGGCTCCAGGCAAAATCACACCGAGGACAGGAATGTCCAACTTAGCCTTGACTTCCTCCCAGACAACAGCTGTGGCAGTATTGCAGGCAATAACAATCATCTTGACATCCTTGGTCAAGAGAAAATTGACCAACTGCCAAGTATAGTCCCGAATCTGCTCCGCCGGCCTAGGACCATATGGAGCCCGAGCCGAATCACCTATATAAACCACTTCCTCGTGGGGGAGTTGCCGCATCAATTCACGGACAACAGTCAGACCGCCCACCCCAGAGTCTAAAAATCCAATCGGTCGGTTATTCATACAGTCTTCTTTCTAAAACAAGGGATTGGAAGCCTAGCCCAAATCCCCATTTTTTATATAGAAATCTCCGTCTGCCACCAAAGGACGGCTGAGAGAAGCTTATTTTTTGTTTTTATTTTTAGCAACTGCTGCTTTTTGTTGGTTGATGATTTGACGGTAAACTTGTTGAACGCGTGCTTCACTTGGTTTTTGACCATTGGCACTGAGCAACATCCGCACTGCTTCTACATTAAGACGTGGATTTTCCGCAAATTCCTTTTCGACCTGACGGCGAAGCAAGTACATACCAAGCAAAATCCCACCAAAGAAAGCCAGCATAATCAATAAAATTGCTAACAATGTATTCATAATAATCCGAACTCCTGTTTCATTTTTTACATTACTCTTTATTATACCAAATTATCTCTATTTTTCAAAATCAAAGCCATAGAGAGTCGCGAAATAATCTTCTGGTCTTTCTGCCCGACGAATCATGCGAGCCTGATCATTTTCCTCTAGGAGAATCTCGCTAGAGCGCAATTTGGCATTGTATTGGTAACCCATGGAGAAGCCGTGGGCACCCGTATCGTGAATGACCAGCGTATCGCCAATCTGACTGACAGGTAGCTCCCGCTGGATGGCAAATTTGTCGTTGTTTTCACAGAGGCTGCCGACCACATCGACAATCTCCGTCAGTCCTTCTGGCCGATCCATATTGGTAATATGGTGATAAGCGCCGTACATAGCGGGACGCAGGAGATTAACCGCTGAAGCATCCACTCCCAGATAAGTCCGATAGGTCTGCTTTTTGTGCGTCACCTTGGTCACCAAAAGACCGAAAGGAGCCAGCATAAAGCGCCCCAGCTCGGTGAAAATCTTGACCTGCCCCAGACCAGCTGGCGTCAGGACTTCCTCATAGGCCTGACGAACTCCCTGACCGATGACCGCAATGTCATTTCCCTCTCCATCAGGCTGATAATTGACCCCGACACCGCCAGATAGATTGATAAAGTCTAGCTTAATTCCCGTCGCTTCTAATACCTCGACCGCCAGTTCAAAAAGCTGACGCGCCAGTGCTGGATAATAGTCATTGCTAACAGTATTAGAGGCCAAGAGGGCATGAATGCCAAATTTCTCAGCTCCCAACTCCTTGAGTTCTTTGAAGGCCTGAATCAGTTGCGCCTTAGTCATACCAAACTTGGCTTCCTCTGGATGATCCATTATGCTGGTCCCCAGCTCAAAGACACCGCCGGGATTGTAGCGGCAAGAGATCACCTTGGGAATCCCAGCCACTTCCTTCAAGAAAGCCACGTCTTCATAGGCATCTAGATTGATGGTCGCTCCCAGCTCCCGCGCAAGACGAAATTCTTCGGCTGGCGTATTATTGGACGAAAACATGATCTCATCCCCATCAAAGCCCAGCTTTTGGCTCATGAGCAGCTCCACATAGCTAGCACAGTCCACCCCGCAGCCCTCTTCCTTGAGGATTTTTAAAATAGCAGGATTTGGTGTCGCCTTGACGGCAAAATATTCCTTAAAACCAGCATTCCAAGCAAAAGCCTCATGCAAAGCCCGCGCTCTCGCTCGAATCCCCTTCTCATCATACAAATGAAAAGGCGTTGGAAACTGCTCTGTCAGCTCTGCCAAGCGCTCACGACTGATAAATGGAGTTTTCATACACGCTCCTACTTTCTCTTTTACTGACAATATTATAACACAAGTGTAGGCTGGGGAGGAGAAAAAATAGACTCCAGAATTTCTACAATGGTTTTATCCATCGCAGAAACCTGAGAGCCTTTAAGCCATAAAGTTGGAAAAGATTTATATGGAATAAGTTAGATACTATGACTTCAGATTCATTTCTGTACGCACTCTGAACTCATTCGTCTGTGCAAAAACAAACTCAATTCCCCCAACACCTGAGAAGAAAGCGGCAGTGTTGTACTTCTCAGAGCGGTTCGAAGTTACAGGATTTGTTATGTAGTAAGATGCTTTCTAAGTTAGTAATTCTGATACTAAATCATAAAACTACTTCAATTTTTGCTAATTGATAATATATAGTCAATATAACATTAATCAAATTATTAATTTCTTCTATTTTTCATTTATTCTGAATAATCTATATTTATTTTTTTGGAGGGCTAAATATTTCTCTATCATATTTAACATTAAACGGATTTTCTCCAAAATGTTTCATATAAACTTCTATGGCATATGTGTCCATCATTCCAGATATATAGTCTAAGACTTTCCTAGCTTTAACCTCTTTATTGTCTTCACCATTCCATCTATACTCAACGGGCATTAGCATACCATTTTTATTGTACTCATCATTCATAAATAATTTGAAGAGCTTCGTTAAAATTTTTGTTCCAACTCTTTCATAAAGCATAATATTATCTGAACTAGTAACACACTTAAAGATAGTAGTTTTAAGTGCTTCTGCTAAATCTTTATAATTTCTAAACCCGAGCTCTTCCTCGTTCTTTGTTCCAGTTTTAGATTTAAATTTAGGATCTATTTCGATAACACCAATATCTTCGATAAGTTTATTCACTATAATGGAAATTAATTCCCTTCGGAAATAAAAATCATAATCTTCAGATTGAAGTCCTTTATCTCCACTTGTTTCAGCGAAAGATTTTGCATTTTTAACCCACGTATTAAAGGCTTTTTTAGATTTTTTACTTAGTTCATTATCTGCTATATTTTTTAATCTAAAAATAAATTCATCGATTGTAAAATAGTTACTAGCTAATGCATCTTCTAAATCATGAGCACAATAAGCGATTTCATCCGCAAGATCAACTATTTGGACATCAATTGTTCTAAACGGTAAAACATTATTGTCAGAAAGATCTTTTAGATTTTCAGATAGTTCCTCGTAATCATCTCTATATAGAAATTTCTTCTTATCTTTGGCATAAGGAACAAAGTATTTGATGATTGATGCTAAAGTACGATAAGTCAAATTGAGACCGCTGCATTGAGGAAACTTCTTTTCAATTTTTCTTAAGACTCGAATACCTTGCGCATTTCCCTCAAATCCAACATCGGGAGCAAGCTCGTTTAAAACTCTTTCCCCATGATGACCGAAAGGAGGATTTCCGACATCGTGGATTAAGGAACCTGTTTCAACCACTATAATCATTTTTAAGAAATTTTCTTCAATATTTTTCTTATATTGAAGATACTTTTTTGTATTGGTGTTCTTAGATTGCGTTTTAATCTCTTTTTCAACCTTTTCCTTGAGTTCATCAACAATTCCACGAGCTATCTGCGCAACCTCAAAACTATGGGTTAATCGATTTCTATGAAAAGCTTTACTGTTCACTTCAAATAGCTGCATCTTCCCTTGTTGACGCCTAAATGAAGTTGAATAGATAACCCTTGCATAATCTCTTTTTAAAGGATTACGTTCTCGGATATTCTTATCTTCCTCATGCTCTCGAACTTCTAACTTTGTAACTTCTCTCCAATGATTCTCTAGGAATGTAATTAATTCTGTCATAATATCACCTGTGATTTTTCTAGACCAACTTCTTCATCTCATCAATCCGCGCTACAGTCGCGTCGTATTTAGCTTGGTAGTCGGCTTGTTTGTCGCGTTCTTTTTGGACGACTTCTGGTTTGGCATTGGCTACGAAGCGTTCGTTAGAGAGCTTCTTGCCGACCATATCCAGTTCTTTTTGCCATTTAGCCAGTTCCTTGTCGAGACGAGCCAGTTCTTCTTCGACATTGAGGAGGTCTGCGAGTGGCAAGTAGATTTCTGCTCCTGTGATGACGCTTGACATAGCGAGTTCAGGTGCAGGAATGGTTGAAGCGATTTCCAAGTGTTCTGGATTTGTGAAGCGTTTGATGTAGTTGACATTGCTGTTAAAGAAAGCTTCCAAGTCGCTATCGCTAGTTTTCACGAGAATCGTGATAGGCTTGCTTGGCGCTACATTCACTTCAGCACGCGCATTCCGAACGGCACGGATCAAGTCTTTGAGACTTTCGACACCTGTGTGGGCCGCCAGGTCTTCAAAGGCTGGGTTGACAGTTGGGTATTCCGCTGTAACGATAGAGCCTTCTGAGATTTGTCCAAAGATTTCCTCTGTCACGAATG
>NZ_CAURYF010000038.1:0-14069 GCF_963529205.1 Streptococcus cristatus | reverse complement strand
GCACCAACTTCCAAGCCTTCAATGTTTTTGAATTCACGAATGAAGCGCTTAGGAGCCGTGTTAGCTTTCGCTACATGTCCTTTAGCAGGTTTGTTGCTCAATACTTCACGTTTGTCATCGAAACCAACTTGGATAGCGTTGTATCCGTCTGTTTCAACAGTTTTAACTTGAAGAACAACGTTTGGAGTTGCTTCAATAACTGTTACAGGGATCAATTCGCCAGCTTCAGTGAAGATTTGAGTCATTCCCACTTTTTTCCCTAAGATTCCTTTTGTCATGAGAAAATAGTTCCTTTTCTATATTTTTTATTCAAAAAGTTTTTAACGAGCGTTTTTTATGCTCAAGGTATCAAGCTTTAGATTAAAGTTTGATTTCTACGTTTACACCACTTGGAAGATCCAATTTCATCAAAGCGTCAACTGTTTTTTGAGTTGGGTTGATGATGTCGATCAAGCGTTTGTGAGTACGCATTTCAAATTGTTCGCGAGAGTCTTTGTATTTGTGAGTCGCACGAATGATTGTGTAGAGGCTACGCTCAGTTGGAAGTGGGATTGGACCCGCAACTTGTGCACCTGTACGAGTAGCTGATTCTACGATTTTTGCAGCCGCTGTGTCGAGTGTACGGTGTTCGTAAGCTTTCAAACGGATGCGGATTTTTTTGTTTGCCATCTTTTTCTCCTTTTCGTCTATTTAAGATAATAGGCTAGCTCCACAAGAAAACCGACAGGCGGTTGCGTGGCAATGCAACCGAGCGTGTCGCAACCTCTTGCATCAAAGCTACACGCTGTTTTCACAGCACCATAGTATCTTAACACAAAGAACCAAGCATTGCAAGGGATTTGAGCAAGTTTTTAAAGATTTTTAGGATAATTTTTTATAAAAGCGTTTTCTAAGCGACTTATAATTCTTGTAATCATTTATATAGAAGAAAATTTAGATTATTCTACCTATTCGTTTGAGTTTTTGCTCAAAAAATAAAAATGCTCACTGACGCACATCAGTGAGATTAAGAATGGAAAATTTGCTTTTAGCTACTTTATTTTATAACAACGGGCTGTCCTTTTCGATGCGAAAGCTATTGCCAGTCTGGCATATGACAAGGTCTGCAGCTGCTAGATAGGGCTGATAAAAGTGCTGATATTGCTCTCTCCGATCTAAATGCGTCTGCTCTATCCACTCCGGTCTACGTTCTCGCACAGCCACATCCCGTGCCAAGCGGCGTTCTAACTCAGTTTGATCATCCGTGTAAAAGCAAATCGATAAATCAAACAAGCTTTTAGGCAAAAAAGCTGCTGACATGCCTTCTACTATTAAAATTGGCTTTCGTGCTGACAAACGCAAACTCGGTGACCAAGCTTTGCCAATGGTCAGAATATCCAGACCAGATTGCAAAGCACAAATATCGCGCTCCAGACTACTGAGTTCATGAACGGCTGGAATACAAGCCGTTACTTTTTGATGAGGAAAGTCTTTGGAACTGAGCAAATCTCGATACTCCCCAGTAATTACATAAGGATCTGTTCCCAGAAGATTAGCTCCTTCCTCACCCAAGGCTAGCTGGAGTTTTCGAGCAAAAGTTGACTTACCCGAAGCACCATGACCGTAAATGCGCAGGGTGTGCTTTTGACCATCCGACAGGTAGTCTACCAAGCTTTCCAACAGTTTTCCTTCATCAGACATATTTCTTCCCTTTACTGAAGACTCTTAGAAATTTCTCTTGGAGCGGTTGTAGCCGTAGCGCTCGACAAAGTCTTCGCGGAATTCCAACAGATTATCATCCATAATGGCTTTACGAACCTTCTTCATGAGATTTACCAAGAAATAGAGGTTGTGGTAACTGGTCAAGCGGAGGCCAAAGGTTTCATCAGCCTTGAGCAGGTGGCGGATATAGGCCCGCGTGTAGTTTGTACAAGTATAGCAGTCACAGTCGTGATCCAGCGGCGTGAAATCTTCCTCAAACTGGGCATTTTTGACAACCAGACGTCCTTCACTGGTCATACAGGTACCGTTTCGGGCAATCCGAGTCGGCAGAACGCAGTCAAACATATCAACCCCACGAATAACACCGTCAATCAAGCTATCTGGCGCTCCAACTCCCATGAGATAGCGAGGTTTGTTTTCAGGCAACAAGGGCGTTGTGAAGTCCAGCACTGCATTCATCTCTTCGTGAGACTCGCCGACAGCCAGACCTCCAATAGAGTAGCCTGGGAAATCCATGCTGACTAAGTCTTGGGCAGACTGGCGGCGCAAATCTTCAAAGCCAGCGCCCTGAACAATCCCAAAGAGACCTTGGTCGTGCGGACGAGTATGAGCCTTGAGTCCACGCTCCGCCCAACGGCTAGTCCGCTCAATGGACTTCTTGACATAGTCATAAGGCTGGTAGAACTGCGGGCATTCATCAAAGGACATCATGATGTCGCTACCTAGGTTGTTCTGGATAGAGATGGCCTTTTCTGGCGATAGGAACATCTTGGAGCCATTAAGGTGGTTCTTAAAAGTCACTCCTTCTTCTGTGATGTTGCGACTGTCAGCTAGAGAATAAACCTGAAAACCACCACTATCGGTCAGAATAGGCTGGTCCCAGTTCATGAACTTGTGCAGGCCACCTGCACGGGCAATCAGCTCATCACCTGGCCGCAACCAGAGGTGGTAAGTATTGGCCAAGATGATACCAGAACCCATTTGCTTGAGCTCTTCTGGCGACTGGGTCTTGACCGTAGCCTGAGTGCCGACCGGCATAAACATAGGCGTTGGGAAGGTTCCGTGGGGCGTGATAATCTCCCCCAAACGAGCACCTGTGTGCTTTTCTTTTTTGATCAAACGATACTGAATCGGTGAATCTGACATGTTTCCTCCTGCTGGGAAAGACAGTCCCAGCTATTTTCTTCTATAAAATAAGCGACAAGCGCTCATAAGATACCATATGATTTTACCAAAAAAAGTCTTGTCTGTCACGATATGTGGTATAATAAAAATCATGAAATGGAGGTCTGTATGAATTTAAGCGAAATCCGTGCCCAGGCACGAACCATCCGAAATCAAACCAACGGCATTTTCTCACTCTTTGCCATTCCAACTCTGGTAACCATTTTATCTACCTATCTGTCACCTAACCGTCATTTAGAGGAAATTATCCCCCAGCTGGAAATCAATCAGGCCTTTGTTGTGATTTTTGGTCGTCAAATTTTTCCACAAATCGTAGAATTTATCATCACCTTGCTCTTTTTATCTGCTAGCTTCAGCATGATGGAAGTCGTCCGGAAAAAACGTGATACAGTTGGCTTTACAGATATTGGCCGCATCTTTTCTGCTGAGCTTTTTTCGCCAATTTTTATCACACAACTGACCAAAAGCATTCTCCTCTTGCTGTGGAATTCTATCAGCCTTGTCGGTTCATTTTTCCTTGTTTTCAGCAGTTACAAGGTGCTGGCTATTTATGGAAAAATGTCCGATTTGTCTCAATTAACAGCTGCTAGTCCTGAGGTGGAGCAAATCGTCAGCTATGCGCCCATGATGTTTCTTGGCACTCTCATTGTCTTGGCTGGTACGGCAGTATTCCTGATGGCCAACTATGCTTACTCTCAGACCGACTTCATCCTTTATGATCAGCTAAGTACTGGCACCTACCAAGGTCCTTGGCAAGTTCTTGTGCAAAGTAGACGCATGATGAAAGGCTATAAATGGAAACGTTTCTTGCTGGATCTGAGCTTTATCGGCTGGTATATACTGATTGGGATTACACTGGGAATCGCTGGGGTCGTGGCCTATCCCTATATCACAACAGCTCGAGTACTCTTTTATGAAAATTTAAAATCACTAAGTAAGTAAAAGGAGGCTGGGACTTTTGTCCCAGCCTCCTCAATTGTCTTTGGATTGTCAAGCAAGACGCAGTGGTTGAGTGGGCTCTATTACGCTGATTTCATCAGCTTTTACAGCCCTACTCAACTGTGCGGAGGTGGGACGACGAAATCGAATTCTAACGAATTACCTATTTCTATCCCACTCTCTTTTTTCGTCTAGATTTAACGCAGTTGGACCTTCAACACCAAGGGTAAGTCGCCTGCTACACTCGGCATGAAGACGCGCAAACCTTGGGGCGTTTGTTCCCATTCGAGCGGTTCCTCATAGCCTAGTAAGGATACCTTTTCTATGATACCATGAAAGCGAGAAGCGGGATTTTCTCTTTCGTCTGCTAAGGCCTGAATCGTCAGCCGCTGATTTACTGCAGGCTCCATCAGAAAGGCATACACTGCTCCGCCCTTGGCTGTGAAACGGAAATCCTCACTCGTGTAAATCACAGCGTTTCCATCTGAAAATGGCCCACTGTCTACTTGTGTAGGACCTTCTCCAAATTGCCTCCACGCGCGTGAGTCATAGATCGCTTGGCCATTCACTTGAAGCCAAGCCCCGATCTCTCTCAAGATTTCTTGATCTTTTTCTGGAATCGCCCCGTCTCCTTTCGGCCCAATATTCAGCAACAAATTCCCATTTTTGGACACAACATCAATCAAGGTCTGGATGATTTCTTTAGCTGACTTATAGTCAAGGTTTTCTGTGTAGCCCCAAGAATTTCGCGCAATAGCTGTATCCGTCTGCCAAGTGAAGGGCTGGATCTCTGCGAAACCGCCACGTTCCACTTCCACAATCCCCGCACCAAAAGCCAGCGCATCATGTTTGTAGCAAATGCTAGTTGGCTTCCCAGAGGCCTCACCTAAATTATAATAATAGGCCGCAAAAAGCTTCATGTGCTCTTTAAAAGCTACATGCTGAACCCACCAGTCGAAATACAAAATCTCAGGCTGGTAATCTCGAACCAGCTCACAGGTACGCAGGAGCCAATCATCTAGAAACTCCTGACTCGGATAAGGCTGACCAAACAAATCATGGTGGTCTGGCTCTGGCATAGCTGGCCAGTAGAGTTCCTCGCGACTGACTTCGCTGGCAATGTCACTGGCAAACTCCTTTCCATGCGAAAAGAAAAAGTGATGCTCTGCCCGATGGGAGGAAGTACAAAAATGCACTTGCTCTCTTTGGGCTGCCTGACTCAATTCCCCCAAGATGTCACGCTTTGGCCCCATTTCTACACTATTAAAAGGAGAGAACTGACTGCCATAAAGCTGGAAGCCGTCGTGATGCTCTGCCACTGGAAAAATATATTGGGCTCCCGCTTCTTTAAAGAGGCGTAGCCATTCGTCCGCATGAAAATTTTCGGCAGTAAAAAGTGGAATAAAGTCCTTGTAGCCGAAATCTTTGTGGGGGCCAAAAGTTTTGACATGGTGGTCAAATTCTGCCGTGCCCTGGATGTACATATTTCGAGAATACCACTCGCTCCCAAAGGCAGGAAGGCTGTAGAGTCCCCAGTGAATAAAAATCCCAAACTTAGCCCTTTTGAACCAGTTGGGAACTTGATAGGTCGCAAGAGAGTCCCAGTCTGGATAGAAAGGGCCTTGGTTGGCAACTCTTTGAATTTCTTCTAAAGATATTTTCATCACTACTACCTCATCATTCGATTAAAACGCTTTCTTTTATTGTACCAATTTTTTGAGAAGATAGAGCCATTTTACAAAAAATAATCCAAAACAGTCCTGCGAGGAAACATTCCCTATAAAGCAGAGAAAAAGGAACAGCAAGCAATTCTGTTCCTTGTTTTTATATTGTCAGCATGATGAGTGTCTCGGAAAGCCACTCGCATCACGATGCTCATCATTCAATACATCAATTCGCTACACGATAGTAGGGATGTTGGCTTGCATAGGTAAAATCTTGCCCCACTAAAATGCGTTCTTTCCGATTTTCACTTCCAGTATCATAAAGACGAGCTCCTTTAGGAATAGCTGTGAAGGAGGCCACTTCATTCCCTGATTTATGAGTTAAAAACGCTCCGAACTTACCTTCATATACCTGACTATTTGTCAAAGTGTAGTCGCTTGACTCATTTCCTCTGTAAGTATGGGACAGCAAGCCATTTGCATCAAATACTAATTGGTTGCCCAAATCATCCTGCCAAGTACCAGCAATGCTAGAGAAATCACCATTTGCTAGAGCATTGACATCTATTCCTGAGGCTACAGGGGCCACTGGATTAGCTGGAGTTGTTGGAGTATTCGAATCTGCTGAAGTCTTGTTGTCCACGGGCTTCTCAGCCTGGCTGGAAACACTCTGGTCGCTAGAAGGCTTGGTAGTAGAGGATGCTTTTGCTTCGTTGGAAGCAGAACTTTGCTTAGCTGATGATTTAGTCGAAGACTTGCTAGAACTGCTAATCTTAGAGCTCTGAGAGGTAGAACTGCTAGCCTCCGTGGAAGGTTTAGAGCTACAGGCTGCAAGCAGAAAAGCAGAGCATAAGGCAGTGGCTGTCAATAAGATAAATTTACTACGTTTCATCATGGAATCTCCTTGTTTGTAACAAAAGAAATATTTTGTAATCTAATTGTAATCATACGAAATAATTTTGTCAACATTTTGTGTAATATTTTTCTCAAAGTTTATCTGCAATTTATGGAAATACCTTTTTGATGCAAAAACGAGGTTGGGACAAAAGTCCTAGCCTCTCAATTGTCTTTGGATTGCCGAGCAAGGCGCAGTGGTTGAGTGGGCTCTACTACGCTGATTTCATCAGTTTTTACAGCCCTACTCAACTGTGCGGAGGTGGGACGACGAAATCGAATTCTAACCAATTACCGATTTCTGTCCCACTCTCGCTTCGTTTCAAATTTTCTCTAAATCCTGAACGATCCGCTCAAAGGCTGCCTCTAAAGAATCTTCATTCCTAAAGAGCGATTCTTCTTGCCAACCTAAGAAGTCTCGGTCTTTCCACCAGCGCTTCATGTCGGATGGGGTGAATTCTTCTTGTTTTACTCTAGTCCGATGGCGGCGGACGGTTTCTTCAAAAGTCAAATCATAGTAATAGGCTAGAGTCTGAGAAGCAAACAAAGTCCGCAACCGTTCCAGCATCTGTCCGTAAATGTCTGTCTCATAAAACCCTTCTACCAAGATCAGCAAATCATGCTCGTAGCCAAAACGAGCTAGGCTTTCAGTCAGGTCAATAGATAGGTTGCCCGGCTCAACTTTTTCCTTGAGCATGTCCCGTCTAACTGTGTCCTGCGCAATCAAGAGAGTCCCTCGACCATAGTGTGCCTGCAGTTTCTTGGCCAGACTCGACTTGCCAGAGCCGGAATTACCACGAATGATGACTAACTTGGCCATTTATTCGCCCAGAATCAAGCGGGTATGCTCGCGTTTGATGCAGCGATCCATAACGATATCTTCGCAACCAGCTGCCCGCAAAATCTGCTCAGCTTCTTCATTTTCCAAGCCCAACTGAGCCCAGAAAATCTTGGAATCTGCTTCCAGAAAATCACGCGCCACATCTGGCAGAAACTCGCTACGACGGTAAACATCGACAATATCCACTGGGAAAGGAATGTCTTTGAGACTGGCATAAACTGTTTCACCAAAAATCTGACTGCCCGCTGCTCGCGGATTGACTGGGATAATGCGATAGCCCCGCTCCTGCATCTCCTTGGATACACGGTTACTGGTTGTTTCTTTGCGGTCAGACAGGCCAACAACGGCAATCACCTTGCTGTTTTCCAGATAGCGCTTGACAACGCCGTCACTGGGATTTTGAAAATGGTAAGTCATAAACTTCCTCCTGTTTTATAAATAATTTTTAACTTTTTTAACAATGATATCTTAGCTGAACATGAGCTGAAACTTCGGAAAATAGATAAATTCTCCAAAATCTTGCAAGCCTAACTGATACGAGCTAAAACCTTGGAAATAGATATTCCGTTCTGGGAGCATGACTCCTTCGGCCAGATTCCTGATTTTCAGTCGTTTTTTGACGCTCTTTCTATCTTGTCTTACTTCGCCTCGTACCAAGTTTGGCCGGCATTTTCATCTGCGACCAGAGGAACAGCCAATTCAATCGCAGCTTCCATGGTTTCTTTGACTAGCTGGCGGATAGCTATTAGTTCGTCATTTGGCACTTCTAACACGATTTCATCGTGCACCTGCAGGAGCATGCGAGACTTGAAATTCTTCTCTGTCAGAGCTCGATCCAGATTGATCATAGCGACTTTGAGAATGTCTGCGGCGGAGCCTTGAATTGGGCTGTTAATAGCTGTGCGCTCCGCAAAATTTCGGATGTTAAAGTTGCGGGAATTGATGTCTGGCAAGGAGCGACGGCGATGGTAAATAGTCTCTACATAGCCCTTATCACGCGCTTCGCGGACAATCGTTTCCATATAATTCTTGATACCAGGGAAACGCTCAAAATAAGTCTGAATATAGTCTTTGGCAGCCTTGCGGGAAATGCCTAGATTATTGGCTAGGCCGAAGTCGGAAATGCCATAGACTACTCCGAAGTTGACAGCCTTGGCATTGCGGCGGTCATTCGGCGTCACATCCTCTGCCTTTTCAATACCAAAGACCCGCATAGCGGTAGCTGTGTGAATGTCTTCTCCATGCTGAAAGGCAGCTATCAAATGCTCGTCCTGCGAAATGTGAGCCAGCACCCGCAACTCAATCTGGGAATAATCCGAGCTGAGTAGCACACTATCTGCCCACTCTGGCACAAAGGCCTTGCGAATAAGGCGCCCCTGCTCCAAACGAACGGGGATGTTCTGGAGGTTGGGGTCAACCGAGGACAGGCGGCCCGTCTGAGTCAAATCCTGAACATAGCGAGTGTGAATCTTGCCGTCAGCTGCAATCGCCTCCTGCAGTCCGATGATATAAGTGGACTGGAGCTTGCTGATTTGACGATATTCCAGAATCTTAGACACAATCGGTGCAATCGGTGCTAAACGCTCCAGCACAGCCACCGCTGTCGAGTAGCCCGTCTTGGTCTTTTTGGTGTACTCCAGCGGCAGCCCCATATCCTCAAAGAGAATGGTTCCCAGCTGTTTCGGTGAGTTGATATTAAACTCCTGACCAGCTAGATCGTAAATCTCTCGAGTCAGACTTTCCAGCGTCTTTTCATTTTCCGCCTGCATACCCTGCAGGGTTTCCCGCTCAACCTTGATTCCCGCAATCTCCATCTTGGCTAAGACAAAGGCCAGCGGCTGCTCCATTTCAAGCAACAAATCCAGCTGATTATGGGCGCGGAGCTGTTCTTGCATTGGCTCTTCTGTTTCCAGCAATACTTGGATCTTACGAGCTAGATGCTCAAAGAGCTGCTCTTGCTCCGGCAGAGCGCGCTTGGCTCCCTTGCCATAAACCTCATCATCAGTCGGCAGAATGGTTTGGCCGTAGAGGCGAGCAATGGTCGCCAGCTCATTATCCTCGACCGTCGAAAGCAGATACTTGGCTAGGCGCGCATCAAAAGATGCTGCTGGCAACTCGATGCCATAATGACTGAGCAGTACCTTGGTCCGCTTTAGGTCGTAGGTTTTCAGAGCTGTTCTTGTCAAAAACTCCTGAAAGAGAGATTGCTGCAGTAAATCACTGAAACCGACATAAATCTGACGGCTATCGCCCCAGGCAAGACCGACAATCTCTTCCTTGTGGTAGTTGTCACCCAAGATTTCAAAATAGAAGAATTGCTCTGGTGCCAGCATATCCACTGTCACCTCAGTCACTTTGGTAAATTCAATTGGTTTGACTTCTACTGGTTCCTGAGCAGTTCCTAGCTGAGCCTTGAGCTGCTTGAAGCCCATCTCGTCATAGAACTTGCTCAGGGTCTCTATCTGCGGACCCTTATAAACCAAATCATCCAGCCCGATTTCAATCGGAGCCTGAGTATTGATGGTAGCTAGGGTCTTCGATAAGAAGGCCTTGTCCTTGTCATTGATCAGATTTTCCTTCATCTTGGAAGCCTTGAGCTGGTCAATGTTTTCATAGAGATTTTCCAAAGAGCCATACTCCAAGAGGAGCTTGAGGCCAGTCTTCTCACCAATCTTGGTCACGCCGGGGATATTATCCGACTGATCGCCCATCAGCGCCTTGAGATCGATGAACTGCTCTGGCGTGATGCCCATCTTTTCCATGAGGTAGGCTGGGGTAAACTCCTCAAACTCGGCCACGCCTTTCTTGGAAATTTCCACCACGGTATTATCATCCGTCAGCTGAATCAAGTCTTTATCGCCGCTGACAATGGTCACATCGTAAGGCACTGCTGTCTTTTCAGCCATCTTATCCAAGGTCCCGATGATGTCATCCGCCTCGTACTGAGCCAGATCATAGTAGCGAATGCCTAGGTGCTGCAGCATTTCTCGGATAAAAGGCAGCTGCTCACGAAATTCATCCGGTGTCTTGGCCCGACCTGCCTTATAGTCTGCGTACATCTCGGTCCGGAAGGTCGTCTTGCCAGCATCAAAAGCTACCAGGACATGGGTCGGCTGCACGCGCTCCAAGAGATGATTGAGCATGAGGTGGAAGCCATAAATGGCATTGGTATGCAGGCCAGATGGACTCTTGAAACGGTCGATTTGATTATAAAGCGCAAAAAAAGCGCGAAAAGCAACGGACGAACCGTCGATTAATAATAATTTGTTCTTTTTTTCCATAGGTTTATTATAACACGAAAGGCGGACAAAGACAGAAAAGGCGGCGTGGAAAATCGGTAGAAAATGAATTGAGATCCAAATTTTGCTATAATTATCCTTCATGAACTGGAAAGCAAACACCAAAACGAAGAAATTATCATCAGTTCCCATGGCAATCTGATTTGCATCTTGCTGAGTGCATTTGACTCCAGCATTGATTATGACTTCTGGCGTAGCCTAAGCATGCCAGATGTACTGGTTTTAGACGAAGATGAAAAAATCACTCGCCTCCTCTAAGAGAAACCTACCTTGCCTCGTATCGCCTAGCAAGAGCCAGCTATATCTTATCACTCTTCTATGGTATAATAATAAAAACTAGGAGGTGAAGCATGTTCCCAATAACCATTCCAACTCTTGTGACTGAGGAAGTCTATCAACGATTTGCATGGTCTGTTTTCTTACGCGGGAAAAGATTCTTGCTGAATATGTTCATTTTGATAGGAATCCTGGCTCTCTATCTGACCTTCCTACCTGAAAACCTGAGGCGTTTTTCTTTCTTTATCGTGCTATTTACATCTTTGATTATATTCCCAGTAATGTACTTTGGCACGGACTCTCAGATAAAGAAAGCCTATCGGAAAACTCCTTTTTGGAAGGATATGGAGCAAACTCTTATATTTGAGAAAGATAAATTTTCTGTAAAAAGCAAACGAGGAGAGTTTCTTTATAGCTATGATGACATCGTCAAAGTTTTTCATACTAAAGAAGATTTTTATATCATGTTGGGACCAATTGTCGGTTTCCCTATTGAAAAAAAGAACTGTACTCCCGAGGCTCTTGAGTTCTTGCTAGAACTTCACATTGAGCATATGTAAAAGAAAAAGCAGGCTAGACTGACAGTAGATCAGTTCTAGTCTGCTTTTTATCTTGTAAATAATTGCTTGATATCCAGCAACTTCTCTATCTTCTGATTGATTTCTGGTCTATAGTCACAGAAGTTAATGCTCTGGATGCCACTGTTGACGGCGACATCCACATCCAGCGTCCGGTCGCCTATATAGTAGGTTTCCTGCTTGTCCAGACCATATTTCTCAAGCAGATAGTCGACTCCTTCTGGATGGGGCTTGCGTTCAAAGCCGTTGGCTGTCGTGATGATTTCTGTAAAATAATCATGAATACCCAAGTCTTGCAAGATTTGATGGGCATTGAGTCCCTTGTGGGTATAGACAAACTGGGCAATGCCCTGCTCCTTAGCCCAAGCCAGTATCTCCGCAGCTCCTTCCATCATATGGACCTGAGCATTTTTCTCCTTTAGGCTTGCTCCACGGAAGGCATTCATCTCGGCAGCGTCCAGACCTTTCTCAGACGCCACTTCCTCCAAGAGCTTCTGGACAGAGTGCTTTAGGATATAGCTGTGAATACTTGCCCTGTCAAAGTCCAGACCATAGTGAGCATAGGTTTCCTCAATTCCTGCCAAAATAGCATCATAGGAGTCCAGCAAGGTGCCGTCCAAATCCCAAATAAACACTTTTGTCATGTGATCCCCCTCATTTTTCTGTCAAATAAAACCTTTAAAAACAGCCAGCGGAAGCCATTGTCCAAGAGAGTCCCAGCCCAGACTCCTGGCAGACCCAAGCCAAAGGTCACACCCAACAAATAGCCTGAGATGATGCGAATTAGCCACATACCAATAGTCGTGGCATAAAAGGGCAGTCTGGCATTGCCCAGCCCCTGCCAAACCGCTGTGTAAATCACGGTCCCAGCTGCCATGGGAGTGCCCAGCAGAGAAAAGAGGATGACCGAAAGACTAGCTGTGATCGCTCCGCTATTGTCCGTATAGAGCAAGGTCAGCGGTCGACCAAGGGCGAAAATCCCTAAAGCCAAGGGCAGCATGCAAGTAAAAGACAGCCAGAAGGCCCGCTGACGAATCAGACCAACCGCTTGCATATCTCCCTCCCCAACCGCATGGGCTACCAGCATGACGGTTGCTGTCGCGACTCCGAAAGCTGGCATGTAGTTAAACTGAGTCAGGACTTCACCGATGGCATTCCCCGCTACTGCGTCCGTCCCAAAGACGACCACAATGGCGATGATCACTACATCACCCGCCCGCATCATTAGCCGTTCTCCAGCAGCCGGCAGAGACAGGCGCAAGAGCTCTCCATCTAAGCCCCAACGCCAGCGGATTGTGGACAAATCCAGCTCCCGCCAGAGAATAACCACACCGACCAAACGAGCCAGCACCGTCCCCAGCGCTACGCCGACAATACCAAGCCGAAAGACATAAATGCCCAGAGCTGAAAAAAGGGCATTGAGAACATTGGTCAGAAGACTGACATACATGGGAAATCGAGGATTGCGCGTGACCCGCACCAGAGCTCCAAAGGAAGTCATCAAGCCTAGCAGGACAATGGTCCCACCAACCAAAGCCAGATACAGACCGCCAGCCTCGGCCACCGCTTTTTCTGTCCCCAGAAGATCCAACATCTGCCTGCCAAAAAGCAGAGAAAGCAGACCTAAGAAAGCACTCAGAAGCAGCGTCAACTTGATAGCCTCGGCTGTATGATAGGCCAGACGCTCCTTGTCCCCTTGAGCCAGAGTTTTGGAGATGAGACTGGAAATAGCAGCCCCCAGAGCGATAAAGATTGCCTGATAAATCGTAATGATGTTGCCGGCCACCGAGACACCGGAAATCGCAATCAGCCCAAGACTGGCCACCAGATAGCTGTCGACCATTCCCATGAGCATCTGCAAAAAATTCTCCGCCATAGCCGGCAAGGCGATATTCATGATTTTTTTATAAGTCGTCATAGAGAAATTTCTTCCTTTTAAGCATCAGCTACTTCACTTTCTTTCATTGGACGTCCTAAGAAAAAATCAGCCAGATATCCAGCTGATTTTAGGCTTTCTAAGCCATTTTTACAATCCTAAGTAATCCTCGACTGCTGCCTGCATTTGGTCGGCAGCGACCGTCGTTTTGTGGCGCACTGGGGCTGTTTCCAAGCCGTCCACAGCTGGTGGCAGGGCTACGCCAGAAAGTTCGTGCAGTTGGCCCAAAGCCTCAAAGTCACTGAGTCCTGTTTGACCAGTCACAGCCTCAACAGCCACGACTGGGAATTTATAAGGACTAGCGGTAGATGCGATAACTGTCTTGCGCTGATCCCCTGTCTCTGCCAGATATTTTTGATAGACAGCAGACGCAACGGCTGTATGAGGATCTTCGATGTAGTCAGATCCTTCATAGACCCGCTTGATTTCAGCTGCTGTTTCTTTCTCTGTCGCATAGTCAGCCGCAAAGAGCTCTAAAATTTCAGCGTCAAAGTCCGTCAGTTCATACTGACATTGCTCATTCAGAGCCGCCATCAAAGCAGCTGTTTTCTCAGCGCTATTACTAGACAGATGGAAAATCAAGCGCTCCAAGTTAGAGGAAACCAGAATATCCATGGATGGACTAGTGGTCACCTTGAAGCTCCGCTTCTTGTCATAAACCTGCGTCTTGAAGAAGTCAGTCAGGACATTGTTTTCATTCGATGCGCAGATCAGCTTGCCAACTGGCAGACCGATTTGCTTGGCATAGTAGGCCGC
>NZ_CAURYF010000037.1:0-15198 GCF_963529205.1 Streptococcus cristatus | reverse complement strand
TTACCAAGAAAGTGCTGATTATGGGTAGCGCCAGCAATGGTAAAACGACCTTGGCCAAGGATTTGGCTCGCTTTTATGATGCTCCGGTTAGTCTGGAATATGCTCGAGAATACCAGATTCAAAATAACGTGCGAGACGATGAGCTGACACCTAAGGACTACTATTATTTGCTCTTGGGACAATATGCTCAGACTTCCCGCTTGATTGACAGCAGTGCCAACCGTGGTCTGGTCGTGGCCGATACAAATTCGCTAGTAACCAAGGCCTACTATGATTATTATCTGAAAGAAAGTCCCGTTCAAGATGAGGAGACAGATACTTTTGACAATCTATTTGCCAGCATCTTATCCAAGGAAAAATGGGATTTGATTCTCTTTGCTGAGCCGGTCGGCACCTATGTCAACGATGGCTTTCGTGACATGAGCATGGCGGACGAGGCTATCCGCAGTGATTTTTCAAGCTATCTGAAAAGGCTGAAAGAGGGGTGTTTAGCTCATATTCCGACGGTCTATATGGCTGGCAGTTATTTTGACAATTATCAGGCGGCTAAAGAAGCGATTAACAAGATTTATCAAGCAGATTAAAAAAGAAAGTGGTAAAATAGAATGGTAGTAAAAAATCAAAAACTCTCACCTGCAGCTCTCTCCGCAGGACTAAAACAAAAATCTCAAACCTTTGCTCGAAATTTCCAGAATGTCTGTGCAGCAGCTAAAGAACAGGGCTTTAGCGGTATTGCCAAATTGCTCTGGCAGGATTTATTTGGCGGGCGCAGCTTGTCGCAGTGGCTCTACTTGATTGCTCTTTCTAGCTTGCCTTTCATTCTGGAGTTTACCAGTGGGCAGGAGCGGCATGACTGGCTGGGACTCTTCGCTTCTTGGACAGGCATTGTCTGCGTCATCCTAGTAGCTGAGGGGCGGGCCAGCAATTACCTCTTTGGAGCTGTTAATTCGGCGATTTATCTCATCTTGTCCTTCCAGGCTAGCTTTTATGGAGAAGTATTGACAACAATCTACTTCTTTATCATGCAGCCAATCGGTCTCTACACTTGGTTGTCCAACCGAGTCAATGAACAAGATAAAGCAGAGCCCTCTCATTTTGAGGCTAAGAAGTTAGACTGGCGTGGTTGGCTTAAATATTTGGCCTTGACCGCTCTGATTTGGATTGGTATGGGCTTTGCCTATAAGAGCATTCACAGTCACCGGCCTTTCCGCGATAGTGTGACCGATGCGACCAATGGTATCGGCCAGCTTCTCATGACGGGTCTCTATCGCGAGCAGTGGGTTTTCTGGATTGCGACCAATCTCTTCAGTATCTACCTCTGGTGGGGCAGTAACCTTCACATTCAGGCTATGTACTGGGTTTATACCCTCAATAGTATCGTCGGATGGTATCAGTGGACCAAGGCAGTGAAGAAAGCTTAGAGCAAGATTTGGAGGATTTTTGATAGAAAAGATCGCTTAGGAAAGGAAGAAAAATTCATGACCAAACAGGATATCCCAGTGGGAATGTCGGAAAAAGAGTACTATGAAACAATGGCGGATGAGTCCGCCTTTTTGGAATGGTACAAGACACAGGATTTGCCCAAATATGAGACGCCCAGCGTAACAGCAGACATGGTGGCCTACTGCTTCGTAGAAGGCCAGTTGAAACTCTTGGTTATCAAGCGCAAGGCTCACCCCTATCAGAATAAATATGCCTTGGTTGGAGGCTTTGTGGACAAAAATGAGGATGCCTATCAAGCCTGCATTCGGGAGGTCAAGGAAGAAGTGGATCTTGAGATAACGCTAGAAAAAGTAGAGCAGTTGATGACGGTCTCTACTCCAGGACGTGATCCGCGCGGTTGGGTCATCACCATTGCCCATTTGGTCTATCTGCCAGCAATCGCTATCAACCAAGTCAAGGCTGGAGATGATGCTAAGGAAGTCACTTTCCTTGATGTAGACTTTAAGACAAAGAGCTTTAGAGACGGTGAGCGACTCCTGACAGCAGAGGACTTTGCCTTTGACCACTATCAAATCCTGTTAGAATCTATCAAGCGGGTTCAAGGGCGACTGGACTGGAATCCAACTTTTCTCCATTTACTGGAATCGCCCTTTACTGTCTATGAAGGGACTGAGTTGGTCAATCTCATCACGCCTAGACGCCCCATCGTCAGCAATAATTTTCTAGTAAAATTTGGAGAATACTTGGAGGAGGCTGGTGTCAAGCGCGTGCCTAAGAAGAAACCAAGAAAAGTTTATAAACTGAAGACAGAAAAAACGTGTTAAAAGAAAATTGATGATATATTTTACTTGAGAGTGGGACAGAAATCGGTAATTCGTTAGAATTCGATTTCGTCGTCCCACCTCCGCACAGTTGAGTAGGGCTGTAAAAGCTGATGAAATCAGCGTAGTAGAGCCCACTCAACCACTGCGCCTTGCTCGGCAATCCAAAGACATTTGAGAGGATAGGACTTTTGTCCCAGCCTCTTTTTTTATTTTCATTACGAATATAAAAGTAGCGACATATCTGCTGAAGAAGAGAGGAGACCTAAGTCCTAGATATTATTTGTTTCAAAATTTTTTGAAAAATTTCATATATCTAGTTGACATACTTTATTGCAAGTGTTACAATAATATTACAAAAAGATTTCCGGATGTTACAAAGGAGAAGAAAAAATGAAAACTAAGACTTATACAAAATTGATGGCTGCTACTGTTCTAGCTTCTAGCTTACTTTTAGGGGCTTGTGGTCACAAAGAAGAAACCAAGCCTAGTGCAAGTTCTAGCAAGACAGTGCAAGCTTCTTCTAGCTCTAAAGTTGCTTCATCTAGCAAAACTAGTAGCGCTCCAAAAGCCAGCAGCAATGCTTCTTCAAACAAAACAGTAGGGCAAGCAGAACAAGTACAGAAAGCTGTGGAATCCGTTCAACCTTCACAAAACCAAACACAACAAGGAGTGGATCAGCAAGTTCAAGCTCAACAAAATACACAGGCTCAACCAAGCCAATCTCAACAAGCTCCTAGTCAACAAACTACGCCGACTCAACCAACTAAACCAAATCAAACAACTCAGCCAGCCCAACCGAGTCAACCAGCTAAAAATCCAGCAACTGATCGTCAGCTTCAAAACAAGCAGGCAGAAACAAATGCTCGCTATAAAGGTGTTTTGAATATGGTGGATGGAGATTTCTCTGCAGCGGCTGGTAGTTGGACAGATGCAGGAGGTAGTACAGTGACTGTTTCAGCAGGCGGACAATTTAGCGTCAAGTCAGCGAATGGAACTGTCAATACTTACCATGTTGCTTCATATGCCTACACTTTGGATGATGGACGCTATACAGCCCAGCTGGGTTCTGCTGAACCATCTGCTCCTAAATTGGGCATCCAAATCACCACTGGCGCTGATGGTAAAGTAGCTAGTGTTCAATTGATCAAATAAGAAAAAAGAAATAAAAAAAGGAGGCACCTTTGTAGATGCTTCCTTTTTTTATTTCTTTAATGTTGGAGTTGCAAGAGTTCCTCGATCTCTGCCAATGTGCTGGCCTGTGAAATGGCACCGCGAAGTTTAGCTGCACCAGATGTTCCACGAAGGTAGTGGGGTGCTAGACCACGGAATTCGCGGACAGCAATGTGTTCACCTTTGAGGTTAATCAAGCGTTTGAGGTGCTCATAGGCAATCTTCATCTTGTCCTCGAAGGTCAAGTCTGGCAGGATTTCGCCTGTTTCAAAATAGTGATTGATTTGGTTGAAGAGGTAGGGATTTCCCATAGCAGCTCGGCCTACCATGACGGCATCGGCACCGACTTCCTCGATACGCTGTTTAGCATCTTGGACGCTGCGGATATCACCGTTAGCGATGAAAGGAATCTTAGTCAGAGCTTGGGCCACATTGTGCAAGGTCTCAAGGTCAGCATGACCAGTATACATTTGCTCACGGGTGCGGCCGTGCATAGCTAAGGCTGAGACTCCAGCGGCTTCAGCTGCCAGAGCATTTTCTACGGCTAGTGAGCTGTCAGACCAGCCAGTCCGCATCTTGACTGTCAGGGGAATATCCAGAACGGATTGGACCTTGTTGATGATTTTATAGATTTTCTCAGGATCCTTGAGCCATTTAGCTCCAGCTTCGTTTTTGACAATTTTATTGACCGGGCAGCCCATATTGATATCGACAATATCCGTCTTGGTGTTTTCTTGGATAAATTCTGCTGCGCGCGCCAAACTGTCCTCGTCGCTTCCGAAAAGTTGGATAGAGACTGGGTTTTCGCCTTCATCGATGTGGAGCATGTGGAGGGTTTTTTCGTTGTTGTATTGGATGCCCTTGTCAGAGACCATTTCCATAACGACGAGACCTGCTCCTAACTCTTTAGCAATGGTTCGGAAAGCAGAGTTGGTTACGCCGGCCATAGGCGCTAGAACTGTGCGGTTGGGAATTTCAACATTTCCAATCATAAAAGGGGTATTAAGATTTGTCACGAATCAGTTCCTCCAAGTCATTTTGGTCAAAGTGATAGGCTGTCTGGCAGAATTGACAGATGATTTCAGCTCCGTGGTCCTGGTCACACATCTCTTCTAAGTCAGCCTTTGGCAGAGTAGCCAAGGCATTCATGAAGCGCTCTTTGCTGCAATCGCACTGGAAGCGGATTTCCTCTTCAGACAGGCGTTTGTAGGGTTCATCTCCATAGATGGCATCCAGTAGTGCTTCGATATGGTCCTCGGATTCTAACAGCTTAGAAATGGCAGGCATTTCTTGAATCCGCTTCTCAAAGCGGGCGATATCAGCTTCCTTAGCACCAGGCAGAGCTTGCACCAAGAAACCACCAGCAACCTTGACTTTATCGTTCTCATCCAAGAGAACATTGAGGCCAACGGCAGAAGGAGTTTGCTGACTTTCGGTTAGGTAGAAGGCCAAGTCTTCACCGATTTCACCAGAGATGAGTGGCGTCATAGAATTGTAGGGATTGCCAGTGCCGTAGTCCGTGATAACTAAAAATTGACCAGAGCCGACAAAAGGGCCGACCAGAACTTCGCCAGTGGCTGTCTTTTTGATATCGACACCGGGATTTTGCACATAGCCTTTGACATTACCCTCGGTATCTGCCACGGTGATGATTGCGCCTAGCGAGCTGCTACCAAGAATCTTGACGGTGATCTTGGTCTGGCCTTTTTCATTTGCTGCCAAAATCTGGCTGGCAATCAGTGTGCGGCCGAGTGCCACGGTAGAACTTGCTTGAGTCTGATGTTTTTCTTGAGCGGTCCGAACCGTCTCTGTGCTATCCAGTACATAAGCACGGAAAGAACCGTTTTCTGAGATTGTTTTGATAATTTTGTCCATACCTTTTATTTTAACATAAAAATAAAAACAAACGTAGCCTTTGTGCTTGTTTTTCTTTCAGATTTCTTCTTGCATTGTACTTTGGTCAAGTTAAATAAAAAGGAGAAGATTGATGAATTATGATTTTAAGGGACTATCTGGGATTTGACAGTAGCAGATGCGCTTGATTTGACAAATGTAACATATTTGGTTACAATTAAATCATAAATTACGAATGGAATCAAAAAGGAGAGCTTATGATTGAAATTACTTATCTAGATGCAGCTAAGTCAGAACGGAAGATGACTTTCGAGTCTTATGAAGACTTTGAACGTTCTCAACATGCCTGCCTGATCGGTGTCGCGGATTACTACACTGTCCAAAAATTAACCTACAATGGTCATGATTTGGACTACCATGGGACTTATGGAGATGTCTTCTTCTATCTCATGAAACAAGATTTAAGCCAATATAACTAAAAAGGAGAAATACAATGGCAAAAGCAATTACAGATGCAACATTTGAACAAGAAACAAAAGACGGTTTGGTCTTGGTAGACTTCTGGGCAACTTGGTGTGGGCCATGTCGTATGCAAGGTCCAATCTTGGACAAATTGTCTGAAGAACTTTCAGAAGATGTCTTGAAAATCGTTAAAATGGACGTAGATGAAAACCCAAATACAGCTCGTGCCTTTGGAATCATGTCCATCCCAACCCTTCTTTTCAAAAAAGACGGCCAAGTGGTTAAGCAAGTCGCTGGTGTTCACACTGCAGAACAAATCAAGGCGATTGTTGCGGAATTGAGTTAAAAGCAAAACACTCCCCATTCGAAACGGGGAGTGTTTTTCATAGAAAAAGCCCTGTTCCTCAAATTGAGGAGCAAGGCTCTTTTTGTTTATTATTCTTCTGTGCCAAGGCAGTTTTTCGCAACAAGAGCTGCAAGAACACCACCTACGATTGGTGCAAGAATGAAAATCCATACTTGTCGAAGAGCAGCACCACCTACCAAGACAGCTGGTGCCAAGCTACGAGCTGGGTTCACTGAAAGCCCAGTGATGTTCAATCCCACAAGGATCATAGCTGTCAATGACAAACCGATTACCAAACCAGCAATCGCACCATTTCCCTTACTTTCTGAAGTCACGGTCATGATCACCAAAACAAACAAGAAAGTTGCGATGACTTCAAACAGGAAACCACCAAAGACAGTTACACCGTTTGCCAAGGCATTTTCACCAAGACTAGCAGTTGACATGCCTGAGTTCGCCAAGAGGAAGAAGACCGCACCAGACGCAAGGAAAGCTCCAACCACTTGTCCAAGGATATAGTTGACAAGGTCTTTTGATGACAAGCGTTTGTTTACAAACATAGCGATTGAAACAGCTGGGTTCAAGTGAGCGCCTGAAACAGTTCCGATTGAGAAAGCTGCTACAACGATTGCCAAGCCAAATGCCAAAGCAATTCCAAGGTGTCCAAGACCCTCTGTACCATTTCCAAAAACAACGGCTCCTGTTCCGATGAACACAAGCATGAACGTACCGATTAATTCAGCGACAAATTTTTTCATGATAAGTCTCCTTTTTCAAAACTATGTATTAGTCTATCAAAAGAAGGAAAGGGTTTCAAGAAAATTGATTGGAAATTTACTGGTTTGCCTTACTGTCTTTTAATTGAGGGATTCGATAAAAAATACATTCGCTCTATGGGACTTATCAGTTGCCTATCTCATTAGCATTTAGCAACTTAATATAATCCAGACCCCAGTTTTCGACAGCATCTAAAACAACTCTGAATTCCTGCCCCATTTCGGTTAAGCTGTACTCAACTCGTGGGGGAACTTCCGCATAGACCTTTCGTTGAACAATCTTATCCTTTTCTAATTGACGGAGATGACGGGTCAAAATAGTTTGAGTAATCCCAGGCAATAATCTCTGCAATTCTTTAAATCGTTTGGTACCCGTACTCAACTGATAAATGATTACCAGTGCCCATTTCCCCGTTAAAACCCTCTGCGTTGTCGCAAATGGACAAATACCATACTCACTCACTTTATTTGGCATACAATATCTTCTTTCTATTTTTTTAAAAAAATTTATCTTTTAGTATCAATAATAGTACTACTTTTGATACTAGCTATCGAAAAAGTGTCTACTTGTTTTTTCGGTTGTAACTGTTACAATTATATCATAAAAAAGAAATGGAGAATAGATATGTCAACAAACTTAGAAATTTTCAATGCTTATTACCAAGCTTTAATTGCTGGTGACTTTCCTGGTGTCTTTGAAACGATGGCAGATGATATTGTCTGGCATCAACCTGGTAATCATAGTATATCTGGTTCAGTTGTTGGTAAGGACAAGCTAGGATCTCACCTAGCTACATTTGCTGAGAAAACTAATGGAACCTTTAAGGTGGTAACAAATTGGGTTTCTGACAATAAGGATTTAATCGCAGCTAATGTTACTTTTCTCGGAACACGTGCTGATGGTACTGAACTCAATATGAACGGGGTTGACCTCTTCCGTATTGAAGACGGAAAAATCAAAGAAGTTTGGCTCTTCTCTTCAGATCAAGCTGAAGAAGATAGCTTTTGGGGATAATTTAAGAGGCCGGGACAAAAAATTTTGATTTTAGGAATTCTTTATTATAAATTTTTAAAATCGATAGATTAGAAAAAAAGCGAACAAGACAGAATTCTGAGTGTCAGATAACTCGTTTTGTTCGCTTTTTATATTTAAGGTTAGACTTTTGTCCCAGACTCTTTTAATTTACTCTCCCAACTCAGCACTGTAAGCGATAATCTGGTCAACCGTGTCTGACAAGAACTGGATGGTATCACGTAGTGGTTTGTCTGTTGAGATATCCGCTCCGATAATCATAGCTAACTCAAGCGGAGTCTTGCTGCCGCCAGATTTGAGCAGTTCTAGCCAGTCACGGGCACCATTTTCGTCATTTTCCAGGTGTAGGTAGCTGGTGTCTCTCACGCCCCTAGCTTGCCTCATTAGTCCTCTATCGATTTAAGAAAAATGATATATTCCAGTTTTTTTGTTGGAAAATATAGTTTTTAGGTTATAATAGGAAGAAGGTAAATTACAAGGTATAGAAAGGGCGCTGTTTATGCTTGAGTCATTATCGCAGTTTGGCTTTATTTTGATGGTTTTTACTCCGTTTATTGCGGTGCCGATTTTCTGTTTCTTTGTAGGCTGGATGATTCCTAGGTCGCAAATAACGGAAAAAAGCATCATGGCTGTATTAAGCTTTGTCCTTTTTTGCTTGGTTTTGGTTTCATATTATGCTCCTCAACTGTTGGGAATGTTTTTTTGGGGCCTGATTTGGTTCTTTATTGGCCTCCTACGTGCTAAAAATTATAGCAAGTCACAGTTTTGGATGAGGTGGCTCGTATTTATCGTCTGTTTTACAATCTATATTTTGGTTTATCTATATTTCTTTAAACTTTTTTAAAAATTTAGCTTCCAAGTCTATCTCTAGGAGCAGATTTAATTGAATCATAAAAAAATAGGACTGGGACAAAAATGTCCCAGTCCTATTTTTATTCCTTGCTTGTATGCCGTTTTCCTGAAGCAATAGCATCTGCCTCAGTCATGGTTATGACCCGATCAAAACGTGTATTGGATGGCATATTCTCCATGCTATACCAATAAACATCTGCTTTCCCGAATCGAGCGACATAAACAGTTCTTGTTTGTTGCTGTTCTGCTGCTTGTCTCTCAGCTTCTTGGCGAGCTTCCTCTGCCCGTTGATTAATTGTGTTTTGAGCTTGGACGATACGCTCAGTCAAGCTAGCTTTTGTGGTTGGATCTACAACGTGTTCGACAGCAGCTTGTGCTAAAGAAATATTTTCTTGAACTGGATTGTTTTCGAGCTGTTGGACAGCTTGATCAGCTGCTTCAGCAATTTGCTTGGCTTCGGCTTCCTTACGCGCTTGTTCCTCGCGCTCTTTCTCCTGCTTTTCTTTTTCCTCGGATGTTGAGGAATCATTTATTTTAGAAGAGCTGAAGCTTGAAGAGTCTGAGGAATGACTAGAGCTAGAAATGGTGGTTTGAGTCTGTTCTGATTTAGTGTTTATTGAATTAAATACCCAAGGAGTTACGGTGAATGAGCCAATCAGACCTATTAGAGTGACTGCGATAGCAACCTTTTGTCTTTTGGTATTTGGATATTTTTTTGAATAATACCAAATACCAAAACTGCCTAAAATCAGCATAAGTGGCATGGCTAAGGCTATAAAGAATATTACGACTGCAATAGCAACAATTGCTGCAAATATTGTCAGGCAACCAGAAGTGGTATTATTTTTCTTCATTTACAATCTCCTATAAGATTTTACTCGCCTAACTCTTTACTGTAGGCAATAATCTGCTCAACTGTGTCTGACAAGAACTGGATGGTATCGCGAAGTGGTTTGTCTGTTGAAATATCGGCTCCAATAATCATGGCTGACTCAAGTGGTGTCTTACTGCCGCCAGATTTGAGTAGCTCAAGCCAGTCTCTAGCTCCATTCTCAGAGTTTTTCAGATGGAGATAACCAGCTGTCGAGATGACTAGTCCTGCAGAGTAGGTATAGCTATACAAGCCCATGTAGTAGTGGGCTTGACGCATCCAAGTCAGGGCAGCGTCGTCGTCAATCTCAACGGCATCTCCCCAGAAGTCCGTCAAGACTTCTTTCATGATAGCGTTGAGTTTGCTTGCGCCGAAGGTTCCGCCTTCTTCGATCAAAGTATAGACCTTGCGTTGGAAGGCAGCTTCCAGCAAGTGAGTAATGAAGTTGTGGAAGTAAGTATCCGTCAGACGGTGAGCCAGGGCAAAGCGTTTCTGGCGAGGGTTATCAAACTGGCGCTCCAGATAATCACTGAGCAGGAGCTCGTTAAAGGTAGACGGTGCTTCCACATAGTAGGTGGACATGTGGGCGTTGAAAAAGCTTTGGTGATTGTCAGAGAAGATAAACTGACCAGAGTGGCCAATCTCATGAATCAGAGTATAGACATCGCTCATGCGACCAGTCCAGCTCATGAGAACATAAGGGTGAACTCGATAAGGATCAGCAGCATAGCCTCCAGAGTCTTTCCCGGCATTGGCCGCAAAGTCAACCCAGCGTTCTTCCTTATAGCGGGCGATTTCTTGATAATATTCTTGTCCGAGTGGCTCGACTGATTTCATGACGAGGTCATAGGCATCATCAATGCTGACTTCGGGATTGAGCTCGCTGTCCAAGTCCAGCTTCCAGTCGGCAAAGGTCATTTTTTCAAGTCTGTTTACCTTAGCGACATGCTTGAGGTATTTCTGAGCTACTGGGGCAAATTCGCTCATAATCAAGTCAATCTGCCGGTCAAACATAGAGCGCTCAACTTCTTGCTCAGCTAGCAAGTAGTCAAAGACAGAGTCATAGCCCTTCATGTCAGCCAGTAGTTTTTCAGATTTGACCTGAGCCAAATAGGCAGCTGCGGCAGTGTTTTGATGTTGACGAAGGCCTTCTGAGAAAGAACGGAAAGCTTTTTCGCGGATTTCTGCATTTTCATGGTTTTGGTAGAAATTCTCATAGGTGACAAAGCTGTTTTTGTATACTTTGCCGTCCACTTCAAAGTCAGCCATAGCAAAGTCGCCAGCCCGCATCTTAGTGTAAATATCCTGTGGACTGTAAAAGACCTCACCCAGATTGGTCAAGGCTTTTTCGACATCCGCTCCCAGATAGTGGGCTTTTTTGATTTTAGCTTGGCGAATAGCTGAAGTCAGATGGGGCTCTTGGCCTAGTTTCTCCAAGACAGCCTCGTCTGCACCGACCAGGGCGTCGTCAAAGAAGCTGAGTGCGACATTGGCCTCGGTCTCAAACTCCATGGCTGCTTGGGCAATCTGCGCAAAGCTCTCATCGCCAAAGTCAGTGGTCTGTGGCATAAATCCGTAGTTGCCGATGTGGCTGATTTGGATATAAATCTGCTCTAACTCAGCAAATGCCCGCTCAAAATCTTCGAAAGTGCTGAGCTTGCCTTGGTAATCACGGACGAATTTCTGGATATCCTCTCTGGCCTTTTCGATGGCCCGCAGGAAGTCCTCTTGGTCTTGGTAAAGGGCCGTTAGGTCCCAGAGTTCATTTTCCGGAAATTCAGAACGATGTTTTTGTTCCATAGTTTACTCCTTTTGATTAAATAGCTATATTCAGTATAGCAAAAAATCTTTTAGAATGCCTTGCTCATAGGAAAAAATTAGGGAAATATGACTTCAGCAGTCTGCTTATAAAAAGGAAAAATAGATTTTTATTACTTTTATAGAAAAAAGCCATTTCCAGCCTTTTTCTTTTGTCTGAAATTGTGGTAAAATAGGGTCTGTACGTGCTTGATACAAAGATGAGGATATAATAAGCTACTAAGACCATGAAATTAAAGTCACAGTGCTAACTGAACAAGTCCTATGAGTTAATTAAGGTCTTAATATCTTGATCTTTGTAGCCAAGGCGTATGAAAAAATTTGAGCATGTGCTCGGTAAGGAGTCTTTATGACAAAACAAGTTTTTAAAACTATTTTTGCAGGCCGTGAGCTGATAGTTGAAACCGGTCAGGTTGCAAAGCAGGCAAATGGCAGCGCCGTTGTTCGATATGGAGAAAGTACCGTTTTAACTGCGGCAACCATGTCCAAAAAGATGGCTACTGGTGACTTTTTCCCATTGCAGGTCAACTATGAGGAAAAAATGTATGCGGCTGGGAAATATCCTGGCGGCTTTAACAAGCGCGAAGGCCGTCCGTCAACAGATGCGACTTTGACTGCCCGCTTGATTGACCGTCCGATTCGCCCTATGTTTGCGGAAGGTTTCCGCAATGAAGTTCAGGTTATCAATACCGTTCTTTCTTATGACGAAGATGCTTCGCCGCAAATGGCTGCTATGTTCGGTAGCTCTCTGGCTCTCTCTATCTCAGATATTCCTTTTAACGGCCCTATCGCAGGAGTTCAAGTCGGCTATGTAGATGGTAAATTCATCATCAACCCGAGCAAGGAACAAAAAGAAGTTTCACTTTTGGAACTGACAGTGGCTGGTACCAAAGAGGCTATCAACATGGTAGAGTCTGGAGCCAAGGAACTTTCTGAAGATATCATGCTGGAAGCTCTTCTCAAAGGGCACGAAGCGGTCAAGGAATTGATTGCCTTCCAGGAAGAAATTGTCGCAGCAGTTGGCAAGGAAAAAGCAGAAGTAGAATTGCTGCATGTTGATGAGGAGCTGCAAGCAGAGATTATCGCAGCCTACAACAGCGACTTGCAAAAGGCTGTTCAGGTGGAAGAAAAGCTGGCGCGTGAAGCAGCGACTCAGGCTGTCAAAGACCAAGTCACAGCAGTTTATGAAGAGAAATACGCGGACCATGAAGAATTCGACCGTATCATGCGTGATGTGGCTGAAATCTTGGAGCAAATGGAGCATGCAGAAGTACGCCGGTTGATTACCGAAGATAAGATCCGTCCTGACGGTCGTAAGGTTGATGAAATCCGTCCGCTGGATGCGGAAGTGGATTACCTGCCGCGCGTGCATGGTTCTGGTCTCTTTACTCGCGGGCAAACCCAAGCCTTGTCTGTTCTGACTCTGGCACCAATGGGAGAAACGCAAATTGTGGACGGTTTGGATCCAGAATACAAGAAACGTTTCATGCACCACTATAACTTCCCGCAATATTCTGTCGGAGAAACAGGCCGTTACGGTGCGCCAGGCCGTCGTGAAATTGGACATGGTGCTCTTGGGGAGCGTGCCTTGGAGCAAGTCTTGCCTAGCTTGGAAGAGTTTCCTTACGCGATCCGTCTGGTAGCAGAAGTCTTGGAATCAAATGGTTCTTCTTCTCAAGCCTCTATCTGTGCGGGTACTTTGGCTCTGATGGCTGGTGGTGTGCCGATTAAGGCGCCAGTTGCCGGAATTGCTATGGGCTTGATTTCAGATGGCAGCAACTACACAGTTTTGACGGACATTCAAGGTTTGGAAGACCACTTTGGCGATATGGACTTTAAGGTGGCTGGTACTCGCGAAGGGATTACAGCCTTGCAGATGGATATCAAGATTGAAGGAATTACAGCGGAAATCCTGACAGAAGCTCTTGCACAAGCCAAGAAAGCTCGCTTTGAAATCCTTGATGTCATTGAAGCAACCATTCCAGCTCCACGTCCTGAGTTGGCTCCAACAGCTCCGAAAATCGACACCATCAAGATTGATGTGGACAAGATCAAGATTGTCATCGGTAAAGGTGGAGAAACTATCGACAAGATCATCGCTGAAACAGGCGTTAAGATTGATATTGACGAAGAAGGCAATGTATCTATCTACTCTAGCGATCAAGCGGCTATTAACCGTGCCAAAGAAATCATTGCTGGTTTGGTTCGCGAAGCTAAAGTGGATGAAGTTTACCATGCCAAGGTTGTTCGGATTGAGAAATTCGGTGCCTTTGTCAACCTCTTTGACAAGACCGATGCTTTGGTTCACATTTCTGAAATGGCTTGGACTCGAACCAACAACGTTGAAGACTTGGTACAAATTGGTGATTTTGTCGATGTTAAGGTCATTAAGATTGACGAAAAAGGCCGTGTAGATGCGTCTATGAAAGCCCTCTTGCCACGTCCGCCTAAGCCAGACAAGCCAAAGAGAGACCATGACAAACATCAGGAAAAAGGGCATTTTCATAAGAAACATGAAGACGCCCCTAAAACTAAATCGGAAGAATAATGAAAAGGGAGTGATCAGGCTCGATTACCTTACAAATTTCTATGTGTAGGGCCTGCTCCCTTATTTTACCTAATGAAAGGAGAAGAAGATGGGCTGGTGGAAAGAAGCCATTGAGATTGTAAAAGAAAATGATCCGGCTGCTCGTACTTCGCTGGAGGTCATCCTGACTTATCCAGGTGTCAAGGCCTTGGCAGCCCACCGTCTTTCTCATTTCCTCTGGAAGAAAGGCTTTAAGCTACTGGCACGCATGCACAGCCAATTTTGGCGTTTTTGGACTCAGATTGAGATTCATCCGGGTGCTCAGATTGAGTCAGGTGTTTTCATTGACCATGGTGGTGGATTGGTTATCGGTGAAACGGCCATCGTGGAAAAGGGTGCGCTTCTGTATCATGGCGTGACCTTAGGCGGAACTGGTAAGGATACAGGGAAACGGCATCCGACTGTGCGTCGGGGCGCCTTGGTCTCTGCTCATGCTCAAGTCATTGGCCCAGTTGAAATTGGTGAAAATGCCAAAGTTGGAGCTGGAGCAGTTGTTGTGGCCGATGTACCTAGTGATGTAACCGTAGTTGGTATCCCGGCTAAGATCGTGCGTGTTCATGGTCAGAAAGATGAGCCAACCATCCACGAGGTGGAAGAACAGCGAGAATATTATTTGGATAAGCTGGAGCATGCCCGCGAAGCCAGCCACCATTCGTCGGAGCTCTAAGAAAGGCCAATTTTGGACAGCTAACAAGATACCTTAGGAGGTCTTGCCAAAGAGTGATTTGGTAAACTGTAACCCAATGGGCTCACTATAAGTGAAGCCGAAAAGATGAGGCCAAACTTTGCCGTCAAAGAAAAAGACGAGGATGGCTTTGCTGAAGTCCTAAAGAAAGAGAAGTTATGTTATTAGAGGAATTCGAAGATGTAGCTGGGGTTATTGAGCCAACAGATAGGCAGATTATGGACAAGGGTGAGGTTTGTGAAACTATCATCCTGTCCTTTAATGGCGAAATTCTGAAACGTTTGATTGAGTCAGAAAAAGTCTATCAAGGAGGCTATTTAAAAAATCTTAACGGTCAATTCCCTTGGTATGTATATAATTATGATGGAAATCAAGTTGCGGTCATGACTGCGCTTATTGGAGCTCCATCAGTGATTGGCCAACTGGAGGAGTTGGCGGCCAGAGGCTTCAAGAATTTCATCATTCTAGGTTCCTGTG
>NZ_CAURYF010000036.1:0-18338 GCF_963529205.1 Streptococcus cristatus | reverse complement strand
ATATCCTCTTTATGAACAATATCGGCTGGTTCCTCTTTCTCTATATCTACGGAACCCTCATGTCTTTCTGGTTCTTTAAGCGAGACAAAATTCAAAATTCCTTGCCGCTGGCTCTAGTAACCCATAATCCGGTCATGATGATTTTGAATCTCTATACGATTTCTTTCGTCTGCTACAAGTACAATCTGCCTCTCTTGTCCCTGCCGACCGTCTTGCTGGCCTTTACTATGTATTTCCCAAGTCTGATCTGGGAAGTCTGCCGCAAGATTCGGGCACCAAAAGACGAGACAGAGTATGTGACCTATTCTAAGCTTTTTGGCTACAAAAAAGCCACTCGCTTTATCGAGGTGGTGACTCTGCTGGATATCTTGACCAATTTTGTCCTCCTCTGGAATATTTCCCATGTCGGAGTGATAGTCTTGGTGCTGAATGTCATCTGGATGACCGTCCAGTTTGAGCAGTTTATCAAGGATCCGACTCGCTTTAATATCCGGGAGCGGGTGGAGCGTTATACTTATATCACGGAGACGACCATGGTTCTGTCCGTTGCTGTTTATCTCTTGATGGGGGTACTTTAATGAAAAGAATCAAGCAGACAGGGCTTGACCAGGTTGGAGGCAAGGCCTATCATTTGCTGAAAATGCAGGCTGCTGGTTTGCCGGTTCCTGACTTTGCTGTGTTTGCTTTTGACTTTTTTCAAACATCTGCAAGCTCTGTTGACTTGGAGCGGATGGAAGCAGCCTATCGGTCTGGAGAGTTGGACTTGTCCCAGCTCAGCCAGCAGCTGCAGGACTGGGCCAGAGAGCAGTTTAGTCAAGAAGATCTGACGGCAGCAGAAAACTGGATTCATCAAGAGTTTTCTCAGACAGACTGTTGCTTTGCAGTCCGCTCATCAGCTACCATTGAGGATGGGAAGGATTCATCCTTTGCCGGTCAGTTTGAGAGTCAGCTCAATGTGAAGCCAGAGGGACTTAAAGAAGCCATCCAAGCGACCTTACTTTCTCTTTATCAGGAGTCAGCTCTTAGTTATCTGTTTGAGCAGGGGCTATCGTTGAAGCAGGCACAGATGATTTGCCTTGTTCAGGATATGCAGGAGGGAGACTTGTCTGGGATTTACTTCACAGCTAATCCCAAGGGCATTCTGAACGAGCACATCATTGTCATCGGTCGGGGCTTGGGCAATAAGGTTGTTGAGGATAAAATTCCTACAACCATGGTGACCCTTCATCCCAAGGACCAGCTCTTTTATACAGAGCAGACGGAGGATTCACCAGACTTATCACAGGAACAACTCGAGGACTTACAATCCTTGGCTAGTCAGGTGAGTCGGCTTTTCGGACCTTATATGGATATGGAGTTCACCTTCGCAAATGGCCAGCCCTATCTCTTGCAGGCACGACCTATTACCACCTTGCCAGAGGGACCGCAGATTATTCTGGATAACAGCAACATTGTCGAGAGTTATCCGGGCGTTTCCAGTCCTCTGACCATTAGCTTTATTCAAGAGGCTTATGCCAGCATTTTTCGCAGTCTGGCCCAGCGCTTGGTTGGCAAGGATGCCCCTGAGTTGGCTGCCTATGAAGCCACTTTTCAAAATATGCTGCAGCCGGTCAATAGCCGAGTCTATTACCAGATTCAGAGCTGGTATCAGCTGTTGCAGCTTCTGCCTTTTTCAAAGAAAATCATTCCTATCTGGCAGGATATGCTGGGAGTGCGAGAGACAGAGGTGCCTCAGATGCCGGTACACCTGTCTGCCTTTAAGCGTCTGCAAATCATGCTCCGCATTATTCGAGAGTTTTGGACGGCACCCAAGCAAATGCGGCAATTGGAAGAGCAGTTTGCTCAGATTCAGCGCGAATACGAAGCGAGCTTTTCTCCCGAAGCAGATGCAGAGACCTTGATTGCCTTGGTCAGCAAGCTAAAAGAGGATATTTTGGCTCACTGGGACATTACGCTGGTCAATGACCTCTATGCTTTTGTCTATACTGGACTCCTGAAGAAGTCGCGCCGCGGCGGGGCTGTTCAGGCTGAGATTGCAGGAATTGAGCAGATTGAAAGTATGAGGCCGGCTTTGGCTCTGCAGGCTTTAACAGCTCAGCTGAAAGCAGAAGAAAATGCAGAGATTAGACAGGCTATGGCAAGTGAAAGTCCAGCAGTCTTTCTAAGTCGCCAGCACCCTTTGGTCCAAGAAATAGTCCATTTTATCCATGAATTTGGTGACCGGGCTCCGGAAGAGTTGAAGTTAGAAACTCCAACCTTCCGAACGCACCCAGAGCGTTTGCTCAAGCTCCTGTTGCAAATGTGCCAGCAAGAGGAGAAGAAGTTGGCACCTCAGAAACTTGGAGAAGAGGTGCAAAAATCAGGCTGGTGGACGAATTTTCTTCGCAAGCGAGCCATGACTGGTGTTAAATATCGGGAAAGCTCCCGTTTAAACCGCACACGGATCTATGGAATGATGCGGCAGATTTTCCGAACTCTGGGGCAGCAATTAGCCGAGCAAGGGCAGCTGGCTACGCCTGACGATGTTTTTTACCTGACAAAGGAAGAATTGTTTGAGCTGACCAGAACGCCCAGAGATGTTAGCGGCTTGATAGCTGATCGTCGAGAAAAGATGGAGGCGGATAAGGAGCTGCCAAGCTTTAGTCGCTATGTTTTTGCTGGCCAGGTCTTTGAGAAATACCTGAAACCGCAGAATCACACTAGTACTCATAATACAGGTGTTCAATCTCTACAGGGAATTGGCTGCTCATCAGGACGCGTCAGGGCTCAGGTTTTGGTCGTGGAAGATGTGCAGGAGATTGAGTCTGCTCAGGACCGGATTATCGTGACCAAGATGACCGATCCGGGCTGGGTCTATCTTCTGACCCAAGCCAAGGGTGTCATTGCCGAGCAGGGGTCCTTGCTCTCCCACACGGCTATTATTTCCCGCGAGTTGGGGATTCCCTCTATTGTCAATGTTAGAGGCGCCTGCAGTCACTTGCAAAATGGCGACTGGATTGAGATGGATGGCCTTACTGGCAAGATTCGACTGATCAAGGAGGAAGACCATGCTGGAAATTAAACCAGTCAAACCCAATACTGCAGAGCTGGACGATTTTCTGGCCCTGCCCAAGAAGATTTATCGGCCAGAGCACCTCATGCAGTCGGAAGAGGAAGAATTAGCTTTGATTGAGGGCAATCACCCGCTGAGTTCTGACCTAGAAACCTATGCTTTTATTGGCTATGTGGACAGTCAGCCTTGTATTCGCGGTCTTCTGACCTTCTATCCAGATGATGAGGCTGCTTACTTGGGATTTTTCGAGTCGATCAATGATCAACAGATTGCATCTGCTTTTATCGAACATTTAGCAGGCTTTGCTCGCAGTCTCGGAGCCAGCAAGATAATCGGTCCCGTACAGGCAAGCTTTTGGCTGGGCTATCGAATGCAGCTGACTGGAACAGAGGAGGTCCCTTTTACTGGTGAACCTCATAATCCAGACTATTATCCTCAGCTATGGCAGTCTGCTGGTTTTGAGGTCAAGGAGCGCTATCTGTCCAATTTTTATCCCAAGGTCAGCAATCAAACTCATCAGGACAAACTAGCTCATCGCTTTGAGTCTTTTGAAGAAGCGGGATTCACTATTTGCTCTCCCAAAAAGAAGGACTGGGATCAAGCTTCGCTGCAGGTTTTTGAGCTCCTCAATCGCCTCTATCAAGATTTTCCGATTTATCGGTCTATTTCCAGTCAGCAGTTCAGTCAGATTTTTCAAAAATATCAGTATATTCTTGATTTTTCCATGGTTAAGCTAGCCTATAAGGAGGGCAGGCTAGCGGGTTTTCTGATTGCTATGCCGGACTACGGCTCTCTGGTTTATCAAAAACTGACTCCTCTCAACCTAGCCAAGCTTTTCTGGACCAAGCGCTTTGCCAAACGTTATACGATTATGTATCTGGGAGTGGATGAAGAATTCTTGGGCTTGGGCTCTGCCTTGGCCTATCCGATTTTTAAAGAAGCGCAGAAGCGGCAAGCCTCGGCTATCGGCGCCTTGATTCACCAAAAAACCGTCACTCGCCACTATGCAGCAGAGTTGCAAGGGTACAAGCATGAGTATGGCCTCTTTGAGTTGGATTTGGGGCTTAGATGATCTATAAACAGTAGGTTCTCACACAGGGAATCTGCTTTTTGTTTTCGCTAAAAATAAAAGCCTTCCTCTCCTTGTCGACAGCTGAAAGAAAAGTATTTTATAAGGCTAAGGGATTGCAATTTTGAGTAAAATTCAGTAAAATTTTTATTAGTTTATTATATGAAGAAAAGGGAATTTTATGAAAAAAAGAGTCACTGGTGACATATACCAGCGCTATTCTTTTAGAAAGCTGTCTGTAGGTCTAGTTTCCGCTACTATCGGAAGCTTCTTTTTGTGTACCACAATGGGAGGAGCTGTCAGCTCTGTTAAGGCAGCGGAAGTGTCTGCCAATCAGTCTACCCTCGTTCAGTATCACTATGTGGTGGAGAGCGATCTGACTGAGGCTGAAAAAGCTGCTATCGTGAAGGAACTACCCAAATTTGCGGAAGAAAATTCGGACGCTTATTATTTGGTTTACCGTCCGACAAGTCAGGAAAGCTTGTTAGGAAAGCTCCCTAAGACAGGCGAGTCAGGTCTTTTGGGAGCGAATTTTGCAGCTACAGGACTGGCCTTGGTTGTTTTAGTGCTGGCGCGAGGGAAAAATGGCAAGAGATACCTGTCTTCTATTTTGCTTGTGACAGGCTTGGGTTCTGTGCTTCTGCCAGCTTCTGTTTTGGCAGTCAGCAGTATGGATTTGGCTGCCTATAATCAAAGTTTGACGTTGGCCGTTGGCGATCAGTTGCCAGAACCATTGAAAATTGCTGGCTACCAGTATATTGGTTACCTTAAAAAAGAAGCGCAGCATCAACTAGCTCAAACTGGAAATTCTCAGCTTCCAGCTCCGCAAAAGGAAACTCCAGCGAGTCAGCCTGATCAGCAGTTGAAAGATTTAGCAGGTCTCCCTAAGCATACTGAAGCTCCGAAAGAGGCGCAGCCTGCTGGCGGAGACCATCTCTCCCAGAAGGAAAGGGAGGAAATTGCTGCTAAAGAAGGACAATTTGCTCGTCAAACGCCAGTTCATGAGCGACCAGAACTGCAATTTACAAGTCAAGCAGCGACCCAGACCCAAGAAATTCCCTATAAAACGGAGTATCAGTATTCAGATGACTTAGCCGAAGGACAATCCCGAGTGATCCGCGCGGGCATTCCAGGGATTCGCAAGATCGTAACACGTTACTATAGTGTTGAAGGAAAAATCGTAGAGAGCAAGCAGATTTCCGATCAAGTAACCACTGAGCCTGTTTCAGAAGTTGTTTTAGTCGGGACTGCAGCAGATAAGGCTGTTCCTAAAGAAGCTCCAATTCATGAAGTTCCCGAGCTCACTAGTTATGGCACCGTTCCAGCTAGCGCTCCTGTGCACGAGAAACCCGAGTTGTCTAACTATGGCACGGTCCCAGCTAGCGCTCCCGTGCATGAAGTCCCAGAGTTAACTTCGTATGGTACCGCTCCCGCTAGTGCTCCTGTGCACGAGAAACCCGAGCTCACTAGTTATGGCACCGTTCCCGATACTGCTCCCGTGCATGAAGTCCCCGAGTTAACGGAGTATGGTACAGTTCCCGATACCGCTCCTGTGCACGAGAAGCCTGAGTTAACTGGTCATGGTACGGTACCCGATACCGCTACTGTGCAAGAGGTTCCCGAGCTCGCTAGTTATGGCACCGTTCCCGATACTGCTCCCGTGCATGAAGTTCCTGAGTTAACTGATTATGGCACTGTTCCAGATAGCGCTCCGGTTCATGAGGTCCCCGAGTTGCCTGGCTATGGCACGGTTCCGGATAGCACTCCTGTACACGAAGTTCCTGAGCTTACTAGTTATGGCACCGTTCCCGATACCGCTCCCGTGCATGAGAAGCCTGAGTTAACTGATTATGGCATAGTCCCAGATACTGCTCCCGTGCATGAAGTCCCTGAGCTTACTAGTTATGGCACCGTTCCAAATAGCGCTCCGGTGCACGAGAAACCCGAGCTCACTGATTATGGCACCGTTCCAGACAGCGCTCCCGTGCACGAAGTTCCTGAGTTAACTAGCTATGGCACCGTTCCAGATATCGCTCTCGTGCACGAGAAACCCGAGTTGTCTGACTACGGCACAGTCCCAGATACTGCTCCCGTGCACGAAGTTCCCGAGCTCACTAATTATGGCACCGTTCCCGCTAGTGCTCCTATACACGAAGTTCCCGAACTCACTAGTTATGGCACCGTTCCCGCTAATGCTCCCGTGCACGAGAAACCCGAGCTCACTGATTATGGTACAGTTCCAGATAGCACTCCGGTGCACGAGGTACCCGAGTTAACTGACTATGGTACAGCCCCTGCTAGTGCTCCGGTGCACGAGGTACCCGAGTTAACTGATTATGGTACAGTTCCAGATAGCACTCCGGTGCACGAGGTACCCGAGTTAACTGCCTATGGCACGGTCCCAGATACTGCTCCCGTACATGAGAAACCCGAACTCACTAGTTATGGCACGGTTCCCGCTAATGCTCCGGTTCATGAGGTACCCGAGTTGCCTGGATATGGCACGGTTCCCGCTAGCGCTCCTGTGCACGAAGTTCCCGAACTCACTAATTATGGCACGGTTCCCGCTAATGCTCCCGTGCACGAGAAACCCGAGTTGTCTGCCTATGGCACGGTCCCCGCTAGCGCTCCGGTTCATGAGGTTCCCGAGCTCACTAATTATGGCACAGTTCCTGCTAGTGCTCCCGTTCATGAAGTTCCCGAGCTTACTAGTTATGGCACGGTTCCAGATATCGCTCCTGTGCATGAAGTTCTCGAGTTAGAGTTGGTTACAAAGGATGAAACTCGGGTGGAGAAGATTGCTTTTAACATCGAGGAACAATATACTGATGAGTTACCTCAGGGCGCTCGCCGCATCGTTACTCCAGGTGTGCAGGGCGAACGTACCATCAAGACTAGAGTTTATACTTCCAATGGTCAAGAACTTGCCCGCCAAGAGTTGTCCAACGAGGAGACGCTAGCCCCAGTCACACAAGTTGTCAAAATTGGCACCGCCAAGCCACATATGGTACCGAGTACTGCTCCGCAAGCATCTGCCCTACCAGAATATCCGCTTACTTATAGGGATGAAACGCGAGTAGAGAAAATCGACTTCACCATGCGAGAGGAAGAAACGGATGAACTTGTTCAAGGTGCTCGCCACATCGTCACTCCAGGAGTGCAAGGCGAACGGACCATCAAGACTCGAGTTTATACTTCCAATGGTCAAGAGATTGCCCGCCAAGAACTGTCCAATGAGGAAACGCTAGTCCCAGTTACGCAAGTTGTCAAAGTTGGCACGGCCAAGCCACATATGGTACCGAGCACTGCTCCGCAAACATCTGCCCTACCAGAATATCCGCTTACTTATAGGGATGAAACGCGAGTAGAGAAAATTGACTTTACCACACGTGAAGAAGAAACAGATGAGCTTGTACAAGGTGCCCGCCACATCGTCACTCCAGGTGTTCAGGGTGAACGTACGATCAAGACTCGTATCTATACTTCCAACGGCCAAGAGATTGCCCGTCAAGAGCTGTCCAATGAGGAAACGCTAGCTCCAGTCACACAAGTTGTCAAAATTGGCACGGCCAAGCCACATATGGTACCGAGCACTGCTCCGCAAGCATCTGCCCTCCCAGAGTATCCGCTGACCCATACGGATGAAACGCGAGTAGAGAAAATTGACTTCACCACGCGAGAGGAAGAGACGGATGATCTTGTGCAAGGCGCTCGTCAAATCGCTATTCCAGGTGTGCCAGGCAAACGGACAATCAAGACTCGTGTCTATACTTCCAACGGCCAGGAAATTGACCGTCAGGAACTTTCGAATGAGCAAACGCGGGCAGCAGTTGCTCAGCTTGTCAAAGTCGGCACAATGAAACCGCATAGGCTACCAAGTGATGCCCCGCAAGTGGAAGCCTTGAAAGAGTTCGATTTGATTTCGCTTCACAATCTACTGACAGAAGCAGAGCAAATCAAGGCTCAGGCTCGTTATTTCAATGATAGTCAAAGTCACCAAGAAGCCTATGATACTGCTTTGGTGGCCGGTCAAGCGCTTCTCAATCAGTCACAAGCCAGCCAAGCAGAAGTCAACCAGCTGGTGGCTCAAATCAATCAATCCAAGACTCAGTTACAGGGGCTTGAAGTGGACAAAACTCGTTTGCGGAATGAACATGCTTTGGGCAGAACTGTGCAGACGACCGTCCAATATAAGAATGCGGATGCAGATAAGAAAGCAGCCTATACAAACGAATTGGCCAAGGCAGAAGGAGTTCTGAAGAATCAAACCGCTACACAAGTGCAGGTCAATCAAGCTTTTGCCAGCCTGACAGCAAGCAAGACGGCTCTAAATGGTGTGCCTAAGGTCAAGCCGACAGTTTCGATCTTAAGTCTGATAGAAAATCCAGAGGACAAGTCGGTCACGGTTCAATATAGCTTGGAAGACAAGACAAAATCCTTACGCTCAGCGACAGCTGAATTGTACAAGGGAGACCAGCTTGTCCGCTCGCTTCCGATTGACAATATGGCAGGAAGTCTGAAAATCGATGACTTGGACTACTACACAGGCTATACCCTGAAAACTAAGTTGACTTATGAGCTGGATACGGGCAGCATGACTGACCTTGAAAAAGATAGCCGCAACTTTGAGCTGCAATACAAGAAGATTGCCTTCCGCGATATTGATTCGGCTGAGTTTTACAGAAAAGAAAAGGACCAGTTCAAGCGTGTCGTTTCCATGAGCGCTATACCTACGGACCTGTCTAACTACTTTGTCAAAGTCAAATCAAGTGAATCCAAGGACATGCTCCTTCCGGTTCACAGCATGGCAGAAGGCCAGAAGGAGGGCAAGGCTGTCTATAAGGTAAGAGTTTCTCTGCCTGAGCTGGTACAAGAGGGTGACACAGGCTACAAGTCTGGCTATGACTTCTATATCAGCAGGGCAGTGCCTAGTCAGCAAAATGTCTACACGAGCTTTGCTGGTTTGGTAGACGCCATGAAGCAAAATATGGCTGGCAACTATGTTCTAGGAGCCGATTTGGATGCGAGCGAGGTCAGTCTGGCTCCTGCGGATTATGTCTATCTCCGAGGAAACTTCACAGGCAGTCTGACAGGTAACCATAATGGCAAGCAGTATGCCATTTATAATCTAGCCAAGCCTTTGTTTGAAAACCTCAAGAGTGGTTCCTCTATTTCTAATCTGGACCTGAAAGAGGTCAATATTGTCGGCACCTATGACTCTGCTGCATTGGCTCGCAGTGCAGATAATGCGCAAATCACAGATGTTTCTGCCCAAGGTAGGGTGTCAGTAGTGGGCAATGCTTCGCAAGTAGCTGGTTTGGTCGTTGTTGCAAGCAATAGCCAAATCACCAACAGCTCCTTTACTGGAACTATCCAGACCAATGACAAGCAGTATAAGGCCTATAATGTCGGTGGTTTGGTTGCCAACCTCAAGGGAGGAAATTCCTTGCTCAGTCAGAGCAGAGCAGATGTGACCATTCTGGCAGGTGCTCGAACAAACGAACAGCGCTTCGGCGGTTTGGTCGGTCGCTTGGAAGACAATGCCCGTATCAGCCGTTCTTATGTGACTGGAAAGATCCAAAATTCCACCAAGAATGGTCAAATCGGCGGAGTAGTTGGTTCCAATTACTTCAATGGCTTGATTGATAATGTTATCAGCAATGTCAGCGGTACAAATGTTTACAGCATTTCTGGCGACCAAGATTACAAGAATGATCGCATCAGAGAAGCCAATGCCGTTGAAGGAAACGAAACTTTAGGAAATGATCAGTTTGTCACGTCTACTCTAAGCTTGGACGAGGCAGAAGAGAAGCTGGCGAGCCTAGATATTAGGACCACGCTAGAAGATAGCAATCTCAATCTCCATACTGTTGACTACAGCAAGGAAAAGAATGCTCGTGAAGACCGTCTGATAGCTTATGCTAACATGGAAAAACTCCTGCCATTCTACAATAAGGAAACCATCGTTGCCTACGGAAATAAACTTCCAGCTAATCACAAGCTCAATACTGAGTACTTGCTGGATGTGGTTCCGATGAAGGGCGACCAGATGATCACCGATATCCATAGCAACAAGACTGGCATTAACCGCCTGATGCTGCACTTTGAGGATAAGACGGTTGATTATTTAAATCTGACCTATAAAGGAGACTTCAAGCATCAAGCTATCGCAGAATACACTGTGAATGGCTTAGACCTCCTTTATACACCAGAAGCCTTCCTATCAGACTATAGCAGGATTCTCAATCAAGTGCTGCCAGAGTTGAACAAGGTTGTCCTGGACTCACCAGTTATGCGGACTGTTTTAGGAGTGAATGCGGATGCTTCTCTGGATGAGCTCTATCTGGATACAGCCTTTGAGCAAGTCAAGACCAAGTTGGCAGAAGAGTTGCGCAAGGTTCTGGCTATGGACAAGTCCATCAATACTGAAGGCGATGTCGTTGCTGACTATGTAGCTCAGAAGATTACAGCCAATAAAGAAGCTTTCTTACTTGGTCTGACCTATCTCAACCGTTGGTATAATATCAACTATGACAAGACCAATGTCAAGGATTTGTCGGCCTATAAGTTTGACTTCTTTGGAAATCATAAGGCTTCGACGCTAGACACCATCATTGCACTCGGTCAGTCTGGTTTTGAAAATCTCAAGGCTAAGAATAATTATCTGGCTTACGATAACTCGCTCTCTGAAGCGACTGGTAAGCGCGGCCTTTTCAACTATCTGGAAAGCTATCGCCAGCTCTTCCTGCCCGACAAGACCAATAACGAATGGCTCAAGACCAATACAAAGGCCTACATCGTTGAGTCTAAGTCCGATGTGGCAGAAGCTAGACAGCTTCAAGATACAGCTAAGGCCAAGAGCAAGTATTCTGTCGGCGTTTACGACAAGATTACTGCAGATAATTGGGAACATAAGGGCATGCTCCTGCCACTCTTGACCATGACTGAGAAGGGTGTCTATGTCATCTCCAATATGTCCACCGTCTCTATGGGAGCTTATGATCGCTACCGCCTTGATGCCAATAACAGGGTGCGAACAGATGCAGAATTGGTTGAGTATGTCGAAGACCGAGTTAGAAAGTCAGCTGAATGGCAGCGTGACCACTATGATTTCTGGTATAAGATTTTAAGTCCTGAAAGCAAGGACAAGCTCTTCCGTTCTGTTCTGGTTTACGATGGGTTCTCATTGGTTGACAAGGATGGTAAACGATATTGGGCTCTAGCTAATGACAAGAAATCACTAGCTATGCAGGAATTCTTTGGACCAGCCGGCAAGTGGTATCCAAGCAAGGGCTACAATGCCTATGCTACGGGAAGTGTCACCCACTTTGATGCTGCTCGCTTGTTAGAAGACTATGGGAACTCTGTCTACACCCATGAAATGACGCATAATTCCGATGGTTCTATCTACTTTGAAGGTTATGGTCGCCGCGAAGGGTTGGGGGCTGAGCTCTATGCGCGTGGTCTCTTGCAGTCCACACCAAGTCCAAATGAGCCTACCATTACCCTCAATACCCTCTTCAAGACGGACAAGGATTCTAAGACACGGATGCATACCTACAACTTCAAGGAACGTGTCCAAAATGCGGCAGATTTGCAGCACTATGTCCATGGCATGTTTGACATGATTTACACGCTGGATTACCTAGAGGGGACTTCGATGGTCAAGCAGAGCGATGCAGCCAAGCTCCAGTGGTTCAGAAAGATGGAGAATTACTATATCACAGATAAATATGGTAAGCAAACCCATGCTGGTAACCAGACTCGCAGTTTTACTGCTGAGGAAATCAAGCAGCTAACCAGCTTTGAGTCCCTGATTGACAATGACGTCATCACCCGCCGGGAGAATAAGGATAGCGGACAGTATCCACGCAATGGCTACCTCAGTCTCAGCCTCTTCTCGCCAATCTACTCAGCCTTGAGCAATCCAAATGGGGCGCCGGGTGATGTCATGTTCCGTCGCACAGCCTATGAGTTACTAGCAGCCAAGGGCTACCATGAAGGTTTTGTCCCTTATGTTTCAGGGAAATTCTCCGAAGAGGCTGCTGCAGAAGGCAAGACGACCTGGGATGGCTGGCTCAGGAGAGACGTTGGTCTGGTGACAGATCAGAAGGTCTTGGAAAATGTATTCAAGGGCGAGTATGCTTCATGGGCGGCCTTCAAGAAGGCCATGTACCAAGAGCGGATTGACCAGCTAACCAAGCTCAAACCAATCACCATCGAGTACGAACTTAGAAATCCAAACAGTACCAAGCAAGTAACCATTCGCTCTTATGCAGAGATGCAGAAGCTGATGGACGAAGCGGTCGCAGAGGATGTGCGCAACATTACCAATGCGACAAATCGTGTTGAAGCTAGCTGGGTCAACCTGCTCAAGAAGAAGATTTACAATGCCTATCTTCGTGAGACAGACGACTTCAGACAGTCAATCTTTAACAAATAAGCCTCAACTTACTTGACGAAAATAGTAAAAAGCTCATGAACCAGCTGAAAAACTGGCTTCATGAGCTTTTTATCTGTTGAAATTCTAGATGGATGCTTCAATCAAGTGCTTAAGATTGTCTAGGAGGCTATCCAAGGTTAGGACCGCTTTCTGTTGCTGATCTGACTGGTAGAGATGTTGGAAGTAGTCTTGGATATTGGCTTCAAAATCCTGAGGCAGGCGGGAGCAATTTTCTTTGGCATACTGGAGCATGCGCTTTTCGCCTGGATGGAGCTGCTCATTGAGGGCAAAGAGGGCATCAAAGTAGGAGGCGAAAAACTCGCTGCTGCGGTGATTGATGCTGAGCAGGTCTTGGCGCTTGAGAGCTTTTTTGATCTGTCTTGAAAAAGCTGGCATCGCTTGATCGAGGAGCAGGAGCTGCTTGCTGATGATATTCTTTTTCAGTTCAGCTGGATAGGGCAGGCTGTACTTGGTCTGGAGAGCAGCATAGCGACCGTCTCGATCGTAGAGAATCTTGCTGTGGACCAGATTGTACCACATACAGGTAGTGTAAGAATTCTGGGCTTGGTGCTCTAAAACAACAGTCCGCAGGTCTTGGTCAAAGTCGTCCAGCGAGCGGTAAATCAGCTCAATCTCGATACCATTATTGAGGACGCAGTCGTCTTCCAGTTCCCAAAATTGATTGCCAATTTCCATATAGGAGCAGTACTTGCTGAGGATTTCCTGGCGGATGGCTGGCGCGAGAGGAGCGCTCAGGTAGACATAGACATCATAGTCTGAATCTTGGTCAAAATGTTGGCCGGCTCGTGAGCCTCCGAGAGCCAGAGCTTCCACTTGCTCCAGTTGAGCCAATTCTTTAAAGAGATTTTGTGGCATAATTTGTCCTTCTTAATTTTTTGACATCATTCTAGCAAAAAGTGAAAAGGTTTGCAAGGGGGTAAATAGGATCTTTTCTTTCTTTTAAAAAAACTTGATGAAGTGGAAGTGTCTAGAGTATTATTTTGATCAGAAAAGCCTTAGTCTTTCTAGGAGGTTTGTGATGTGATTTGGTTGTTTTCTATACATCTTTCTATTGATTTAATTTATACTTTTTAGTGCAGGTAGATAGGATTTTTCCTAAAAAACTCCATAATTTCTGCTAAAACAATTATAGAGCATATGACATCGGATACGAAAAAATAGGAGGTCGGGATGTCCCAGCCTCCTATTCTTCCTTCATCTGTTCAAAGATATAGAGAAAAAATTCTTTTGAAACTTCGAAATGTCCGTATCTTATCTGAGAAGCGTATTGACGCCACTGAGGATGTTGCCGAACTTGCTCAATGGGGCAGTCTTTGACTGGCTGGTAGTAGCTGACATCTCGTCGAAATGGGACAAAGCCTTCAAACATCTCTACTTGATAAGCTGTGTCATCTAGAATCTTGCCAACTGCTGTAAAGGACTGCAGCTTTTCCTGACCATTCAGCTGATACTTGGGGCTGTAGTACAAAAGGTAATCTCCTTTTTTCATTCGGTTCAGCGGTGCTTTCTTTCCATGGCAGACTTGGCAAAAGCCTCCCTCTACACCTCTTAGGACGTGTTCTTTTGATACGACACCAATCCAAAATCTAGTCATTTTCTGCCTCCAGTGCTATTAAAAGTTGATTGAATACTTCCGTTTTGTTTTCTAATTTTCCAAAGAATGCCTGATCAATGCCTTCTACCAGAGGAAGAGCTCGGTTGACTTTTTGCAGCCCCATATCTGTTAGAAGTATGATGTTGGCGCGGCTGTCCTTGGGATGGACTTCCCGCCTGATCAATTCTTTCTTGACCAAGAGGCGGATGATTTGGGATATGGTCATGACATCCATGTCAGAAAATCGGGCAATGTCGGTCTGACTAACCCATTCTTGCTGACGCAGGAGTGCAGCAAGAGTGGTCAGAACGACAAATTGGGGATGGGTCAAATCGATCGTTTTCAGTTCGTTTTTAATCAGCCCATGCCACTTGTGGTAGGCACGGATAAAGAGCAGACCGGTTGATTTTTTGTATTCATCCCTATAGATGGAGTTAAACTGAGATTTTTCCATTAGCTTTTCCTCTGGATATTTTGTAAGTATACTTATTATAATCTGACGTTTTATTTTTGTCAATAAAAAACCAGTTTAGACTAAAAAGTCTGAACTGGATCCTGTTTATAGTTTTTCTACATAAATCTGTTGGGCAATCATAGGGCTAACTTGGATTGCTCGGCCGTCCACTTCTAGTTGATAGAGCTGGCTGTAGTCGTCATACTGGAGGAAACGGATTGCTTGGTTTATGTTTAGATTGTGCTTTTCCAGATAGGCCAAAAGCTCAAAGTCATCGTGGACACGGCGGATGAGGTAGCTACCAGGCTCCTGAGCGGAGGCCAGAGTTTGATGGTATTTTTCTTTCAGCAGCTGGTGTTTGGCTGGGATTGTGCCACCATGAGGGCAGGTCTCTGGGAAATTCAGCATTTTTTCCAAGCCTGCGACAAAGCGTTCAGAAACGGTGTGTTCTAGAATCTCGGCTTCCTGATGGATTTCGTCTGTGGTGTAGCCCAGCTTTTGGACCAAGAACACCTCAATTAATCGGTGCTTGCGGTAGAGGTCAGAGACCAGTTGCAGGCCTAGGTCAGTTAGCAGATAGCCTGCCTTTTTGTCCTTGATTAGGAGTTCTTCAGCCAGCATTTTCTTCATCATCTCCGTCACAGCTGGCGGGGAAACCTGCATGTGCTGGGCGATTTCCTTATTGGTGATTTTCTCCTGGCGCGTGCCAATCTCGTAAATACATTTTAAATAGTCTTCTTTATTTGGCGTCATCTTTTGTCCTCGTTGTTTTCCTAAGACTAGTATAGCAAAAAATGCTGAAAGAATACAATTCGAGGCCGAAAGTCCCTTTGCACATTGACTTTTAGCTGAATTTTTGGCATATTTAGAGGTAAATAGGAGAGCTATCGAAGGCTGCATGAGCCTGTTAGCGAAGCTCAGAACGGTGCTGAAGAAATTTTATATGATGGATGTGGATGGTGATGAAAGTAGAAATAGAGCAATGCTATACAGAATTACAAGCGCTCGGCTGGTCTCAAGCTGCTCTTGATACAGTTTTTCTGACAGAAATGGCGTCATTACCGTATGAATCTGACCGCCAGAGTCTTTTTGAGGAGGCCCTTATATTTGGCAGTCCGCTCTTTCAGAAGCTATGGTCTTTTGAATGTCGAGCAGTCCAGCCCCAGCAAGCTGAGAAGTTGTTAGAGCTAGCTATGTTCTATATGGATATGCCTGACGAATTGAGCGGGGAAGCAGCAGAAATTACTCGATTGCTCTCGCATATACATCCAGACTTATCGCCACATGCTTCCTTTTGGCATCAGTTTTCTCAAACGATTCGGCAGGCTTTTTCTCCAGCAGACTTTATTGCAGACAGTGGCAATCAAAGGTTAAAAGGTCAGTTGCACCAATTTCGCTACCTTATTTCCAGCCAGCAGGCTCAGTGGGTTAGAGAGCATTTTCGTAAGCCGGGGATGACAGATGGCCAGGCTCTCCTAGCCTATTTTCAGGTGCATCCTGACCTGGACTGCCAGCTCTGGGAATCTTCGCGGTTGCACAATAAAGCATTTGTCGATAAGGACAAGGTAATCTACCCAGACCAGCAGCCCTATCAGGCCAATATCAAGATCCTCCATCGTTTCCATACCGAGTTTATTCTGGATAGGGAAGGGCAGTTTCTCAATATCCTAGATCCAGAAAAGAGCAGCCAAAATGGGCTAGTCAATGGAGCTAGTTTTAATTACGGGGAGAAGCCCTCCCTGTTCAATAAAAGTTCCCATTATTACTACGATGTCAAAAGTCCAGCCAAGTGGGATCCCCAGTTTCGCAGGCTGGCGATCCGAAATGGCGGGCAAGCTTTCAAAGCCCCTCAGAATAATCGCGGCTTGGCTGGTTATCATACGGCTAAGAGTTGCTATGCGATTGCGGGGAAAAGCGTTAAAAGTCAAGTTGATGCCCAAGTAAAAAACTTTGAAAAATCATTAGTCGAAAAGCTAAAAGGGAAAGATTATCTCAAATATTTATGGAATAAAGTAAAAAATAAATATCTGAGATTATAGAAATGAGGTGGAAAGATGCCAATTAAAATGATCGCTACGGATATGGACGGCACCCTTTTGGATCCGCGAGGAGAGCTGGATTTGCCACGCCTGACAGCAGTTTTAGACCAGCTGGAAGAGCGGGACATCAAGTTTGTCATTGCGACGGGCAATGAAATCCAACGAATGCGCTTATTGTTGGGCGATTTGACAGAGCGTATGACCCTGATTGTCGCCAACGGCGCTAGAATCTTTGAAAAGAATGAAATGTTGCTGGGCACTTTCTGGCAGCCTGATTTAATTGCGGACACGCTGGCTTATTTTCAGGGTCAAGAACGAGAGGTGCATCTGGTGGTCACTTCCACTAAAGGTGGCTTTGTTCAGGACGGTACGGATTTTCCGATGATTAGCAAGATTATGACAGAAGAAATGGCAGTTCATTTCTACAAACGAATGAATTTTGTGTCCAATCTGCAAGATCATCCGTTTGAAGAAGTGCTGAAGATGAGCGTTATGGTAGATGAAGCGCAAGCGGCAGAGATTACGCAGCAGATCAATACAGCATTTGCTGGAAGATTGAGTGCTGTGACCAGCGGCTATGGCGCGATTGACATTATCCAAGAAGGCCTTCACAAGGCTTGGGGGCTTCGTCAGCTCATGGATCGGTGGCAAATCAAAAGCAAGGAAATCATGGCTTTTGGCGACAGCGAAAATGACTTAGAAATGCTGGAACTAGCGGATTTCTCCTATGCTATGGAAAATGGGGATGAGAAGATTAAGCGCATTGCCAGTCACTTGGCACCAGCCAATGCAGAGGCCGGTGTTTTGCAGGTGATTGAGCAATACTTAGAAAAAGGAGTCTAAATGGCAGTTCAACTATTAGAACAGTGGCTTTTAAATGAGCAGGCAAAGATCCAGAAAAATTATCGGGATCTGAATCAGCTTGCGGTAAACGAGCCAGCGATTATTTTTATCGGTGATTCGATTGTGGAATATTTCCCACTGCATGAGCTATTGCAAAGTCCTAAAACCTTAGTCAATCGTGGTATTCGTGGCTACAAGACTGATTTGCTTTTAGAAAATTTGGATGCCCATCTCTTTGGGCAGGCTCTGGATAAGGTCTTTCTCCTAATTGGAACCAACGACATTGGCAAGGAGATGCTTCAAGCTGAAACGCTGGCCAATCTGGAAGCGGTTATTCAGGAGATTTCCCGTGACTATCCTCTGGCTCAGATCCAGTTGCTGTCCGTCCTGCCTGTGAATGAGCAGGAGCAGTACAAAGGGACGGTTTATATCCGAACGAACGAGAAAATCCAAGCCCTCAATCGTGCCTACCAAGAATTGGCCCAAGCCTACTACCAGGTCAGCTATGTCGATGTGTATTCGTCTTTATTGGATGAAGTGGGGCAGTTAGCAGAAGCCTATACGACAGATGGCCTCCATCTAAGTGTGGCCGGGTATCGCATCCTAGCCCAAGCTCTGCAGGAAACGTTATAGAGATAAAAATAGGGAGTAAAAAAAGCCCAACTAGACAAATCTTCAAAGGAAGATTTGTTTTTTTTAAAACTTTTGGTTGACAAATGTAAATCTTAGGAGTAGAATAACATCATAAGGTTTACAAATGTAGATTTAGAAAGGAGAGGTCATGCAAATTTCCAATGCGGAATGGCGCATCATGAAGATTATC
>NZ_CAURYF010000035.1:0-19256 GCF_963529205.1 Streptococcus cristatus | reverse complement strand
CAATAGCATAGCCATAGACGGACAGAACGAGAGCACCTTGCAGCAATCCTTGGTAAATGATGGAGCTCATGACACCACCTGAGAAGAAGCTTGACTTACGGCCACGAGGCTTATGAGTCATGACACCTGGCTCGGCAGGTTCAACTCCCAAGGCGATAGCTGGGAAGGTATCTGTTACCAAGTTGATCCAAAGCAGATGAACTGGTTGCAAGACATCCCAACCAAACAAGGTAGCTAGGAAGATAGTCAACACTTCAGCTGTATTAGCTGAAAGAAGATATTGAATGGTCTTTTGAATGTTTGAGAAGACCTTCCGTCCTTCTTCGACTGCGACGATAATGGTCGCAAAGTTATCATCGGCCAGAATCATATCAGAAGCTCCCTTAGACACTTCTGTACCGGTAATTCCCATACCGATACCAATATCAGCTGTCTTCAGAGCTGGGGCATCATTGACGCCATCACCTGTCATGGCAACGACCTTACCTTGATTTTGCCAAGCTTTGACGATACGAACCTTGTGTTCTGGAGATACACGCGCGTAAACAGAGTATTGACCAACTACTTTTTCAAATTCTGCATCAGAAAGTTCGTTGAGCTCTGCACCAGTCAGAACATGGTCTTCCGTATCTCCAGCTTCAATGATTCCCAAACGCTTAGCAATAGCTTCCGCTGTATCTTGGTGGTCACCAGTAATCATGATTGGACGAATACCAGCTTCCTTGGCTACACGAACAGCTTCTGCAGCTTCGGCACGTTCTGGGTCAATCATACCGATTAAACCAGTAAAGATTAAATCATTTTCTAGATTTTCAGAGGTCAAGTCAGTCGGAACTGCATCAATAATCTTATAAGCACCCGCAAGAACACGCAAGGCTTGGTGAGCCATTTCAAAGTTATTAGACTTGATTAGCTGTGATGTAGCATCATCAATCGCTGCAATATCTCCAGCCTTGTCACGGGAAACACAACGTTTCAAGAGTTGGTCAGGAGCTCCCTTAACTGCCACTAGGAACTTCCCGTCTGGCAATGGGTGAACGGTAGACATGAGCTTACGATCTGAGTCAAATGGCAGCTCAGCTACACGAGGATATTTCTCTAAAAATCCTTTAACATCATAGCCCTTGTCCAAGGCATACTGGATAAAGGCTGTTTCCGTTGGGTCACCAATTAACTTGCCTTCTTGGTCAATCTTGGTATCATTGGCTAAGACAACCGAACGCAAGAGCGGCAGCTCCAGTCCAAGTTCAATATCTTGGCCAGCTTCATTCAGGACTCCGTCGTAAAAGACTTTTTCGACCGTCATCTTATTCATGGTCAGGGTACCGGTCTTATCTGAAGCTATAATTTCAGTTGAACCAAGCGTTTCTACTGCTGGCAATTTACGGACAATTGAATTCCGCTTAGCCAAAACCTGTGTTCCCAAAGCTAAAACGATAGTAACGATAGCTGGTAGACCTTCTGGAATCGCCGCAACCGCAAGAGCAACTGAAGTCATCAGCTCACCAAGCGGATCTTTTCCTTGAATGAAAACGCCGACTACAAAGGTCACCGCAGCAATCACTAGGATCGCATAGGTCAGAACCTTAGACAGGCTATTGAGGTTTTGCTTGAGCGGTGTGTCCGTTTCATCTGCATCTTGCAACATGCCTGCGATATGGCCGACTTCAGTGTACATCCCAGTATTGACAACAACCCCTACTCCTCGACCGTAAGTGACATTGGAGTTTTGGAAGGCCATATTGACCCGGTCGCCGATACCAGCATCAGCAGCTACTGCAACAGTCAAATCTTTCTCAACTGGCACAGACTCACCTGTCAGAGCGGCTTCTTCGATTTTCAGAGAATTAACTTCCAACAGTCGCATATCTGCCGGTACAACATCGCCGGCTTCCAGTCTGACGATATCACCAGGTACCAAGTCCTTAGAATCCACTTCTGTGACATGGCCATCACGCAGGACACGCGCAGCTGGGCTGGACATAGACTTGAGAGCCGCAATGGCTTCTTCAGCCTTACCTTCTTGGTAGACACCAAAAATAGCATTGATGATGACAACGGCTAGGATAATGATAGCATCCGCAATATCCTCACCACCTGACGTCACGACAGACAAGATAGCCGCTACCACCAAGATGATAATCATCAAATCCTTGAACTGCTCAATGAATTTCATCAAGAGAGTCTTTTTCTCTCCTTCTTCCAATTCATTGCGACCGTAGTCCGCCAAACGTTGCTGGGCTTGGCTGCTGGTCAATCCTTGTTCGGAAGCTTCCATTGCTTGCAAAACTTCCTCAGGACTTTGCGTATAAAAAGCTTGGCGCTTTTGTTCTTTTGACAAAATGTCTCCTCCTTTTGATGGGCCTCTTTCAAAATAAACAAAAAAGAGACCTGTTTATTAACAAGTCTCGCTATTTCATACAAGGCCGGAAATTTCTTTCGTATTGACGACCTTGTAACGGTAAAACCGTTAGCTACTCCCTTGAGTGTATTTATTATACCAAAATTTTTGTATTTTTCAAGGCAGAGCTGTTATTTTTCAAACTTTTCTTCCGTCCATTCGATTTTCATCTGATAGGAAGCAAAAAGCTGATCGTCACCGCCTCTTTTCAAATCATAATGAAGTTCCAAAGCCTGATTTTCTGCATCTAAGTGATAGTGCTGAGTATCCGTCACAAACTGTTGAGCACCAAGCGGAGTCGGGATAGATACTACATGCTGACCATTCTTGATAAAATGAAGAATGGTTTTTGGGTCAGAAAAGCGGGTCATGGTCAGCTTGTCCTCATTAAACTTCAAAACGACTTTTTCCTGCTCCTCGCTTTGATAAATCAAATAGTGATTGCTCCCTTTTTGTGTCCATTCTACATCATAGGCCTGGTCAATCAACTCCATTTGCTCATCTAATTTGATTTGATTTCTCATTCTAATTTTCATGATTTTCTCACATTCCTTGTTTCTTTCTTCTATTTTACCAAAAATTTCTTGAGAATTCTTCCTTTCTACTTCGGGCTTTGAATTTCGCCCACTGAGCATTTATGATATAATAGGACTATGATTGAAAAAGTATTTCGGGACCCGGTTCACAATTATGTGCATGTGGATCATCAGGTCATTTATGATTTAATCAATACCAAAGAATTTCAACGGCTGCGCCGCATCAAACAGCTGGGTACTTCTGGCTATACTTTTCACGGCGGGGAGCACAGCCGTTTTTCGCATTGTCTGGGAGCCTATGAGATTGCTCGACGCATCACCAAGATTTTCAATGAAAAATATAGCGATGTCTGGGATAGTCACGAAAGCCTGCTGACTATGACAGCCGCGCTTCTGCATGACTTGGGACACGGCGCCTATTCACATACTTTCGAGCGCCTATTTGATACCAATCACGAGGACATTACGCGGCAAATCATCACCAGTCCTGAGACAGAGATTCATCAGGCCTTGGTGCAGGTTTCGCCAGATTTCCCAGAAAAAGTAGCTAGCGTCATCAATCATACCTATCCCAATAAGCAAGTGGTCCAGCTGATTTCCAGCCAGATTGATGTGGATCGGATGGATTATCTCTTGCGAGATTCCTTTTTTACTGGCGCTTCCTATGGACAATTTGACTTGACTAGAATTTTACGAGTGATTTGTCCTGTAGAAAACGGCATCGCCTTCAAGCGCAATGGCATGCATGCGGTAGAAGACTACGTGGTCAGCCGCTATCAGATGTACATGCAGGTCTATTTCCACCCGGCTAGCCGAGCTATGGAAGTTCTGCTGCAAAATCTGCTCAAGCGGGCCAAGTTTCTCTATCCAGCTCAGAAGGATTATTTTGCCCTGTCATCACCCAACCTCATTCCATTCTTTGAAAACAGGGTGACCCTGCAGGATTATCTGGCCTTGGATGATGGTGTCATGAATACCTATTTCCAAGTTTGGATGACTAGTCCAGACAAGATTTTATCTGACTTAGCTCAGCGTTTTATCAATCGCAAGGCCTTTAAGTCTATCGTCTTCTCTCAGGAAAACGAAGGGCATTTGGATATCATGCGAGACCTAGTTGGACAGGTTGGTTTTGACCCTGATTACTATACTGCTATCCATCGTAATTTTGATTTGCCTTATGATTTCTACCGGCCTGACGTTGAAAAACCCCGGACCCAGATAGAAATCCTGCAAAAAGATGGCAGCTTAGCAGAACTGTCCAGCCTGTCTCCTATCGTCCACTCGCTAGCAGGGACCAGACAGGGCGATAATCGCTTCTACTTCCCCAAGGAAATGCTGGCAGATACAGGACTGTTCAGTGAGAAGAACCAGACCTTTATGCACTATATCAAAAACGACCAATTTACCTACGGAGAATAAATATGTCTATCAAATTAGTTGCCGTTGACATTGACGGTACTCTCTTAAACAACCAAAAAGAAATCACGCCTGAAGTCTTTAGCGCTGTTCAGGATGCCAAGGCTGCTGGCGTCAAAATCGTCATTGCGACCGGCCGTCCTATTGCAGGTGTTCAAAAGCTTCTCGAGGAGCTAGAGCTTAATCAGCCAGACAACTATGTCGTGACTTTCAATGGCGGACTGGTGCAGGATACTGTTACTGGCGAAGAATTAATCAAAGAAACACTGACTTACGACGATTATCTGGATATCGAACTGCTCGGGCGAAAATTAGGCGTTCACATGCATGCCATCACAAAAGACGGCATCTATACGACCAATCGTAACATCGGAAAGTACACTGTTTACGAGTCCAATCTGGTCAGCATGCCTATCTTCTACCGCACACCTGAAGAAATGGCCAATAAAGAAATCGTCAAGTGCATGTATATTGATGAGCCAGAAATTCTGGATGCGGCCATTGCTAAGCTACCACCAGAATTAGCCGAAAAATATACACTGGTTAAATCAGCTCCTTTCTATCTGGAAATTGTCAAAAAGACTGTCAATAAAGGGGCTGCTATCCTCCATCTAGCTGAAAAACTTGGCTTGAGCAAGGAGCAGACCATGGCTATTGGTGATGAAGAAAACGACCGCGCCATGCTGGAAGCCGTTGGCTCTCCTGTTGTCATGGAAAACGGCAGAGAAGAACTCAAAAAAATCGCCAAATACATCACCAAGTCGAACGAAGAATCCGGCGTAGCACACGCTATTAGAGAGTGGGTTTTAAAATAATGTTTAGCTACAAAATTGGAATTTCAGCTCAGGAACACGATGATTTTGTCACGGCTCATCCGCAGGCCAATCTCCTGCAGAGCTCTGCTTGGGCTCAAATCAAGGACAACTGGGGAAATGAACGCTTGGGCTTCTACAAAGACGGCCACTTGGTTGCTGCAGCCAGTGTCCTGATTAAACCACTGCCCTTGGGGATGACCATGCTTTATATCCCGCGCGGCCCCATCATGGACTATGGTGACAAGGAGCTGCTGACCTTTGTTTTGGCGTCGCTCAAGAAATTTGCCAAGGAGAAAAAAGCGCTCTTTGTCAAGTTTGACCCTAGCCTCTTTCTGGCAGAAAGCAAGATGGGTGGCGAATTGCAAGACAAAGCCGAGACGGTTGAGCTGATTCAACAGTTACAGGAAGCAGGAGCTGTCTGGGTTGGACGGACTGAGTCTCTGGACGAAACCATCCAGCCTCGCTTGCAGGCCAATATACATAAAGAAGATTTCAGCGAGGAGCTGCTTTCTAAGAGTACTCGCCAAGCCATTCGTACAGCCCGTAACAAAGGCATTCAAATCCAATTTGGCGGAGCAGAACTATTGGATGACTTTTCAGCCCTGATGAAGAAAACGGAAAATAGAAAAAACATCCACCTGCGTGGCAAAGACTATTACCAAAAACTCTTGGATACTTATCCTGAGCACTCCTACATCACCTTGTCTAGCATTGATCTAAAGGCACGCTTGGAAGACTTGCAGACTCAGCTGACCAAGACACTCAAGGAAGCAGAGAAATTTACCGAGAAAACCAAGCCTGGTAAGATTGAGAATAACCAGCAAGAACAGAAACGCCTCCAAGAAGAGATTGACTTTCTGCAAGACAAAATCAGCCAAGGTGCTGCTGTCGTTCCCCTGTCTGGCACACTGGTCTTAGAATACGGCAAGACTTCTGAAAATATCTATGCAGGAATGGACGAGGAGTACCGCCGTTACCAGCCAGCCATCATCACTTGGTACGAAACGGCCAAACATGCTTTTGAGCGCGGAGCTGATTGGCAAAATATGGGCGGAATCGAAAACGATCTCAAGGGCGGTCTCTACAGCTTTAAATCCAAGTTCAATCCGACTATTGAGGAATTCGCTGGTGAGTTTAACCTGCCAACCAATCCTCTTTACCACCTCTCCAATCTGGCCTACACTATCAGAAAGAAACTGCGCAGCAAGCATTAAAAGAAAGGAAGCCTATGACCTTTAAACTTCTCAGCCAAGAAGAATTCATCCAGCATACCTCAGCTAGCTCCCAACGCTCTTTTATGCAGACCGTGGAAATGGCAGAGCTGCTGAGCAAGCGGGGCTTCAGTACTCAGTATGTCGGCTACGCTGACCCGCAGGGACAGGTCGTGGTGTCAGCTGTCCTCTATAGTATGCCGATGACTGGCGGCCTCCATATGGAAATTAACTGCGGTCCTGTCTCTACCGATGCTAAATACCTGACCCCCTTCTATCAAGCTTTGCAGACTTTCGCAAAAAAAGAAGGCGCCCTAGAGCTCATCATCAAGCCTTACGAGACTTATCAGACCTTTGACAGCAATGGCCAGCCAACTTCTGATGAAAAAACCGAGCTTATCCAGCAACTGACTGACTTGGGCTTTGACTTTGACGGCCTACAGACTGGCTATCCAGGCGGGGAGCCTGATTGGCATTATGTCAAAGACTTAACTGGTCTGACGGAGAAAGACTTGCTCAAGTCCTTCAGTAAAAATGGCAAGGCGACCGTCAAAAAGGCTAACACCTTTGGTATCAAGCTAACAAGGCTGGAACGTGACCAACTCAGCATTTTTAAAGACATCACAGCTGCTACTTCTGACCGACGGGAATATGATGACAAGCCACTAGACTACTATCAAGATTTTTATGATAGCTTTGGTCAACAGGCGGACTTTATGACAGCCAGTCTCAACTTCAAGGACTATCTTCAGAACTTACAAAAAGACCAAGAGAAACTAGGCCAGAAAATTCAGAAACTGCAGGCGGACTTGGAAAACAATCCTCAATCTGAAAAGAAGCAAAACCAGCTGCGAGAGCTTTCCAGCCAGTTTGACAGCTTTGAAACCCGCAAAGCAGAGGCTCAAGATCTGATTGATAAGTACGGCGACCAAGACCAAGTTCTGGCTGCCAGCCTCTTTATCTATACTCCTCAGGAAGCAACCTATCTCTTCAGCGGCTCCTATCCTGAGTTTAACAAATTCTACGCCCCTGCCCTGCTGCAGGAATACGTTATGACTGAGAGCATCAAGAGAGGCATTCCATTTTATAATTTCCTCGGCATTATGGGAATTTTCGATGGTTCTGACGGTGTTCTGCGCTTCAAACAAAACTTCAACGGCTTCATCATCCGAAAAATGGGAACTTTCCGTTATTATCCTAACCCTCTCAAATTTAAGCTGCTTCAGTTCATAAAGAAAATTCTAAGACGTTAAAAAACCAAGGTTTCCCTTGGTTTTTTGTGTGTTTATCTATAACGAGGTGATGCAAAACCACGGATATTTCCATGACCGATACGGTAAGTATTGCGTTTAACTTCGTTATTACTGTTACCTTCAATCGTATGAATGATGCCATTTTCGACTTTTTCGACAATACCGATATGATCAGCCCAGCCATCATTTTGCTGGGTATCTTTGTCCCAGTTAAAGGTGATAATATCGCCGGCTTTAGGTGTAGAATTTCCATCTTCATTCCAAATACCTAGACGTTTAAAGATATGAATATGGCGCTCAACACCGCACTCACGACCGATGAGATCGCTCAAGCCCTCTCTTTGGAAAATAACTGTCGTGAAAATATCGCACCAGTCATCTGAATTCTTCACAGCATAACCGACTGGTAGCGGTCTAACGCTATTATAGTCATTGACCAAACGGTGGTGCTCAGCACTGCCTCCCTTGACGCCAACCATCGCTGCTGCTGCTGCAAGAACACGATCACGCTGATTGCTAGGCGATTGAGGATATTTAATAGAAACCGTAGTTTTCTCTCCACCAGCTCCTTGCAGCTGATTGCGATTACTCAAGTAATATAGGTGAACATTGTACTCGCCTTGGCTATTTTTATGGTCTCTTGCATAAACATGCTTGCGATAAGTACCATCAGCTTGGCGTTCCGCCGTATACCACTGAATATCATCTTGTCCATTTTGACTGGACCAAGTTGGCAAATAGACTGTTTTGACACCTTCTGGAGCTACAACACCAGAAACGACGATATCAAATTCACCAGTTTCATTGTTTTTATTTTGGATACTGATTTTTCCCTGTGGTTTCTCCCCTGCCGCAACGGAAACCTTAGTCGTTATACCACCAACACCGACCATCTTGCCGTCGTTTTGAACATAGTACAAGTGGACACTGTAGTCGCCAACAGAATTTTTGTGTTCGCTGGAACGGACAGTAAATTTATAAGTACCGTCTGACTGTTTCTGTGCCTTGTGCCAGATGATGTCATCCTGACCTTGATCATTTGACCAAGTTGGAAGTAAGACTTCACGAACGCCTTGTGGGCTAGAAACCTCGGACACGATCACATCGAATGTACCGGTCTTGGGATTGTTGTTGGCAATAGTCAGCTGACCTTCTGGTTTAGCAACTGAAACCTTAGTCGTTGTACCACCGACGCCGACTAACTTACCGTCACCTTGAACGTAGTACAAGTGAACACTGTAGTCGCCGACAGAGTTCTTATGCTCGCTAGAACGAACTGTGAATTTATATGTACCGTCTGACTGTTTCTGTGCCTTGTGCCAGATGATGTCATCCTGACCTTGCTCATTTGACCAAGTTGGAAGTAAGACTTCACGAACGCCTTGAGGGCTGGAAACCTCGGACACGATCACATCGAATGTACCGGTCTTTGGATTGTTGTTGGCAATAGTCAGCTTGCCTTCTGGCTTAGCAACTGAAGCTCGAGTGACTTTAGTCGTTGTACCGCCAACGCCGACTAACTTACCGTCACTTTGAACGTAGTACAAGTGAACACTGTAGTCGCCGACAGAATTTTTGTGTTCGCTAGCACGAACCGTAAATTTATAAGTACCATCTGACTGTTTCTGCGCCTTGTGCCAAATGATGTCATCCTGACCTTGCTCATTTGACCAAGTTGGAAGTAAGACTTCACGAACGCCTTGCGGACTAGAAACCTCGGACACGATCACATCGAATGTACCCGTCTTGGGATTGTTGTTGGCAATAGTCAGCTTGCCTTCTGGTTTAGCAACGGAAGCAAGACTAACCTTAGTCGTTGTACCACCAACACCGACCATCTTGCCGTCATTTTGGACATAGTACAAGTGGACACTGTAGTCGCCGACAGAATTTTTGTGTTCGCTAGCACGAACGGTGAATTTATATGTACCGTCTGACTGTCTTTGAGCCTTGTGCCAGATGATGTCATCCTGACCTTGCTCATTTGACCAAGTTGGAAGCAAGACTTCACGAATCCCTTGAGGGCTGGAAACCTCGGACACGATCACATCGAATGTACCGATCTTTGGATCGTTGTTGGCAATAGTCAGCTTCCCTTCTGGCTTAGCAACTGAAGCTCGAGTGACTTTAGTCGTTGTACCGCCAACACCGACCATCTTGCCGTCGTTTTGAACATAGTACAAGTGGACACTGTAGTCGCCTACAGAATTCTTATGCTCGCTGGAACGGACAGTAAATTTATAAGTACCATCTGACTGTTTCTGTGCCTTGTGCCAAATCAAATCATCCTGACCTTGTTCATTTGACCAAGTCGGAAGCAAGACTTCACGAACGCCTTGCGGACTAGAAACTTCAGACACGATCACATCGAATGTACCGGTCTTTGGATCGTTGTTGGCAATAGTCAGTTTGCCTTCTGGCTTAGCAACTGAAACCTTAGTCGTTGTACCACCAACGCCGACCATCTTGCCGTCGTTTTGGATATAGTACAAGTGGACACTGTAGTCGCCTACAGAATTCTTATGCTCGCTGGAACGGACGGTGAATTTATAAGTACCGTCTGACTGTTTCTGTGCCTTGTGCCAAATCAAATCATCCTGACCTTGATCATTTGACCAAGTCGGAAGCAAGACTTCACGAACCCCTTGCGGACTAGAAACCTCGGATACGATCACGTCGAAAGTACCGGTCTTTGGATTGTTGTTGGTAATAGTTAACTTGCCTTCTGGCTTAGCAACTGAAACCTTAGTCGTTGTGCCACCGACTCCGACTAACTTGCCGTCGTTTTGGATATAATACAAGTGGACACTGTAGTCGCCAACAGAATTTTTGTGCTCGCTGGAACGGACAGTAAATTTATAAGTACCGTCTGACTGTTTCTGTGCCTTGTGCCAGATGATGTCATCCTGACCTTGATCATTTGACCAAGTTGGAAGTAAGACTTCACGAACGCCTTGTGGGCTAGAAACCTCGGACACGATCACATCGAATGTACCGGTCTTGGGATTGTTGTTGGCAATAGTCAGCTTACCTTCTGGTTTAGCAACTGAAACCTTGGTCGTCGTGCCACCGACACCGACCATCTTGCCATCACCTTGAACGTAATACAAGTGAACATTGTATTCGCCCGTAGAACCTTTATGATTGGCAGCATTAACAGTCAGCTTATAAGTTCCGTTGGCTTGCTTCGTTGCAGTGTACCAAACAATATCATCTTGTCCACGCTCACTGGACCAAGTCGGAAGTTTAACTTCCTGAACTCCATGTGGTGCGGAAACTTCGGAAACAACAACATCAAATGTGCCAGTTTTTGGATTATTATTTTGAATACTAATCTTACCTGTCAGCGGTTGTTTAACCAAAGTAGCTCTAGTTGTAAATCTTCCAGAATAGTCAATGCTCTGGTCAAAAACATGCTTACCAGAAAGCAGCTGCGCTTGAGAAGTAAATTGCCAAGCTCCTGCTCTGCTATTATACTTCAAATTTTTAGCATCATTTGCACTTAGCTTAGGTGCTGGGTACTGAGCAATCCAAAAATTATCAAGACCAAAGAGAGATGTATTGATTGAACCTTTGTGGCGTAGGTTATTCTGGTCAACCCAGCTAGCGCTCGTGTAATACATCAGATTTGCATATCCCTGCTTGCGCATTTCATCTGCCCAAGCCTGAGTATGCTGGTTGATCCCCGTTTGCATTTTAGGGTCTTCCATATCATTGACCATGACTGTATTTTTAGGCAAAGACAGCTTATTAGCAAAAGCAGCATAGTAACGGGCTTCTGCTCTGGCTTCTGCATCATTTGTATAATGCGAGAAAGCATAGGTTGATACTTGCAAACCAGCTGCTTGCGCATTTCGAACCTGAGACTCAGCAAAAGGATTAGTGTAGTGGGTTCCTTCTGTCAGTTTGACAACGACACCGCCGACACCTTTGGATGCTAATTGGCGATAGTCTTCTACGCTGATATGGCCGTTATGACTACTCACATCCACAAAGGTAGAGCCCTTGATTTCGGCTTGTGAATTGCCACGCGCTGTTTGTCCTGCTGAAGAAGCCGTATTATAAAAAGAAGTGCTACCTTTTTTGGATGCAGGACTGGCGCTGATCGCTGGGGAAGTCTGATCAGCCTTTACTGGATTCTGAATCTCTTCAGAAGCAGCTGATTTTGCTTGTTCACTTGCTTTATTTTCTGGTACGTTCTCCTTGACCAGACTAGCAGCAGGTGCCAGATTTTCTGGTGCCTTGTATACTGAACTAGCTTCAGCTCTTACGACCGAGGTTTCTTGTTTTACCTGTTGATCGGTAGACACCACTTCTGCTAAGGATCCCTGCTGAGGTTGATGATCATTTTTTACTTGAAGTTCTGCTTTAGCTACTTCAGGGTCTGTGGTTGTCGGCGTGTTTTCTTCTGCCTGTACCACGTTAGCCGTTGCTGCTAGCAATATGGCAGTGCTGGCTAAATAGATAAGTTCCTTTGATTTCACCTTTTTTCTCCAAACTTTTAAAAAGCTTGCCACCTTTAAGGCAACAAGCCATTTATTGTTATTCTTATTTCACAAAATCAAGAAGAGCTAGGAAGCTTTCAGCTTCAAGTGATGCTCCACCAACAAGAGCTCCGTCTACATCTGGACAAGCCATGTATTCTGCAACATTTTCAGGTTTAACTGAACCACCGTATTGAACGCGAACTTTATCAGCAACTTCTTGACCAAAGTCAGCAGCTACAACGTCACGAACAACTTTACACATTTTTTGTGCATCGTCTTGTGAAGCTGATTTACCAGTACCGATAGCCCAGATTGGCTCATAAGCGATAACTGATGCAGCAACTTGTTCAGCAGTCAATCCAGCCAATGCAGCAGATACTTGAGCACCTACGAATTCAGCTGCTTTACCAGCTTCGTAAGTTTCAAGTGACTCACCACAACAGATGATTGGAAGCATACCGTTTGCAAAGATTGCTTTTGCTTTTTTGTTGATATCTTCGTCAGTTTCATGGAAGTAGTCACGACGTTCTGAGTGACCGATAACAACGTAGTCAGTACCGATTTCTTTCAAAACTTGTGGGCTAGTTTCACCAGTGAAAGCACCTGCATTTTCAAAGTAGCAGTTTTGAGCAGCAACTTTAAGGTTTGATCCTTTAGCAGCAGCAAGAACAGTTGTCAAATCAACCGCTGGAGCTGCGATACCTGCTTCAACAAGGTCTGATGAAGGAAGTTTTGATGCAACGGCTTCAACGAATGCTTTTGCTTCTTCTGGATTTTTGTTCATTTTCCAGTTACCGGCAATAAATGGTTTACGTGACATTTCACATACCTCTTCTATTTTTATTTATATGGGCTATTATATCATAAGAAAGCAAATTAATAAAGGTTATCCACAATTTTTCATCAAATCGTAATGTTTCTCTGAGTTATCCACAGTTTTGGCTGTGAATAAACCTTTAAAGACCTCCAAGGCATCTTTTACTTCCTATTTTCTAGCAGTTCTTCTATATCTGTAATGACCCTGGCCTGCATTTTATTGAGCTTGTTTATCTCTGCATCCGAGTATGGGAAAGTGTTCAGCAAGACTCCATCAATCCCAACAGCTTGAGCAATAGCCATATCCGTAGAAAAATCATTGCCAACCATAACCGTATCTTCTGGATTGAGCTGATTCTCTTCCAACACGAGCTCTAGCCATTCTGCTTGCGGTTTTTTGATCTGATAGTCAGAAGAAATATAAATTTTATCCAGATAGGGAGCACAGCCCGTCAATTCAATTTCTGGCATTGTAAAAGCCCTTTGAGCATTGGATAGCAATATAATATCGCCACCCTGGTCCTTAATGGCCTTTAAAACTTTGAGGGGATTCGGATAAGCATAGAGCTGACGACGAGACAAACTCCGAAAAGTCACAGCCAACTGCTCTCCCCAAGCCTGCACATCTGGAAGCGGAGTCTGGGTTTCATGCTTGGATGGAGCTTCCTGCAAGAGCTGGATGAAAACCGCCACCAAATCAACCTCGGGATAGGCCACGCTTTTCTCTTGCGCTATCTTGCTTTCTTGCTCTACTACCAATTGTCCATATTTCTTTTTCAAGTCTTCTGGCTGATAATCTGCTCCATAAGCTTCATAGATGTGGGAAAGATACAGCCATAAAGTCGGATCATCTTCGGCAGTCCTGATATCCACCAGTGTTCCATAAAAGTCGAAAAGATAATGCTTATATTCTAACTTGCGCATTTTCCCCCCTTTCGCTAGTGATAAACATTGTAAAGGTCGCCTTACACACATTTCTACCGTCTTGATTGATAATATCCACATCCACCACTCTAGTCGTCCGTCCGGTATGGATACAGTTCCCCTCAATGCTCAGAGTATCGCCTAGTTTGGCCGCTTTTAGATAATTGATGGAAGATTGCAAGGTCACAGCGTCAGCTCCTTGGGAAATGACAACCAAACCACTTATCTGATCGCACAAGGTAAATAGGTAGCCTCCATGTGCATTGCCATAATAGTTTAGAGAAGAAGGGACGACCTCTGTCGTTACTAAAACATGGCCATCTTTGGCCTCCTCAATTTTATAGTTTTCAAATGCTGAAATCGCATCAAAATGAAAATCTTTCATTCCTCACTCCATTAATTTTGCTTATACTTCATCATACTACTTTTACTAGCAAGGAACAATGATTATATGTATATTCCAATGGAAAAAATTTTTCTACCAGCTATTCAAACACCTCGCACTACTAATTCATCAGCCAATTTGGGCTGGTAGCTTGGAAATAAAATTCTAAACCAAATTAGGCTGGTAATGAATCTAAAAATTCTCAGCTGAAGATTTGCAAGACAAAACATTAAACTAGGTTGGAAATCTCCCCAACCTAGTTTGTTTCTATTTTCTTTTGATAAAGGTAGGAATTCAAAGCCAAGCTCATTACGCCTAGACCAAGTAGGAGAAAGGTGGCTGTGTGAACACTTGGCAAAAGCGTCATCAGGAAAGTCGCAGGAGGCATGAAAAGAATTGCCAGCGTGTAGATCGTTGAGAAAACGCGACCTAGATACTGCTTGTCTACCTTGGTCTGAACTTGACTAAAGAAATGAATGTTGAACACAGTCATAAAGAGCTCGCAGATTAGATTACCAGAATAGGAGAAATAGGGATGAACCGGTAACAAGGCAGAGAGGCCCATGACTGCTACCCCGACACCAGTCAATAGCAGAGCTAGGAGTAGATTTCCCATACTGGCCTTGACCTTACTGGCTAAAATGGCTCCGATGATTGAGCCTATAGCACCCAAACTCAGAATAGTCGCATAAGATCCTGTCTTGCCGTAGAGCTGATTGGTAAAAGGCAATAGATAATTAAAGGCCGCAAAGAAGAAGTTAACTGCAGAAGCTACCAAGAGCAGAAAGAAGATTTCCTTTTGCTGGCGGATATAAACTAGTCCTTCCTTGATATCTCTCAGGATATTTCCAAGATTGATGGGAGACTGCTGCTTGCTTGGCTCATGATTAGGCAGAAAGTAAACCAAGGCAAAAGCCAGAAAAAAGCTCAGAGCATCCAGCTGAAGAGTGATGCGCAGACTTGCATACTGCATCACGATAAAAGACAGAACTGGAGCTGAGACACTGATAACCTGCAAGGCTAATTCCAGATGAGAATTATAGGCCACGATGTCTTCCTTGTCCACAATCTCTGTAATGTAGGATTTATTAGCTGGCCGAGAAAAGGCAAAGGCTATAGCCTGAACCACATTAGCAAAAATCAGTGCTCCAATCATGAGCTGGTCATTTGAAATAAAAGAAATCAGCAGACAAAGACCGGCACAAATCAAGTCCGTTACCATCAGCACCTTCCGTCTGGAAAAGCGGTCTGTAATGGCCCCACCCAAAGGATTGAATAAGATGGAAGTAACTAGCTCCGATATCTGGTAAATGCCCAAGACCGTCTGTCCCAGAGCTCCCAAAGAAGCAAGCCAGATGCTGTTTCCATAGTCATAGAGCATATTTCCAATTTTATTAATAGCAGCCCGTGTAATCAGCTGTGCAGCATGTCGATTCATAAAAATACCTCCTTCCATTTCTGAAACTATTGTATCAGGAATAGAGGGAGGTTCTTTATTTTTCCCATATTTGGGAAATTATACTTTTACAAACTTTTCGAAATGCTCTTGATAATAGGCGACTTGCTCAGGTAGTTCCAGTGCTTCAAAGATGTGCATGGCTTCCTGCATTTGCTTGATTCCTTGCTTCTTCTGTCCCTTCTGATAAGCCGCAAAACCCTTTAGATAGAGGAATACATTGCGTTCATAGAGTTTGATGCCCTTGCCAATAATCTTCTCTACGTAAGCCTCAAAGTAACTTGCCTTATCAAAAGAACGACTTTCCAAACAATGCTGGTAACAATTGAGAGCTAAAATCAAGACTAGTCTCTTATGGCGACCAATTTCTTTGTAGTAGTCCTCCCGCTCCATGACTTCCTTGCCCAGACGGTAGACATAGTCCACATCATAGAAACTATAGAGGTTTCCAAAGAGGATAAGCTCGTACATGGTCCAATCTTCCACTTGAAAGAGATAATCGGCCACCTTATCTAAATCTTCTTGCTTCATGCGAAACTGACTGTCTCGCTGACAAATCAAGCCCTGCATCAAAATCCAATTCAGTTCATAGTAAAGAGGCGTGTTACTGGCCTTGGCCTTTTCCAACTGCTCCGCTTGCAAGTCCTGAAATCCCTTGATGTCATTTGAGTAGTAAAGAGGGATAATCTGACCCATCATAGCCACATGCTCATGCTGCTGGAAATTCCGGGCCTTGTCCATAAAATTTTCAAGGGTCACATGAATATTATCCAAGAGATCTAAAAATTTCGAGACGGTCATATCCGACTCACCCAGCTCAAAACGAGACAGCTGAGAAGTCGAGCAAACCTGCCCCGCCGCTTCCTTCAAAGAATAATGCCCATTTAAACGAAAATCACGAAAAACTTTGCCTAAATCTTCCATTTGTTTACCACTTAAATTCCTTTAAGTACCTTTCTAACTCTTGCAAGTACCCTTCGTCGAATCCTTGATCTTCTTTCACTGAAAAATCTAATTGTCTTAAGTAGGAAATCAGCCAATCAACCAATAGATCATACTGATGAAGAGGTAGGCGTTTCATCTGCTCTTCAACAAAAGAAATGGCCTCTGCAAAGCGCTGCTCTTGTAAGACTTGCTGAAGATAGCGAGCCCCGTTGATGAGTCTTCCTTCCTCATCCTCATACTGCCCCAAATCTAAATTCTGAATTTGTAGGCGCAAAGTTGTACTAATCATGTCGGCTACACCTTTAATCTGCTTCATAAACCAATCATTTTCAATCGCCATCATGTTTTCCTCATGCAAATTAGAAAACTACACCTTCTCCGCCAATTCTTCCCATTCTAGCATGGCTTCTTCTTGGGCAGCAGTCAGCTGGTCGATTTGCTGCTGGCTCTCCATGAGTTCGCTGGCGTCGTTGGTTGCCTGCATGGCTTCCTGAAACTGACTGATCTGGCTGTCCAAATCCTCGATTTGCGCTTCCAATTGCTCTAGGCGGCGGGCCAGTCGGCGCTGTTCTTTCTGGTTTTCCTTTTGAAGCTGATAGTCATTGGCAGGTGCAGACTTATCAGAATCGATCTGCTCCGACTCCTCACGCAAGGCTTCCTGCTCTGCCTTTTTCTCCAGATAATAGTCATAATCACCCAGATAAAGGGTGGAGCCTGCCTCAGAGAGCTCAACAATCTGTGTGGCCACGCGATTGATGAAGTAACGGTCATGGCTGACAAAGAGCAGGGTGCCGTCAAAGTCAATCAGGGCATTTTCCAGCACTTCCTTGCTGTCAATGTCCAGGTGGTTGGTCGGCTCGTCTAGGATGAGAAAGTTGTTGTTTTCCATAGACAGCTTGGCTAGGAGCAGGCGCGCCCGCTCTCCACCTGATAGCATGCCGACAGACTTCTTGACATCGTCTCCCGAGAAGAGGAAAGCGCCTAAGCGATTGCGAATTTCGACTTCTGGCGTTAGCTTGAAGTCATTCCATAGCTCATCGAGAACCGTATTGCTGGGAGTCAGTTTGCTCTGGGTCTGGTCATAGTAGCCCACTTCCACATTAGCCCCCAGCTGCTCCTTGCCTCTGATGAAGGGCACTTGCCCGATTAGTGATTTAATCAAGGTCGTCTTTCCAATCCCATTTGGCCCGACAATAGCGACCGCATTGAACTTGCGAATGTCAAGGTTAATTGGCTCCGACAGGACTTCCTCTCCGTAGCCAATAGCTGCGTCTTCCAAAGTTAGAACAACATTTCCCGAAACCTTATCGGATTTGAAGGTCATGTTAGCCGAGCGACTGCCGGCCTCCGGCCTGTCCAAACGCTCCATCTTTTCCAACTGCTTACGACGGGACTGAGCCCGCTTGGTAGTGGAAGCCCGAACTAGATTGCGATTGACAAAGTCCTCCAGCGCAGCGATTTCTTTCTGCTGCTTTTCATAGTTCTTGGCTTCAGTAGCCAGCTTCTGCTCCTTTTGGACCACAAAGCTAGAGTAATTGCCCACATAGCGATCCAAGGAATGCTTGGTCAAATCCAGCGTGATAGTCGCAACCTTGTCTAGGAAATAGCGGTCGTGGCTGACGATGATCAGGGCACCGCTGTAGTTAATCAAGTAAGTTTCCAGCCAAGCAATGGTCTCGATATCCAAGTGGTTAGTTGGCTCGTCCAAGACCAGCAGCTCTGGCTTTTCCAAGAGCATCTTGGCCAGAGCTAGACGGGTATTCTGCCCGCCCGACAGCTCTGAAATCTTCATCTGCCACATGGACTGGTCAAACTTGAAGCCATTTAAAATCGCTCGAATATCGGCCTCATAGGTAAAACCACCCTTTTGTCGAAAGTCCTCTGACAGCTGATCGTACTGGTTCATGATAGCAGTCAGGTCTTCCCCTGACAATTCTCCCATTTGCAGCTCCATCTGCCGCAAGCGTTTTTCCTGCTGACGCAGACTATCAAAGACCAGCAGCATCTCGTCATAGATGGTATTCTCCGACTCAAAGCGGCTGTCCTGAGCCAGATAGGACAAGGATAAGTCTCGTTTTTTATTGATTTGACCAGAAGTCGGCTCTTCCTCGCCCACCAAAATCTTGAGCAGGGTTGACTTACCAGCTCCGTTTTTACCGACCAGTGCAATCCGGTCATTCTCATCTACCTGCAGGTTGATATTGTCAAAAAGTAGCTCCCCTGCAAAAGAGCGTTCAATCTTGTTTGCTTGTAAAATAATCATAAAACCATTATAGCAGATTTCCAAGTACAGAGCCATTGGCTGTCATAAAAAATGAAATCCAAACTATCTATCTCTCAAGCCAATTCAAAGAAAAATTTTAAATTTTTCGCAAGCACTCCGACCAGAATATCCTGTCTAGCGATTGAATACCATCAAATCAGACTTTTCATGTATTAGTATGCCCAAAAAAGCCGATAGAGTTCAACTCTAACGGCTTTACTTTCTATTCAATCATTTGTGTTTCGGCTAGTTTCTTATACCAGTGAGCGGATTTCTTCGGATAGCGCTCCTGCGTTTCAAAGTCTACGTAGAATAAGCCGTAGCGTTTTTCATAACCGTTAGACCAAG
>NZ_CAURYF010000034.1:0-19694 GCF_963529205.1 Streptococcus cristatus | reverse complement strand
CACCGTTCATGCTCTGTTTAAACAAGGTGTTAAGCAGAACCCTACTGTAGTGGAAGATCCCTCCTTGATGACGGAAAAGCAAATGCAAGGCTAAGAAAACAGCAACAAAAGCCAAACTGTAAAAAACATAGCGATGACGACCGATAAATGCCTTGGTCGCAAGAAAAGGCTTGTTCAAAACAGCTAAGAATCCTTCCATTTCAAAATCAATGAATGGAAGTAAGCCTAGCAATAAGACATTGTTCAGTTTAGTTGCAAAGAGTCCAACAGATATGAGCAAAAGCTGGATAAAATTCTTATTGGTAAATCTATTGCTGGAAGCAATATTAGTGAAAAAACCCATAACTAGCATAAGCTCCAAATAGTTCATTACATCGTAGGAGAGAGAAGCTGCCTGTTGAACCATAATTGGCAGAAGTGAAATGAAAAAGAGAGCTTTCTTGCCGTACTTAAAATACTTAATCAGGAAGTAAACACCCAAAATATAGGCTAAGCCGTTAAAAAATCGCCCCATCATGATAATAACTCCCACCGATGGATAGATAAACGATCCCAAGGTCATGCCAATTAGCTGCGGTAAAAAGGAAAGAGTCTTGAGATTAATCCCCAAAGTAGACTTTTCCTGATATAAATCCAATTTTTCCGTAAAAAGCTTCTTATACTCTTTTGGAGAAACATGCGGTTCCGCAGAGATATTTTCCATCCACTTGTAGGTTTTCTCTGTCGGCTTATGGAAAATCTCCCAAGTCATGCGGGCGTGATTCGTCTCATCCGGCACACGGTTGATCGGTTGAACCACCATAAATGTCATGACAAAGACCGTCGCCAAGACCAGAAAGATATTTTCTATTTTTATCGTCTTACTTCTTTTCAAAATCATTCACCATTTCATCTTTACTATCTAAACTGCAGTTTTCAAGAACAAAATCATAAGCATTTTCCGCTAATTCCTGACGTAGGTCAGACGAAAGAATCAAACTCTCTAACTTTTCTTTCCACTCCCCGTCTTTAGCTAAAAGTCCTGTCTCCCCATCTTTAACCATATCAGAGAAGGCTCCAATGTGACTAGCAACTGTAGGAACTTTCACTAAGGCAGCCTCCATCCATTTGATTTCAGACTTAGCTCGGTTAAAGACCGAATCAACCAGTGGAGCTAGATTGATATCCACCTGACTGATCAGCTGAGGTAAATCCTTCCAGTCAACATAGTCATGGACAACAATCTGCTGTTGGTAAGGCTTCATATCCTCTGGAATATCTAAATGGCCGACGATATGGAGTTCCACATTCTTGTAAGTTTCAAGCAAGGATTGGATGGCTGGTTTTATCAATTCAAAATTTTCATTATGACTGATAGAACCTGAAAAATAGCCTATCTTGACTTTAGGGTTCTGCTGACTATAATCTTTGATAAAGTGAGAACTGATTTCAATCAAGTCACTGGAAGCTCGGTTTCTATTCAGCAACACCTTATCTTTATATTTGAGCAGTTCTTCCTTCAGTTGGAAAGTCGAAGTAATCGCTCCATCACAGGCAGCTAACATCTTGCCATAATTTTTGACACCAGCATCATAGTTGCCCTTGTCCTTTTCTGACAAGCCTTGAGTATAGCTCAGCTGATCTGTATAAACTGTATCAAAAACCAAATCATCAATGTCAAAATAAACTGGTTTTTTATCTCTTTTAGCTGTATCGCACAAGAATTGAAGTTGATAAGACCATGGAGCCCGATAGATAATAATATGACTTGCATATCGAGCCTGAGAAATCTCAAATTCTGATACATTTACTACTTTGACCGTGAAGCCTTTTTTGCGTAACTGTTCTGCTTTGTTCAGCACTCGGTAACGTGTACATTGCGGAATGATATTTTCAACCCCATCTATAATCAAGATATATTGTTCTCTGGAGATTGATTTGAATTTTTGTACAATATTTTCTAATATTTCAACTGGATAATCTGTTTCCATTTGTACATAATTGAGCAAATCAGGTATTTCTGTTCGTCTTTCCAGTCCCTGCCAACGAAATTGTTGCGCATTATAATTTTGTAATGAGGTGTATTTAACCAACGGACTACCAGCTCTTAACATTCTCAACGGATGAATATACATGGCGCTGTCTTTATTTTCAGACACCAAAGCATCATATCGATAACCCAAATCTGCAAAATACTTAGTAAAAGTTGTTTCGTGTTTTCCAATAGCCTTATCACGCGAATCTGTATCCGTTAGGTTGTTCCAATAGTCAAAAAACTCCCCTGACCGAAGCAATAAAGACTCAATGACAAGAAAATAGGATTGCAGATGTTCTGGAATATAGCCATATTGATTGAAATTCGTGGCATCTTCTTGTACTTCACCAAAGGAAATCCCCCAAAAATCAAGATTTCTCTCCACCATTGTTTGGAAGACCTCATTCAAATCTCGCATCGGACCAATATTCGTATCATTGACTAACAGAAGCTGAGAAGAAGTTTGCAACTTTTCCTTACCAATGGTTAAAATACCTTCCCTAAATGCTGCAGCATCGTAACCTGTATTATCCCTTACCAGAACTTGCCCATATTGTTCCAAGACAGATAAATCCTCTTGTTTCAATCCTCCATTCACCACAATCAACGTTTCATCTACCAAAGCAGCTAATTTCTCTAAAAACAGAACCTTGTAGCGTTGAAGATTCTCTTCTGCCTCAAAAATGACGTAGATTAGGTACTTTTTGCCAGTCACTTGTTGAAGCTGCTTTCGCTGAGAATTCCGTAAAACTCGATAATAATAGCTTTTTGGCGAGTTTATGTTTCTTTTTATGGTAATACACTGACGCTTCAATTGAGATAGGACAGTTCTGATATTCCGCGGATTTTTGACAATCTGCCCTACCTGCTTAATTGGTGTGACGATAGCGTTCCCGACACGATATGAGAGTGAGTTACGTAATTCATCAATGTCATCCTGATATTGATAAATCAATTCACTATCACGTTCCCAGTTTTCCTTTAGCTCATGAATATAATCGGACACTCTGTTCATATGCTGAATCAAATCATCAAGTCTGCCATCTAAAGTATAAATATTTGCAGACAAAGCTTGATAAATCTCATCAGGCAACTGTTTTACATACTTACGCAGGATTTTCAGATAGATCTCGTAATGGTAACGAGTAGAATCTCGTTTAGAGATAGATTCCTTATCAAAGACCCGATAATTCAGCTTTGTATTTGCATCATAAACAGGTTTCGCACCTTGATTGATAATTAAGTTTAAAAGAAAATCATAGTCTTCCAATTTTTCACGATTCAGCCCTTCATCGTAATAAATACCATCAGCAACCAAACGACGAATGAGGGAACAGTTGGAAATATAATTCTCCGTTAAGAAAGCCTGCTTGTCAAATGGCCGTGATTCAAGGTAAACTTCCTTTTTATCAGGATCATACAAATCCCCATAGACAATATCTGCTTCCTCTTGCATCATGGTTGTGTAGAAGCTCTCAATATAGTCTGAATCCAGAAAATCGTCACTATCCACAAAAATAAAATAAGTTCCTTGAATTTGCTGCAAAGCCTTATTTCTTGTCTTGACGACACCCATATTTTCATGGCTTTCAAATCTCGTCGGGAAAGGCGAATCTGCCAAAGTTTCTTGGATAATCTGGGCGGACTTGTCAGTGGACCCATCATCCAATACCAGTAACTCAATATTTCGATATGTCTGCTCAAAAATACTGCGCAAACACTGTTCAATGTAATCTTGATGGTTGTAACAAGTTACAACAACAGATATTAAATCTTTCATATACTTTCCTTGTAAATAACTCTATTAGTTTGAGTTAGCATCTTGACTTTTCATGTATGCTTTATTTATCAGATTAGCCACCCACTTTGGCCAGAAAAGCTGGTACATGAACAAATCTTCTTTGGTCCTAGTATTATCTGAAATAGTCTTGGTGGTTTCAGACTCTCCATGAATCCGATGGCACATAAGCTTCTCAGAAATATAAGCAAAACGCCCCTTATAATCACTAATCTTGTACCAAGCATACCAATCCAGACTCACGCGCATTTTCTCATCAAATCGGAAATCACTTAATACCTCTAAGTTATAAGTCACCGCCGGACAGGAAATGGGATTGCCAAAAGCCAGCACTCGATTTCTCCAAAAACGACTGGATGGCATTAGATTCAAGGTTTTAAGCATGAGAGTCTTGATTTTCAAATTGGTATTAGCTGGAATTTTGACTCCATTTTTCTCTTCAAAATAGTCTGTATAAGCAATGAGAATGTCTTTAGACTGCTCTATTTTTTGCATCACTGCTTCTAGATAAGTAGGTTCATAATAGTCGTCTTGGTGGGCAATGGTAGCATAAGAAGTCTCAGCAAAAGAGAGTGCATTATTCCAGTCCTTACCGATACCGCCGCCTTCTTTCGTATAAAAAGGAATTTGATACTTCTGGCACAGCTGCTTGATTGAATCCAGCGGTGTTGAACTATAACAGATAATCTTTGATGACAAGGTTTGAGCTTGCAGAGACAGGATGCAAGCTTCTAAGAATTCACTTTTGCCATAGGCGCAAATCACCCAGGTGTGGTTATTTTTCATCTTTTTCACTCTCTAACTTAGACATTCTTTTCTTCATGATGGACAGTTCTTGCACCAGCTGCTTGATTTGTTCTTTTTGTTTTGAAATGGCAATAGTATGCAAAAAAACAATAATCAATAGGAAAAAGATAGCCAAAGACATCACAAAATTTGAGGTCAGTTCAAACCCTAACAATTTGGCAATAGAAACTGGAATCCGATCAAAAACAGAGATAATAATCAGTACGAAGCCAATAACAATCCACATAAAGGCTTGCTCAAATAAAATATTGTTTTGATTGATATTCCGAAAGACAAAATACAAGAATAAAACTGACGCCACCAGCATGACAATAGACAAAATAGACATTATTCACTCTCTTTCATAAAAGCAGCAATCAAGATTGAAGAGCAAACTTCAATCATATAGCGAATGGACTTAATCGGAGTAATCGAAGAGACTCCTCCTGCACGTTCAAACATATTGGCTGGTGCTTCCACCACTTTATATTTCCTCTTCAAGATATGGACGATTGATTCTGGCTCAGGATACTTGATAGGATAGCGCGCAGCGAATTGTCGAATTATGTCTCGATTGGCCAAACGATAGCCTGAGGTGGTATCCAGAATTCTTTTGCCTGTTGTTAATTTAATAAAAGCTGAAATAATGGTAATGCCAAAACGACGCATAAAAGTCGTCTGAAATTCCGAAGACTTGTCACCGATAAAACGAGAACCAACAACCAAATCAGCCTGCTGACGACGAATAGGCTCCAGCAAAGCATCCAGCGACTCAATATCATGCTGGCCGTCTCCATCGAACTGAACGGCCACATCATAATTATTCTCAAGAGCATACTTATAGCCCGTCTGAACAGCTCCGCCAATCCCTAAATTCATAACCAAATGAATAGCATTCAGATGATGACTGTCCAAAATCTCCTTGGTTCTGTCAACTGATCCATCATTGATAACTACGTAGTCTAAGTCAAAATCAACTTTCTTCCGATATTCTACAATGCTCATAACCGTATTTAAAATACTTTCTTCCTCATTATAAGCAGGAATTATCATTAAAACTTTCAATTATCTTTCTTCCCTTTACAATAAATTTTAGCAAATAATGGAACTAACCTTAACTTTTCTAAACTCAAAAAAACAATTAGAGAAATTTTAGTCTGAAATCTTTCGCCCTGAACCTTCTTAGACAAGGGAGAGATCATACTGATGAGTTCATTCTCTTTTAACCATTCCTTAATCTTAATATACTGATGAATAAACTCTTGATTGGATGAGGTTCTCCCAGAAAAAAGCAAATACCAAACATAATATCTTTTCAAGTAATATACTTCTAGCTCAGATGGCTTACCCAGCTCTAATATTTTTGAAAAAAGAACTAAAATATCAATTTTAGGAGAGAAACCTCTCTGAGAAGTGTTAGAAATACTCTGACTATTGTAATACCAATTATATCCTTTATAATCTAACAAACCTATTTTGTCTGTTGCCTTATAGGCAGCTAGGTTAAAAATGATATCTTCTCCTATACCATAGTCAAAAAATTCTAGATTATTCGTTTTCAAGAACTCCGTGCGGTAAACTTTGGCCCAAGGAGCCGTTATAATATACTTGGACCACTCTGACTGCTGTATATCTTGACTAAAGATAATCTGGTTATCCTGATTGACACGTTTGTACCCACCAATAACCAAGTCTAGCTTTTTCTCATGGATAGCCTGATAAAAAGTTTCAAGGTAATCACTATCAACAAAATCATCATTATCCATGAACATAATATATTCTCCCTCAGCTAGAAGAATCCCCTTATTTCTAGTTACTGCAACTCCTTCATTTTGTTTGTCAATTACTCTTACAAAACTATACTTCAATTCATATTCTTTTAAAATATTTAAAGAATTATCTTTTGAACCATCGTTCAGAAGAATAATTTCAAAATTCTTAAATGATTGATTCAAAAGAGAATCTATACAGCGTTTAATCCCGTCTTGTGCATTATAGACTGGAATAATAACTGAAATAGCTGGTTTAGACATATTTTTCCTTTCATAACTAATCCACTCTATTTATAAAACTTCAATAAAACAGGAAATAGTTTTATTGAAAATTTTAGCCCCAATAAATTGGCTAATAGACCTGTTAATTTAAATGCTCGGTTTTCTATATACTTTGCATACTTTAGCAAATACTTATATTGATAAAGCAACTCTTTAATTTTAAAATTATCAATGTATTGATTTACATAAGGTACATGTTGCAACTTACGGTATAAACGCATCATTTAATGTAAATAAGATATTCATAGAATCCTATTTCTTTTTTCCTGATTTTTAGCAATACCATAAATAATCAGACTTGTTGCACAAAAAACACACATGGAAATTAAAAAGGAATTAGCAGCTCCCATTAATTTTTGGTCTCGGATAAATGGCAAAGTAATAAATTTTGAAACAGCAAATGTTAGTAAATAGGCTATCATAAGATAATACTGTTTTCTAAAGATGGTCATAATGATATCAACTACTAAGGCTAAAACATTTAAAATACCACCTACTAACAATATTGTAAAGGGCAACTTATATTCTTGTAACTGAATACCATAAACAGCACCTAACACTTCTGTACCAATCAAATAACCTAAGCCAACAATAATAAAACCCAAAACAAGCATAACCAAAAACAGTAGGCGAACTTGTTTGAAAAAAAGTAGTTCCTTCTTCTCATTCCAATAAATTGAAAGCTGTGTAGTCAACGGTCTCAGGACGAAGAATAAAAGGGATAGGACAAAGACAGGCATAAATAAAATGTTAAAATCCCTTTGCATACCTGACACCAGAACTCCGCTTGTTAACAAGCGGTCAATGACAATTTTAGGCTCATTATAAATATAAGCAAGTAAAAATCCATTTAAAAACAAAGGAAAACTGTTTTTTAAAATAGAGAAGACATTGCTTTTATCCTTAAATAGCAAGGGAGTAAGACGTTCATTCCGAAAATGACGTCTATAGTAAGTGATATCTAAGAGCGAAGTTAAAACGAGATTTACTAAACCAATAATCAAACTAGCAAAAAGTAAAGATTTTGTGAGTAGCAAAACAACTGCAAAAACGAGCATACAAAGCCAGCTTCTGTGAAATTGAATTTTTCCAGCTAGATCTGACCTGTTCTTTTGCTGGAAAAAGCCTTGGAAGACATCCGAATAAGCATCTATAGCTCGGTAAAAAACCAACAGAAAAATAATAGCTGATTTGTAGATGTCATAGTCTTGCCAGCATACATAAAAGAGGGAAGTAAGCAACATCAAAAAGACTGTAAAAATCCTAGTATTGTGGTATGAAGCGAAACTATACGTTTCCTTTACATCTGTAGACTGCAGATTTCTAATCTGAAAATATCCCAAAACATAGAACTGCTGTCCTAAAGCAAACGCGATACTAAATATATCAGAATCTTGCGAGCTTAATAATCTTGAAGCTAGTAGTAGTAGAAAAAAGGAGATAAATGAAGCTGAAATAGTCCCTAACATATTCCATATATAATTGCTCTTAACTGACGGTAGTGAAATTTCTGATTTCTGGGACATTCTATCTTCTCCAATTATGTTCTAGTCCTTATTATACTATACTTTCCATGAAATGTGAAAAGCCACTGTTAAATAGCCATCAAAAAAGGACTCAAAAGTCCCTTTGATAGATATCAGTGTTTTTTATCCTGCTTGTAAAACTCTTTTAAGGCATCCTGCCAAGTCGGAATGACAAAGCCTGTAGCCTTAGCCTTGGTCAGACTCATAGTTGAGTTGAAAGGTCGCTTAGCCTTGGCTGGGAACTTGCTGGAATCAACCGGCTGAACTTCCACATCCGTATCTTTGAGAATTTCCACTGCAAAGTCATACCACGTCGTGTCCTCAGCAGCATCATTAGACAGATGGTAATAACCAAATTCCTTTTGATTTTCAGCCAGATGAGTCATAAACTCAGCCAGCGTACGAGTCCAAGTCGGACGGCCATGCTGGTCATTAACTACGGTCAGAGTTTTATGTGTCTTAGCAAGATTTTGCATGGTAAAGACAAAGTTTTTACCGTAGTTCCCAAAGACCCAGGCAGTACGGATAATGTAGAAACGGCTAGAACATTTCTCAACTAGCTCCTCGCCCATGCGCTTGGTACGACCATACTCGGTCTGTGGATCTGGTCGATCGTCTACTTCCCATTCCTCTCCGACAGGCTTTTGTCCGTCAAAGACATAGTCTGTTGAGATGTAGACCATGGTCGCCCCGTGTGCTTCTGCTGCTTTTGCCACATTTTCGGTACCGGTCACGTTGATGGCATAGTCCAGCTCTTTGCCTTCGTCTTCTGCTGCATCAACAGCTGTATAGGCTGCGCAGTGATAAACCAAGCTTGGCTTGACTTCCGCAAAGACCTTGTCCACCATTTGGGCATTGGTAATATCCATTTCTGCCACATCAACAGCCACATACTCTTCGTTGCGCTCATCCAAAAGATAGCGGAGCTCTGTTCCCAACTGTCCATTCGCACCTGTAATTAAAATCATTTGTTTTTCCTTTCAGATCATAAATATTCGATGGATTTATTATACCAAAAAAAGCAGAAAAAATCTGCTTGATCGAATCACTATCGGAAAATCTATTCAGTAGGAGCACAAAAGTATAGTTTCTTATTCCTTTTGATACTCTGTATATAAATGATACAATAATATGCAAGTGATAATGAATAGACTTAGCATCAGAGGCAAAAAGGTTCGAGTGCTTGAAGCGTAAAGAGTGGGAGATAATGAAATGACCATGCGGCCAATAAAGCCAATTACAAATAAATAGGTCAGCCATATCTTTTCTTTACAGTCAGAAACTACAAGCCACAAAGCGTAAAGAATCATTAATAGCAGCAAGCCATAAAAAGCTACCGCGCTCAGATAAGTAATATTAAAAGAAAATGTCCCTGATTCTCTGGCTGCTTTACTGATACCTGTTAAGGTACCAAAAATAGTATTCCAGCCCATTTTTTGTAAAAAAATATTGAGTATGACAAAACCGCTCAGAGCTATGGCTGTTACATTTTTCTTGTGAAGAGCATAAACAAAGAGCACAAGCAAGAAGACCATCACAAAGGCAAAGGACGTGGAAAGCAGATTATCCCCTGTCTCCAGAAAGCCAAGCCCAAGCTTTTGGAAGATATTCAAGTTCGGAAAGTTGGGGAACCAACTGACAATATTCTTTTCCAAACGCAGAGCATTCCCAGGAGACAGCTTGGCTGATATGATTCCTAAAGCGCTCAGTGCCAAATAGCATAGATTACCCAGTAAAGGTTTTTTATCTTTCTTCGCAAGGACAGTTTCAAACAGAAGCCACAAAAAAGCGTAGACAGCTAATTGTTCTTGCATGATAGCAACTAAAAAGCACAAAAGGCTAGCCATATTAATCAAAGTATTTTTAGATTCTCTGAAAAAAAGTGCAAAAAGCAACAAGGAAGCAGGGAAAATGTAATTGACATAGGTCGGAATAGAACCCGCACTTAAAAATTCCGTTGCCGGAAGGAATATAAAAATTAGTAAAGCTGGCAGCCAAGGCAAGGAAGGGGTCAGCTTCCTTAAAGCATAAACCAAAAGCAACGTTGCCAGAAAGGCTGCTGCTATAAACAGCTTTTCGTGAACGGAAAATAATAAGGTAGCTGACTCAATGAGCAGTCTACTGCTCCAAGTAAAATAACGATCAATCCCAAAGAATAAATAATTATAATGAAATTCCTTAGCATATTCTAAAAAGGCTGTTTGGTCTCCTACTGGGGTGATTTTATTATTGATATAAAACTGTATCGCATAAATAAACGAAGATAAGCATAAGACAATATTAATTTTTTTATTTTTCACAATCTCTCCTCAGCTAATATAGGCTACTCAAGTCCTAAAAACTCTCTCAAAGGTTCACTTACTCTTCTCCTTAATCACATAAACAGGGCGTTTCTTTGTTTCCATGAAGATTTTGCCGATGTATTTGCCTAGGATACCGATGGTCAACAACTGGAAGCCACCAAGAAGGAGAATAACGGTCATGAGGGATGGCCAGCCAGATGTGGGATCACCAAAAACCAAGGTACGGATAATAATCACCGCCATCAGGATGAAAGCTAAAATCCAAGACAGGATGCCTCCTAAAAAGGCAATGTTGAGAGGAGCATCAGAGAAATTGACAATACCTTCCAAAGAATAGTTGAAAAGAGACCAGAAATTCCAAGAGGTCTTGCCAGCCACTCGTTCGACATTTTTGTATTCCAAGTACTCGGTATTGAAGCCTACCCAAGCAAAAATCCCCTTGGAGAAGCGATTGTACTCTGAAACTTCCAAAATGGCTGCTACCATCTGACGGCGCATCAGGCGGAAGTCCCGCGCACCATCTACCATCTCGACCTGACTAATCTTGTTAATCAGCTTGTAAAACAAATTGGCAAAAAAGCTTCGAATTGGCGGCTCTCCCTCGCGAGTCGTGCGACGGGTTCCTACGCAGTCTAGTTCGGGATTCGAGTCAAGCATGGCCTTCATCTCAATCAGGAGCTCGGGCGGATCCTGCAAATCCACATCCATAACCGTCACAAAATCCCCACTCGCCTCTTGCAAACCAGCATAAAGGGCTGCTTCTTTTCCAAAATTACGAGAAAAGGATAGATAGTGAACATCCGAACAGCGACTGCTGAGCTCACGCAAAACAGCCAAGGTGCGGTCCGTCGATCCGTCATTGACAAAAATATATTCAAACTGGTCACGGATTTGATATTTGACCGCTTCCATGGCTTCATGAAACAAAGGAATAGACTCTTCTTCATTGAAGCACGGAACAATCACTGAAATTGTCATTTTGATTACCTGCTATTTTTTAATATCTTTCATTATAACAAAAAACTAGGCGAAAACCCAGTTTTATTCTTATTTGCTCTACCTATAGACCTTGAACATTAGATAGATTCCAAGGCGATTCTCAGATCCTCTATCAAGTCATCCACATTTTCCAAGCCGATAGAGAGACGGATTTGATTTGGCGTAATACCTGCTGCCAGCTGAGCCTCTGGCGACATCTGACCATGGGTCGTCGTAGCTGGATGGACAACCAGGGACTTAGCATCGGCTACATTGGCTAAGTCAGAGAAAATCTCTAAGCTGTCAATAACCTTACGAGCTTCTTTCTCTCCACCTTTGACATTAAAGGTGAAGATAGAGCCCACGCCTTTAGGGAAATATTTTTTAGCCAAAGCATGATAAGGACTGTCAGCAAGTTTCGGATAATTGACCTGCTCGACCTTAGGGTGCCCTGCTAGGAAATCTACAATCTTCTCTGCGTTGGACACATGGCGCTCTACGCGCAAAGAGAGTGTTTCTAACCCCTGCAGGAAGAGAAAGGCATTGAAGGGAGACATAGCTGCGCCCGTATCGCGCAAGAGCTGAGTCCGGACGGCAGTGACAAAAGCTGCTGCTCCGACATCGCGCGTATAACTGATATCATGATAGCTCGGGTCCGGATCAACAAACTGCGGAAACTTACCAGAAGCTTCCCAATCGAAACGACCGCTGTCCACAATCACACCACCGATGCTAGTTCCGTGACCACCGATAAACTTGGTTGCAGAATGAACCGCAATGTCCACACCATGAGAAAAAACATTGATCAGATATGGTGTTGCAAAGGTATTGTCGGAAATCAGCGGAATTTTATGAGCATGAACCAGCTCTGCTAAAGTATCAAAATCAGGAATATTAATCAGAGGATTGCCCAAGCTTTCAATCAGAACTAGCTTGGTATTGTCCTGAATGGCCGCTTCTACTTCAGCCAGATTTTCAATATCGACAAAAGTCGTGGCAATGCCATAGCGAGGTAGGGTTTCCTTGAGCAGATTAAAGGTGCCACCGTAGATGGTGGAGGCTGCCACTACATGGTCGCCAGCATGCGCCAAAGCTAGAACGGTATAGGTCAGAGCGGCCATACCAGAAGCTGTTGCTAGAGCTCCGACTCCACCCTCCAAAGCCGCAATCCGCTCCTCAAAAGCAGACAGGGTCGGATTGGTAATCCGAGTGTAGATGTTGCCCGGTTTGCGTAGGGCAAAAAGATCTTCTCCCTCCTGAGTATCGTCAAACACATAGGAAGTTGTCTGGTAAATAGGCAGAGCCCGCGACTTGGTTGTCGGGTCAACTGTCTGTCCAGCATGAAGCTGCAGAGTTTCAAATTTAAATTCACGTGTCATAAGGTCACCTCACTATAATTATGTGATAAGTCTACCACTAAACGCCCCGCTTGACTAATAGAATTTCCTTATCAAAAGAAATAAAGAGAAGCTATATCTTATAGCTTCTCAGATATAATCTCAAAAGTCGCTTGATTGCTGGGCCAGTACAGCTGCGACGAAACTTTGTCTAACGCTACCCACTGAGCTCCAACATGCTCATCAGAAATCTGGATTTCCTTCTGCTCTGTCAGAACTAGAAAGAGATTTTTGTGGATGGACAGATTTTCATCAATCTTTACTGTGAAATCTCCAAGACTAGTCAGATTTGAACAAGCTAAGAGCAAGCCGGTCTCCTCTTTTATTTCACGAAGGCAGGCTTCTTCTGGACTCTCACCGCTCTCAATCCCACCAGTAATGGGCTGCCAAAAGGAAACATTCTCATTCTCCACTTTCAAGAGCAAGATTTCTCGTTCCTCTGGATGATAAATCCAGGCTTCAATCGACTGCCTCATCATGATTTTTTCTCAATCGGTGCTATGCTGGCCAGCACTTTCTTAAGACCGACTTCTGGGAAATTGATCTTGAGCTCTTGACTGTTTCCGCTACCAGAGACTGCCAAAACTGTCCCATCGCCCCATTTCTTATGGTGGGCAATATCCCCGATAGCCCAAGCAACTTCTGGCTTAGATGGCTGGTTCTGACCACTCTTTCCAAAAGGCAGGCTGTTTGTAGAAATCGAACTAGGTGCCGCCTGACGCTTCCTCTCCTGCAAGGCTTGAGCCAGACTCATGCCCTGACCGAATTTGCTAGTATCGCTGTTGGTATAACTAACCTTAAAGGAGCTGTTTGCCGGCCGAGCCAGTCCCTGATAGTTTAGCAAGTCTGAACTGATTTCTCTCAAGAAACGGGTCGGCTGATTGTAGTTAGTCCGACCATAAAGCAGGCGAGAATTAGCATTGGTTAGATAGAGAATCTTCTCAGCTCGGGTGATGCCGACATAGGCCAGACGGCGCTCCTCCTCCAGCTCATCCTCATCTTCAGATGCCCGACTCAGAGGGAAGACATTTTCCTCCATACCAACCAGAAAAACGACTGGAAACTCTAGTCCCTTGGCCGCATGGAGGGTCATCAAAGTCACTTCAGAACTCTCCTGATCTCCGTCGTCTGTGTCCGCGATCAAGGCTAAGTCATTGAGAAAACGGCTAAGCTTGTCCAGACCTGTCTCATCAGCAGGATTATCTGGATTTTCATCAAAGTTCTTGGTTACAGACAGGAATTCTTCGATATTTTCAATCCGAGCTTGGCTTTCCAAGGTTGCCTGAGCTGCCAAAGCGGCCGAGTAACCTGTTTTTTTCAGAACAAGCTCGACTAATTCAGTCACGCTATAGTCATCCAAACGATCCCGCAAGTCGAGTATCAGATTAGCAAACTCATAGACTGCCTGAGCCACCTTGCCCTTGACTGGCGAAAGCATGATATTGGCTGACGCATCCAGCAAAGAGATTTCTTGACTAGCCGCAAAATTCCGAATCTTGTCTACCGTTCCCGGTCCGACACCACGTTTGGGCTCATTGACCACGCGCTCATAGCTGATATTGTCGCTAGGATTGGCGATGAGATTGAGATAAGAAATGAGATCGCGGATTTCCTTGCGGCTGTAGAACTTAGTGCCGCCGACCATGGTATAGGGAATATTGGACTTGAGCAGGGCTTCTTCCACCGTCCGTGACTGGGCATTGGTCCGGTAAAGAACTGCAAAATCCTTATGACTGTATCCTTCTCGGCTCAGCTGATCAATAGTCCGAGCGACAAAGAGAGCCTCGTCCTGCTCGTCATTAGCCCGATAGTAGACAATTTCCTCACCGTCTTCGTTTTGAGTCCAGAGATTTTTAGGACGGCGGTTGCGGTTGTTTCGGATGACCTCATTAGCCGCCTGAAGAATGGTCTTAGTCGAGCGATAATTTTCCTCAAGCAGGACTACCTTAGCTTCTGGATAATCCTTTTCAAAGTCCAGGATATTCTGCATATCGGCTCCCCGCCAGCCATAGATAGACTGGTCTGCATCTCCGACCACACAGATATTCTTAAAGCGGGAAGCCAAGAGCTTGACCAGCTGGTACTGGGCGTGGTTGGTATCCTGATACTCGTCCACATGGATGTACTGGTAACGTTGCTGATAGTAGGTCAGGACATCAGGATTTTGATCAAAAAGCCGCAAGGTCAGCATAATCAAATCGTCAAAGTCCATAGCCTCAGACTGGCGCAATTCCTTTTGATAAGCCGTGTAGCACTTGGCCACAATCTCTGTGTACATATCACCAGCCATATTTGCATAGGCCACCTCATCAATCAGGTCGTTCTTGGCATTGGAAATGGTCCCTAGAATGGCGCGCTCATTCCACTTTTTAGGATCCAGATTGAGATTTTTGAGAATCCGTTTCATCAAAGTTCGCTGCTCACCCGGATCAACAATGGTGAAGTTGCGGTTGTAGCCAATATGATCAGCTTCTCGTCGCAAAATACGTACACACATGGAGTGGAAGGTGGCGATTAAGCAATCTTGGGTGGCTGGATTGAGTGCTGCTGCCCGTTCCTTCATCTCCCGCGCTGCCTTATTGGTAAAGGTAATGGCGAGGATATTCCAAGGATTAACCATCTTCTCATCAATCAAATAGGCAATGCGGTGGGTCAAGACACGAGTCTTTCCTGAACCAGCTCCCGCCATGATCAACAGGGGGCCTTCCGTCGTCTGGACCGCTTCGGCCTGACGGTCATTCATACCGTTTAATAAGGGATTCATCTTCTATCCTTTCAATATAAAATCAAACTGAAAATCAATGCTTCCATTATATCAAAATTCGAGTGAATTTGTTATCGAAAAGCCAACTGTCCTCAATTGAAATTCAAGTGTGAAAAAGCTATAATAGTAGTCTAGAAAGGAGCAGCCATGAACAATCATCCAAGTGACAATCTCAAACTTGCCGAACGAGGCGCCCTCCTAGCAATTGCCACCTACATAGGCCTATCCGTTACAAAAATCATTGCAGGTGCGGCACTGACATCCTCCAGTTTGACGGCGGATGGTTTCAACAACGTCTCCGATATCGTTGCCAATCTAGCAGTCTTAATCGGTCTGCGTATGGCACGAAAACCAGCAGATAAGGACCACCGCTTTGGCCATTGGAAGATTGAAGATCTGGCCAGCTTAATTACTTCTTTCATCATGTTTTTTGTCGGTTTCAATGTCCTCATTGATACGGCTCAAAAAATCATTAACAAGGAAGAAACCTTGATTGATCCTGTGGGAGCCATCGTCGGGATTGTATCGGCCATCATCATGTTTGGTGTTTATCTTTACAATAAAAACCTAGCCAAAAGGGTAAAATCCAAAGCTCTGGATGCGGCCGCCAAGGACAATCTCTCGGATGCTATCACTTCTCTGGGCACTTCTGTTGCCATTATTGCCAGCTCCCTGAAATTCCCTATCGTTGATAAGCTAGCAGCCATCATTATTACATTTTTCATTCTAAAAACAGCCTATGACATCTTCATAGAGTCCTCCTTCAGCCTGTCAGACGGCTTTGATCAGGACCTTTTAGACGATTACAAGCGCGCTATCCTGGAAATTCCCAAAATCACACGCGTCAAATCCCAGCGTGGCCGGACCTATGGTAGTAATATCTATCTGGATATTATACTGGAAATGAATCCTGACCTCTCCGTCTTTGAAAGCCACGAAATCGCTGACCAGGTAGAGGATATGCTCAAAGAACGCTTCGGCGTCTTCGACATTGATATTCATATTGAGCCAGCCCCTATTCCTGAAGATGAGATTCTGGATAATGTCTATCAAAAACTCCTGATGCGTGAGCAATTAGTCGACCAAGGCAGTCAATTGGAGGCACTTCTTTCCTCTGATTTTGTCTACATTTCCCAAGATGGTCGCCAGCTAAACAAAGAGGAATTTCAACTAGAGAGAGCCCAAACTTCTCCTATCAAAAATTTAGAAATTACATCTGTCAGCCAAAAGACCAAGCTGATTCGCTATCAAATCGGAGATGTCATCCATACCAGCCTCTGGCGCCGCCACGAAGTCTGGCAAAATATCTTTCACCAAGAAACACGAAAAAACAACTAGCTTTCTGCTAGTTGTTTTTATATGCTTTTACTTGGTCTGTCGCAATATCCTCTCCAAACCACTTTTCAGCGATTTTCTGGAATTTTCCCTCTTGATATAATTTTCCAAAAGCAGCATTTACTTTTTCAACTAAAGTACGGTCCGCCTTTCTAGCCCCGACCGCAAAGTCCTCGCTCTCAAATCCAACTGAAAAAACTGAATATTGATCTAAAATTCCTTCTTCTGTCAGATAATAATTGGCATAAACACGGTCAATCAAGAGACCATCAATCCGATCGTTTTGCAAGTCAATCAACGCCTCGTTGAAGCTTTGGTACTGGGTCGCTGTATGATTTTTGACAATGGTTTTCAAAATTTCAGGATTGCTTTCAAAAGCTACGTAGCCAGAAGATCCTGCTTGTGCACCCAATACTTTTCCTGCCATATCAGTGGCCTGTGAGATATGAGAGGACTTTTTACTGACCAAAACCTGCTCATTTTTCATATAAGGAATGGTAAATTCTACCTTTTCTCTTCTCTCATCCGTCGCGGAATAGCCATTCCAGATGAGGTCAATCGTACCGTTGGTCAACTCTGTTTCTTTCATATCCCAATCAATTGGTTGCCATTTCACCTTAATTCCATATTCCTCAAAAACAGCATTAGCCAAATCAATATCAAATCCTGCATAAGTGCCATCTTTTTGCTCAAATCCCATGGGGACAAAGGTATTATCAAAGCCGATTGTAATCTGTTTTTTCTCCTCGTACTTACTCCAATTATCCAAGCTGGGATCACTGACATTGGAACTACAAGCACTAAGCATAAAGGTTAGGATCAGGGTCAAACAGGTCAAAAGAATATTCCTTAGTTTCATCCGGACCTCCCCTATTTTGGTATGACCTTGAGAATAGAATCCGCAATATTTTCCGCAAACTGCAAATCATGTGTGACCACAATCTGCGTCATTCCCATTTCACGATTTTGGAGGATGAGTTTTTCTACTTCCAAGCGTAATGCAGGGTCCAAGGCAGAAGTCGGCTCATCATATCCGATAATTTCTGGATTAATCATCATAGCACGAGCTAAAGCGACCCGCTGTTTTTGCCCGCCTGACAGCGAATAAGGATAGGCCTTGGCATGCTCGGACAAGCCTAAACGGGCCAATAAGCCCTGCGCCTTCTCTTCAGCTTCTTCTTTGGAAACATTCATTGTATGTATTGGTGATAAGGTCAAGTTTTCCAAGACAGACAAATGAGGAAAGAGCTGAAAATCTTGAAAGACAAAGCCTAGAAGATTGCGCTTTTCAAGCTCTGTGACATCCAAAATCTCTCCATTATAAATTACTTGTCCCGAATCAATTGTCTCCAAGCCTGCCAGCATTCGCAGAAGGGTTGTCTTCCCTCCGCCAGAAGGTCCAACAATGGCCAATACTTGCTTTTCAGGCACAATCAAATTAAAATCCTTTAGAATCCGCTTATCACCAAATTTTTTACTAATATTTCGTAATTCTAACATAATAGCACCTACTTATAATAACTAAATTTCTTTTCGACCTGTTTTGCAACCAGCGTAGCCAGACCGATTAAGAGTAAATAAATCAAGCCTGCAACAAACATCGGTGCCAGACTGGCATCTCGGTTGGCCGCTGTACGACTGGCCAAAATTAAGTCTGAAATGCCTAAAGCATAAACCAAAGAGGTGTCTTTCACCAAAGTCATAACTTCATTAAAGACACTAGGTAGCACAATTTTTACGACCTGCGGCAAAATAATCAGGCGAATCGTCTGAACAGGAGTAAATTTCAAAACCTTCGCAGCCTCATACTGTCCAGTCGGAATGGAAGAAATGCCGCCGCGGAAGATCTCCGCAAAATAAGCCGCATAGTTTAATGTAAAAGCAATAATCGCTGCAGGAATCCGATCCAGCCGAATCCCTATACTTGGCAACACATAGTAAATAAAGATTAACTGTAGCAAAAGCGGCGTCCCACGCATAATCCAAATGTAAATATTAAGCAGCCATTGCAGGGGCTTCAAGCGAATTTGCATCGAAAAAGCCAGCATAATTCCCAAAGGAATCGAAAAAACCAAGACCAAAGCAAACACCTGCAAGGTAGTTGCCGCTCCACTTAGAAGACTGGGTAAAATTTCCAAAATATAGCTCATTCTCTTCCCCCTAAATAAATATTATACCATTATAGCAGAATCTCAAGAAAATACAAGCAGATATTACAAAAAATTTATAGCACAAAAATCGAAGTCGAATAAAATTAAAATCCGACTCTCCTTTCAAGAATCGGATTTATTGCTCTATGGGTAGCTTCGTGTCGTTTTGAAACCATTCAAAACAACACAGCTCTAAAACACCGTCAAGAAGTGCGAGATCAAGAGGAAGGTTTTGGAACCATTCGAAACAACACAGCTCTAAAACAACGAAAGGAGGACAAGTAATGAGTTTTAAGTTTTGGAACCATTCGAAACAACACAGCTCTAAAACAGGCCGTTTCGTGCTAAATATATGTTGTCTGTTTTGGAACCATTCGAAACAACACAGCTCTAAAACTCACAGGAAACTTCGTGGCTCGCGGCGATAGTTTTGGAACCATTCGAAACAACACAGCTCTAAAACTAGCCGTCTGCACGAGCTCCGACCTATTAGGTTTTGGAACCATTCGAAACAACACAGCTCTAAAACTCAAGGGATTGATACACGTGTTACCTCTCTGTTTTGGAACCATTCGAAACAACACAGCTC
>NZ_CAURYF010000033.1:0-21316 GCF_963529205.1 Streptococcus cristatus | reverse complement strand
CTCAATCCAGAACTAGCAGGTCTTGCTATGGCCCTTAGTTCTTTGTCTGTTTTGACTAGCTCGCTGCTTCTCAATGTTGAGAAAATTGATTAAATGAAATAAAAAGTGATACAGAATTTTGTATCGCTTTTTGTTCGATTTCCTACAGCTACAAGTCTTAGAGGTGCATGCAAATTATAATAAAATATCCTATTCTACTATAGCTTGTGAAATTTTCTCAAAAAAGAGCATCTGTTATGTAATAGGGATTGAGTATCTCTGAGCAGATTCTTATACATGTGAATCTCTTTGTGATAAATTAATACTGTAATCGTTTTGTAAATCGTTTTCATGAGAAATGTCAGAAAAACTCATTTTCAAAACGAAACCTGATCGCAAAGATGGAGTAGAAGCGCTATGCTACATTTTTAAAGGATCAATATAGATTTAAAGGAGAGTTATTATGACTCAAGGGAAAATTACTGCATCTGCAGCAATGCTCAACGTATTGAAAACATGGGGCGTAGACACAATCTACGGTATCCCATCAGGAACACTCAGCTCATTGATGGATGCTTTGGCTGAAGACAAAGATATCCGCTTCTTGCAAGTTCGCCACGAAGAAACAGGTGCTCTTGCAGCGGTTATGCAAGCTAAATTCGGTGGCTCAATCGGGGTTGCAGTTGGTTCAGGTGGTCCAGGTGCGACTCACTTGATTAACGGTGTTTACGATGCAGCTATGGATAACACTCCATTCCTTGCTATCCTTGGATCACGTCCAGTTAACGAATTCAACATGGATGCCTTCCAAGAATTGAACCAAAACCCAATGTACAACGGTATCGCTGTCTACAACAAACGTGTAGCTTACGCTGAGCAATTGCCAAAAGTTATTGACGAAGCTTGCCGTGCTGCAGTTTCTAAAAAAGGTCCAGCCGTTGTTGAAATCCCAGTAAACTTCGGTTTCCAAGAAATCGACGAAAACTCATACTACGGTTCAGGTTCATACGAACGTTCATTCATCGCTCCTGCCTTGAACGAAGTTGAAATCGACAAAGCTGTTGAAATCTTGAACAATGCTGAACGCCCAGTTATCTACGCTGGTTACGGTGGTGTTAAAGCTGGTGAAGTGATTACTGAATTGTCACGTAAAATCAAAGCACCAATCATCACAACTGGTAAAAACTTTGAAGCTTTCGAATGGAACTACGAAGGGTTGACAGGTTCTGCTTACCGTGTTGGTTGGAAACCAGCCAACGAAGTGGTCTTTGAAGCAGACACAGTTCTTTTCCTTGGTTCAAACTTCCCATTTGCTGAAGTTTACGAAGCCTTCAAGAACACTGAAAAATTCATCCAAGTGGATATCGACCCTTACAAACTTGGTAAACGCCATGCCCTTGACGCTTCAATCCTTGGTGATGCAGGTCAAGCAGCTAAAGCGATTCTTGACAAAGTAAACCCAGTAGAATCTACTCCATGGTGGCGTGCAAACGTTAAGAACAACCAAAACTGGCGTGATTACATGAACAAACTCGAAGGTAAAACTGAGGGTGAATTGCAATTGTATCAAGTTTACAATGCAATCAACAAACATGCTGATCAAGACGCTATCTATTCAATCGACGTAGGTGACACTACTCAAACATCTACTCGTCACCTTCACATGACACCTAAGAACATGTGGCGTACATCTCCACTCTTTGCGACAATGGGTATTGCCCTTCCTGGTGGTATCGCTGCTAAGAAAGACAATCCAGATCGCCAAGTATGGAACATCATGGGTGACGGTGCATTCAACATGTGCTACCCAGACGTTATCACAAACGTTCAATACGACCTTCCAGTTATCAACGTTGTCTTCTCAAATGGTAAATATGCCTTCATCAAGGACAAATACGAAGACACAAACAAACACTTGTTTGGTTGTGACTTCCCTAACGCGGACTACGCGAAAATCGCTGAAGCGCAAGGAGCTGTTGGATTTACAGTTGACCGTATCGAAGACATCGATGCAGTTGTTGCAGAAGCTGTTAAATTGAACAAAGAAGGTAAAACTGTTGTCATCGATGCTCACATTACTCAACACCGTCCACTTCCAGTAGAAGTACTTGAATTGGATCCAAAACTTCACTCAGAAGAAGCAATCAAAGCCTTCAAGGAAAAATACGAAGCAGAAGAACTCGTACCATTCCGCCTCTTCTTGGAAGAAGAAGGATTGCAATCACGCGCAATTAAATAATTCCTTTGTGGAACTTAAAAAGATCGGAGCAGTCCGGTCTTTTTCTTTGTCCTTTTACTTATCACAAGATTGTGATAGTTTACATCTTCATAACAAAGGGATAAAAGGGCTTGATTGTTTTGGACTATCGTTATAAAATATAACCGAAAAATGAAAGAGGTATTAAAAATGTCTGAAAAACAAATGAAAATTTTGGGATGGGTTGCAACCTTTATGTCCGTAATGATGTATGTGTCCTATTTTCCACAAATCATGAACAACCTAGCGGGCCAAAAAGGGAATTTTATCCAGCCGCTCGTTGCAGCAATTAACTGTAGCCTTTGGGTCTACTACGGCTTGTTCAAAAAAGAAAGAGATATTCCGCTTGCCGCTGCTAATGCACCGGGAATCATTTTTGGACTAGTGACGGCCATCACGGCTTTGATTTAAGAGGAATAAGAGAAGACTTGTTTTCAGTCTTCTTTTTTGTTTTTAGAGAGACCATTGCTTTCATTTGAGAAGCCGATTTCTTTAAAAAACCGAACCCTGAAAATTTGTCGAATAAAACAAAATAGTAGAATAGTATCATTATTTAGCAGTATTTCACAAGTAAAGGTCTGGATATTGGAGTATAATATAAGTAAATGAAGTGGTAAAATAAGAAAGTGAGTAGAGATATGACTGAAAAACTGACTTTTCCGGATGGATTTTTGTGGGGCGGAGCGACAGCTGCCAACCAGTGCGAAGGCGCTTATGATGCGGACGGTCGCGGGCTGGCCAATGTAGATGTGGTGCCGATTGGTGAGGACCGTCTGGCCATCATCACGGGTAAGAAAAAGATGTTTAACTTTGAGGAAGGCTATTTCTACCCAGCTAAGGAAGCTATTGACATGTACCATCGCTTCAAGGAGGACATTGCCCTCTTTGGTGAGATGGGTTTTAAGACCTATCGGCTGTCCATTGCTTGGAGCCGCATTTTCCCTAAGGGGGATGAGCTGGAGCCCAATGAAGCTGGCCTGAAATTTTACGAAGACCTCTTTAAGGAATGCCACAAGTATGGCATTGAGCCCTTAGTGACCATTACTCACTTTGACTGCCCTATGAACTTGATTGAGCAATATGGTGGTTGGCGGAGCCGTAAGATGCTGGAATTTTACGAGCGTCTCTGCCGCACTCTTTTTACCCGCTACAAGGGCTTGGTCAAGTACTGGCTGACCTTCAATGAAATTAACATGATCCTCCATGCACCATTTATGGGGGCGGGGCTCTGCTTTGAAGAAGGTGAAAATGAGGAGCAGGTCAAGTATCAAGCGGCCCATCATGAGTTGGTCGCCTCAGCCATTGCCACCAAGCTGGCTCATGAGATTGACCCGGAAAACAAGGTCGGCTGTATGCTAGCGGCGGGGCAAAATTATCCTAACACCTGCCATCCACGCGATGTATGGGCTGGTATGGAGGAAGACAGGAAAAACTATTTCTTCATTGACGTGCAGGCGCGTGGTGAGTATCCTAACTATGCTAAGAAAGCTTGGGAGCGCGAGGGCATCACTGTCGAAATGACAGAAGAAGACTTGCAGCTGCTTAAGGAGCATACGGTGGACTTCATTTCCTTCTCATACTACTCTAGCCGGGTGGCTTCGGGCGACTCTAAGGTCAATGAGCTGACCGAGGGCAATATCTTTGCTTCTCTCAAGAATCCTTATTTGGAAGCTTCTGAGTGGGGCTGGCAGATTGATCCTCTGGGCTTGCGCATCACGCTTAATACCATCTGGGACCGCTATCAAAAGCCTATGTTTATCGTGGAAAATGGTCTGGGTGCAGTGGATACTCCAGATGAAAATGGCTATGTAGCGGATGACTACCGCATTGACTATCTAGCAGCCCATGTCAAGGCTATGCGGGAAGCCATCAATGAGGACGGCGTGGTGCTTTGGGGCTACACGACCTGGGGCTGTATCGACCTGGTATCAGCCGGCACTGGCGAGATGAAGAAGCGCTATGGCTTTATCTATGTGGACCGGGACAATGAAGGCAAGGGAACGCTCAAGCGCTCCAAGAAAAAATCCTTTGACTGGTACAAGGAAGTCATCGCGACTAACGGAGCATCTGTCAAATAACATCAAGGAGGCTAGGACAAAAGTCCTAGCCTCTCAATTGTCTTTGGATTGTCAAGCAAGACGCAGTGGTTGAGTGGGCTCTATTACGCTGATTTCATCAGCTTTTACAGCCCTACTCAACTGTGCGGAGGTGGGACGACGAAATCGAATTCTAACGAATTACCGATTTCTGTCCCATTCTCTTTCTTTTGCATCGTTTATATTTGATTGACTTGTTGGCTCATCCTTGCTACACTAGTTTTATCAAGCTATTGGAGAATGAGAATGGCCAATCTTTTACTAATTGAAGACAACAATGATATTCATGAGATTTTGAAAAATCTCTTTACGCAGGAGCATGTAGTGTTTTCAGCTTATTCTGGAACCGAGGGACTGCGGATTTTTGCGGAAGAAGAGATTCATCTAGTCCTGCTAGATATTATGCTACCGGGAAAAAATGGCGATGAGGTGCTGAGGGAAATTCGCAAGACCAGTCAGGTGCCGGTGGTCATGCTGACAGCTCTGGGCGAAAAGAGTCTCGTAAGCCAGTATCTGCTGGACGGTGCCAATGATTATATTGTCAAGCCTTTTAATCTAGACGAAGTGGCGGCGCGTGTCACTGTCCAACTGCGAGGCAGTCAGCAGTCTCAGCCCAAGCCTACTGGGGAGACCTTGATCAAAAATATCCGCCTTCTGCCAGATACCTTTGAAATTGCTTCTGGTGACCAGTCCATGCGGCTAGGGAAAAAGGAATTTCAGATTTTCCAGACCTTGCTGGCTCATCCTAAAAAGATTTTTACCAAGGAGGAGCTGTATGAGTCGGTCTGGGAGGAGACCTATCTGCCAGGCGATAATACGCTCAATGCCCATCTCAGCAATCTCCGTAAGAAATTAGCCCAGTTGGATAGTTCGACAGACTATATTGAGACCATTTGGGGTCTGGGCGTGCGGCTCAAGGAGGATTAGCTATGTGGTGGATTGCATGTGTATTGATAATCCTGTTCTTACTAGTCTTTCTCGTTCGCTATCATCTGACGATTCGTAGTCTGACCAGCCAGATCCGTGACAAACGTCGTACAGGAAGTCAGGTTCGCTTGACCCTGAGAGATCAAGCTCCTAGTCTAGTGGCTCTGACTGACGAGGTGGAGCAGCTTTTTCAGGAAATTGATAAGATGTCCTTTGTGACCCAGCAGGAAAAGAAAACCTTGGACATGGCCATCAGCAATATTGCCCACGATATTCGAACGCCGTTGACCATTGCTAGTGGCTATACGCAACAGCTACTCAAAGATGCTGATAAGGAACAGATGGACCAGCAGCTGCAAAAGATTGCGGATAATCTAAGTATGGTATCCAGACGCTTGGAGGCTCTGATGGAATACCGTCGCTTGATGGAAGGAGCTATTCGACCGAAATTGCAGCGGGTAGATTTATCTCAGCTGGTCACCCAGCAACTCTTTGCCTACTATGATGCCTTTCAGCGAGCAGGGATTGATTTAGAGGTGGATTTGTCTGAGAATCTGCTGCTGGAAACGGACAGTGACATCTTTGATCGAATCGTCCAGAACATGCTCAGCAATGTCCTCAAACATGGTCGAGAAACAGCCAGTATCAGTCTGAAAAAAGAAGGACAAAAGGTTATTTTTCAGGTCAAAAATAAGGTTCAGAAGCCCATTTTGCATCTGGATAAACTAACCAATCGCTTCTATTCTGAAAATCTCTCCAGCAGTGAGGAGTCGTCTGGGCTGGGCCTTTATATCACCCAGCAGCTGGTCGAAATCTTAGGTGGTGACTTGACCATTCAAGCAGAGGACGATTGGTTTGAATTGATTGTGGCTTTATAAAAAAGAATCAGCTAGTCAGAAGATTAGCTGATTCTTTGGTTTTAGAGATCTTTTTTCTTGAAAATGAGGAGGCTGCTGCCTAGGAAGAAGACTGCTATGCCAATCGCTACTAAACTAGCTTTCACAACTACAGCCGGATCTGCAGCCATCTCTATTCCAAATTGTAAGGTTAAATAGCGGAACAATTCTATATGAGGATAGAGTAAGACTGGAAAGATGAGCAGGGCGCTTCCGACAAAATAGGTAATAAAGACCGCAGCAATAAAATGACTAAGATAGAGTACGAAGGACACGATACCAATCCAAGCGATTGTCACAATGAGTTGGACGAGAATGGTTAGTAAAAATTGGCCAAAGAATCCTGTCGGAGCTGTCCCAATTCCATTGATAGAGCTAGCGATGATGAAGGATAGCCCTAGCAAGACGATGAATTGGAAGATGGCGACAACAAAGGAGACCAAAGTTTTAGATAGGAAGAACTCCGTCCGTGAAATACCGTGAGCGAGGCTGTTTTTATAAAGCTTGCGGGACAAGTCCACACCTAATAAGAGGCAGACGACAATGAGAGTGAAAAATATAATACTGTCAGAATTTCCAGAGAAATGGGCAAGAGCATTGATACCTGTCATTTTTACTGGTACTTGCTGAGTGATGTTTTGTCCATCCGTTGAGATGGATGTTCCAAATCTGCTGGTAACCTTATAGAGGACGCCGATCAGGATATTGGCTAGTAAAACGAACTCAGTAATCCAAAAGCCCTTGGAGTGGAAGAGACGGTAAAAGTCAGCGCGAATTGTTTGAATCATGATAGACCTCCCTGGTTTTGATCAACTAAATCTGTAAAGAAATTTTCGAGATTTTGTCGTGCATAGTAGATTTCTTGAATGACTAAGTTAGCTGTGACCAACTCTTTTACTATATTGTTGATGTTATGTGAGTGAGTAAAGACATGGATCTCATTGAGAGCGTTGACCACCTTGATGCGGTAGCCTAATTGATCTTGGAGCAGCTGGCTGGCTTCCTCCAAATGGTCCGTTTTCAAGACGATATAATCTTCGCTTTGTTCTTCAAATTCAGCCTTGGAAATTTCCTTGATCATATGACCGTGGTCGATGACGCCAAAGCGCGTAGCTACTAGATAGAGCTCGGATAGGATATGACTGGAAATAACAAAGGTCATGCCCAGCTCTTCATTGAGCTTTTGGACAAGTTGGCGGAATTCCTTGATGCCGACGGGATCTAGTCCGTTGATAGGCTCATCTAAAATCATTAGATCTGGCTTGGATAGTAGGGCGATAGCGATGCCCAAACGTTGCTTCATCCCGAGGGAGAAGTCACGAAATTTCTTTTTGCCAGTGTCCGTCAGGTCTACATAGTTGAGCGTTTCTTGGATGGCCTTATCGGCATTAGGTATCTGGCGCAGTTTGCAGTAGTAATTGAGATTTTCGTAGGCGGTCAAGTGGTTGTGGGCAACGGGCGTTTCAATGACCGAGCCGACCCGCTTGAGGGCTTGTGTCCATTCGGCCTGGTTGCTGGAACCAAAGAGAGACACGGTTCCGTTGTTGGCATGCATCAGCTGGGTCATAATTTTGATCAGAGTGGTTTTACCAGCTCCGTTTTTACCGATGAGACCGTAAATATCTCCTTTTTTGATGGTCAGATTGACATCGCTCAGAGCCTGTTGTTGGCCGAACTTTTTGCTGACCCCTTGTAAAACTAAAATATTTTCCATGGTTTTACTTCTCCTTTTTGATTTATTCTTGGAAATCCTTTCCTCACTACCTAGTATATCGGACACTTATTAAGTATTCATCAAGCATTTCTAAAATATTTCTAAAATCTTGAAATAGCAGTCATACTTCTTGTCTCAGCAGACTGGAACCCATAGAAAAGAGAGTGGGACAGAAATCGGTAATTGGTTAGAATTTGATTTCGTCGTCCCACCTCCGCACAGTTGAGTAGGGCTGTAAAAGCTGATGAAATCAGCCTAGTAGAGCCCACTCAACCACTGCGTCTTGCTCGACAATCCAAAGACAATTGAGAGGCTAGGACTTTTGTCCCAGCCTCAATCATCTATTTCTAATTCATAAAGGCCTCGTAGCGCGTTGCAGGCGTAGATTTTTTCTGCTGATTTTAAGTCGTCTAGGCTGAGAATTTTTTCTGTGACCTGACCTGTTGCCAAGAGATGCTGGCGGTAGATACCGTTTAAGAGACCTAGCTCGACTGGTGGCGTGTAGAGGTGACCATCCAGCTGGAGAACTAGGTTACCGATGGAGCTTTCCAGTAGCTGGCCTTGGGCATTGTAGTAAATCTGCTCCTGCTGGCCTAGGCTTAGGTGTGGCCGATAGCTGGTTTTAAAGTAGGTGAAAGGCTGCTGCAAGTTGGCATTTTGTGGGACGAGAATGGCCCTGCAGAAAGCTTCTGGGAGTGCTTGCAGCTTTTCTAGCTGGCAGGTCGCTTTTCCAGATTTGGCGATGGAAATCCGCAGGCGGTAGTCCGTACTTGGATCCAGTTTTGCTAGACTTTGGTTCAATTTTGCCTTTAGTTTTTCCTCATCAAATGGATAAGCAAAGTAACGGGCAGATTCTCGTAGACGCTTCAGATGTTGGTCTTGGAAGGTCAGGCTGCCTTTCTCAATCTTTCCTGTCGTAACTAGGTCAAATTGGGGATTTTTCCGATAAAGAACAGCTGATTTTTGCTGGGTTTCGATATACTCGGATTTCCATGTGCTATCCCAAGTGATGCCGCCCCCGACACCGTAGATAGCTTTGCCAGCCTCAAGCTGAATGGTGCGGATGGCCACATTGAAAATCCGTCTTTGGTCTGGTAGGCAGATACCAACTGTACCGCAGTAGACACCGCGGGCGGCTTTTTCGGTCGCCTTGATGATAGCCATGGTCGAAATCTTTGGAGCACCAGTGATAGAGCCGCACGGAAAGAGGGCATTAAAAATGTCTCCTAGGCCAATCTCAGGTCGCAGCTGGCTTTTGATGGTGGAGGTCATTTGCCAGACAGTGGAATACTGCTCGACCTGACACAGCTGCTCGACTCGCTCGCTCCCAATCTCTGAAATGCGGTTCATGTCGTTGCGCAGCAAGTCAACGATCATCATATTTTCCGCTCGGTTTTTAGGATCCTGACGTAGCCAGTCCGCTTGCTCCAAGTCTGCAGCGACTGTCAGACCGCGATTGGTAGTCCCTTTCATTGGCCGTGTTGTCAGCTCGCCTCGGTGCTCCTCGAAAAAGAGCTCAGGACTGATGGATAAGACTGCCTGATGATCGTGCTCTACATAGGCATTATAGGCGGCGTTTTGCTCGACGACCAGACGGTTGTAGATAGCCCAGCTGTCCTGCGGATTGAGCTCTGCGCCTAGCTGCACCGTGTAGTTGACCTGATAGGTATCGCCCTGACGGATATGGTGGTGAATGGTTCCGATGGCCTTTTCATACTCTTGCTCAGTCGTTAGGCTCTGCCATTGCGCTGGCATATCTACCTCGTCGTAAGCCAAAGGGAATGGGGCTTCATCAGCTCTGTCATGAATGGTAAAGTAAATCAGGTACTCGCCCAGCAGAGGGCTTTTGTGGACCTGGAGTTTTTCCTCAAAAGCAGGAGCCGCTTCGTAGCTGACATAGCCGACTGCATAAAATCCCTTTTTCTGCCAGTCCTCTACTTCTTGCAGAATCGCTCTGACTTCAGCCAACTCGCGTGTTTTGAGCTCTTTGATGGGCTGGCTGAAAATCAAGCGCCGACCCAGTTCTTTAAAATCAATAACTGTTTTCTTGTGCATGAGTTTATTGTATCATAAGATAATTTGAATGAAAACGGATTTATCGGATGAGACACTCATTCTTTTGTAATAGTTGACAAATTAGAAAGTGGCTCGGTATACTATTTTAAAAAAGAAAGAGTGAGATGCTTATGAAATCAAACAAATTGCTGTGGATAAATGGAATTGTTGGCATTTTAGGAGGCCTTCAGATCATTTACGCTTCTTTAAATAGATGGCACTGGGAAATTATTTATTCGGTTCCCACACTGGTTGAAAACCCTGGCTGGGGTGATATGGTTGTATTGACCAGCTGGCTGCTTTTGGGACTTTCTATAGTCGGAATGTATCACTATAGCAACGACCCAAGAGTCAATAAGACGAGTCATGAGCTTCTATTCTGCGCCTCTATCATGGGCTTTATTCCTTTTCTAGCTATATTTGCAGGCCTTCTATCAATAGGAGCTGGGGTTCTCTATCTTCAAGATTTTTAAAAATTTAAGAGTGATGGCAAAGTTGACTGACCCATGTTTCCTCCTGCTCGAAAGACCTTGAAAATTATGATAAAATAAGGAAATGACAAAACTGTAAAGGAGGCTTTATGAAAAAAATAAATGAATCTTATAAACTAATCGTCTTTGCGGCGCTTGCTCTGGCTCTGGTTCTCTACATTGGAAATATCTGGTCTGGCCTGCAGAGTCTGACTTCGGTATTTTCACCCATTATACTGGGTGGAGTTCTAGCCTTTATCTTTAATGTGCCCATGAAGAAGCTGGAAGACCTCTTGGACAAATGCCGAGTCCCTCAGAAATTGCAGCGCGGTTTGGCCCTGGTTTTAGAGGTGCTGATTTTAGCTCTCATTATGACAGGGATTGTTTCTATTGTCGTGCCGACTCTGACCACAGCGGTCAATCAGCTGAGCGCGACCATCGGAAAGGTAGCGCCTCAGCTAGCCAAGTGGTTGCAGCAGTCTGGCTTGCTTTCCTCTAGCCAACTGCAAGATTTGACCAAGCAACTGCAAAACAGCGGCATTGTCAACAGAGCCATCTCTCTTCTGGGCAGTCTGACAGGCAATATTTCTGCTATTTTTGGTAATTTCTTCTCTGTCATTATGTCCATCTTTCTTATGTTTGCCTTCTTGAGCAGCAAGGAGCATTTGCAGACGATCACGATCCGTCTTTTGCAGGTTCTGCTTCCTGAGAAGGCTGTGAAACGCCTATCCTATGTCGGTTCTGTCATTGTTGAGACCTATGATAAGTTCCTGATGGGGCAGATGATTGAGGCCGTCATTGTCGGTGTCTTGGTCTTTATCGCCTATTCTCTGACAGGTCTGCCTTATGCGGCCCTGACAGGGGTTTTGGCTGGAGTACTCTCTTTCATTCCCTACATAGGGCCTTTCTCTGCTTGTGCTCTGGGTGCTATCTTTATCTTCACCGACAGCCCTTGGAAAGCCCTTCTTTCTATCGCAGTCTTTCAGCTTGTGCAGCTGATTGAGGGGAACATCATCTATCCGCGCGTGGTCGGCCAGTCCGTCGGTCTCCCAACTCTCTTCACCCTTGCTGCAGCCCTGATTGGGGGTAACCTCTTTGGTTTGGTCGGCATGATTTTCTTCACGCCTATCTTTGCAGTTATCTACCGTTTGGTCAGAGAGTTTGTTGTGGAGAAGGAGGAGGCTGAAGGGGACACAAGTAGGTGAAAAAATGAAGTTTAGTGGCTTTATTTTGATGCCTGTTTTTGCTCCTGATTCTGCCAAAAGATCCTCTAAAAGGAAGTGTCATAGAAACATCTGGTACCAAAGGCTATCAATTATTAAATAATGGGAGTGGATAGAAGTTCTCTTTGATAATGTTTCTGCAGATTGCTTTTCTTTATCTAGAGACTTCTATTTAGGTATATTTAAAAAGTTTATAAATGCCCCCCAAAAAGTTAGATACAAAAATCTAACTTTTTGGGGTGTTTTATTATGACATTTACTTATCTTATAAGGACAAAGGTCAGACCTATAGTCTACGAAAACAAGGAATCAGCTCTTAGATACTTAATCCGATTTATGAAACGTCACGAAATAGAAAATGCTAAGAATGGGGAAATTCTCACTATTCTTCTGAATTGAAGAAATAAATAATAGACGAAAGATTTGACTTGCTACAGAAGGGGAAGTAGATGATGGGATTCTAACTTTAAATGTGTTACAATGAGATTAGTATAGAATTTGGAAATATCATAATATGAATATTTTAATTAAAGTATAAGAAGGTTTTTAATGGCAAAACGAAAAGATTTTTCTGAATTAACGAGAGTACAAATCCCAGCAGCACTGCACTTGATGCGACTGGGTTATACTTACCTGCCTCACAATGGTAAGATTTTAAATGAAAGAGATCCTGAAACAAATATTCTGGTATCTATTTTTAGAGAGCAATTTTTAAAATTCAACAATTATGCAACTGATGAAGATGTTGACCGAGAACTGAGTAATATTAAGTTGGAACTAGATCAAAATGATTTAGGGCGTTCTTTCTTTAAACGATTGCAAGGTCAGGGAAATACCGTATATATTGACTGGGAAAATCCAGAAGCTAACACCTTCCATCTGGCACTGGAAGTGACCTGTCACAATGGTCAGGATGAGTTCCGTCCAGATGTAGTTGTGTTTATCAACGGACTCCCCCTTTCTTATATCGAAGTCAAACAGCCAAATGCTATCCGAGATGGCAAGACGGGGATTCAGTCAGAGCAGGATAGAACCCGATATCGTTTTGAGAATCGCAAGTTCCGTCGCTTCAATAACATTACTCAATTGATTGCGCTCTCTGATAATTTGCCTTATATCAATGGACAGGGGCAGCAAAAACAGGGTTCCTATTACGGTTCAAACGCCTATTCAAAAACAAAATTTAATGCTTTCAAGGAAGAAAGAGAAGTAGATTTTCTGCATTCAATTGGACCTTTAACAGACGAACAAATTGACTTCGTCCTTGAAGATATGAAGCGCTTTGCCCTCAAGTCCCAGCCAGAATTCACAACAAACCTGAACCCTGACACACCTTGTAATGCCTTTCTAACTTCTTTGTATCAGAAAGAACGTTTGCTCTTTCTGCTTCGCTTTGGTCTTGTCTATGTAGAAGAAGAGAGTAAGGACGGTCAGATGCAACTGCAGAAGCACGTCATGCGCTATCCCCAGTATTTTGCAACACGTGCTATCGAAGAAACGATCGCAAAAGGTGTCAAGAAAGGGGTTATCTGGCATACCCAAGGTTCAGGTAAGACTGCCTTGACTTTCTTCAATATTCGCTATCTAACCAACTATTTCTCAAAAGAGGGAATCGTTCCTCAGTTTTACTTTGTCGTTGATCGTTTGGACTTGGCAGACCAAGCCTTTAAGGAATTCACCAAACGAGGACTCAAGGTCAAGCGCATTAATAACCCACAAGAACTAAATCAGAAACAAGATGGCTATGATGTCGCTGTGGTCAATATCCAGAAGTTTAAGGATGATTCAGATCTGACAGATCGCTCTGGCTATGATCTCAATCGCCAAAATATCTACTTTATCGATGAAGCCCACCGTTCTTACAATGAACGAGGTTCCTACCTGCCAAATCTCTATCAGGCAGATACCAATGCCATTAAGATTGCCTTAACTGGAACCCCCTTGATCACATACAAGAAAGATGGGAAGACCAAGGAAAGTCATGCGACCACGCGTGATATCTTTGGGGACTATATTCATAAATACTACTACAACCAGTCTATCGATGACGGCTTTACCCTACGCCTGATGCGAGAAGATATCGAGACCTCCTATAAGGACAATCTCAGATCCATCAACGAAGAAATCCAACGAGGTGACCTGTCCAAGGAAGATATCTTTGCCCATCCTCACTATGTGGAGCCTATGCTAGACTTTATCATCGAGGACTTCAATCGTGCTCGTGATTTGGTCTTTGATGACCAGACCATCGGTGGCATGATCGTCTGTGACTCGTCCAAGCAGGCGCGTGAGCTTGAAAAGCAATTAGAAGAACGACGTCAAGCTGGCTCAACCACGTTGACTTCCGCTCTCATCCTCCATGATGAGGGAGACAAGGAAGAGAAGAAGAACAAGGTAGATGCCTATAAGGAAGGTAAGATTGACCTCATCATCGTCTACTCTATGCTTCTGACAGGATTTGATGCACCTCGTCTCAAGCGCCTCTACCTAGGGCGCAAGATCAAGGCTCACAATCTTTTACAAACACTAACCCGTGTCAATCGCCCATACAAGGACTATCTCTTTGGCTATGTCATCGACTTTGCGGATATCTCAAAAGAGTTTGACAAGACCAATCGTGCTTATTTGGAAGAACTTAACCAAGAATACGATATCACTCTGACAGGAGAAAATGGCGAGGATATCTTTGGTTCTCTCTTTGTGCCAGCAGATGAGATTGCGCAAGAGTTGAGCAAGACCAAGCATGTCCTCCTGGACTATCCGACGGGAAATCTGGAGTTCTTTTCACAGGCTATCAATGATATCAAGGATAGAAAGCAGTTAAATGAGTTACGGAAAGCCCTAGAATCGGTCAAGCAGTACTATAACGTTGCACGCTTACTGGGCTATGATCAATTGCTCCAGCAGATCGATATCGCACAGATTGCAACCCTGCTCAATATCATCTCTAGACGCTTGCTGACCCTGTCCTTGATGGATAAACCAGACGAGTTTTCAAGCCGTACCCTTCTAAACTTAGCCATGTCTGAAACTAGTTTTAGCTTTATCAAGATTGCTGAGGAAGAGCTCCGTCTTGCTGCCAATGACTTGGACGACTTAAAACGCCGAGTCGCTGGAGGAATCCAAGGCCAACGTGATGAAAAAGATCCTGAGTGGGTCTCTCTCTACGAAGAATTCCAGCGCATCATGAAAAAACACTTGATTCATGGGCAAGAAGGCTTCACCATGGAAAATATCAAGGAAACCCAAAAAGACTACGAAGAACTCTTTAAGTCCGTGGAAGACTATCGTACTCGTATGAGACGCTTAACCATGAACTTTAACGGAGATGAGATGGCAGCGCGTTCCTACAAGCATGTGACCAACTCGACCATGGTCAGTGACTTCCCTGCTATCTACCATGTCATCAAGGGTTCTAAAGTCAGACTAGACCGTAAAATCGGTCAAAACCAAGGAGTGCTCGATAACGAGGACTTCCTCAAGAAAATGATTCGAGAAGAAGCTCGGATTGAAATGAAAACCCACCAATCTGCAAGTGGTTTGACAAGAGAGGATTTTAACTATATCGTTGAGTCACTATTTGAAGGATATGAAGAGGAATACCAACACTAATGAATGAAACGTACAAAGTCCAAGTCCAAGGCTTGGTAGATGATTTGAAAGCCGTCTTTACCCATGCGGGACTAGGAGGAGAAGCGGGTGAGTATAAACTCCTCACCCAGTCCTTCCTCTACAAATTTTTAAACGACAAATTTTTGTATCAAGCCAAGGTCCTAGATGAGTCCAACACCTATGAAAACTTGCTAGCCATGAGTGAAGAAGACTACGACTGGCTCTTGGAGGATATCGGTACCAGCGCGGCCTGGCTCAAGCCAGACCAGTTGATAGAAAGTCTCCACCGTCAGCAAAACGAGGCGACTTTCTACGAAACTTTTGAGAACACTCTCAACCAAATCGCCATTGACAATAATGATATTTTCTCTGTTCATACGGACGGAGATACGGCAATTCGTCTCTTTGATGAGCGCCTGATTACTGATACCATCTCAGATAGTAGTAAGCGTAACGAGGTGGCAAAAGCCATCATCAATCACCTTACTCGAGTGAAGTTTGATGATACCATTTTTTCACAAGGTTTCGACTTTTTCTCTACCCTCTTTGAGTACATGATTAAGGACTATAACAAAGACGGTGGAGGAAAGTATGCCGAGTACTACACGCCTCACTCTGTGGCTAAGATTATCGCTGATATCCTTGTGGGAAATGAGCAACCATCAAACGTGCGTATCTATGACCCGTCAGCTGGTTCTGGAACCTTGCTGATGAACCTGGCTAGTCGTATCGGTGTGAATAAGACCACTGTTTATAGTCAGGATATCTCACAAAAATCATCTAATCTCCTCCGTCTCAATCTGATCTTGAATGGACTGCAACACTCCATCCATAATATCGTACAGGGAAATACCATCATCGCCAATCGTCACCCTGAAAAAATGGACTATATCGTGTCTAACCCGCCTTTCAGGTTGGACTTTTCAGAGTGGCGTGACCGAGTGGAGACCTTGCCAGAAGCTAGTGAGCGTTTCTTTGCAGGAGTGCCAAAGGTTCCAGCTAAGTCTAAGGATAAGATGGCGATTTACGAGCTCTTTGTTCAGCATATCATCTACTCTCTGAAGCCAGACGGTCAAGCAGCTGTTGTCTTACCGACAGGATTTATCACGGCCCAGTCAGGGATTGATAAGGCTATCCGTAAACACTTGGTGGACAATCAGATGCTGGCGGGTGTCGTTTCCATGCCGTCCAATATCTTTGCGACGACAGGTACCAACGTCTCCATCCTCTTTATCGATAAGAAAAACAAGGGCGATGTCGTCCTCATCGATGCCTCAAACCTCGGAACCAAGGTCAAGGAAGGCAAGAACCAAAAGACCGTGCTTTCTCCTGAGGAAGAGCAGAAGATCGTCGAGACCTTTATCAAGAAAGAAGCCGTTGAGGACTTTTCTGTCACCATCTCTTATGAGGACATCAAGGAGAAAAACTACTCTCTCAGCGCAGGCCAATACTTTGACATCAAGATCGACTATGTAGATATCACAGCAGAAGAGTTTGAAGCCAAGATGACCGCCTTTCAAGACAAGCTCTCAGATCTTTTTCAGCAATCGCATGAATTGGAGCAGGAGATTAAAGAGCAAATGAAGGGGTTGAAGTATGAGTGAAGTTACTTGGGAAATAACAAGTTTATCTGAACTAGGGACATTTAGCAGAGGTAAGTCTAAACATAGACCTAGGAATGATATAAAACTATTTGAAGGTGGCACATATCCCTTGGTACAAACAGGCGATGTTAAAGCTGCTAATCTCTATATAACTAAGAATGATTCGTATTACAATGATTTTGGACTAAAACAAAGTAAGTTATGGCCGGCTGGTACACTCTGTATCACTATAGCGGCCAATATTGCTGAAACAGCAATTTTATCTTATCCAATGTGTTTTCCTGATAGTATTGTGGGATTTAATGCAAATCCTGAAAAAAGTAGTGAATTATTTGTGTACTATTTCTTTGAATTTATTAAGAAAGAAATCCAAAAATCTGCTAGCGGAAGTATCCAAGATAATATAAATATTGACTATTTATCAAAAATGAGAATCAAAGTTCCTGAAAAAGATTATCAGGATAAGATAGTTGAAGTACTATCTTCAATTGATAAAAAGATTCTTTTAAATAACCAAATCAACCAAGAGTTGGAAGCCATGGCTAAGACCCTCTATGACTACTGGTTTGTGCAGTTTGATTTCCCAGACCAGAATGGCAAACCCTACAAATCATCAGGCGGAAAGATGGTCTATCACCCAGAACTCAAACGCGAAATCCCAGAAGGGTGGGGAGTGGAGAGTGTTGGTAACTTATTAGATAAAGTTACTAAAGCTGAAAAGATTGAAAATAATTCAATTGAATTTATAGGAGAAATACCTGTTATCGATCAGAGTCAAAAATATATTGCAGGTTTTACGAATAATGAAAATGGCTTAATCCAACCTCAAAATGGACATGTAATATTTGGTGATCACACTAGGGTAGTAAAATATATAAATTTTGATTATGCCAGAGGAGCTGATGGCACTCAAGTCTTAATTTCAAAGAATGAGAATATTTCAAATGTATTACTTTATCACATGATTGAAGATTTTGATTTATCAAATTATGGATATGCTAGACACTTCAAATTTCTAAAAGAGAAAATTGTTATAGTTCCTAATAAAGAAGTATCGTCAAAATTTGAAACACAGGCAAATGTTATTTATGAAAAAATTAAGAACAATATTTTTGAAATCCAAGAACTCACCCAACTTCGCGATTGGCTCTTGCCAATGCTGATGAATGGACAGGTGAAGGTGGAGTAGAGGAAATAGCAGTTAGAATTATAAAGTCGAAAGAATTTGAGGGCAAATAAATGTCAGAGCTTACTTTTTCTATATGGAAACCATTTATTAAAAGTGAAAAAAGAGGGGAGCGGTGGTTACAGCCTATTTTAAAGACTTTTGATAAGTTGACCCCATGTGATTTAAAACACGAAAAAGGGTTATATCATCTAGAGGTTGATAAAAATAAGCATTATGTTTTTATAGTTATAGAATCTGGAAAGTTAGAGCCCAGAGATACTACTGTAACGGACTACTATACAAATCAAAAACGCGAAAATCCTAAATCAGAAACGGAGTTGGAGTTTTTGAAGCAATTCTTTGTCTTATTTGATTTAGATAATAATTTATTGTACTTTTCGGATGTGAGACACCGTAATTTGCTAGAAAAAATTCTTAAAGATACGACAGGGGTTGAGTTTAGTATAAAAGGTTTTTACGAAGATAAAGAGGAATTTTTAAAAATATTATCTAGTGTTGATGAAATTCAATTTACTTCAAAAGATGATATTTTTTCAACTTTATCACAAAAACGCGAAGCTTTATATGATTTATTCGAAACTGATGGTTTAAAAGATATAACTCTGAACGTAAAACTCTCTAGTATGAAAATAAATAACATCAAAGCATTTCTCAGAAAAATTGTAAAAGAGTCTGAGAATCATCAACTTTCTGGTATTTTAATTAGAGGAAACGATGATGCTGGATTTGAACATGTGTTTAACCGTGGTACTTTTATCAAAAAGATTTCAATTAATGTCGAGAAACAACAGGCAACTGGGAAATTTTTAGGTTCAGAGGTAAAAGATATTTTGCTTAAAGAAATAGAGAGTTTGGCAAATGAGAAAGTTACGAAGAAAAGATAGAATTGTTTCTGGTGGTATTTTAGTAGTAAGTCTGTTTGTATCATATTTATTAAGGGACTATGTGCTACTAAATCATAGTGATACGGTATCTTTTATTTCTGTAATCACGGGGTTCTTACTTTCTGCTATTGCTATACTGTATTCTTCTCCTATGCGATCTGTTTTATATGATAAGAAATCAGACGTTTATTCATCAAAATGGGAAGAAATAATTGTTAGATATTTCTATACGTTTGTAGTTAGTTTACTTTATATGATGGAGTTATCTTTAAATATTAATTGTATTCCAAATTTTATAAATGTAGGTTTTTTACTAAGTATTGTAATTATAATAATTATAGTTACTCAAGGATTGTTTAAATTGCTTTTAGTTGAGATAAATGATTAAATTTTTTGAATTTAATTTTTATCATATTACAAAATTTAATGTCGTATTTTTGTATTCATCATCCCAGCCAAATTAACTTTTGGCTGGTTTTTATTGTCTAAAGATGCTATAATTAAATTACCTAAAAGGTAATTTAATTTAACAGAAAGGGACTTATGAAGCTTATCTATACAAACAAAACTGTTAAAAAGCAGTGCACAGAGCTGAGGCGAGCGAAAAAATATTTTTCGGATAAGGTTGCTGTAAAGTTGCATCAGTTGATCAACTTTTTGGAAGCGGCGGATTCTTTAGCTAGTGTGATCGCTTTTCCTAAATATCACTTTCACCAACTCAAGGGAAAGAGACAGGGACAGTTTGCTTTGGATATAGACGGTCGAAAGAGTTCCTATCGTTTGATTGTAGAATTTCGTGACGAGGATCTAGAGAAGGTTTTTCCTAGTCCCATTGAAATCGAAATCCTAAAAATAGAGGAGGTCAGCAATCACTATGAGTAATAAAATTGTTGAATACAAAGACCTGATTGCTTTTCATCCAGGTCAGTATGTTGAGGAGTTGATTGAAGATTATAATGTAACGCAAAAAGAATTTGCGGAGCGTTTGGGAGTTTCTGCAAAGACTGTCAGCAAACTCGTCAATGCTGAGGAATCCATTAGTAAGGAAACTGCTCATAAGTTAGCTAAGCTAAGCGGAGTTTCCATGCAAACCTGGCTCAATCTTCAGAATACTTACGATGTAAAGGTTGCAGAGATTGCAGAACAAAGAGAGCTAGAAGAAGGTAGCGAGAAAGAAATCTGTGAGATGATTGACTTCAAGTATTTTAAGGAAGAAGGCTACGTTCCAGACAAACGCTATACCTTGAAAGAAAAGATTGTCGAGCTTCGAAAGCTACTAGGTGTGGCGAATTTAAAAAACCTCACGACTTTCAACCATCTAGTTAGCTACCGTAATACACGTGAGTTTACGCCTAAAAGTATAGTAAACTCCAATATCATGCTGGAGTTGGCATCTAAAAAAGCGCGTGATAAAACGACTACCAAGCTCAATCGTAGAAAGTTAGAGAGAAGCCTACCTGCTTTGAGAAAGTTGACCAGACAAGATCCAGAGGTCTTTCCTCAACGCTTGTCTGACATCTTGCTAGACTGTGGTGTTGTTCTAGTCGGTCTACCTGCTTTGGCAAATGCTAATCTGAATGGCGCTACAAAAAAATTTAGCAATGGTAGTGCCTTGCTATTATTGACAGACCGAAACAAGGCATCCGATATTTTCTGGTTCTCACTTTTCCATGAGATTGGACACATTTTACAGAACGATTTTTCATCTGAAGACGGAAACAGTGACTCATACCGACGTTCTGAGGAACAGGCAGACCAGTTTGCAAAAGATTTCTTGATTAGACCTGAAGACTATCAAACTTTTGTAGAAAAAGGAAACTTTGATAAGTCAGACATCCTTCAATTTGCTGAGGAAATAGATACTCACCCGAGTATTGTTCTAGGAAGATTACAAAATGAGGGCATTCTCAGTTTCGATCGTTTCCGAGAACTAAAAGAAAATTATTACTTTGTATCCTAAGTGTCAGGAAATTTTTAGAAGATGAAAAGATGCTTAAAGTTTAGTATGGTTAACAGTGGACTCCAATTGATTCGCTCATTTTATTAAAAAGCGATAAGAAAAATCAAAAATATCAAAATTTAGATAACCTATAGTCTTTTCTAATAACAAGCCATAGTTGTTTACAAGAATTAGCGATAGCCTGTTTTAATCTATAAACTAGTATGTAACTTAAAAACAAGCAAAAAAAGGGATTTGGGACACTTGTCTTAAATCTTTTTCTTTTGTATATAATAGTGATATAGTTTTAAACTATATCAAACTCTGGGAAATTCCAATTATACAGACGGGTTCTTTTCTGTTAAGATAGTCTCAACAACAATTTTTGGAGGACGTTTATGTCAACGACTATCATTGGTTTCCCTCGTTTGGGTGAATTCCGCGAATTAAAATTTACAACTGAAAAATACT
>NZ_CAURYF010000032.1:0-21751 GCF_963529205.1 Streptococcus cristatus | reverse complement strand
AAATGGCAGCCTTGACCGATGAAGAATTGCAAGCAAAAACGGTTGAATTTAAGGAACGCTATGCAAATGGTGAAACGCTAGATCAACTTTTGTTTGAAGCATTTGCAGTTGTCCGCGAAGGAGCTAAGCGTGTCTTAGGTCTTTTCCCATATAAGGTTCAGATTATGGGGGGGATTGTCCTTCACCATGGTGATGTGCCAGAAATGCGTACGGGGGAAGGAAAAACCCTGACAGCAACTATGCCTGTTTACCTGAATGCCTTATCTGGTCAAGGAGTTCACGTTGTTACAGTCAATGAATACTTGTCAGAACGTGATGCGACTGAGATGGGTGAACTTTATTCTTGGTTGGGACTTTCTGTTGGTATCAATCTAGCATCTAAGTCACCAATGGAAAAAAGAGAAGCTTATGCTTGTGATATCACCTACTCAACCAACTCTGAAATTGGTTTTGACTACCTGCGCGATAACATGGTGGTTCGGGCTGAAAATATGGTACAGCGTCCGCTGAACTATGCCTTGGTTGACGAGGTGGATTCTATCTTGATTGACGAAGCGCGTACGCCATTGATCGTGTCAGGACCGACAGCTTCTGATACGAATCAGCTTTATTACAGAGCAGATAGCTTTGTGAAAACACTTCAAAAAGATGATTATATCATTGATATCCCATCTAAGACGATTGGTTTGTCAGATTCTGGTATTGATAAGGCTGAAAGTTACTTTAACTTAGAAAATCTATACGACCTTGAGAATGTTGCTTTAACGCACTTTATCGACAATGCCTTACGTGCTAACTATATTATGACCTTAGATGTGGATTATGTTGTGAGCGAAAAGCAGGAAATCCTCATCGTTGACCAATTTACTGGACGTACAATGGAAGGTCGTCGTTTCTCTGATGGACTCCACCAAGCGATTGAAGCAAAAGAAGCTGTGCCTATCCAAGAAGAATCAAAGACATCTGCTTCGATTACCTACCAGAACCTTTTCCGTATGTATAAAAAGCTGTCAGGGATGACAGGGACTGGTAAAACAGAAGAAGAAGAATTCCGTGAAATTTATAATATTCGCGTAATTCCAATTCCAACTAACCGTCCGGTCCAACGTATTGACCATCCAGATTTGCTGTATCCTAGCTTGGAAGCGAAGTTTAAAGCAGTCGTGGAAGACGTCAAGGAACGTTACAAAACAGGTCAACCTGTCTTGGTCGGTACAGTATCGGTTGACACGAGTGACTATCTTTCTCAAAAATTGGTGGCTGCAGGAATTCCTCATGAAGTTCTGAATGCTAAAAACCACTATAAAGAAGCACAGATTATCATGAATGCTGGTCAGCGTGGAGCTATTACCATCGCGACCAATATGGCTGGACGTGGTACCGATATCAAGCTAGGTGAAGGTGTCCGTGAATTGGGTGGACTTTGTGTCATTGGTACAGAGCGCCATGAAAGCCGCCGGATTGATAACCAGCTTCGTGGACGTTCAGGTCGTCAAGGTGATCCAGGCGAATCACAATTCTACCTATCTCTCGAAGACGATTTGATGAAACGTTTCGGTTCAGAGCGTATTAAGGCCTTGCTTGACCGGATGAATTTGAGCGAAGAAGAGTCCGTCATCAAGTCTCGGATGCTGACGCGTCAGGTGGAAGCAGCCCAAAAACGGGTTGAAGGCAATAACTACGATACTCGGAAGCAAGTCCTTCAATATGACGATGTCATGCGTGAACAACGTGAAATTATCTATTCTCAACGCTATGACGTCATCACAGCAGACCGTGATTTGGCTCCAGAAATTCATGCCATGATCCGTCGGACGATTAATCGGATTGTAGATGGCAGCAGCCATTCAGACCATGATGAAAGAATTGAAGCGATTCTGAATTTTGCTAAATATAATCTTGTAGCAGAGGATTCTATCTCAGCTGATGATTTAGAAGGTAAATCCAAGCAAGAAATCAAAGATTACTTGATGGAGCGTGCTTCTGAAGTTTATGACAATCAGATTTCTAAGCTTCGGGATGAAGAAGCAGTCCAAGAGTTCCAAAAAGTGCTGATTCTACGAGTTGTAGATAATAAATGGACAGATCATATCGACGCCTTGGATCAATTGCGTCAGGCTGTGGGACTTCGCGGATATGCTCAGAACAACCCAGTTGTTGAGTATCAGGCAGAAGGTTTCCGGATGTTTAATGACATGATTGGCTCTATCGAGTTTGATGTGACTCGTCTCATGATGAAAGCACAAATTCATGAGCAAGAACGTCCACGTACAGAGCACAGTATCAGCACGACAGCTACTCGCAATATTGCTGCCCAAAACCCAAATCTTCCAAAAAATGTTGATTTATCCTCTGTAAAAAGAAATGATTTATGTCCATGTGGTTCAGGTAAGAAATTTAAAAACTGTCATGGCCGCAAGAAGTAGTTTATAAGGAGAGAAGATGGCCTTTAAAGCAACTAGTCAACCAATCAATGTAGCAGAAGTGCGTCAGCTTGCTAAGTTAGAAGGTTCTATTCTAGCTCGTAAGCAAGAGCGGGATCGCCAACTAGAGGCCATTATCCGCGGTAAGGATGATCGCATCCTTTTGGTTATCGGTCCTTGCTCCTCAGACAATGAAGAAGCTGTCTTGGAATACGCTAAGCGTTTGGCAGCTCTTCAGGAAGAAGTCAAAGATCGGATCTTTATGGTGATGCGGGTTTATACAGCCAAGCCACGAACCAATGGTGATGGCTACAAGGGCTTGATTCACCAGCCTAATGCGACAGCGGCACCTAGCCTAATCAACGGGATTAAGGCGGTACGCAATCTGCATTACCGTGTGATTTCAGAAACTGGAATGACGACGGCTGACGAGATGCTTTATCCAGAAAATCTTCCCCTAGTAGATGATTTGATTTCCTATATGGCGATCGGTGCTCGTTCTGTTGAAGATCAGCAGCACCGGTTTGTAGCCAGTGGAGCGGATTTCCCGACTGGTTTGAAAAATCCAATATCTGGAAATCTAAATGTTATGTTTAATGGCATTTATGCGGCTCAGAACAAGCAGAGCTTCCTCTTTGCAAATCGGGAAGTAGAAACGAGTGGAAATCCTTTGGCTCATGCGATTCTGCGTGGTGCCATCAATGAATATGGGAAGAACATTCCAAACTACTATTATGATAATCTGCTGGATACAATCGCCCAGTATGAAAAAATGGGCTTAGAAAATCCATTTATCATTATTGATACTAATCATGATAACTCTGGCAAGCAGTATTTGGAGCAAGTCCGTATTGTCCGTCAGACTTTGATCAACCGCGACTGGAATGATAAAATCAAGAAGGTTGTTCGTGGCTTTATGATAGAATCTTACTTGGAAGATGGTCGACAAAATGAACCAGAAGTCTTTGGCAAGTCTATTACAGATCCATGCCTAGGCTGGGACAAGACGGTCGAACTCGTCCATGAGATATACGACACACTAGGTAAATAATATGGCATTTATAGCAAAAGGTCAGGAAATTGACATCGAGCAGATCAAGTCTGCAACGATTTTGTCAGACCAAGCTCTACAAAAGAAGAATCAGCGCGATCAGGAATTGGCTGCCATCATCAAGGGAGAAGATCAACGCTTGCTCCTGGTTATCGGCCCCTGCTCATCTGACAATGAAGAGGCGGTGCTGGAGTACGCTCGCCGCTTGGCTGACCTGCAGCAGAAGGTAGCGGATAAGATTTTTATCGTCATGCGGGTCTATACTGCCAAGCCTCGGACTAATGGTGACGGCTATAAAGGGCTCGTTCACCAGCCAGATGCTTCAAAAAGTCCAAGCTTGATCAATGGACTGAAGGCAGTGCGCCAGTTGCATTACCGAGTTATTACTGAGACAGGCTTGACGACTGCTGATGAAATGCTCTATCCTTCTAATCTAGTGCTGGTAGATGATTTGGTCAGTTACCATGCCGTAGGCGCTCGTTCGGTTGAGGACCAAGAACATCGCTTTGTAGCGTCTGGCATTGACGCTCCGGTTGGTATGAAAAATCCAACATCTGGCAATCTTGGAGTCATGTTTAATGCCGTCTATGCTGCTCAAAATAAGCAAATCTTCCTTTATCATGGTCAAGAAATGGAAACTCTAGGTAATCCTTTGGCGCATGTGATTTTGCGAGGTGCTTTAGATGAGTACGGTAAGAACAAGCCTAACTTCTATTACGAAAATCTTCTGGATGTGATCAAACGCTATGAAGAAATGAAACTGTCCAATCCTTTTATCCTGATTGATACCAATCATGACAATTCTGGAAAGCAGTATTTGGAGCAGATCCGGATTATCCGTCAGACTCTGATCAACTGTGCTTGGAATGAGCAAATCAAGAAGGCGGTGCGTGGTTTCATGATTGAATCCTATTTGGAGGATGGACGCCAGAATGAGCCAGAAGTCTTTGGTAAGTCCATTACCGATCCTTGCTTGGGCTGGGACAAGACAGAGAAGCTCATTCAGGAAATCTATGAGACCTTAGAAAAAGAAGCTTAAAAAGAAAGGATTAGTAGGCTTTTGATAAGAGTCTACTAACGAATATAGGCAAGCTCATACTCTATGAAAATCTAATTTTGATGATGTTAAACCTCTTTGATGCATTTCAGTGTCATTCTCATCGGTTTGCCTTGTCGAAATTAGATTTTCTTTCAATCTCCTTGGGAGAAGAGCCTTGTCTTGTATTCTTAATAGAAGTATGATAAGAGGACATGGAATAGATATAGAAGAGATTTCCAGCATTGCTCGGGCCTACGAGAAGAATGAGCGCTTTGCTGAGAAAATCTTGACAGCTCAGGAGTTGGCTCGGTTTGGTTCCTTAAAGGGCAAGCGAAAGCTGGAATATTTGGCAGGCCGCTGGTCAGCTAAAGAAGCTTTTGCCAAGGCTTGGGGAACCGGTATTGGCCCTGTGACTTTTCAAGATTTGGAAATTTTAAATGATGATAAGGGGGCACCTTATTTTAGCAAGTCCCCCTTTGCTGGTTCGGTATGGCTATCAATCAGTCATGCTGGAAATCTGGTGACCGCCAGTGTGATTTTGGAGGAAGACAATGAAAGCTAGTCTACATAGACCCACTAAAGCAGTCATAGACCTGTCTGCTATTGCATTTAATGTTGAGCAAATTGCGGCTCATATTCCCCAGTCGGTCCAGAAGTGGGCAGTAGTCAAGGCCAATGCTTATGGACATGGTGCGGTTCCTGTCTCTCAGTATATTCAGCCGCTTGTAGATGGTTTTTGTGTGTCTAATATTGACGAAGCCCTAGAACTACGAGAAGCTGGCATTGCTAAATCCATTCTTATTTTGGGTGTTTCTTCACTAGAGGCTGTGTCTTTAGCGATCCAGCAACAGATTACCTTGACGGTAGCCAGCCTAGCTTGGCTGGAGGAGCTCTTGAGCCAGCAAGCTAATCTGACCGGCTTGACTGTTCATATCAAGATTGATTCAGGCATGGGACGCATTGGCTTCCGTGATAGTCAAGAAGCCCAGCAAGCAATTAGCCGCTTGCAAGCAGCAGGAGCTGTGGTAGAAGGAATTTTCACTCATTTTGCAACTGCTGATGAAAGAGATGCGAGTCATTTTGTAGCTCAATTAAGTCGCTTTAAAGAGATTTTGAGTGAGTTAGCTTTCTTGCCGCCGATTGTGCATGCTAGTAACTCTGCCACAACTCTTTGGCATAGTGAAACGATTATGAATGCTGTTCGGCTGGGAGATATTATTTACGGGCTGAATCCTAGCGGACGAGTGCTGGACTTGCCTTATGAGGTCAAACCAGCTCTGAGTTTAGAATCTGCCTTGGTTCACGTCAAAGAAATTCAAGCGGGTGCCCATGTCGGCTATGGGGCGACCTATACCAGTGATAGTCAGCAAATCATTGGAACCATTCCTATGGGTTATGCTGATGGCTGGACCCGCGACATGCAGGGCTTTGATGTCTTGATCGATGGTCAGCGCTGTCCAATTGTCGGTCGGGTTTCTATGGATCAGATCACAGTGCGTCTACCTCAAGTCTACCCTTTGGGAACGCAGGTAGTCTTGATTGGTCAGAGCGGCGCCGAGCTTATCACAGCAACGGATGTGGCAGAAGAGCGTGGTACGATCAATTATGAAGTAGTCTGCTTAATCAGCGACAGGGTACCGAGAGAGTATAAAAAGTAAAAGACAATCAAGAAGAGGAAAGGAGACAGGATGAATCTGCATCAGGCTTTGACAGTCCTGCCAGGAGTGGGGCCAAAATCGGCTGAAAAATTTAAAAAATTAGGCCTTGAGAGCCTACAGGATCTCCTGCTCTATTTTCCTTTTCGCTATGAGGACTTTAAGAGCAAGAATTTCCTCGACTTAGAGGATGGGGAAAAGGCGGTCATTTCTGGGATCGTCGCGACTCCAGCTAATGTTCAGTATTATGGCTACAAGCGCAATCGCATGCGTTTTACGATCAAGCAGGGAGAAGTCGCGATTGCAGTCAATTTTTTCAACCAGCCTTATCTGGCAGATAAGATTGAGCTGGGAGCAACGGTGGCTATTTTTGGTAAATGGGATAAGGCCAAGGCTAGTCTAACGGGGATGAAGGTGTTAGCTCAGGTTGAAGACGACTTGCAGCCAGTTTATCGAGTTGCCCAAGGGATTAGTCAGGTCAGTCTAGTTAAACTGATTAAGGCGGCCTTTGACCAAGGTCTAGATCAGTTATTGGAGGAAAATCTTCCCCCGATCCTTCTGGAGCGCTACCAGCTTTTGGGGCGGATTCAAGCCGTGCGTGCCATGCACTTTCCCAAGGATTTGGCGGAATATAAGCAGGCCTTGCGTCGAGTCAAGTTTGAAGAACTTTTTTATTTTCAGATGCAGCTGCAGGTTCTGAAGCATGAGACCAAGGATGTCAGCCAGGGACTGGCTATCCCTTGGCAGGAAAAAATGCTGGCTCAAAAGAAGGCTGCCTTGCCATTTTCTCTGACGGAAGCTCAGGAGCGGAGTCTGGAAGAAATTCTCAGTGATTTGCAGTTGCCTGGCCACATGAACCGCCTCCTGCAGGGAGATGTTGGTAGTGGTAAGACTGTTGTGGCTGGCTTGGCCATGTATGCTGCTTATACGGCAGGCTATCAGTCGGCTTTGATGGTGCCGACAGAAATCTTGGCTGAGCAGCATCTGGACAGCCTGACTCAGCTCTTTCCTGAACTGAATTTGGCTCTCCTAACTGGCGGTATGAAAGCCGCTGAACGCAGAGAGACTTTAGCTGCCATAGAGTCGGGGCAAGTAGATATGGTGGTCGGCACCCATGCCTTGATTCAGGAAGGGGTGGTCTATCATCAACTGGGCTTGGTCATTATTGATGAGCAGCATCGTTTTGGGGTGGACCAGCGTCGGATTTTGCGGGAAAAGGGGAATAATCCAGACGTTCTCATGATGACAGCCACGCCTATTCCTCGGACTTTGGCCATTACCGCTTTTGGTGATATGGATGTCTCTATTATCGACCAGATGCCGGCTGGCCGCAAGCCTATTATTACTCGCTGGGTCAAGCACGAGCAGTTGGAAGTGGTCTTGGACTGGATGAAAAAAGAGCTGGCCAAGGGTGCCCAAGTCTACTTTATTTCTCCCTTGATTGAGGAATCAGAGGCCTTGGACTTGAAAAACGCGATTGCTCTAGAGGAAGAACTCAAGGCCTACTTTGCCAATCAGGCTCAGGTGGCTCTCCTTCACGGCCGCATGAAAAATGACGAAAAAGAAGCCATTATGCAGGACTTCAAGGATGGGAAAACGGATATTCTAGTGTCGACTACAGTCATTGAAGTCGGCGTCAATGTTCCGAATGCGACCATCATGGTTATCATGGATGCTGACCGCTTCGGGCTCAGCCAGCTTCATCAGCTGCGGGGCCGAGTTGGTCGGGGAAATAAGCAGTCTTATGCCGTTCTGGTTGCCAATCCCAAGACGGAGTCTGGGAAGAAACGCATGAAAATTATGACCGAGACAACAGATGGCTTTGTTCTGGCTGAGGAAGACCTCAAGATGCGTGGTTCAGGTGAAATTTTCGGTACCCGTCAGTCTGGTATTCCAGAGTTTCAGGTAGCGGACATCGTGGAGGACTATCCCATTTTAGAAGAAGCGCGCAAGGTAGCCAGCCAAATCGTCGCTAATCCTAGCTGGCGGCAGGATGCCAATTGGCACTTGGTATCCCTGCATCTCGAAAAACGCGATTATCTGGATTAGCGAGATAAAGTTTGGATTTCGTTTAAGCTTTCTGCAAGAAAATTCTAAGCCTTCCTTAAGCTTTGAGGCCTATAATAAAAGCATCAAAAGAAACGAGGTGGCAAAAATGAAAGTAGCAGTTAAAGTAACCTATAAAAAAGAATTCAAACAGATGCGCCGCGTGAACAAGACTTATGGAATTTAATATTTCCAAGTGAAAGATAAAAGAAGATACCTCTGGAAGAAATTCTGGAGGTATTTTGCTATTGGATCAAGGCTTTTTTACAATTTATGTTATAATATAGAATAACTATGATAAAAGGAGCTCAATTATGTTTCCAGATGACAGTTTGACTTTACATACAGACTTATATCAAATCAATATGATGCAGGTTTATTTCAACGAGGGTATCCATAATAAGCGTGCTGTTTTTGAAGTCTATTTTCGCAAGAATCCTTTTAATAATGGCTATGCTGTTTTTGCGGGCTTAGAGAGGATTGTGGCTTATCTGAATGATTTGACATTCAGTCAGACAGATTTGAACTATTTAGCGTCCTTGGGCTATAACGGAGCTTTCTTAGAGTATTTACGTGATTTCAAGATGCAGCTGACCGTGCGTTCTGCTAAAGAAGGAGATTTGGTTTTTGCCAATGAACCGATTGTTCAGGTCGAAGGGCCGCTGGCTCAATGTCAGTTGGTAGAAACGGCGATTTTAAATATTGTGAATTTCCAAACCTTGATTGCGACCAAGGCAGCTCGCATCCGCTCTGTGATCGAAGATGAGCCGTTGATGGAGTTTGGTACCCGTCGTGCTCAGGAAATGGATGCGGCGATTTGGGGAACACGGGCAGCCGTTATCGGCGGAGCCAATGGGACCAGCAATGTTCGGGCAGGCAAGCTCTTTGATATTCCTGTTCTGGGGACGCATGCCCATGCACTTGTGCAGGTTTATGGTAATGATTACGAGGCTTTCAAGGCTTATGGAAGCACTCATCGGGACTGTGTGTTCTTGGTAGACACCTACGATACGCTTCGGATCGGGGTTCCTACGGCCATCCGTGTAGCGCGTGAATTTGGGGATAAAATCAATTTTTTGGGCGTGCGGATCGATTCTGGAGACCTAGCCTATATTTCCAAAAAAGTTCGCCAGCAGTTAGATGAAGCGGGCTTCCCAAATGCTAAAATCTACGCTTCCAATGATTTGGATGAGAATACCATCCTCAACTTAAAAATGCAAAAGGCCAAGATTGATGTCTGGGGCGTGGGAACCAAGCTGATTACCGCTTACGATCAGCCAGCTCTGGGTGCCGTTTACAAAATTGTAGCGATTGAAGATGAGAATGGGCACTTGCGCAACACCATCAAGCTCTCTAACAATGCTGAAAAAGTTTCGACTCCGGGCAAGAAGCAGGTTTGGCGGATTACCAGCCGTGAAAAAGGCAAGTCTGAGGGCGACTACATCACTTATGATGGCGTGGATGTCAATCATCAGGAAGAGCTCGAAATGTTCCATCCGACTTATACTTATATCAATAAAACAGTCAAGAATTTTGATGCAGTGCCGCTCTTAGTAGATATTTATAAAGTAGGTCAGCTCGTTTACGATTTGCCGAGTCTGTCTGAGATTCAGGACTATGCCCGCCGAGAATTTGACAAACTCTGGGACGAGTACAAGCGGGTCCTCAATCCACAAGATTATCCGGTCGACTTGGCGCGTGATATTTGGCAGGACAAGATGGACTTGATTGACCAGATGCGCAAGAAAGCTTACCAGACAGGAGCAGAAAAATGAGCCTACAAGAAGAAATCATCCGTCAACTGGGCGTCAAGCCCGTCATTGACCCAGAGGAAGAAATCCGTAAGACAGTGGACTTTCTCAAGGCCTATCTGAGAAAACATCCTTTTTTGAAAAGCTATGTTCTGGGCATTTCTGGTGGTCAAGACTCAACCTTGGCTGGTCGTTTAGCCCAGCTAGCCGTAGAAGAAATGCGGGCAGAGACAGGAGATGAGAGCTATCGTTTTATCGCTGTCCGCCTGCCTTACGGCGTTCAAGCAGATGAAGATGATGCCCAAAAGGCTCTGGCTTTCATCCAGCCTGATCTCAGTCTGACAGTCAATATTAAGGAATCCGCTGATGCCATGACAGCTGCTGTGGAGGCAACAGGTGCCAAAGTCTCTGACTTTAACAAGGGCAATATTAAGGCCCGCAGCCGCATGATTGCCCAGTATGCTTTGGCTGGTTCATATAGCGGAGCTGTCATTGGGACCGACCATGCAGCAGAAAATGTTACAGCCTTTTTCACCAAGTTCGGAGATGGCGGAGCAGATATTGTGCCCCTTTATCGTCTCAATAAACGCCAAGGTAAACAGCTTTTGATTGCTTTGGGTGCCGATCCAGCTCTTTATGAGAAGGTTCCGACGGCTGATTTGGAAGAAGAAAAACCTGGGATTGCGGATGAAGTTGCTCTGGGCGTGACTTACAATGAAATTGACGATTATCTTGAAGGCAAGTCCGTTTCAGCCAAAGCCCAGGAAACTATCGAGTCTTGGTGGCATAAAGGCCAGCACAAACGCCATTTGCCAATTACAATTTTTGATGAATTTTGGAAGTGAAAATCTCGATCGAAACTTTTTAGTCTGAGCCAAGAAATGAGGAAGTTATGGAAAAGACAGGTACACAGTCTATTGAAACCAAACGCCTTTTGCTAAGACCTTTTCTGGAATCGGATGCTCAAGCTATGTATGACAATTGGGCTTCTCGTCCGGATAATTTGCTGCATGTGACTTGGGATGCTCATGAGAGTCCTGATGTTACCCAACAGTCTATTGCTCGCTGGGTTGAGAATTATCAAAACATGGATTTTTACAAGTGGGCCATCTGCCTGAAGGAAAAACCTGAACAAGTGATTGGTGATATTAGTGTGGTAGATAGAGATGAAGCAGTCAATGCTTGCGAGGTCGGTTATATTTTAAGTAAAGACTATTGGGGGCAAGGGCTGATGACAGAAGCTTTGAAAGCTGTTCTAAACTATCTCTTGCAAGATGCAGGATTCAATCGTGTCACAGCAAGATTTGTAACAGCCAATCCAGCTTCGGGGCGTGTTATGACTAAAGCTGGCATGAGCTACGAAGGTACTTTCCGTCAGGCTATATTTCATAAAGGACAAGTCAAAGATTTTTCCGTCTATGGGATCCTAAAATCAGATTTAAAAAGAAAAAGTTAGGCTTGCCTAACTTTTTTACTTGCGCTCTTTTTTTAAAGTTCTATAATAGATGTATAATGACAAGGAGGATTCTATGAATTCATTAAAACAAGATTTTACAGATAAGTTGTACGCTGCTTATGAGGCCAATCCCAAGTATGCGGCAATGGAAAATGCTATTAGCCACAATGGTCTTTTGATTTCTTTAGAAAAACGGACTGCTGCTGTAGAAAATGCACCTGTTTTCTCACTAGATCTTACCAAAGATAAGGTCAGTGACCAGAAAGCGTCTGGCCGCTGTTGGATGTTTGCAGCTCTCAATACCTTCCGCCACAAGATGATTGCAGGTTTCCAATTGGAAGATTTTGAGCTGTCTCAGGCTCATACCTTCTTTTGGGATAAATATGAAAAATCCAACTGGTTCTTAGAGCAGGTTTTGGCAACGGCTGACCAAGAATTGACTAGCCGCAAGGTTAAGTTTCTCCTAGATACGCCTCAGCAGGATGGCGGTCAGTGGGATATGGTCGTGGCGCTTTTTGAGAAATACGGCGTCGTGCCTAAGTCAGTCTATCCAGAGTCAATTTCTTCTAGCAATAGCCGTGAGCTCAATCAGATTCTCAATAAACTCTTGCGTCAGGATGCGCAAATCTTGCGCGAACTGGCCCTGAGTGGTGCAGATGAAGCTAGTCTACAAGCCAAGAAAGAAGCTTTGTTGCAGGAAATTTTCAACTTCCTAGCAATGTCGCTGGGCTTACCTCCTCGGAAGTTTGACTTTGCTTATCGGGACAAGGACGGCAACTACCATAGGGAAGCTGATTTGACTCCGCAGGCCTTTTACCAAAAATATGTAGACCTCAAGCTAGATGACTATGTGTCTATTATCAATGCGCCAACTGCTGATAAACCTTATGGCAAGTCTTACACGGTCGAAATGTTGGGCAATGTAGTCGGCAGTAAACCTGTTCGCTATTTGAATGTAGAAATGAATCGGCTCAAGGAATTGGCTATTGCACAGATGCAGGCTGGTGAGACCGTTTGGTTTGGCTCTGATGTGGGTCAATCCAGCAATCGCAAGGCTGGTATCATGGAAGCAGGTATGCATGATTTAACCTCTAGCATGGATATCCAATTGACCCAAGATAAAGCAGGTCGTCTTGATTACAGCGAAAGCCTCATGACCCATGCCATGGTACTGGCTGGAGTGGACTTGGATGAAAAGGGTCAAGCTAAAAAATGGAAAGTAGAAAATTCTTGGGGAGAAAAGGTTGGTGATAAGGGATACTTTGTCGCTAGCGATGCTTGGATGGATGAGTATACTTACCAAATCGTAGTCAGAAAAGAATTATTGACTCCAGAAGAGTTGGCAGCCTACAATGCTGATCCAATTGTCCTAGCACCGTGGGATCCAATGGGAGCTCTTGCTAATGGCGAAATAATTTGATAGGATGAGCAATTGCAGAAAGCTATTGATTTATTTAAACATAAAAAAGATTGGATTTCTAAAATCCAATCTTTTTTAGTTTAACGATGTTCAGTTCCTTGGTTAGAACTAGTTGAGCTGCTGGTTGTTCCAGAACTTATTGAACTTGTTTGGGAACTAGAGTTGGTACTACTATGTTCTTCGCTAGATTCGCTCGTACTTTGACTTGAAGATTCTGAGCTTGACTCAGAAGTGGAGCTTGAAGATGATTGGGTATAAGCGCGGCTGTAAGTAGAAGTACCATTGAGATAGAGATAGGATCCGCTACGGAAAAGTCCGCTTGGTGGTGTCCAGTCTTCATTGCTATAGCCTGTCAGATAGAGCATCATAGAGCGGTAAACATCGGTTGCTACCTTAACTCCATCGTCTAAAACAGGAGTGAGGCGATTTGAGTAACCAGTCCAAACAGCCATAGAGTATTGTGGAGTGTAGCCAACAAATAGCTCGTCTGGTGTCACAATGCTAGAACTGTAATAAGGTTTTGTCAACTTCTCTAGCTCATCATCTGCATAGTTGGAAGTACCAGTTTTACCTGCTTGATAGACTCCTGGAATTGCAGCATTGGTACCAGTTCCAGACTGAAGAACTGTCTTCATCATGTCTGTCATCATGTAGGCTGTCGTTTCTTTCATGGCTTTTGAACCACCATTTGAAAAGACTTTTTCTGTACCGTCGCTAAAGACAACTCGGTTTACATATTGTGGTTTGTAATATGTACCGCCATTAGCAAAGGCAGCGTAGGCAGCAGCCATTTTTTCGCTACTTGCTCCGTATTGGTTACCAGATTCGCTTGTATTACTTGAAATCGCATTAGAATAATGCATTTCAGGATAATTAATGCCAAGGCCATTGAGGAATTTCAATGAATTATCTAATCCGACTGCTTCCAGCGATTTGACGGCTGGTACGTTACGGGATTCTTGGATAGCGTATTGGATAGTAATCCAGCCATAATAGCGTTTATCCCAGTTATAGACAGGAGTAGAGGTTCCAGGGAAATAGTAAGGAGCATCTTGGATTGAGGCAGCGGTGGAAGTGAAAACATTGTATTCCAAGGCTGGGGCATAATCAGTGATTGGTTTCATGGTAGAACCCCAGTCGCGATTCGTTTCGACTGCTTGGTTGGTACCAAAAGAAACGTTGGAAGACTGATGGCGAGCACCCAGTTGGGCAATGACTTTCCCGTTGGTAACATCCATAACGGTTGATGCCACTTGCAGTTCATCATCTGGATAAGCAACATATTCTTCCGTGTTGTAAATATCCCACAATTTTTTCTGTGCTTCGGTATTAACGTTGGTATAAACTTCCATACCAGTCGTAAGGACATTGTAGCCAGTTTCTTCTTCGACTTGCTCAATAACTTCTTTCAAGTAGTTATCCATATAGGCAGGATAGCTAGCTGAATTTTTCAAGCTCTGTAAGCCATCGGTCACTGGTGTATTGATAGCTTGTTCGTATTGTTCTGGTGAGATGTACTTGAGTTCATACATTTCAGATAATACGAGATTACGACGCTGAGTGGCAGCTTCTGGATTTGTGTAAGGGTCATATTGGTTAGGAGCCTGAGGCATTCCTGCAAGCAGGGCAATCTGAGGAAGGGTCAAATCTTTCAAATCTTTGCCATAGTAACTTTGGGAAGCTGTTTGCATCCCGTAATTTCCATTGGACATATAGACTTTATTGACATAGTAGGTCAGGATTTCTTGCTTGGTAGCCTTTCGCTCAAGTTGAGTTGCCAGCCATGCTTCTTGGATTTTCCGAGAAAGGGTAGCATCCGCTGAGGAAGTGGAGAAATAAGTCAACTTGATCAACTGCTGGGTTAAGGTAGATCCCCCTTGACGTCCGCCTCCTTTCAGATTGCTTAGGAAGGCTCCTCCTATCCGAATGAAATCAACCCCACGGTGATTAAAGAAGCGGTGGTCCTCAATCGCAACGATAGCATCTACCAGCTGTGTAGGGATCTGGTCTGTTGACGCATTGACTCGCTTTTCAGAACCGAGGTCCGCAATCAGATTGTTATCGCTATCGTAAATCTTACTTGAAGTAGTTGCGACAAGGTCCTTCTCAGAGAGGGTAGGAGACTTGGCAACATAGTATGTGAAGACAAAAACGCCAGTCACAACTCCAATGATAAAGAGAGATAAGAGGGCAGTTGCAAGATATTTTAAGGCCTGCAAAAGGGTTTGTTTATTCATTTGTGATACCACCTAGTAGTTTTTGTTCGATAATTTCAAGGTAAGGGATGCTTGGAAATTGCTTTGTTTCGATTAAAAATCCATGTTCTTGAATGTAAGACAAAGGAAGGGATTTTCCACCTTTATCCATCTTATAAAATGTAATGAGATAAGATGCCGGAAGTAGATAAGTCTCCCGCAAGCTAGAGAAGTGCAGTAAGACAAAGCAGATTCCTTTTTGCTGAAGGACAGCCTCCATATGTTCAATCTGGTGTAGATGGAAATTCTTCAGAGGCATGGCTGTTTTTTGCCGTGTTTCCTTGGCTTCAAAATCAATATAATGTCCCTTAAAGACACCAGAATAATCAGTCGTGGATGCCTGTCGAAAATAGGCCTCCACAATCTTTGCACGACTGCGTTGAGGATAATCCACTTTGACAATCTGAATGGGTGTCGGCTTCTTATGAATGACAGCGAGCCCCCTACTCAAATAGTAGTTGTTGGATTCGTTGATCATCTTCTCAAAAGACATCCCACGATTGGCAAAGTTAACAGTCGTCTTTGAACCTGGATGGGCTAGTTTACTTTTTATCTTTAGCTTGTGAGGGTAGTTGACCATAAAACTCCTTATTGGTACAATAACATCACCCTATTATATCATAAAAATATTTTTTGAGGGAGAATAAATGACAAGTCTATTAATTGTAGGTTACAAGGCTTTTGAACTTGGCATTATGAATGAAAAAGACATGCGGATCAAGATCATCAAAGAGGCGGTCAGACGGGATTTGCGGCGCCTGCTGGATGAAGGATTGGAGTGGCTCATCTTTACGGGAAATCTAGGTTTTGAAACTTGGGTTTTGGAGGTCGCTCGGGAATTGAGAGAAGATTATAATTTCAAGATTGCTACGATTTTTCTTTTTGAAGATCAAGGAAAGAATTGGAATGAAGCAAATCAGGCTAAACTAGCGGATTTTAAACAAGTAGATTTTGTCAAATATGCTTATCCTAGCTATCAAAATCCGAGTCAGTTTCGTGAGTATAATCAATTTTTGCTTCAAAATACGGATGGAGCTTATCTGTTTTACGATGAGGAAAATGAGACCAATCTTAAATATCTTTACAGGGAGATGAAGAATCAAGAACAGTATTTTATCAAAAAATTAACATTTGATGATTTGAATGAGGTTGCAGAAATTTTTTCGGAAAAGTAGGGTATAAATCTTGCTTTTTATAGGTGATTTCGTATATAATTGGATATGATAAACTAGATTGGAGTGAGAGCATGGCGAGTATTATTTATACAGCAAAAGATATTTTTGATCAAGACTTTAAGCGTGAAGTGCGAGGATATAGCAAGGCTGAAGTGGATGAATTTTTAGATGATGTAATCAAGGATTATGAAACTTATGCCGCTTTGGTAAAGGAGTTACGTGAGGAGATTGCCCTTCTGAAGGAACAAGTATCGAATCAAGAAACTGCTACTCCTTCAACGCCTAGTCAGCCAGCTCAACCAACAATTGAGATGCCACAGATGGGAACAGCGACTAACTTCGATATTTTGAAACGCTTAAGCCGTTTGGAAAAGGAAGTTTTTGGCAAGCAAATTCTGGACAGCGAAGAGCAATAATGTTGCAGAGTGCAATTTTTGGATAATCGCGTGAAGATTTAATATTTTCATGAGGAAAGTCCATGCTAGCACCGGCTGTGATGCTGGTAGTGTTTGTGCTAGGCGAAACAATAAGCCTAGGGACGGAGCAATCCGTTACGGCGACTGAAAAGGCTAAGTCTTTAGATAGGTCTGAATAGGTCTGAAAGTGCCACAGTGACGTAGTTCTTCTGGAAACAGAAGAAGTGGAACGCGGTAAACCCCTCAAGCTAGCAACCCAAACTTTGGTCGGGGCACGGAATGCGTGGAAACGAACATAGCATTCTGACTGGAAACAGTAGACAGATGATTATCGAAGGAGATGGTACCTAGTCATTTCTGGAACAAAACATGGCTTATAGAAAATTGCACATAGGTTAGCTAGCGTATGCTAGCTTTTTGATTAAGATATAGAGCCCCTTGGACAGAATTGAGCTGAAGGGATAAAATGAGGAAAGTAAGGCTTTTCTCAAGAGGATCGTCAAGCGAGAGTATTCTGCTTTCTAGCTGAGGCTAGTTTTTAACGGCGTGGCCAAGCGGATAGTGATAGAGTAAGAAAGAATGAAAGAAAGATTTAATTTAATTGCTACTGCAGCAGCAGGTCTAGAAGCTGTGGTTGGCCGTGAGATTCGGGATTTGGGTCTAGATTGTCAGGTTGAAAATGGCCGTGTTCGCTTTAGTGGCGATATTGCTACCATCATTCAAACCAATCTCTGGCTGCGCTCAGCAGATCGGATTAAGATTGTTGTGGGAATATTTCCAGCTAAAACATTTGAAGATCTTTTTCAAGGTGTCTTTGCTTTGGACTGGGAAAATTATCTACCCTTAGGTGCCAAATTCCCCATTTCTAAAGCCAAATGCGTCAAGTCAAAACTTCATAATGAGCCCAGTGTTCAAGCCATTTCAAAAAAAGCAGTTGTAAAAAAACTGCAAAAGCATTATGCTCGTCCAGAAGGTGTCCCTTTGCAGGAAAATGGAGCAGAATTTAAGATTGAAGTTTCCATTTTGAAAGATTTAGTGACGGTCATGATTGATACCAGTGGTTCTAGCTTGTTCAAGCGTGGCTATCGGACAGAAAAAGGCGGGGCACCAATCAAGGAAAATATGGCAGCCGCGATTTTGCTTTTGTCGAACTGGTATCCGGACAAACCCTTGATTGACCCGACTTGCGGATCAGGAACCTTCTGTATCGAAGCGGCTATGATTGGGATGAAGATGGCCCCAGGTTTGCACCGATCCTTTGCTTTTGAAGACTGGAATTGGGTAGACAAGGACTTGGTGCGTCAGCTTCGGGCAGAAGCTCTGGCTCAGATCGACCAAGACATCCAACTGGATATTTCAGGTTCTGACTTGGATGCTCGTCTGGTAGAGATTGCCAAGAAAAATGCGGAAGAAGCGGGCGTTGCTGACCAGATTCAATTTAAGCAAATGCGTCTGCAAGACCTTCATACGGACAAGATCAATGGTGTCATTATTTCCAATCCGCCTTATGGTGAGCGTTTGTTGGACGATGATGCGGTAACCAAGCTTTATCAAGAAATGGGACAAACCTTTGCTCCTTTGAAGACATGGAGTAAATTTATCTTGACCAGTGATGAGGCCTTTGAAGCCAAATATGGCAGTCAGGCGGATAAAAAGCGAAAACTTTACAATGGTACTTTAAAAGTTGATTTATATCAATACTTTGGCCAAAGGGTCAAAAGACAACTGGATTAGAAAGGAAATGCTGTGAGCAAAGAAGAAAAGATGCCAACAGAGCAAGAAGCAAAAGAAACCGTTCTGGACTTAGAAGATGCGAAAGAAATGACGGTCGGTCAGGCTGCTCGGAAAAACGAGGAAGTCGAAGCAGGTGTGACTGAAGGAGACAATATCCTTGATAAATACATCAAGCAACACCGAGATGAAATCGAAGCAGGGAAATTTGAAACCCAAAAGCTGAGAATCATGGAAGAGCTGGCACAACAAAAAGAAGCTTTGATACAAGAAACCATCAAACAGCTTAAGAGTCAGTCTCAGGCGAAGGAAAATACTGCCAATGTGGCAGCACCTTCGGTGCAGCCAGTGAAAGCAGGAACTGCAAATTCAGCAAACGTAGAGGCTGCAAAGGCTGCACAACCAGCGCTAACAGTTGCAGCTGAAGCACCAATTATCCCAGCAACAAAGCCGATATCAAAGCCAGTTCCGACAGTGTTTGAAGATGAGGACGAGCCTGAGACAAAGCCTTTCTACAAGAAGAAAGTCTTCCTATACTCAGCCTTAGGTCTTGTGGCACTTGCCGCTGGAACGACATGGTATTTTCATCAAGGTTGGGGGAGTCACAAGTCGACAACTGGTTCCAGTTCGACAGTTTCTTCTAGCAAAAAGAAATCTGCAAGTTCTAGCGAAGCTAAGAAAGAGGCTGCTAAAGAATTTGAAGACCTTTATGCTAGCTTCTTTACGGATAGTAGTCAGACAGCTATCAAAAATGACAAATTTGGTGATTTGGACAAGTTGAAGGCTAAGTTGGATGTCTTGACTGGTAGCTCAGAATATACAGCTGCTAAGAAGAAATATGATGATCTTGTTAAGCAAATTTCAGCGATCCAAAGTGTCAATTCGCAATTCAATACGGGTGCCGTTGTTGACGGTCTCTTGAAGACGGATGCCCAAGTGAAAGAAAACGCTAATCTTCCAGATGTATCGACAGGCAATAACAAGTTAGATGAAGTCTTGAAGGCGGCTATTGCTCAAGGACGCAGTCAGCAGCTACCAGCACCAGCGCCTAGTCCGACAGTGGAACCGTCAGTGCCTTCTACAGCACCAGCAGCCCCATCAACGCCGCCAACTGTTAATCCAGCGCCTAGTGATCCTAGTGGCATTAGAAATGCAGAAACTGGTATCGGACTACCAAGTACAGGAGTCAACCTCCAGCGTCACCTTAGCCGTGTACCCTACAATCAAGCAGCTATCGATGATGTCAATAATCCTGCTTGGACCTTCAATCCAGGTGTCTTGGAAACAATCCTCAAGGTGTCTCGTGAGCGTGGCTACATCACAGGAGACCAGTTCATCCTTGAAAAAGTTAACATTGTCAAGGGGAATGGCTACTACAATCTCTATAAACCAGATGGTACTTATCTATTTAGTATGAACTGTAAGACAGGGTACTTTGTAGGGAATGGAGCTGGGTATGCAGAAGATTTAGATTATTAATCATCTTTCTCACTAATCCATTCAAAATATATAAAAAAGTTAGACGGATCTGAGCCAAGTATCTTGGGTCAGCCGTCTAGCTTTTTTTGTATAAATAGTTACTTATTGTTGATTCCTATAATAATCTATAGTTTAAATCTCTAGGTTAATATAGATAGTTTAAAATAGCTTGATTTATCAAGCTTATTTTAAATAAATAAAGATTTCAATAGATTGAATTCTTGTTTTATTTCTGTTAAAATACTATCTGGAGCATTAGGACACCTAACATAAAAATGTAAAAAAGTGTGTATTTTTGCTTATAAACTATAGCATGCAATGAGTCAGTTTCTTTGCTAATGGTCATGAGATTAACAAAGGCTGGCATGTTGAAAAAGGAAAGGAAAACGATGTTTCGAAGTAAGAAATATAACAAGGATTTCGAGATTATTGACGAAAAAAAGCGGTACAAGCTCTATAAGTCTGGGAAAAATTGGGTAAAAGCTTCAAATTCTCAACTCGATCTTTTTCGTATCGGTGGAATGGGAGAAGTTGTCTCAAACAACTTGTCAGATACAGAAGAGCTTGATCACGATCATCTGAGCCTCAATACTCTTGCAGGTCTGGGAGGGATATTAGCCGCTGGGGCAGCGGGGCTAATGGTGACTCAGGAGCAGTCTGTCTATGCAGATGAAATATCTGAATCTACTGATAAAGCAGTTATTTCAGCTGAAGTCAAGGACAATGAGGAAGCTGCAGAAGCAAGTACAAATTCGATCATTGCTCAAGCGCAAGCAGAAATGCGAAAAGCAAAAGCAGAACAGGCTTCTGAGTTGGCCTCTGTTTCAGTTAGTCAGTCAGTCAGTGATTCTGTCTCTACAAGTGAGTCAGTCTCTCTTAGTATCTCGACTAGCCAGTCTGTTAGTCAATCGCTCAGCCAATCAGTTTCCGCTAGTAATTCAACTTCTATCAGCCAGTCTGTATCTGCTAGCAATTCAGTCTTGACTAGCAAATCAGCGAGTACTGCGCCTGCTGCAAAAGTATCAGAGAGCAAAGCGCCCGCTAAGCTAGAAAGTGCTAACAATACAACTTCTCTAGAGCAGGATAAAGTGCTAACTAGCGCGTCAGTAGCTGATGCTTCCGTCTCAGCTTCTAATTCTGTCTCACTGGACGTCAGAGTCAATGTTGCTGATAGCTTTGTCTCATCTGGTGCGGGACAAAGTTTAGCTAGCGCTACTTTGAGCAATAGCCAAGCCCTAGCAACCAGCAATAACCTGGCCGCTGGTGTGCTAGCGGATAAGAACCAAGCCCAAGGCAAGGATGCGCTCAAACAAGCTGAGAAGAGTCAAACGGTAGATAAGAACGTGACCACTTCACCAAAAGAGCCTGTCAGTGCTTCTGCTAGTGCCAGTCAATCAACAAGTGGATCGAATGTTTCTGTAGTGTCAAGTTTGTCTGTTGAACAGAGTGGATCGACGACAGCAATTGACCAGCAACCTTCTACTTCAAAAGAAGCAAAGAACCTTGAAATTGACTCAGCTGAATTAAAAATAACTGAAATTACTGGTAAGAATAGTGTTAGTGGAGTTCAATCAACTTCTGTCACAACTAGCTTAATTGAAGCTGCTGCGGTTGCATTAGCATCTTCAGAAGTCACTGCTAAACAACAAGAAGAAAACCGTAGGAAGTTGACCAATCTTTCAGCTGAAATAGGTGACTATCTAGCAAAAGCAGTTGGTTTGCCAAATACGGATTCAGCTCTTGTTAAGGCCAATGCAGCGCTAACAGAAATTGAAAAGGCCCTTGCTGATCCGACTAGTGATTTAACAACAGTAGTGCAAAAAGCTACTTTAGCACGTAATTCGATTATTAATG
>NZ_CAURYF010000031.1:0-22291 GCF_963529205.1 Streptococcus cristatus | reverse complement strand
TTTGGACAGCGGTTCAGGCCTACAATTTTGGTCAGGCCTATATCGACTATGTGGCACAAAATGGCGGTGAGAATACGCTTGAGCTAGCGAAAAAATACTCAAAAGAAGTAGTTGCACCGAGTCTTGGCAATGTGACTGGAAAAACCTATTCATACTATAATGTACTTTCTATTTTTTACGGGCCCAAGCTTTATATCAATGGTGGAAATTACTATTATTCACGGCAGGTGCGACTAAATATGTACCTTATCCGCTTTATGGGGTGGCTGTAAACAGATGATTTGAGTATAGCTTGCCTTTCTATAGGAATAAATTGAGATAAACTATACTAAACCAATTAGAATGTGAGTGTAGAACTTTGATTGAAAAGACATATGAAACACCAAGTGGAATAATTCATTACTGGACAAATGATGCTGTTGAATCATCCCAAAGTGCTCTTATCTTTTTGCCTGGGCTAACGGCTGACCATAGGTTATTTGAAAAGCAAATAGAATATTTTAAAGATACATATAGAGTCTTGGTTTGGGACGCACCTGGACACGCTTCATCTTATCCATTTCGTCTCGATTTTAGCTTGTTTGATATGGCAAAATGGTTAGATGGAATATTTCTCAAAGAGGGAATTGAAAAGCCAATCATAATTGGTCAGTCAATGGGAGGATATGTAGGACAGGTTTATGCTCAACTTTTTCCTGAGAAATTAAAAGGCCTTGTTACGATTGATTCACCTTCTCTGCAAAGGAACTATTATACAGCTATGGAGTTGTGGCTCTTAAAAAATATGGAGGCAATTTATAGAATCTATCCATGGAAATCTCTTTTGAAATCTGGGCCTAAAAGCGTATCAACAACAGACTATGGAAGAAAACTGATGTATGATATGATGATGGTTTATGATGGCGATCAAAAAAGGTATGCTCGTCTTGCGGGATACGGATATAAGATATTTTCAGAAGCAGTAGAGAAGAAGCTTTCTTATGAAGTAAAATGTCCACAATTGGTTATATGTGGAAAAGAAGATCGTGCAGGGTCTTGTATACGATATTTGAAAGCCTATGAAAAAAATACTGGGAAGTCTGTTCAATGGATTGATAAGGCGGGACATAATTCTAATACCGACAAACCCGATATTGTAAATAGACTGATTGATGAATTTTTGAATAACAAAATTAAAGAAAAGCTTGGTTGAAAGACCGGCTTTTTGATATAATAGACTCTATGAACACAAAAGATAAAATTTCAAATTATCAACTGTTACTGGCTCAGCTAGAAGCCTTGCTGGATGGCGAGACCAATGCTATGGCAAATCTGTCGAATGCTAGCGCCCTGCTTAATCAAGCCCTGCCTCATTCGGTTTTTACTGGTTTCTATCTTTTTGATGGGTACGAGCTGATTTTGGGGCCTTTTCAGGGCGGTGTTTCCTGTGTCCATATTGCGCTAGGCAAGGGTGTCTGTGGGGAGTCAGCTGAGAAAGAGCAGACGATTATCGTAGATGATGTGAGCCAGCATGCCAACTATATCTCCTGTGATAGCCGGGCTAAGAGCGAAATTGTGGTGCCCATGGTAAAAGACAGCCGACTGCTTGGGGTGCTGGATTTGGACTCAGCCTTGACGGGTGACTATGATAAGCTAGATCAGGAATATCTGGAAAAGTTCGTCCAGATTTTGCTTGAAAAAACGACGTGGAATTTTGAAATGTTTGGAGAAAAAGCCTAATGTATCAAGCTTTATATCGGAAGTACCGAAGTCAGACCTTTGGACAGCTGGTGGGACAGCAGGTAGTAGCCACCACCCTGCGTCAGGCTGTGGAGCAAGGGAAAATCAGCCATGCCTATCTCTTTTCTGGCCCACGTGGAACAGGGAAGACCAGTGTTGCCAAGATTTTTGCCAAGGCAATGAACTGTCCGAATCAAAAGGACGGCGAGCCCTGCAATGACTGCTATATCTGTCAGGCTATCACTGAGGGAAGTCTTGAAGACGTCATTGAAATCGACGCGGCTTCTAATAATGGTGTCGATGAGATTCGTGATATTCGGGACAAGTCCACCTATGCGCCTAGTCTGGCTAAGCACAAGGTCTATATCATTGACGAGGTACACATGCTCTCAACTGGAGCCTTTAACGCCTTGCTTAAGACCTTGGAAGAGCCGACGGAAAATGTAGTCTTTATCCTAGCGACGACAGAGCTACATAAGATTCCAGCGACCATTCTTTCCCGTGTCCAGCGTTTTGAATTTAAGTCTATCAAGACGCAGGACATTATTGGTCATATTGAGTGGATTTTGGAGCAGGAAGGCATTGATTTTGAGCAAGAAGGTGTGCAGATTATTGCCCGTCGAGCTGAGGGCGGTATGCGGGATGCCTTGTCTATCCTCGATCAGGCTCTTAGCTTAACTCAGGAAAATCGTTTGACAACGGACATTGCCGAAGAAATCACAGGCTCTATCAGCTTAGGTGCCTTGGATGCCTATGTAGCAGCCTTGATTGCTCATGATGCAGTCACGGCCTTAGATAATCTCAATCTGATTTTTGATAGCGGTAAAAACATGGCTCGTTTTGTGACGGACCTCCTGCAATATCTGCGTGACTTGATTATTGTCAAAACTGGTGGGGAAAATCATCATGCCAGCGAGCTCTTTCTGGAAAATATCAAGACACCGCAGGAGACTCTCTTTGCCATGATTGAGATAGCGACCAAGAGTTTAGCGGATATCAAGAACAGCCTGCAGCCTAAGATTTATACAGAAATGATGACCATTCGACTGGCTGAGGAAAAAGCAGGTTTGGACCAGATCCCTGACAACTTGGCAGAAGAACTGTCTAATCTCAAGCAGGAAATCCAAGAGCTTAAGCAACAATTAGCCAATGTCGGCAGTCAGCCAGCTCCAGTAGCTAAGAAATCAGAGGCACGACCTCAAAAAGCCAAGACCTATCGCGTAGACCGCAATAAGGTCAATGCCATCTTGGAAGAGGCGGTGGAAAATCCTGAATTGGCTCGCAGCAATTTGACCAAGCTGCAAAATGCTTGGGGTGAAATTATCGAGAGTCTGGCAGGAGCGGACAAGGCTCTGCTCATTGGTTCACAGCCAGTCGCAGCCAATGAAAACCATGCTATTTTGGCTTTTGAGTCTCATTTCAACGCTGAGCAGACTATGAAAAGAGAAAATCTCAATACCATGTTTGGGAATCTGCTGAGCAATGCTGCTGGCTTTTCACCAGATATTCTGGCCATTTCTTTCGAGGACTGGACTCAGATTCGGGCAGAATTTTCAGCTAGAAGTCGTAGCAATAAAGCAGAAGTAGCTGAAAAGCAGGAAGAAAGTTTGATACCGGAAGGCTTTGATTTTTTAGCGGAAAAAATTACTGTTCAAGATGATTGAATTTAGATTTTTGTGGTTTTTCATGCTATAATGGAAGAATGAATAGACGACAATTTATAGTAATGGCGGCTTTTACAGCCCTAGAAACATATTTTTTTAATGAAGCAATCATGTCTGAGAACTATCTGATGGCTATTTTCTGGGCTATCTTGATTGGTCGCAATCTGCAGATTAGCTATATGATGGGGCGGATTATGGATGAGATTGATAAGCATCTAGGACACAAATAATGACTAAATCAGAGATTGACTAGAGTGAGAATCTGGCACTCTAGAGTGGTTTTGACAAGGAACAAAGGGAGGCTGAGAGACGATTGTCGCAGCCTCTTTTATGATGTAGAAAAGGGAGAAAAGAGCAAGAAGTCGGAATGAATACAAGAATTTTTTAGAAAATTGCTATTTTTATGATAAAATAGAAGTTAGTAGCAATTGAAAGGGGCATCTATGAAGTTAAGAACAAAGGTAAAAGGCCTGAATGGTCGCATCCGTGTGCCGGGCGACAAATCAATCAGTCACCGTTCGATTATGTTCGGGAGCTTGGCCAAGGGCCTTACAGTGGTTCACGATATTTTGAGAGGTGAGGATGTCCTTTCTACGATGCAGGTCTTTCGTGATTTAGGCGTTAAGATAGAGGATGATGGAAAGACTGTCAAGATCCATGGTGTTGGGTTTGATGGTCTCAAGGCGCCACACAATAAATTAGACATGGGAAATTCAGGAACCTCTATCCGCTTGATCTCAGGTGTCTTAGCAGGTCAGGATTTTGCAGCAGAGATGTTTGGGGATGATAGTTTGTCCAAGCGTCCGATGGATCGGGTGACCCTGCCTCTTAGTCAAATGGGTGTGGATATTTGGGGTCAGACAGAACGAGCTTTACCGCCACTTCACATCCATGGCCGAAAAGATTTAAAGCCTATCCATTATCAGCTGCCAGTAGCTTCTGCTCAGGTCAAATCAGCCTTGATTTTTGCGGCCTTGCAGGCTCAAGGCGAGTCGGTCATCATTGAAAAGGAAATCACCCGTAACCATACAGAAGATATGATTGTCCAATTTGGTGGTCAAATTGAGGTCAAGGATAAAGAAATCCGTGTGCAGGGTGGTCAGACCTTTACAGGGCAAGAAGTGAGAGTGCCTGGTGATATTTCCAGCGCAGCCTTCTGGCTGGTTGCAGGCTTGATTCTGCCCCATTCCAAAATCGTCCTAGAAAATGTAGGAATCAATGAAACTCGGACGGGGATTCTTGATGTTATCAAGGCAATGGGCGGTAAGATGACCCTTTCTAATATAGATGAGATGGCCAAATCCGCTACGATTACCGTTGAGACTTCTGAGCTGAAGGGAATGGAGATTGGCGGAGAAATTATTCCGCGCTTGATAGACGAGCTTCCGATTATTGCCCTTTTAGCCACCCAAGCTGAGGGCAGAACGGTGATCCGAGATGCCGAGGAGTTAAAGGTCAAAGAAACCGATCGGATTCAGGTTGTCGCAGATGCTTTAAATAGCATGGGAGCAGCTATAACTCCCACAGCAGATGGCATGATTATCGATGGAAAAACGCCTCTTCATGGTGCAACCATCAATACATTCTGCGATCATCGTATTGGAATGATGGCAGCCATTGCGGCTCTATTAGTTTCGGATGGAGAGGTGGAGCTGGAGCGGGCAGAGGCTATCAATACAAGCTATCCAAGCTTCTTTTCAGACTTGGAGGACTTGGTGAATGGCTAAGATTTTACTTGGCTTCATGGGAGCGGGAAAATCAACGATTGCGAGAGCCTTGTCAGCAGATTTTCTGGATATGGACGAGCTGATTGTCCAAAAAATCGGCATGTCCATCCAAGAGTATTTTTCTAAATATGGTGAGCCATCCTTTCGGAAAATTGAAGCTGAAGTCTTGGATGAGTGTATCAAGCAGGATATCGTGCTTTCTACAGGCGGCGGTGTCGTCTTGAGTCCCCAAAACCGTGACTTATTAGCTCAAAATTCCCAAAATATTTATCTGAAAGCTGACTTTGAGACCCTCTTTCGTCGGATTGAGCAAGATGAGGAAAATCAGCGCCCCTTGTATCTGACCAAGAGCAAGGCAGATTTGCAGGAGATTTTTGGACAAAGGCAGGCTCTTTATGAGGCAGTCGCGACACAGACAATTGACGTGGTAGGAAAAACGCCACAAGAAATTATTGAGGAAATTCAATGAGAGTAGCTTTTTTAGGACCCAAGGGATCTTTTTCCCACCATGTTGCCCAAGAAGCCTTTCCCCAAGCAGACTTGGTGCCCTATCAAAATATCACAGAAGTGATGAAGGCCTATGAAGGGAAAGAGGTGGATTATTCAGTTGTTCCCGTGGAAAATTCGATTGAAGGAAGTGTCCATGAGACCTTGGATTATCTTTTCCATCAGGCTGAGATTCAAGCGGTAGCAGAGATTATTCAGCCCATTAAGCAGCAGTTGTTGGCGACCAGTTTGGACAAGCCCATTGAGAAAGTATTTTCTCATCCTCAGGCGCTTGCTCAAGGGAAGGGCTATATTCGCCAGCATTATCCAGAAGCAGCAATAGAAATTACAGCCAGTACAGCCTATGCGGCTTGCTTTGTAGCAGAGCATCCTGACCAACCTTTTGCGGCTATTGCACCGCGGACTGCGGCAGTTGAGTATGGTCTGCAAGTGGTGGCTCAGGATATTCAGGAAATGGAGGAAAATTTCACTCGTTTCTGGATTTTAGGACAAACCACCCCTGCTCTTAAGCTTGTAAAGCAAGAGGAAAAGCAGAGTTTGGCTCTGACTTTACCGGATAATCTGCCCGGTGCATTGTATAAGGCCTTATCAACCTTTGCTTGGCGTGGCATTGACCTGACAAAGATTGAAAGCCGCCCTCTTAAAACAGCCCTTGGGGAATATTTCTTTATTATTGATATTGATAATGAACGGAAAGAATTAGTGGATTTCGCTTACCAAGAGCTTACCGCACTTGGTATCACCTTTAAAATTCTAGGCAGTTATCCCGTTTTTCAAATTCAGGATTATAGATTGGAGCAGAGATGAGAGAAACAGAAAATCTGAGTCGACACGAGCAGTTAAGGCTGGATTATCTCCATACAAACTATTACTATCTTAACGAACATGAAAAAGAGGAGTATCAATACCTCCGCCAAAAGTCGAAAGGACGGTCAGATGTTGCACAAAGAACGTCTACCAAGCAGACCGTGCAGGCTTTGCCAGAGGATCCGAAGACGGATTCATCCGGCTTGTTACCCAAATACCCGGGTAAAGGTACTCTCAGCAGAAGCCAAAAGAATTCCCGTGCTTCTTTAAAGCAAGAAGCGAAAAAATCAACTCAGAAACCTCCGAGAACCTACAAAAAAATTCGTCCGAAGCGCGTGCTGATGTGGCTCCTGATTTTTGTGCTTTTGGTTGTTTCTGGCATGCTCTTTATGTTTTTCAAAGGCTTAAATACAGCGAGACCAGGAAATCTTAAAGCAGCTGATGTTGAGTACTTTGATGGTCATGATGCTCGAGATGGGATCAATATTCTTGTTTTAGGGACAGACGGACGAATTGGAGAAAATTCAACGGAGACTCGGACCGATTCAATTATGGTCTTGAACGTTGGCAATAAAGATCATAAAATGAAGTTAGTCAGCTTTATGCGTGATACCTTGATTCATATTGACGGTGTCAGCAATTCCTACACGGAGCCGACGGATGATGATTATTATGATCAAAAATTGAACTCCGCCTATACTTTTGGTGAACAAGACAATCATCGTGGAGCTGAGGCAGTTCGTCAAGCTTTGAAAGATAACTTCGATATTGACATTAAATACTATGCTCTAGTGGACTTTAACACCTTTGCGACTGCAATTGACACCCTCTTTCCAAATGGTGTATTTATGGATGCTAAATTTTCGACCATTGATGGCGAAAAGGTCACAGAAGTGGAAGTTCCAGATGATTTGAACATGAAGGATGGAGTGGTTCCTACTCAAACCATCAAGGTTGGTCGTCAGCACATGGACGGTCGGACGCTCTTAAACTATGCCCGCTTCCGTAAGGACGATGAGGGTGACTTTGGTCGTACCCGCCGCCAGCAAGAAGTCTTGACCGCTATCATGCAGCAGATAAAAGACCCTACGAAGCTTTTTACAGGATCTGAAGCATTAGGAAAAGTTTTTGCCTTGACCTCGACCAATGTACCTCAGAGTTTTATTTGGTCACAAGGCTTATCCTTGGTGCTTGATTCACGCAATGGGATAGAGCGCCTCACTATACCAGAACTAGGTGACTGGACGGATACCTATGATATGTATGGTGGACAAGGACTCTTGATTGATTTTGAAGCCTATAAAGAAAGATTGAAACAAATGGGATTAAGATAAGGCTCTTATGATATAATGGGAAGTGACAGATTTTGTCTCTTCCCTTTCTTTTTGGAAAATAGCAGAGCAGAAATGTGAACATATTTTCCAATAGGAAGAAAGAAATAAACAGTAGAAATCCTGTGATTCCCTGCTTTAGTATAATTGTAGTTGAGCGCAGGATGGATTAGAAAGTAAAGAAATGTTAAAAAAGAACGATATTATTGAAGTAGAAATTGTAGATCTGAGTCATGAGGGAGCGGGTGTGGCCAAGGTAGACGGCCGCGTCTTTTTCGTTGAAAATGCCTTGCCGAGTGAAGTGATCCGCATGCGTGTCCTCAAGGTAAATAAAAAAATCGGCTTTGGCCGAGTTGAGGAATTTGTGAAGAAGTCTGACCAGCGCAATGAGCATGTCGATTTGGCCTATCTGCGGACTGGAATTGCTGATTTGGGGCACTTGTCCTACCCAGCCCAGCTAGCTTTTAAAGGCAAGCAAGTGCAGGACTGTCTTTATAAAATTGCTGGCATTTCAGACGTGGAAGTGCTGGAGACACTGGGCATGGATCAGCCACTGGCCTACCGTAATAAAGCACAGGTGCCAGTCCGTCGTGTCAATGGACAGCTGGAAACTGGCTTTTTCAGGAAAAATTCCCATGATCTCCTGCCGATTGAGGATTTTTACATTCAGGATCCAGTTATCGACCAAGTCATCGTTTTTGTACGTGACTTGCTGCGCCGTTTTGACCTTAAGCCTTACGATGAGAAGGAGGGCACTGGACTGATCCGCAATCTGGTTGTTCGCCGTGGCCACAATTCGGGTGAAATTATGGTGATTTTGGTGACCAGCCGGCCTAAGATTTTTCGAGTAGAGCAGCTGATTGAGCGTTTGACAGAGGCATTCCCAGCTATCAAGTCCATCATGCAAAATATCAACGACCAGCCAGGCAATGCTATTTTCGGTAGGGAATTTCGGACACTCTACGGACAAGACTTTATCACTGATAGCATGCTGGGCAAGCAATTCCAGATTGCTGCGCCAGCCTTTTATCAAGTCAATACTGAGATGGCGGAGAAGCTGTATCAGACGGCCTTTGGCTTTGCTGATTTTAAAAAAGAGGATATTGTGCTGGATGCCTACTCGGGTATTGGCACCATTGGCCTGTCGCTGGCTGACCGAGTCCAGCAGGTCTATGGAGTCGAGGTCATTCCTGAGGCTGTGGAAAATAGTCAGCGCAACGCAGAACTCAACGGTATCACCAATGCTAGCTATGTTTGCGCCCCTGCGGAACAAGCCATTCAAACTTGGCTGGATCAGGGAATCAAGGCGGATGTCATCCTAGTCGATCCGCCGCGCAAGGGCTTGACAGAGAGCTTTATCACTTCCAGTGTCAGCATGGAACCCCAGCGGATCGTCTATATCTCCTGCAATGTCGCAACCATGGCGCGTGATATCAAACTCTATCAAGAGCTGGGATATGAGCTGAAGAAAGTCCAGCCAGTGGACCTATTTCCGCAGACGCATCATGTGGAGGCGGTAGCACTGCTTGTAAAAGCTTAGAAACCTTTTGATAAATCGCAATAATGAAAATCCTTGATTTCAAGGCTTTTTGTGATATGTGAGGAAGTATCAGACTGAGAGTAGTAGTTGAGTGTCTTGGTCTGATAGGTGGTGTTACTGAGTTTTTATTTCCATTTACACTTAGGGGATACATTTATTACCAATGAGCATGACTTTATGGGAATGAATGTGTCCCCTCTTATATATGAATTTTAGGCAAGATTTGGTCTTGGAGAAATTTGTAGATGTTGTTGATGAATTTCTTAACACAGCTTGAGGTTTTATTTTTGAGAACATTAGGAGTAAAATTATGATTGTTTATTTGAATATTTCATGATAGAATAAGATTGAAATATTGAATCTTCTGTTATCGGGGATAGGGGTTCGACTCCCCTCCTCATCATTTGCTGCTAACCGATGTTTCAGACTCCTCGACCTTTTGGCTTTTGTCCACACAAGTTGGTATAGAAATACTTATAGACTTAGTAAGCGATGGGTTGTTCAATGTATTGAATGTAATGGAGGGCAAGATTATGGCGTTAATAATTTCGCAGGGTTCAAAATTTCTAATGTGTCTCGTCGCAGCGGTGAGGAGCTTCGGTAGCGTTTATGCAGAGCTAGCGAGACACTACAAAAGAGTATTGCAGATAATGGAATACTCTTTTGTAGTGTTATATGGATTGGAGTTATATTGTGGTAGATTCTATTATTGTTAATGCGTTAAAAAGTGGGATCGATAGTCCTAAATATGAAGGATTTAATGCCTGTGCTTACTTAACTTTTGATATTCTTAATGGTGAGAAAGATAAGTTAATAACGAAAATTTCTTCGGGTGAATATCTTTCTTCAGAAGAACAGTATTTTTTGGCAAGACTTGATAAACTTATGAAAGTTCTCAATGAAGAATATAACGAATTTAAGTTTTAATCTATAGATTAGTGTAATTTGAAGAGGCTGGGCAAAAACTGTCCAGCCTTGGATGTTTAATAGGCGTAACTGTATGACGCAGTGGTTGATTGGTATGTTCGTTCGCTTTTTAAGCTCCAAAGATGACCTAATCAACTGTACGGGGGTGGGAAAACGAACTCTTTTTAACCAGTCAGGGTTCTTTCCCACTCCTTTTATTTTATATACTACAATTGTAGATTTCTGGAAAGGAGATAAAACATATGGTAAGAAGGAATCCAAGAAAGACTACTCACCAGCAATAGCGTATTCTTGACGCATTCGAAAATGAACATACAGCTGAAATTATTCTAGCTAAGCGTGAGTTTACTGATGTAAAGACTACCAAGTTGCGCGTGGCTGCATATTGTAGGGGGAGCAACTTTGATGAATCACAGTCTGGAAGTTTTGGACTTCAGAAACAAACCTATACTGAAAAGATTAACAACAATCCAGACTAGGAACTTGCTGGTATTTATGCGGACCAAGGTGCTTCAGGTACAACTATTAAGCGGCGTGAGCAATTTAAACAGATGATTGATGACTGCCGTGAAGGTAAATCGATTTAATAATTGTAAAGAGCGTTAGTCTGTTTGCCCGTAATCAGTTAGACTTTATTGGTATCTATCGAGAACTTAAGTCTCTACCAAATCCAGTGGGAATTTATATCGAGGATATCAATCTCAATACCCTAGATACAAATAGTCAGTTTATTCTTGGAGTTATGTCCATCGTTGCTCAAGGTGAAAGTGAGCAAAAGAGTGCGTCATCACTTGGTTGGTAATAGAACGATTTAAGAGAGGAATACCAATCATTCCCACTCATAATTTACTCGGCTATACAAAACCAATATGGACGTATTGTGATATATGAGTCAGAAGCAAAAATAGTTCGATTCAATTATGACTCATATATCGATGGCATGTCTGTTCGAGAGATTGTAGAGTCATTAATGGATAGTCACATTCCTACAGTCATAGGACTAGATAATTGGTCTAACCTAGCAATCTATAACATTCTCAAGAATGAGAAGTACAAGGGCGAAATCATCATGCAAAAGACTTTTACTGTTGATTGCTTTCAATAAGGAAACTAAGGTTATGGGAATTCAAGTTTGCCGTGCTAAAACTAGAGGTTCGTTCAAGTTTTCAAAACCAGAGGGTGAGCAGAAGGGGATTGTGTAAGTTATGAATAAGAACCTGAAAGAAACTTTGCTTCATATCATGCTAGAGTAGAAAAGCGATAAACGTTACAAAATCGCGGGTATCCATATACCAGAGGATAAGTCATTCGTATTTGAATTAACTAAATTTGAAGAACTGCCTGACTTTCGTAAAAACGAATCAGATGTTAAGAAATAATTAAGTCGGAGCTGCTACACTATAGTCACTCCTAAATAACTTTTTCTTCTTCATAATCTTCTAAAGTAAGATTACTATTGTGGTGGTCTTGCTTTTTTTAATATTTTTATGTAAGCGCGTTTGTGGTATAATATAGTCAGATAATGCTCAGGAGAAATTAGTATGCGAAATGATATTCAGCCATCACTACAGACTATAGTATTACTAGTGGTCATAGATGATTGAATTTAAAATTGGCTAATATGATAAATTTATAAATAGAAAGGAAAGCGAGTTAAAAAGTTATGGCAGCATATCATTTAAAATCTAAGTCTGACAATGGTGGGGATACATACCGTTTAGATAGTATCGAATTATTATCACATATTAATTTTCACAGTATATTTGAAGAAATTTCTAGTTCGGCTAAAATCGACATCGTTACCTACAGTTTTTATGATGATGAATTTGTAAAACAACTTTTCCGTGGAAAAAACAATGTCAGAGTCCTATTAAGTAAAATACATAAGCAAAGTCAACATTACGAAGATTTAATTCAGGAGATTGGACCTAATTCAGAGGTGATTCAAGTCGAAGGGACCCATGCTAAAATTATTCTAGCTGAGCCTAATTTTGTGTATCTAGGATCTCAAAATATTGATCAGTCAGACTGGTTTCAGACCGGTGTTATTATTCGGGATCAAGATATTTATAATTATTATCTCAATATTGTGGATGATTTAGCAAACGGGAAATCGCCTTACAATTTTTCACATAGAAGTTCGGATTATGTTCCACCAAATTATACTAAAATTCCTTTTGAGCCCTTTAAACCGTCAATTTCATCAAAAACATTGCATAATGTTGAAGTTAAATTCTCTAAACAGTTAAACTGGAATCAAAAATTCAATGGATTACATAATAGAAAAATTATTATTACGACCTATACACTCCCAAATTTAGACTACATTCGCACAATGTTAGAAAAACTCTTTAAACAGCAAAACGATGTAACAATCTATGCAAATTCAATAGCTCAACCAACTTTAGAGAAACTTGGAAATGAGTTTCCAAGTTTGAATTTTGAAACAAGACCAAATTTACATTCAAAGATGGTTTTAGTTGATAATAATATCGTATGGATTTCATCTCAAAATTTCGGGACAAGCACTTGGTTTGAGAATACATTGAATATTAAGAGTAATGATGCTTATTGCTTTTTTGAAAACACACTAAGGGAGTTCCTACTAAACAAATAATCAATTGTTACGCTGAAATTTATTTCGTTTAGAATAGGAAGTTGATTAAAACAAACGATGTTCCTAAATATTGTATTTCAAATCATTTAGATGGTTTGAAAGTTTATGTTTTCCATATTAGGTGCAGTATTATTTGGAATTATATCAATTATGACCGTTCTTGTTGCTTGCGGCCTGCCTTTGGGCGAATTTACAATGGGTGGACAACATAAAATCTTACCTAAGAAATTTAGAATTGCGGCAGTCATTTCGGTAGCTATCCAAATTTTTGCCATGATCATTATTTTGAAGCCGGAGGTTTTATTCCCTTGTGGCTGTCTTTTAAGGTTACTAGATATATTTGTTTCTTCTTTGCAGCTTACCTATCTTTGAATACGATTATGAACATGGTTTCAAAAAGTAAAAAAGAAAAATATGTTATGACTCCGATTTCACTTATAGCCGGAATATGTTTTTGGATAACGGCGTTGCAGATGTAGCATGTAGAAAATGATGTCGAACGCTGGTAGTTATAGCATGAACTTTTACATAGTATTTTAAGGAATATATTGTGTTATGTTTTGGAAAGAACATTATAAGCCTTGACCTCAAGGCTTTTTACTATGTACCCAAACAACACCTTGCAATCGTTTTTTTAAAGTGATATACTAGGACTAGGTTTTGAAATCGTTTGCACAAAATTGCGATAAGCTTATAATGAGAAATCTAGGAGAGAAAATATGGAATTGTCAGCTATTTATCACAGGCCAGAGTCGGAGTATGCTTATCTTTATAAAGATAAGACAATGCACATTCGCATTCGGACGAAAAGGGGAGATATTGAAAGTATAACCTTGCACTATGGAGATCCTTTTATTTTTATGGAGAACCATTATGAAGAGAGTAAGGAAATGGTCAAAGTCACCTCCGATGCTTTGTTTGATTATTGGCAGGTGGAGGTTTCAGTCGACTATGCGCGACTTCAGTATCTCTTTGAGATTAAGGATAAGCAAGGACAGAGTATCTTGTATGGCGATAAGGGGTGTGTTGAAAACACGCTAGAAAACCTTCATTACGAAGGAAACGGCTTTAAGCTTCCTTATATTCATGAAATTGATGCTTGCCATGTTCCTGACTGGGTAGCAGAGACGGTATGGTACCAGATTTTCCCAGAACGCTTTGCTAATGGCAATCCTGAGATTTCACCTGAAGGTGCGCTAGCTTGGGATTCGTCGATTACTCCTAAAAGTGAGGATTTCTTTGGTGGAGATTTACAAGGGATTATTGACCATCTAGATTACTTGCAAGACTTGGGCATTACAGGCCTTTATCTCTGTCCTATCTTTGAATCCCCGAGCAATCACAAGTACAATACGACGGATTATTTCGAAATTGATCGTCATTTTGGAGACAAGGAAACTTTTCGTAAACTGGTGGAGGAGGTCCATCAGAGAGGCATGAAAATCATGCTGGACGCTGTTTTTAACCATATCGGAGACCAATCTCCTCAATGGCAGGATGTTCTCAAACATGGAGAAAATTCAGTTTACAAAGACTGGTTCCACATTCAGGAGTTCCCAGTGACAAAGGATAAGCTTGCAAATCCAAGAAAGCTCCCTTACCATACCTTTGCCTTTGAGAGCTATATGCCCAAGCTAAATACGGCGAATCCGGAAGTGAGGGACTATTTGTTGAGCGTTGCGACCTACTGGATTGAAGAGTTTCATATCGATGCTTGGCGACTGGATGTAGCTAATGAGGTGGACCACCAATTTTGGAGAGATTTCCGTAAGGCTGTCTTGGCTAAAAAAACTGACCTTTATATTCTTGGGGAAGTCTGGCACACTTCTCAGCCTTGGCTAAATGGTGATGAGTTCCACGCAGTTATGAACTATCCTCTCTCTGAGAGTATCAAGGATTATTTCTTGCGAGGGGTCAAGAAAACCAGTCAATTCATTGATGAGATCAATGGTCAGTCTATGTATTATAGACAGCAGATTTCGGAAGTGATGTTTAATCTTCTGGATTCGCACGATACGGAGCGCATTCTAGCTACTGCCAAAGGTGATACACAACTTGTTAAGTCTGCCTTAGCCTGCCTCTTTTTACAAAGAGGAACACCGTGTTTCTACTATGGAACCGAGCTAGAGTTAGATGGAGGAACAGATCCAGATTGTCGTCGTGTTATGCCTTGGGAACGTGTTTCCAGTGACAATGACATGCTCGATTTCATGAAGAAATTGATTCAGCTTCGCAAGAGTGTTTCAGACATTATCCAGCATGGAACCTATAGCCTGAAAGAAATCAAGCCGGATGTGCTATCTCTGGAATGGGATTATGATGGTCAAAAGGTCCGAGCAATTTTTAACCAATCAACTGAAAACTATCTTTTAGATAGTGATTCTGCAACTCTAGCAAGTCATTGCCAAATTTCGGATGGACAGTTTCATATTTTACCAAAAGGCTTCGTAATCTTTGCGGAAGTTTTGGAAACTGCTGCAAATTAATTTTTGGAAAACTGACTTAAAGACTTATCAAAGTTATTCAGCTTTCAAAAATCAAATCTAAAAGCAGCCTGTTCAAGTTATATATTTGTAGTTTTTAGGGCTTAGGTGTATAATGAGTCCTTAGCAAGTAACTTACTAGAAAAGAGGAGTTCAGAATGGAATTAAAAGATTTTACCCAAAAAGAGCAGGAGCAAATCAAAGAGGGGCTTAGTACAGCTGTCATTAGCGATAAGGAAGCTGCTAAAAAGATTTTGGACCTTGTGCCACAAGAATGGCTTAAGCGAATTCCTTTCCTTGTGAGAGGGCATGCAACGACCAAGACGGTTGAGCGAGTTGCCAAGCAATACCCAGAACTTTACGCTGTGGCCAAGCAAGCAGGAGAGCTTCCTGAAAAGGAGCGTGAAGAATTGCGCGCCATCATGACAGCTATTTTTGAAGAAAAGATGAACAAGCACAAGATTAAGTAGACTTACCAGTGTATAGTGATTCATTTTCTTTAAGTTGGCATTTGGAGTTGGGTACTCTACCTTGTTCATTAATTCATAAATTAAAGTGACTGCACTTTTATCAACTGCAGTCATTTATTATGGCTTAAGGAAGTTTCTATCCAAGATATATTTTTCCTTTCTGTTTTTCAGTATTTCTTGATATAATAACAAGAGGAATTATTTGAAGATGAATATAGGAAAGATGTAAAAAGGACGAAAGAATGAAGAAAGTAAAAAAGATTGTGTTGATGAGTGCCTGCACTTTGGCAATTCTTGGCTTAGCTGCATGTGGGAAGGCACAAAAGCAATCAAACGGCAGTCAAGAGAATCCAACAGTTGGTCAGACTAGCTCAGAAAAATACCCATGGAAGGCAACTTATTCAAATCTAAATAGTCAAAAAAGTGTCGAAGAAGTTAAGAGTCTGTTGGCTGCCGACTTGGATAAAGGCAGTGTCGATAACTTTGTCAATCTAGTCAATGACTACAACAGTCTTGTCGGCTCGACTGGATTAAGGGGCGATTTCACTAAATTTACCAAAACAGAATATGATGTGGAAAAAATCAATCCTCTATGGCAGGCCAAGAAGGGCGATTTTATCGGGACAAATTGCCGCATTAATACTTATACCTTGCTGAAAAATAGCATCGAAATACCTCAAATAGCAAAGGATGACGAACTCTTGTTCATTGATAATGATTCGATTGACAAGGGCAAGCTCTTTGATGCCAAGGACAAGGAAGAATTTAACATCCTATTCTCAAGGGTCAAAACCGAAGCGACCCAAGATGTCAAGGTACATGCTAAGAAGATGGAGGAATACTTCAAACAGTTCAAGTTTAACGAAAAGGCTCGGATGCTCTCCGTCATCGTCCACGACAATCTTGACGGTGATTCTCTCTTTGTAGGGCATGTCGGCGTCTTGGTTCCAGATAAAGACGGCTATCTATTTGTCGAAAAGTTGACCTTTGAGGAGCCATACCAAGCTATAAAATTTGCCAGCAAAGAAGATGTCTACAAATACTTGCAGACAAAATATAAAGACTACACAGGGGAAGGACTGGCTAAGCCTTTTATCATGGACAATGATAAGTGGGTAGAGGGGAAATAGAATTTCTAGTTAGTTAAGTTTTATGGAAACTTTAGCTAAGGGAAGGATATAAAGATGGATAAAAAACAGATATATTTTTCGATTGCCCTTATTCTTATCGGTTTTCTATTTGTGGAATCAAGTATTTATATCATACCCTATATTGAAGGATTAAAAGAACTAGAAATAGTTGTTTTTGTAATCGGAATTCTTATTTTACTAGGTGTCATCATCTTATCAGCAAAGACTAAGAGGCATAATGATTAAAGAGCAGTACTTACGAATAAAAGATTTAGAAATTATTTTATGGGAATTTATTGCTCATAAAGTAGAGGAATTGTCCGTCTTCAAAGCCTTATCTGAGAATTTGCCCTATCTTAATAGAGAAAAGCTAGATATGGTTGATTCATCCGAAATTCATGATAGCGACGGTCTTACTATTGTAGACTTGCAGCAGAATGATAGGGAATTGTTCATTCGCTTTGAAATGGACTTTCAACTAATGGGCTGGGCATCTGCTAGCAATGACTATGCAGCCTATATCCAAGCGACTCTTGTCGGAAGTTGTCGAGTTGACTTGAAGGCAAAGCTTGCTTTTTCTGACAAGAATGTAAATGCTCTCACTAAAGCTCAATTATTGGAATATGGTGAAAAATTGATTTTGGATTTAGAATTCCAATACCGAGATGTTGAAGGTTCTGAACACTATAGATGATGAAACCTTTAAAGGAATTATGATATGGATAGAAAGCAAGCACTGTCTATTTATTTGCTAGGTACCTTTGCTCAACTATTGCTAGTGAGTCTCCTAGTTTGGTTTTTAAGAGCAGGAAGAATGAAAGTTGATTTTACGTCAACAATTGGAATAATTGCCATTGTTTTAGGTGGCTTATCATCTGTTTGTTGGGGCAGTCTTGCCAGTATTGGTTACCATCAATCTAGTTTCAAAAAACTTCTAAAAGATTTTTTTCAAGTCAAAGATAGTCTAGCTAATTATTGTTTGGTACTTGTTTTCCTGTTCCTAGACTTTTTGCCATTTATCTTAGGTGGTAAGATAAACACTCAATCGTTGCTCTTGCCAGTGGTACTCTTTTTCAAGGCTCTTCTTTTTGGCGGAGTTGAAGAAATTGGCTGGCGTTATTTCTTTCAGCCGACCTTGCAGGAAAGAATACCCTATTTATCAGCTACTCTTATTACCTTTTTAGCCTGGTCTAGCTGGCATATTTTTTACTTCTACATTGAAGGTTCTTTAGGTATCATTCAGTTACTCCCTTTTCTAGTAGGCCTACTAACCAACTGTTTTATTTTATCGGCTTTGTATCATAAAACACAAAATTTATGGATTTGTGTCATGGCTCATGCTTGGATCAACTCCTTGTCTCAGATTTTAGTGAATGAAGATATATGGCTATCTGTAATCAGTAAATTGCTTATTGTCAGTTTAGCCATCATCATTGCAAGAAAGAAGTATGTAAGGGAGGAAAAATGACAAAATTTATTTCAAAATAATCAGTCGCTATCTGGTATGCATTGATTGCCCTCCTTGATGATCTTTTAGTAGGGCAAGTTATCCTTTGTTTTTTTCCAGATGAGAGTAGTACGGAGCCTCTCTCCTTGTATCCTCGCTCACATGTTGATTGATGGTTTAGCTGTTATTATGCTGGTTCAGGTTTCCTTTTTTCGCTTATGCTTTGAAGGATGTAGCAGATGAAGCAGATTGCTTCGTCTTTTTTTATTTTTGTGTTAAGCTAAGATTAGCAAACTGAAAGGTTTTTCCGATGTATCTAGCAGACTTAATGGAAAAGAGTGAAGCGGGGCAGTTTATTGTCCTGTCCTATTTACAGCAACATTCTACATCCAGTTTGAAGGACGTTATATCTGAAACCGGCTTCTCGAAAGCAACCTTGACCAAGTATATTAGCTTGATTAACGACAAGGCCGCGGACCATCATGCGGCCTTATCTATCCAGCTTCAGGACGAAACGCTCAGTCTGTCTATTGGATCTGACACCAAGGGACGGGACATTCGCAGACTTTTTTTGGACAATGCTGTCAAATACCAGATTTTAGACTACCTGCTCTATCATCAGCAGTTTTTAGCCCATCAATTGGCACAGGAACTGATGATTAGCGAAGCGACCCTCGGCCGCCATATAGCTGCTCTAAATCAGATTTTATCAGAGTTTGAGCTATCTATCCAAAATGGTCGCTTGAAAGGTCCTGAGCACCAGATCCGCTATTTTTATTTTTGCCTCCTTCGCAAGGTCTGGTCCAGCCAAGATTGGGAAAAGGAACTTCAAAAATCAGAAAGAAGGCAGGAAGTTACCGTCTTAGAAGAACTTTGCGGAGCCCAACTCTCTCAAGGGCAGAAGCTAGACTTGGCCCTTTGGGCGCATATTACCCAACAGCGCCTGAGAGTCAATGCCTGTCAATTCCAAAATATTGAACAGAAAATGCAGGGCTATTTTGAAAATATCTTCTACCAGCGCTTGCATCGCAGGACAAATGATTTCTTTGCCGGACAGCACATCACCCTGAGTCTCGAAGATGGCGAAATGATGATTTTCTTTTCATTTCTGCTTTCCCATCGGATTCTGCCCCTGCACACCATGGAGTATATACTGGGCTTTGGTGGTGAAATTGCCAGTCTGATTACGCAACTGATTCAAGAAATGAAGAGTCAGGACTTGCTTGGTGACTACATCGAAGACCAAGTGACCTACGAACTAAGCCAGCTCTGCGCCCGCGTCTTTCTTTTCCGAGGCTATCTCTTGCAGGATAAATACAAGCACGATCTGGAATTGCACCATCCTTACTTATGGAGCGAAGACGATTATCGACAAGTGGCAGACACTATTTTTAGCAAACTGCCTATTTTCCAGCAGGGAACATCTCTGGATAAAAAGGTTTTGTGGGAATGGCTCCAGCTGATGGAGTACATTGCTGAAAATGACGGTCAAGTCATCAAGATAGGCATGGACTTGACGGATAGCTTTATCGTTGTTTCTAGAATGACGGCTATTTTAAGACGATATTTAGAGTACAATCGCTTTATTAGTATTGAAGCCTACGATCCAGCCAAAAACTATGACCTCATCATCACCAACAATCCCATTCATCAGAGCCCGCAGGTTCCTGTTTATTATTTAAAAAATGACTTGGATTTGGAAGATTTGGCTCAAATCCGTCACATGATATTTGATTAAGAAACCTAGAGAAATCTAGGTTCTTTTGTGATTTTCACACAATCTCCTCACATTTTTTTAAAATTTTAAAAAAATTGATGAACAAGAAAGCGCTTTATTTTATATACTAGTTACTGTAAAGAGGAAATCTCCTCAAGATTTTTACCAGGAGGACAGTACATGTCACAAGAAAAATACATTATGGCCATTGACCAAGGAACTACTAGTTCCCGTGCCATCATCTTTAACAAAAGGGGAGAGAAGGTCAGCTCTAGCCAAAAAGAATTTACTCAGATTTTCCCTCAAGCTGGATGGGTTGAGCACAATGCCAATGAAATTTGGAATTCTGTTCAATCAGTAATTGCTGGAGCCTTTATCGAAAGTGGTGTGAAACCAAGTCAAATCGAAGCCATCGGTATCACCAACCAGCGTGAAACAACTGTCGTCTGGGATAAGAATACAGGTCTTCCTATCTACAATGCTATCGTTTGGCAGTCTCGTCAGACTGCTCCTCTGGCTGAACAGCTGAAAAGCCAAGGCTATGTGGAAAAATTCCATGAAAAGACTGGTTTGATTATTGACGCTTACTTTTCAGCGACTAAGGTTCGTTGGATTTTGGACCATGTAGAAGGTGCTCAAGAGCGAGCTGAAAAGGGTGAATTGCTCTTTGGGACCATTGATACCTGGCTCGTTTGGAAATTAACTGACGGTGCTTCTCACGTGACCGACTACTCAAATGCAGCCCGTACCATGCTCTATAACATCAAGGATCTTAAATGGGATGATGAGATTTTGGAAATCCTCAACATTCCAAAGGCTATGCTTCCAGAAGTTCGTTCTAACTCAGAAATTTATGGTAAGACTGCTCCATTCCATTTCTACGGTGGAGAAGTTCCAATCTCTGGTATGGCTGGTGACCAGCAGGCAGCTCTCTTTGGACAGCTAGCTTTTGAGCCTGGTATGGTTAAAAACACTTATGGAACTGGTTCTTTCATCATCATGAACACTGGTGAAGAGATGCAACTGTCTGAAAACAACCTCTTGACAACTATTGGCTACGGTATCAACGGAAAAGTTTACTATGCTTTAGAAGGTTCTATCTTCATTGCCGGAAGTGCTATTCAATGGCTACGCGACGGTCTTCGGATGGTTGAAAATTCACCAGAATCTGAAAAATATGCCCTCAATTCTCAAAACAATGACGAAGTCTATGTCGTACCTGCCTTTACAGGTCTGGGCGCTCCCTACTGGGATCAAAATGCACGTGGATCTGTCTTTGGCTTGACCCGCGGAACCAGCAAGGAAGACTTTATCAAGGCTACTCTGCAATCCATCGCTTACCAAGTACGGGACATCATTGACACCATGCAGGTGGATGCCAAGACTGCTATTCAAGTCCTCAAAGTCGATGGCGGTGCTGCTATGAACAACTTCCTCATGCAGTTCCAGGCTGACATTTTGGGAATCGATATTGCCCGTGCTAAAAACTTAGAAACAACTGCTCTCGGTGCAGCCTTCTTGGCAGGACTGTCAGTAGGCTACTGGAAAGACTTAGACGAACTCCGGACTCTCAATGAAACAGGAGAACTCTTTGAGCCGTCTATGAATGAATCCCGTAAGGAACAACTCTACAAAGGATGGAAAAAAGCCGTTAAGGCAACCCAAGTCTTTGCAGAAATCAACGACTAATACTGATTCATATTTTGATAATCAAGTCAGTAGAAGCACGAAACGACTAAGTTAGAAAGTGTGTAAATATGGAATTTTCAAAGAAAACACGTGAATTATCGATCAAAAAAATGCAGGAACGCACCTTGGACCTCCTGATTATTGGTGGTGGGATTACCGGTGCTGGAGTAGCCTTGCAAGCAGCTGCTAGTGGCCTGGAGACCGGTCTGATTGAAATGCAGGACTTCGCAGAAGGAACATCTAGCCGTTCAACAAAATTGGTCCACGGAGGCTTGCGTTATCTCAAGCAATTTGACGTGGAAGTAGTGTCAGATACAGTTTCTGAGCGTGCTGTGGTTCAGCAAATTGCTCCTCATATTCCAAAACCAGATCCTATGTTGCTTCCTGTTTATGAAGAAGAGGGCGCTACCTTCAGTCTCTTCCGTCTCAAAGTAGCTATGGACCTCTATGACCTCTTGGCTGGTGTTAACAACACTCCTGCTGCCAACAAGGTCTTGAGCAAGGAAGAAGTCTTAG
>NZ_CAURYF010000030.1:0-24595 GCF_963529205.1 Streptococcus cristatus | reverse complement strand
AGGAAGCCTTGGAACGCTCAGAAAAAATCTTTAAGGAAATCAAAGCAGTCGAAGCAGAGATGGAAGAAAAGATTAAGAAGGAAAAAGGTAAAGATGCAGATCTTGTCTATACAGGCTATAACAAAGCGAACCTCCTAGCTGAAGCAGAAAAAGGAAAATCAGCGGACAAAGCTAGCGATACGAAGAAAGATAGCTCAAGTCAAACTACTTGGATTGTCATCGGCGTATTGGTTGTGCTAGTTGGTGGATTCTTCGGATACAAACAATTTAATAAGAAGAAGGAGGAAGAATAAATTTTGAAAGAAAAGCTAGAAGTTTAAGACTTCTGGCTTTTTTCCTCTCTCAGATAATAAACCTATATCCTAAAATACTTAGTAAGGAGATGAGGATGGAAGATTAGAATTGTCAAAAAACTAGGCTTCATCTTGCTTTTAGCGGTAAATTGCTATAAAATAGATAGGGTTAAACATCAATACTTTTATATTGCAAATAGGAGAAAAGATGACAAAAAAATTAAAACGTCCAGAGGTACTGTCACCAGCTGGTACGTTAGAAAAGTTAAAAGTAGCTGTTCGCTATGGGGCAGATGCTGTTTTTATTGGTGGTCAAGCCTATGGTTTGCGCAGCCGTGCGGGAAACTTCACTTTTGAGCAAATGGAAGAAGGTGTCCAATTTGCGGCTGAGCACGGTGCCAAGGTCTATGTAGCGGCCAATATGGTCATGCACGAAGGAAATGAGGCTGGAGCTGGAGAATGGTTCCGTCGTTTGCGAGACATTGGGATTGCGGCTGTTATTGTTTCTGACCCAGCCTTGATTGCGATTGCAGCTTCTGAAGCACCTGGTCTGGAGATTCACTTGTCAACGCAGGCTAGTGCAACCAACTATGAAACGCTTGAATTTTGGAAAAATCTTGGTTTGACCCGGGTTGTTTTGGCACGTGAGGTTTCCATGGCCGAGCTGGCCGAGATTCGCAAGCGTACTGATGTAGAAATCGAAGCTTTCGTTCACGGGGCGATGTGTATTTCTTACTCTGGCCGTTGTACCCTTTCCAATCATATGAGTATGCGTGACGCCAACCGTGGAGGCTGTTCGCAATCTTGTCGTTGGAAATATGATTTGTACGACATGCCTTTCGGACAAGAACGCAAGAGTTTGAAGGGGGAAATTCCAGAAGAATTCTCAATGTCAGCTGTTGATATGTCCATGATTGATCATATTCCTGATATGATTGAAAATGGTGTCGATAGTTTGAAAATCGAAGGTCGGATGAAGTCTATTCACTACGTTTCAACGGTAACTAACTGCTACAAAGCAGCTGTGGACGCCTATTTGGAAAGCCCAGAAAAGTTTGAAGCTATTAAGCAAGATCTAGTAGATGAAATGTGGAAAGTAGCTCAACGCGAGCTGGCAACTGGTTTTTACTACCATACGCCAACTGAGAATGAGCAGCTTTTCGGAGCCCGCCGTAAGATTCCAGAATACAAATTTGTAGCAGAAGTAGTTGCTTATGATGAAGTGACACAAACTGCGACTATTCGCCAGAGGAATGTTATCCATGAAGGCGATCAGGTAGAATTCTACGGACCTGGTTTCCGCCATTTTGAAACCTATATTACGGACCTCCATGATGACAAGGGCAATAAGATTGACCGCGCACCGAATCCAATGGAATTGCTGACGATTACCGTTCCGCAGCCAGTCCAACCTGGTGATATGGTTCGTGCCCGCAAGGAAGGCTTAATCAATCTATACAAAGAAGATGGAAGCAGTGTGACTGTTCGGGCTTAATCAGGCGCGAAAGCTGGAGTAATGTGCTCATCAAGTAGACCTTGCCTACAAGGTGGATACGAATAGATAGCGGAAGTCCTTATTCTAAAAATTCTGCTATTGCTTTTAAAAAATAAAACTCTTCAAATCGCTTTTGATTTGAAGAGTTATTTTTTGAATTTGCGGCTTTCGAGCCGAATATCTTTTCTCTGGGCTTCACGGATGTTATTGGGAACTAGACTGATGCGCTGGATATCAGGCACACGGATGATGGTTGTCATACTTTTTTTGAAATTCTTGACAATTAGCTGCTGGCGGTCACGGTCATATTTGACAATATCGCCAGTAAAATTCTTATCCAGAAAAATAACATGGACACCAGAATCTTTCCGCAGAGCCAAGTCAATGGTCTGCAGGATGTGACTATTGTCGTCCTCTTCCTTATCTGTCTTTTTATAGTTAATGAACTCATTCGTCTTTTGTAAAATCATTTCGAGATATTTTTTCATAGCTAAAATCTCCATAACTTGTTACAATATATTATATAATAAATTAATAAAAAAAGTAAAATCTTTTACGAATAATGAGATAGAAAGTAGAAAAGAGGTAAAGTATGGCAGATTTTAAATTTGAAATCGAGGAAAAATTGCTCGTTTTATCAGAAAATGAAAAAGGTTGGACCAAGGAGCTCAACCGCGTAAGTTTTAACGGTGCGCCTGCCAAGTACGATATTCGCACTTGGAGTCCTGACCACAGCAAGATGGGCAAGGGAATTACCCTTTCCAATGAAGAATTTCAAGTTCTTTTAGATGCGTTTAAAAACGGGTAGACTGAAAGTCTATCCGTTTTTATTGTCTGAAAAATAGGGATGAAAAGCCAGACTCCTAAACATAGGAATGCTGATGAGAGTGATTGCGACAATTTTTAAAAGATCAGGAAGAATGAAAGGTGTGAGACCAACAGCAATGGCCTTAGAAAATCCCATGTTAGCCAGAAAATAAAGTCCGATTACGCCACCGACGAAGACCAGTGCATCTCCGAGCAGGTTAGCCAAAAAGATCATATAAAACTTGCTATCCTGGCTTGTCAAACTGGAAGTAATCAGCGCAAAGAGCAGATATGCCCAAAGGTAGCCCGCGCTTGGCCCAAATAGAGCCTGAAATCCACCGCTTCCTCCGGCAAAGACTGGTAGCCCAATAGCTCCTAGCAGCAGATAAAGCAGAACAGACAAGACAGCTTCGCGGGTTTTAAAAATGGTTGCAATTAAACCCACGGCAAAGGTCTGTAGCGTAATGGGAATGGTCCCAATGGAGAAACTAAGCTGAGAGAGTACAGCTAGGAAAGCGGCTCCGATAGCTGGGAGGGTAAGAAGAAAAGCTTTGTTCTTGTCCATAATAGTAAACCTCTTTTTTAAATTATGGTAACTATTCTAAATCAAAATAAAAAAAAGTCAAGTCTTTTCATATCAGACTAGACAGTTGTTTGTTTATTTCCGCTTTTTGCGACTCCGAATGAGGAGGAAGATAAAGGCGATTAGACCAAAAATATTAAAGAAAATAATTCCCAGAGCTGCTAATAATTTTTTCGTTCTGCTCATTTCCAATCCCCTTTCTCTTAGTATTTCTTACTATCATATCAAAAATACGGTTTCTTGAATAGCAGAAAGGGTAAAAGATGGCTAGGGAGTCATGAATTTTTTAATAAAATAGGATTATCTAGACAAGTTACAATTTATAAGCTTGTCTAGAAGAAGTGAACCAACTAAATAAAAAAGAGGAAGATTCTTTACATAAATCTTCCCTAATTTTAGAATTAATTTAGAATTTCTTGAATGATAATTGAATTTTATGCTTTAAAATAAAGTAAGAAGTCAAAGAATAAATCCAGATAGTGTGACTAGCTCTATCTAAATGGCATAAGACTTCTTTCTTACAAAAATGTAAGATAAAAATCAAAAATGAAAGGATAAGTTATGGTTGCCTTCTCTTCTTTATTTTATGATAATAATGAGCTTTAGAAAGGCCAAAGAAGAAGCTTTTAGCGCATGGTGACAAATTCTTCGGAGCCAGTTGGGTGGATGGCAACAGTCGCGTCGAAATCGGCTTTGGTAGCTCCCATCTTAATAGCAACAGCGAAGCCTTGGATCATCTCATCTACGCCATAGCCAATGCCATGGAGGCCGACAACTTTTTCATCGTGACCAGCAGTGATAAGTTTAAACTTGGCTTGTTGGCGGTGCTGGGTGACAGCTGAGTACATAGAGGTAAAGCTAGAGGTGTAGACATGAATTTGCTCAACACCATAATCTCGAATAGCTTCTTCCTCCGTCAGACCCACTGTTCCAATAGCGGGATGGGAGAAGACGACAGTCGGAATCGTTGAGTAATCCATCTTAGCATCTGTCTTGCCGTTAAAGAGGCGCTCAGACAGGGTGCGTCCAGCCTTGATTGCTACTGGCGTCAGCTCTTTTTCGCCCGTCACATCGCCTAAGGCATAGATGCCAGGTACGACAGTATTTTGGTATTCATCTACAGCGATGAAGCCGCGGTCATTTAGGGTAACCCCTGCAGCATCAAGAGTGAGCCCTTGAACATTTGGCTTACGCCCAATAGCCCAAATGATCCGCTCAGCAATATGGCTACTACCGTCTTGGAAGTAGAGTTGTAGCTGACCATCAGGAAGTTTATCCACTCGTTCAGGTATCTTGTGAGCATGTAGACTAAGACCAGATTTTTCCATCTCTGCCACCAGTCCATCAATCAGATAACTATCGAAATTGCGGAGGGGACGATCGCGGCGGACAAAGAGATCCGTCTTGACACCTAGAGTATGGAGGACACCAGCAAGCTCTACAGCGATATAGCCTGCTCCGACAACGGCAACAGACTTGGGAAGCTCTTCCCAAGCAAAGACATCATCAGAAGTCTCACCGTATTCGGCACCGGGAATCTGAGGGATGGCTGCATGAGCACCGGTTGCAATCACGATGTGTTTGGCGCGAATCAGCTCTCCATTGACTTCGACTGTGTGCTTATCAACGAAATGAGCGCGACCTTCAATCAGTTCAACGCCGTTTCGTTTAAAACTCCCATCGTAGGATGAGCGAGCGCGGTCAATGTAGGCTTCTCGGTTTTTTCGCAAGGTGGCAAAGTCAAATTGCTGATTTTCTGAAGTAAAGCCATAGTCTGGTCCGTAGTGTTGGATGGCCTCAGCAATCTGAGCACCGTACCACATGATTTTTTTAGGGACACAACCGACATTGACACAGGTTCCCCCTAATTTCTTTTCTTCAATGACAGCTGCTTTAGCGCCATGCTCACCAGCCCGATTCATGGTAGCAATACCCCCGCTGCCACCGCCAATTGCAATAATATCGAATTCTTTCATAGTTAGATAGACGCTCCTTTAATCAATATGAAGTAATTGTACCTTTTTTAGAAAATGAATGCAAAAATCTGCTATGATTTAGAGATCCTGCAGCTTTTTTAGAGGAAAAATGGTCTTTTAGGGATTTTGCCCCTTTTCCTATCACAATATGATAGGTTATGATATAATGTAGTATAAAAGAAAAATGGTTTTCATCAAGAGGAGGAAAATAGATGAAAAAGCTGAAAAAATGGCAGCTATTTAGTATTATCGGAGTTGCTGTTGTAGTTGTATTGGGAGCAATTTCTGCAATAGTCCTGAGCAATCTTAGTTCTACAACAGAACCTAAGGAAGTTGCACCAATTGTGCAGCAGGCAAAAGAAGGTAGCATAGCCTCATCTGTCCTGTTGACGGGAACTGTAACGGCTAACTCAGAGCAGTATGTTTATTATGATGCTACCAAGGGCGACTTGGAGTCCGTCCTAGTCAATGTTGGCGACCAAGTAGCTGTAGGCCAAGCACTTGTTCAATATAAGAGTACAGAAGCTCAAGCAAACTATGATGCCGCAGTTCGTGCTGTCAATAAGGCTGACCGTCAGATTAATGACTTACAGACAAATGGGACGACAGTAGAAAAAACTGGCGATGAAGAGACGGATAGTAAATCCCTTGCTTCTGCTCAACGTACCGTCGATTCTCAACTGGCTGATTTGCGCGATGCACGTTCAGACGCTGTGGATAATATGAACAAGGCGCAAGCTTTGTTGAATGCAGCGACTGTTACAAGTACTGTTGAGGGGACAGTAGTAGAAGTGAATCGCGATGTATCCAAATCAACAACAGGAACCAACCAAACCTTGGTGCACATTGTCAGCAACGGTAGTCTTCAAATCAAGGGAGAACTCTCTGAGTACAATCTGGCTAATTTGTCAGTTGGACAAGAAGTAAGCATTACTTCTAAAGTATATCCTGATAAAAAATGGACAGGTAAAATTAGCTATATTTCCAACTATCCTAAGGATGGACAGCAAGCTTCATCAACTAATACAGGTGGTGCAGCTTCCTCTGCAAAATATCCATTTACAGTCGATATTACAAGTGAAATTGGTGATTTGAAGCAAGGTTTCTCTGTCAGCGTTGAAGTGAAAAACAATACAAACGGGATTCTTGTACCAGCAAGCAGTATCATCTCAGACGGAGACAAGAACTATGTTTGGACTGTCGAAAAAGGTAAAGCGAAGAAAGTGGAAGTAACCTTAGGAAATGCTGATGCTGAAAATCAAGAAATCTCATCTGGTTTGACAAAAGACAGTAAAGTTATCACCAATCCAACAGATAGCTTGAAAGATGGTCAAGAGGTGAAAGCGGATGAAAAAACTCATTGATCTACGAAATATTAATAAAACCTATCGGAATGGTGATCAAGAACTTAAAGTCTTAAAAAATATCAATTTGACAGTTGAAGAGGGCGAGTTTGTGGCTATCATGGGGCCGTCTGGTTCTGGGAAGTCCACCCTGATGAATATTATCGGGATGTTGGATCGTCCTTCTACTGGTGAGTATTTTTTAGGAAATGAAGATGTTGCAAACTTGGGTGATAAAAAATTAGCAAAGGTTCGCAATAATCAAATCGGCTTCGTTTTTCAGCAATTTTTCCTCTTATCTAAATTAAATGCCCTTCAAAATGTAGAACTCCCGCTGATTTATGCAGGAGCGTCACAAGGAAGTCGCAGAAATCTAGCTAAGCAGTATTTAGAAAAAGTAGATTTAGGTACTCGTATGACTCATTTGCCCTCAGAATTGTCTGGGGGGCAGAAGCAACGTGTTGCTATCGCGCGTGCCTTGGTAAATAATCCTTCGATTATTCTTGCCGACGAGCCTACAGGAGCCCTTGATACCAAAACTGGGGAGCAAATTATGGAACTCTTGACGGAGTTGAACGCTGAAGGAAAAACGATTATCATGGTTACTCATGAACCTGAAATTGCTGCCTATGCTAAGCGTCAGATTGTCATTCGTGATGGAGTCATCTCTTCAGATAGCGCTGAGAAGGAGGAACGTGATTGATGCAAAATTTTAAATTTGCCATTAGTTCCATTCTTGGGCATAAGATGCGGGCTTTTCTGACTATGATTGGGATTATCATCGGTGTTGCGTCTGTTGTCGTCATCTTGGCACTGGGAAATGGAATGCAACAGGGAGTCACCAAGAGCATTACCAAAGAGCAGAAGTATGTAAGCTTGCTTTATTCTCCTACTAAAAGTAATTATACGATGGGAGTCAACTTGTTGGAGACCGGTGGTGGTCAAGATGCAGATAGTGAGATACTAGAGGAACCACCTGTTGTCCAAGAATCTTGGGTTAAGGAACTATTGAAGATTGACGGAGTCAAGGGCTATTATGTGACCAACGGTTCGACAGCTGACTTTTCTTATCAGAACAAGAAGTCTGATAAGGTCAACATTACGGGCGTGAATGCTACATTCTTTAAAATTAGAAAATATGAGATTTTAGCTGGACGGACTCTCCTGCCTAGTGACTATCAAAGTTTTTCTAATGTGATGATGATCGATGAAACAGTGGCGAACAGCCTGTTTGGAAGTAGTGCAGAAGCCCTGAATAAAGTAGTTTCAGTTGGTGACAGCAACTACCGAGTTGTTGGTATCTATAAAGATCCCAATGCTGGTCAGAGCAGGAGTATGAGCTCAGGTAGCGCCTTGATGGCTAATACACAGGTGGCATCTGAATTTCATACAGATGAAATTGCAACTGTCTATATCTATGTACCAGAAGTGGATCGTATCAATGAAGTTGGTGTAGAAGCAGCCAAAGAATTGACGGCTCTTTCAGGAGCTCGTCAAGGAGAATATCAAATCCTGAATATGGATACCTTGCTGGAGCAGTACAATCAAATCACAGGAACTATGACCGGTGTTATCGGAGCTATTGCAGGAATTTCCCTCTTTGTTGGTGGTATAGGTGTGATGAATATCATGCTAGTATCCGTTACAGAGCGGACACGGGAAATTGGTTTGCGAAAAGCTCTTGGAGCAACGCGTGGAAATATTCTCACACAGTTCTTGATTGAATCCATGGTATTGACTCTTATCGGTGGCCTGCTTGGTCTTGGCCTTGCCTACGGAATCAATGCTCTGCTAGCTGCAGTCGTGCCTGAAAACGTATTTGGAGGCCCACCAGTTGTCTCTGTCACTGCAGCAGTTGGAAGCCTTGTCTTCTCAGCCATGGTTGGTATTGTCTTTGGTATCCTGCCAGCCAATAAAGCCTCTAAACTAGATCCGATTGAAGCGCTGAGATATGAATAATGTTAGCAAAAGTCTGGGAGACCAGACTTTTTGTCATGCAAAAAATCCCGATGGAATTCCAGCGGGATTTGTTTTTTAAAATTGTGTAAGTTTGAGATCACTTCATTGTTGGGAAGAGCAATACATCGCGAATGGTAGTCACATCTGTCAGCAACATTACGAGACGGTCGATACCGATTCCGAGGCCTCCAGTTGGTGGCATACCGTATTCCAGTGCTTCAACATAGTCATAGTCGATACCAGTTGCTTCGTCATCGCCAAGTTCTTTGGCTTTGGCCTGTGCTTCAAAACGTGATAATTGATCGATTGGATCGTTTAGCTCAGTGAAGGCGTTGGCATATTCTTTGGTCATGATGAAGAGCTCAAAGCGGTCCGTGAAGCGTGGATCTTCTGGGTTTTTCTTAGCCAGAGGTGACACAGCGACAGGGTGACCATAGACAAAGGTTGGCTGAATCAAGGTTTCTTCAACAAATTCTTCAAAGAAAGCATTGATGACGTGGCCTACTTCGGTGAAGTGCTTTTCAAGCGGCACTTTCTTTTCCTTAGCCAAGGCAGCAGCTTCTTCAAAGCTCATATCTTGCCAGAAGTCTACGCCAGTGATTTCCTTGATAGCATCCACCATATGAACACGTTTAAATGGCTCGTTGATCTTGATCTCAGTGCCTTGGTAGTTGACTGGACCATCCCCCTTAACTGCTTTAGCAGCGTGTTGGATGATGCCTTCTGTCAAGTCCATGATATCTTGGAAGTCCGCATAGGCTTGGTAAACCTCGATAGAAGTGAACTCAGGATTATGAGTGGCGTCCATACCTTCATTACGGAAGATACGACCAATTTCATAGACGCGTTCCATACCACCGACGATGAGGCGTTTCAAGTGAAGCTCAGTCGCAATCCGTAGTACCATGTCAATGTTTTGAGCATTGTGGTGAGTAATGAATGGACGAGCAGCAGCACCGCCTGCTTCGTTGTGAAGGACAGGAGTTTCAACTTCAAGGAATCCTTGTCCATCCAAGTAACGACGGATCTCTGAGATGATTTTTGAGCGAGTGACAAAGCGCTCAAAGCTTTCACGGTTGGAAATCAAGTCCAAATAACGTTTGCGGTAGATGGTTTCCACATCTGTCAAACCGTGGAATTTCTCTGGAAGGGGACGCAGAGCTTTTGAAAGGTGAGTAATATGCGTTGCTTTGATAGAGAGTTCTCCCATATCTGTACGCATCACATCGCCTTCAATTCCCAAGAAGTCACCCAAGTCAGCTTTTTTGAAAATCTCATAGTTTTCTTCACCGACCTCGTCCTTACGAACGTAAATCTGGATTTGGCCTTCACGGTCTTGGATGTGGGCAAAGCCGACTTTCCCTTTTCCGCGTTTGGTCATGAGACGGCCAGCAATGGTTGCTGTTTCGTTCAATTCATGTAATTCTTCTTTGGATTTGTCGCTATATTTTTCTTTGAGTTGAGCAGAATTTGCAGTACGCTCAAAACGTTTTCCGAAAGGATCAATTCCTTGCTCAGCCAGCGCGGCCATTTTTTCACGGCGAATAATCTGCTGGTCATTTAGTTCTTCAATATGTTCAGTAGTCATTTTCTTCCTCCTAAGGCTTTCTCTTCTATTTTATCACAAAATAAAAGGAAATTCAGCAATAATTATTGATAAAAATAGAAAAACTGCGATGTTTAAAGATTCGCAGTTTCATCTGTTGACAAGTAATCTAAGTTATTCCAAGCAAGTAACTTGAAAGAGTCGAAATCCTCTGTTTCCAAAATGGTGACGCTAGCGTTGGCCAAACCTCCGTCCTTACGGAGCAAAGATGTTTCGTAACCGAGCAGGCGGCGAATGCTGGCAGTTAGGTTGGCTCCATGCCCGACAATCAATACATTTTGGAAGTCTTTTCCTTTGAGAGACTTCACGAAGGAAATTGTCCGATTGGTAGTTTGATCGACGGATTCTGCGTCAAATAGTTGGGGATCAAACTGGGATAGATCGTGGCGAAAAGCCCACATCTGCTGAGGATAAGTGTTTTCTACAGTAGCAATTTTGGCTCCTTCTAGTTTTCCAAGAGCCCACTCTCTTAGTTCAGGAGTTGGAATGATATCAATTTGATGCTGGTTTTCACTTTGGACAATCTCTGCAGAACGGTATGCGCGCGGCAAATCACTAGAGTAGATTCTATCGAATTGGACGTTCGATAAATGTTTGCCCAAGCGCTTGAGCTCGTCAATGGATGTTTCAAGAAGTGGAGAATCTCCGCTTGCCCCTTGGAAACGCATTTCTAGATTCCATTCGGTTTTTCCATGTCGGATAAAATACAATTTCATATCAAGATCCTTTTTTCCTTTTGAAGCGAATAGCCTAGTCTTCTTTTAAGTCCGCGAACTGTGCTTGAACAAAGTCAGCCAAGTCCTGGGCCTTGATCTGGATGCTGCGGCCTACTTCACCAGCAGAAACAATAATATTTTCGCGACTCAGAGCCGTTTGGTCAATGAAAATTGGGAAGGAGTGCTTTTGGCGAATTCCGACAGGATTATTGGCACCATGGATATAACCAGTCGTTTTTTCTAAATCTTTCTGCGGAATCATACTGACTTTTTTATTTCCTGAAATTTTTGCTAATTTCTTTTCCGACAGATGTTCGGTGATAGGCAGGATGCCAATGACTGTTCCTGTTTTATCTCCGCTTAAAGCCAGTGTTTTATAAATTTGCGAGCGGTCAAATTCCTCTGTCAGGCTATCATCTAAAGCATTAATCTGCAAGCCTTGGTGCTCAATTTTTGCCTTGTTTAAAATTTGCTCAACCAGTGTTTTTTTGAGTTTTGTCTTTTTTGCCATTATTTATATTTCTCTTCTAATTGGGACATCCAAATTCCTAGCCAGATACCTAGTCCAAAGAAAAAGGCGGCAAGAACGAGTGTGAAAATGGATACTCCTGCATAACTAATGCTCTCACTGTTGCCAGTTTGAGGGAGAACAATGAGCAAGGTGCTGGACAATACAATGCCAATGATGAAATGGTAAACGCGGGAATGATAATGTTTCAAAATGTAGTCCATGGCTTTTGAAAAGAGAATCAGAGCCAGAGCGCCACCGATACCGATTGGTAGGAAAGTGCCAAATAAATCCAGGCGTTTAAATCCTGTCAGCATGGGAGTATAGAGCCCTAAAATTAACAGAAGGTTTGAAGGACTGAGTCCCGGAATCAAGATTCCTAAAGCGATAAGAGCACCCGCTAAAACAAAGGACAGGAAGTTAGCTGGCAATGTTCCCACCATTCCATTCAGTGAATAGAGGAAAACGCCCGACAAAATAAAACTAAGCCAGAAGGTAGCAGTATCAGCTCGATCTCTGTCGGATTCCTTGACGGATTCTTTGATCAGGCTGGGAATGGTGCCGATGATGGCTCCAGCAAAGCCCCAGAGAACGATAATCTTGTAATTATCCAGCAAGAGATTGACTGGATAGGAGAAGGCTGCAATCCCTAAAACCATTCCAATAGCCACAGGAATGAAGTAGAGAACATTCTCGATAAAATTTTCTTTGATATGGGCTAAAAAGCGAATCATTCGCTCATAAATCCCCAAAATCGCGGCCAATACACCGCCCGACACACCTGGTAGAATGAAGCCAAGCGCGATAATCATTCCCTTTAAAACTCTAGTAATCCATGAAATCATAATATCTCCCTACATGTTTTTTCATTAGACTATTGTACCATAAAGCTACATACTTTTCTGAAAAAAGCAAGAAAAATATCTTGTACAGAGAAAAAAAGATACAAGATTTCCTAACAATTATCTTGCATCTTTTTTATTTTGGTGTTGAAAATAATTTCTTGTAAGTCTCTTTTTTATCCTGTACAGGAGAGAGCTGATTGAGGTCTAAGTTATGTGGGAAACCTTCCAATTTACCTTCTGAGGTGTATTGATGTAGGTCATAGGGCTGTTCAGTATTTGGAGCAGCGTTATAGTAGCCATCATTATAGCCATAAGTTGGAATCCAAACGGCAGTAAATTTTTCAGTCGAGATACTATGCTCTTCCATAAAGTAGGTTCCAATGTAGATACCAATATTCTGAGCTCCAAGACTTTCAAGCTTGGCACGAAAGGCCTCGATTCCTGCGTTCATGTCGCCCATGGTCTTGTCTTCAACATCAAGCCAGTAAAAGGTAGGCTTATATTTCGAAGATGCCTTGTAGAAGCTCTCAGCCTCTTTTTCCATTTCTTTGATGCTGCCGGCTGCTATATAAGCATAGACAGCTACAGGAATCTCCCGTTTTTGAAACTCTTGGATATGGGTAGCAAATGATTTGTCAAGTCCGTTTAGATGGGTAGCAACATTTTCTTTTTTTGCTTGTGCGCCACTATGCACGCGAATGATGGCCCCAGAAATATTTTCTGACAAGGTATCATAGTCTATTTCGCTGGGCAATTGCCAACCAGAAAGGTCAACGATCGGTTTAGCAAGCAATTCTTCCTCAGGTTCGACCGAAGGAACTGTCTCCTTTTTCTTTTTAGTTGTTACCTGACTGACTTGGGTCTTTTTTGTCTGGGCTTGTCGATTTTGCAGATCAAGCTGGTGTTTACTTATGACAATATATAGAATAAAGCAAGCAAAAAACAGCAAGAGTGCAAGCGGTTTAATCCTTTTTCTCATACTGTTTCATTGTAACGTAAAATAAATAGAAAAGCAAAGTATTTATCTATATTTCCAGCGAAATACGAAAATGTAATCTGATTGCAATACAAGACAAATCATTTTGAAATAATAGAATTTTTGAGGCGATAAATAAGCAAAAATCTTTTGAAGCTATCCTAATGCTTTTTTTTCGAGTCAAAAGGTGGTATAATGAAAGTTGAATTTTTAGAAATTAAATGGTGAAATATGAAAATTGACAAAAAGCATTTATTGAATTACTCAATTTTGATTCCGTACATGCTGTTATCTGGCATTGGCTTGATTGTCGTTTATTCCACGACGAGCCCCATCCTCATTCAAAATGGGCTCAATAGTTTTCGAATGGTTGCCACTCAAGCAGGTTTTTGGCTCTTCAGCTTGGTGATGATTGGGATTATTTACCGAATGAAGCTGGATTTTCTGAAGAGGCCAGGAGTGATTACGTTTGTTATCATAGCTGAAATTATTCTGCTTTTACTCTCACGCTTTATCACAGGAACGATCAATGGGGCACACGGTTGGCTCAAAATCGGCCCAGTTACTGCTCAGCCAGCGGAATACCTGAAGATTATTTTGGTCTGGTATTTGGCTCTACAGTTTTCTAAGAAACAAGAGCAAATAGAAGTATATGATTATCAAGCAATCACCTTTAATCAGTTGATTCCACGTGCCGTTACTGACTGGCGGGTTATTGTTGCTTTCTTGATTGGTCTTGTGGTTATCATGCCCGACTTAGGCAATGCGACTATCTTGCTCTTGACAGTTTTGATTGTAATTTCCACCAGCGGAATTGCTTACAGATGGTTCTCGACCATGCTTGGCGCTGTTGTAGGAGGGTCAGCAGCAGTTTTAGCAAGTATTTGGCTGATAGGTGTCAAGCGTGTTGAGCAAATTCCTATTTTTGGATATGTCGCAAAGCGTTTCAGTGCCTTTTTCAACCCTTTCGACGATTTGTCTGGCTCAGGTCACCAGTTGGCCAATTCTTACTATGCCATGAGTAATGGTGGTTGGTTTGGTTTAGGTTTGGGAAATTCCATTGAAAAACGTGGCTACCTACCAGAAGCCCATACCGACTTTGTTTTCTCGATTGTTATTGAGGAAGTTGGATTCTTTGGAGCTACTTTAATTTTAGCCCTGCTCTTTTTCTTGATTTTACGAATTATTCTTGTAGGTACAAGGGCCAAGGATCCATTTAATTCTATGATGGCTCTGGGAATTGGCGGTATGATTCTGATGCAAACCTTTGTCAATATTGGTGGTATTTCGGGCTTGATTCCTTCAACTGGTGTAACCTTCCCATTCTTATCTCAGGGGGGAAACAGTTTATTGGTTCTATCAGTTGCCATTGCCTTTGTTTTAAATATTGATGCCAATGAGCGACGAAACGCCATGTATCAGGAACTAGAAGTAAGTCAATCCTAAAAAATCTTCTTGTATGTTAGCTCTTCAACAATAGAAAGGTGTAAATAATGTCATTTACAAAATTAGAAAATTATAGCAATAAAGAAATGATTGGAGAAGAAGTTTCTATTTTAACGGACTTGTTGGTAGATATTACCCGAGATATTCTCAGTCCCGACACTTTTGCTAAAATCTCCATGATTGAAGAACTAGCAGTTCAATCTAAATACCAAGAGCTGAAAGCAGTGGTAGAAGAATTATCTACGGATGATATGGTCTATATCTCACGCTATTTTGCTATTTTACCTCTGCTCATCAATATCTCAGAAGACGTTGACTTGGCTTATGAGATCAATCATCAAAATAATATCGATCAAGACTACCTTGGTAAGCTTTCGACGACGATTGATTTGGTTTCAACACGAGAAAATGCGCAAGAAATCTTGGAAAACCTGAATGTTGTTCCTGTTTTGACCGCCCATCCGACTCAGGTGCAGCGCAAGACCATGTTGGATTTGACAAATCACATTCACACACTGTTGCGTCAGCATCGCGATGTTAAAGCTGGTCTGGTGAACGAAAAGAAATGGTTAGCCAATCTCCGTCGCTATATTGAGTTGATGATGCAGACCGACATGATTCGGGAAAAGAAACTTAAGGTGACCAATGAAATCACTAATGTTATGGAATACTATAACAGTTCTTTTCTTCAAGCAATCACGAACCTGATGCTAGAGTATAAACGCTTAGCAGAAGAAAAAGGGATTCATTTGGAAAATCCTAAGCCCATCACCATGGGAATGTGGATTGGTGGCGACCGCGATGGAAATCCATTTGTAACCGCTGAAACTCTGAAATTGTCTGCAACGGTACAGAGCGAAGTTATTCTGAACTACTACATTGACAAGGTTTATACACTCTATCGTAACTTCTCCCTGTCTACTAATCTTTCAAAAACAAGTGAAGCTGTAGCCAAGATGGCAGCTTTGTCAAGCGACAAGTCTGTTTATCGAGAAAATGAGCCTTATCGCCGCGCCTTTCATTATATTCAGTCTAAGTTGATTCAGACCTTACTTTATCTGAAAGAAGGTAATTTCTCTAGTGAAGGGCATCGTTTGGCTGATAAAGCTGAAGCAGTCCTGCATGCAAATGCTGCTACCTCGGTCAGCCATAATGGTAGAGAAATCATTCCAAATTATATCCAGTCTAAACTTAGTGGTAGTTTGGATGAATTACGAAAAGAACAACTTCCATCTTATAAAGATGCGCAAGAGTTTAAGGAAGATCTTCTTGTTATTCGTGATTCTTTGTTAGAACACAATGGACAAGCTTTGGTGACTGGAGAACTTACTGAATTGCTACAAGCAGTAGACATTTTTGGTTTCTTCTTGGCCAGCATTGATATGCGTCAGGATTCCAGTGTTCATGAGGCTTGTGTGGCGGAGCTCTTGGCTTCTGCTAATATCGTAAAAGATTATAGCAGCTTGTCGGAGGAAGAAAAATGCCAAGTCCTTCTTAAGCAGCTTCTGGAGGATCCACGGATTCTGTCAGCCACTCATGCACCTAAATCTGAACTTCTACAAAAAGAATTGGAGATTTTCAAGACGGCTCGTCAGCTTAAGGATGCGATTGGCGAAGATGTTATCAAGCAAAATATTATTTCCCATTCAACTAGTGTATCAGATCTTCTAGAGTTGGCGATTATGCTCAAGGAAGTTGGCTTGATCGATGAAGAAGGTGCGCGTGTGCAGATTGTCCCTCTGTTTGAAACGATTGAGGACTTGGATAATTCTTGCGATACTATGGAGAAATATCTGTCTCTGCCAATTACTCAAAAATGGATCGCTTCTAAAAACAACTACCAAGAAATCATGCTGGGCTACTCAGACAGTAACAAGGATGGTGGTTATTTATCATCATGCTGGACACTCTACAAGGCTCAGCAACAACTGACAGCTATTGGTGATAAGTTTGGCGTCAAGATTACCTTCTTCCATGGTCGTGGAGGAACTGTCGGTCGTGGCGGTGGCCCAACATATGAGGCAATCACTTCGCAACCATTGCGGAGTATCAATGATCGTATTCGCCTGACAGAGCAGGGTGAGGTTATCGGCAATAAATACGGTAATAAGGACGCTGCTTACTATAATCTGGAAATGCTTGTATCGGCGGCTATTAACCGCATGATAAGCTATAAGAAGAGTGATAGTAATACGACCAATGAATATGAGAGAGTGATGGATCGAGTGGTTGATCGAAGCTACCAAATCTATCGCGATCTAGTCTTTGGCGACGAACGTTTCTACGACTATTTCTTTGAGTCTAGTCCTATTAAGGCCATTTCTAGCTTTAATATCGGTTCTCGTCCAGCGGCCCGTAAAACGATCACTGAAATTGGCGGTCTGAGAGCCATTCCTTGGGTCTTCTCATGGTCTCAAAGCCGGGTGATGTTCCCTGGTTGGTATGGCGTTGGCTCTAGCTTCAAAGAATTTATCGATGAAGATCCTGAAAAGAATCTGGCCTTCCTACAGTTTATGTACAAGAGATGGCCATTCTTCCAGTCCCTTTTGTCAAATGTTGATATGGTCCTGTCTAAGTCCAATATGAATATCGCCTTTGAATATGCGCAACTTTGTGAAGATCAAGATGTGCGGGATATTTTCAATACCATCCTCGACGAATGGCAGCTGACCAAGGATGTTATCTTGGCGATTGAAGACCATGATGAGCTCTTGGAAGAAAATGCCTATCTCAAGGATAGTTTGAACTATCGTATGCCTTATTTCAATGTTTTGAACTATATTCAGCTTGAGCTGATCAAGCGTCAGCGCCGAGGAGAACTTTCACCAGAACAAGAACGTTTGATCCACATTACCATCAATGGAATTGCGACAGGACTACGAAATTCTGGTTGATGTATAGGCAGCTTTAAATGATATAAAAGAATCGGCTTTTGAGCCGATTTTTTATTGAGTTTAAACTATTTTGAATCAATAACTTATTTCCTGCGATTTGTGTAAATAAAAAATGAAAAAGTTTTCATATCTGTGCGCTAAAATACTTGAAAGTGTTTACAATTAGTGATACAATGATAAGTGTAGAAAAATGAAAACGATATTTTCAACAAAAGAAAGGAAACTATATGAACACAGACGACACAGTAACCATTTATGATGTCGCCCGTGAAGCGGGAGTTTCAATGGCGACAGTCAGCCGAGTTGTAAATGGTAACAAGAATGTAAAAGAAAATACACGAAAAAAAGTACTAGAAGTAATTGAACGTCTTGACTATCGTCCTAATGCAGTTGCCCGTGGTTTGGCCAGCAAAAAGACGACCACTGTTGGTGTTGTGATTCCTAATATCACGAATAGTTACTTCTCTACTTTAGCCAAAGGGATTGATGATATTGCCGAAATGTATAAGTACAATATCGTCCTGGCAAACAGCGATGAAGATGATGACAAGGAAGTTTCGGTTGTTAATACCCTTTTCTCTAAGCAAGTAGATGGTATTATTTTTATGGGCTACCATCTGACAGAGAAAATTCGTTCAGAGTTTTCACGTTCACGGACACCCGTGGTTCTAGCGGGCACGGTGGATGTAGAGCATCAGTTACCAAGTGTCAATATTGATTATAAACAGGCAACCGTTGATGCTGTGGAACTATTGGCTAAGCGCAACAAGAAAATTGCTTTTGTCAGCGGTCCTTTGGTAGATGATATCAATGGTAAAATCCGCTTGTCTGGCTACAAAGAAGCTCTGAAAGGCAAGAAAATTTCGTATAGCGAAGGCTTGGTCTTCGAGTCTAAATATAGCTATGATGATGGCTACCATTTAGCTGAACGTTTGATTGCTTCAAAAGCCACAGCAGCCTTTGTGACTGGAGATGAGTTGGCAGCAGGTTTGCTTAATGGCTTGGCTGATCGAGGTGTTCGTATTCCTGAAGACTTTGAAATCATTACTAGCGATGATTCGCAAATTGCTCGCTTTACTCGCCCTAATCTGTCTACTATCGGACAACCTCTGTATGACATCGGTGCGATTAGTATGCGGATGCTGACGAAGATTATGCATAAAGAAGAGTTGGAAGAGCGTGAAGTCCTCCTAGCTCATACGATCAATGAACGTAAATCAACTCGTAAATAATAAAATTGATTCGAGATGGGACAGAATTAAATTTTGAAAGAATTTAGTTCTGTCTCATTTTTTGTTTTAGTTAAACACAGTTGCCGAATATAAGAGACTCTGAGTTTCTTCTTTACAGAAATTTAGGTATAATAGAAGCAGGAATGTTGAAAATCATTGCTTGTCCAATCTGCTTAACTGATAGGAATGAAGAGGTCAGGAGGTAGCCAAGATTTGGCATAGATTTTCAGATAAAATGTAAAAATAAAGAAGTGGAAATGAAAATTTTTTGTCTTCTTTTGATTAATAGGGATCATTTGCGGCGGTTTATAGCTTGCCGAATCATTTATCGTAGCTGTATCAAGGAGAATTTTGTGATTACACAACTAGATACCAAGACTGTTTATAGTTTTATGGATAGTTTAGTCTCTATCAAAAAATATGTTCAACGGGCCAAGGACTTGGGCTACAAAAGTCTGGGTATGATGGATGTGGACAATCTTTACGGAGCTTATCATTTTCTAGAGGAGGCAAAAGCGGCAGGACTTCAGCCCTTGCTAGGTCTAGAGATAGAAATCTATAAAGATGGAAATCCTCTCAATCTGCGACTGTTGGCCTTGGATAGTCAGGGCTATCGCAATTTGATGAAGATTTCGACTCTGAAAATGATGAATCATCAAAATTGGGAAGACTTTCAACATCTTTTTAAAGGTTTGGCTCTGATTGTGCCAATCTTTGAGGGCGTGGATCAACTAGATCTTGGCTTAGACTTTTATGTTGGGGTCTTTCCAGATACGCCTAGGCAGGAATTGACTAGGCCAGTCCTGCCCTTGCATACGGTTCGCTACTTTGAGCAGGGAGAATTGGAAACCTTGCAAATGTTGAGGGCGATTCGGGATAATATCAGCTTGCGAGAGGTCGGTCACTTGTCAAGTCATGAATTTTTATTAGCGCCAGAATCTTTAGAGGAAGCTTTCGTTGAAAACTTTCCAGAGAGTTTGACCAACTTAGAGAAATTGATAGCTGATGTTCACTATGAAATCAATACCGACTTGAAGCTTCCACGCTTCAATCCTGAGCGTCCTGCTGTGGAGGAGTTACGTGAGTTAGCTGAGGCGGGATTGGTCAAGCGGGGGCTTGCAGGGAAAGCCTATCAAGCAAGGTTGGATCAGGAACTGGATGTCATTCATCAGATGGGTTTTGATGATTATTTCCTCATCGTCTGGGATTTGCTGCGCTTTGGTCGTAGTCAAGGTTATTATATGGGGATGGGGCGTGGTTCTGCAGTTGGCAGTCTGGTGGCCTATGCTCTGGAAATTACAGGTATTGACCCAGTAGAAAAGAACCTGCTGTTTGAACGTTTTCTAAACCTAGAACGCTATACCATGCCCGATATTGATATTGATATTCCCGATGTGTATCGACCAGAGTTTATCCGCTATGTCCGAGATCGCTATGGTAGCATGCATGCAGCTCAGATTGTGACCTACTCAACCTTTGGGGCTAAGCAGGCTATCCGAGATGTTTTTAAGCGCTTTGGTTTGCCAGAGTACGAGCTGACCAATATTACCAAAAAAATCGGTTTTCGAGACAATTTAACCACTGCTTATGAGCGAAATATAGCCTTTCGTCAGATTATCAATAGCAAGCTAGAATACCAAAAGGCTTTTGAAATTGCTAAGAAAATCGAAGGCAATCCTCGTCAGACCTCAATCCATGCTGCTGGTGTCGTCATGAGCGACGATGATTTGACCAATCAAATCCCCTTAAAATACGGGGAGGACATGTATCTCACCCAGTACGATGCCCACGGTGTCGAAAGCAATGGACTACTTAAGATGGACTTTCTGGGCTTGCGCAATTTGACCTTTGTTCAGCGGATGAAAGAAGCAACTCTAGATAAGTACGGAGTTGATATTGATATTGCTCGTATTGACTTGGAAGACGAGGAAACTTTGCGTCTCTTTGCAGCAGGCAATACCAAGGGTATTTTCCAGTTTGAACAAGCAGGTGCCATCAATCTTTTGAAAAGAGTCCAACCCGTCCAGTTTGAAGAAGTAGTGGCTACCACCTCTCTCAATCGTCCCGGCGCTAGTGATTATATTGAAAATTTTGTCAAGCGCAAGCATGGCCGCGAGCGCGTGGAGATGATTGATCCGAGCTTAGAGGATATCTTGGCTCCAACCTATGGTATCATGCTTTACCAAGAGCAGGTCATGCAGGTCGCCCAGCGTTTTGGTGGTTTTAGCCTGGGGAAGGCCGATATTTTACGGCGGGCGATGGGCAAGAAAAATGCTGCTGAAATGCATAAAATGGAGGAAGAATTTGTCGAGGGAGCTGTTAAATTGGGGCACTCAGAGACTAAGGCCAAGGAAGTTTTTGCGGTCATGGAGAAATTTGCTGGTTATGGCTTCAACCGTAGTCATGCCTATGCTTACTCGGCTCTAGCTTTTCAGTTGGCCTATTTCAAAGCTCATTATCCAGACATCTTCTTTGATGTCATGCTTAATTATTCTAGCTCGGACTATATAACGGATGCACTCGGCTTTGGCTTTGAGCTAGCTCCCTTGACCATCCATAACATTCCCTATAAAGATAAGTTTCAGGAGCGAAAAATCTATCTTGGCCTGAAAAATATCAAGGGCTTGCCAAGAGATTTTGCTTTCTGGATCATAGAAGAGCGTCAAAAGAATCCCTTCAGCAGTATGGAAGATTTTATCTTACGCCTGCCGCAGACTTATCATAAGTTGCCACTTTTAAGCCCGTTGGTGCAATTGGGACTCTTTGATGTTTTTGAGCCCAATCGGCAGAAGATTTTACTCAATCTACCGAATCTTTTTGTCTTTGCGGATGAGCTGGGGAGTTTATTTTCTGATACTAGCTATTCATGGACGGATGCTGAGGATTTTACTGCTGCAGAAAAGTTTGAGCAGGAGCAAGCCCTGATTGGAGTTGGTCTTAGTGACCATCCACTCATTAGCCTAGCTAAGAAAACCCATCATCCTTTTGTCTGGATTGAAGAGTTGGCGGAAAATATCAAGGCGACCATTCTAGTAGAAGTCCAGTCTATCAAGGTTATTCGCACCAAAAATGGTGAAAATATGGCCTTTATGCAGGTGACGGATATCAAGAAAAAGTTAGATGTCACTTTATTTCCAGAGGTTTACCGCCGCTTTGCTCAACTAATCCAAGAAAAAGGCTATTACTATCTGACTGGAAAAATTCAGGAGAGGGATGGCCGACTACAGATGGTTCTAGCAGAGGTGGAGAAAGCAAGCTCAGAACGCTTTTGGATCCAATTAGCTGATACTAGTCACGACAGGCAGATTGCGGAGATCCTGCAGCGATACCCAGGGGATATTCCCGTGGTGCTACGCTATGAGAATGAGAAGAAAACGGTTCCTGCATCAGGCTTTCAAGTTCAAAAATCAGACCAACTTCAAGCTGAACTAGAAAATTATAGCATGAAAACGGTTTTTCGGTAAAAAATCAGGAAAATAAGAGAATTTTTATTCTGATTGTGGTATAATTCTATAAGAATGTTAAAAAGATAAAGGAGCACATTACGAAATGAAACGTATTGCTGTTTTGACCAGTGGTGGAGATGCCCCTGGTATGAATGCTGCTATTCGTGCAGTCGTTCGTAAAGCAATTTCCGAAGGAATGGAAGTTTATGGGATTTATGGCGGCTACGCTGGAATGGTTGCTGGAGATATTTATCCACTTGATGCAACTTCAGTTGGAGACATTATTTCTCGTGGAGGAACTTTCCTTCATTCAGCACGCTACCCTGAGTTTGCAAAACTTGAAGGGCAATTAAAGGGAATCGAACAACTGAAGAAACACGGTATTGAAGGTGTAGTTGTTATCGGTGGAGACGGTTCTTACCATGGTGCGATGCGCTTAACAGAGCATGGCTTCCCAGCTGTTGGTGTACCTGGAACTATTGACAATGATATTGTCGGAACAGATTTCACTATCGGTTTTGATACTGCTGTTACAACTGCAATGGATGCGATTGACAAGATCCGTGATACATCATCCAGTCACCGTCGTACTTTCGTTGTTGAAGTAATGGGACGTAATGCTGGTGATATTGCACTTTGGGCAGGTATTGCTACAGGTGCAGATGAAATTATCATTCCTGAAGAAGGCTTCAAGATTGAAGATATCGTTGCCAGCATCAAACGTGGCTATGAAAAAGGTAAGAAGCATAATATCATTGTTCTTGCTGAAGGTGTTATGTCAGCAGATGAGTTTGGTAAAAAGCTGAAAGAAGCTGGTGATACTAGCGATCTCCGTGTGACTGAACTTGGTCACATCCAACGTGGTGGTTCACCAACTGCTCGCGACCGTGTATTGGCTTCTCGTATGGGAGCGCATGCCGTTAAACTACTTAAAGAAGGTATCGGTGGTGTTGCCGTAGGTATCCGTAATGAAGAAATGGTGGAAAGCCCAATCTTGGGAACTGCTGAAGAAGGCGCACTCTTTAGCCTGACTGCAGACGGTAAAATCGTTGTCAACAATCCACATAAAGCTGATATCGGCTTAGCAGAGCTCAATCGCAGCATTAATATTTAATTGGTCAATCAGGGGTGAAATCCCCAAATAGTAGAAGGAGTTTCTTAATATCATGAACAAACGCGTAAAAATCGTTGCAACTTTAGGTCCTGCGGTAGAAATCCGTGGCGGTAAAAAATTCGGTGAAGACGGATACTGGGGTGAAAAACTGGACGTTGAAGCTTCAGCTCAAAATATTGCAAAATTGATTGAAGCAGGAGCAAACACTTTCCGTTTCAACTTCTCACACGGTGACCACCAAGAACAAGGTGAGCGTATGGCAACTGTTAAACGTGCGGAAGAAATCGCTGGTATAAAAGTTGGTTTCCTTCTTGACACGAAAGGTCCAGAAATCCGTACAGAATTGTTCGAAGGTGACGCAAAAGAGTACTCATACAAAACTGGTGAAAAAATTCGCGTTGCGACAAAACAAGGAATCAAATCAACTCGCGATGTGATTGCTTTGAACGTTGCTGGTGGACTTGATATCTACGACGATGTTGAAGTAGGTCGCCAAGTATTGGTTGACGATGGTAAACTTGGTCTTCGCGTTGTAGAAAAAGACGATGCAAACCGTGAATTTGTAGTTGAAGTTGAAAATGACGGTGTTATCGCTAAACAAAAAGGTGTAAACATCCCTAACACTAAAATTCCTTTCCCAGCTCTTGCTGAGCGTGATAACGACGATATCCGCTTCGGTCTTGAACAAGGTATCAACTTCATCGCGATTTCATTTGTACGTACTGCAAAAGACGTCAACGAAGTTCGTGCAATCTGTGAAGAAACTGGTAACGGACATGTTCAATTGTTTGCGAAAATCGAAAACCAACAAGGTATCGACAACTTGGATGAAATCATCGAAGCTGCTGACGGTATCATGATTGCTCGTGGTGACATGGGTATCGAAGTACCATTCGAAATGGTTCCAGTTTACCAAAAAATGATCATTACTAAAGTCAATGCAGCTGGTAAAGTTGTTATCACAGCAACAAACATGCTTGAAACAATGACTGAAAAACCACGTGCAACTCGTTCAGAAGTATCAGACGTATTTAACGCTGTTATCGACGGTACTGACGCTACAATGCTTTCAGGTGAGTCTGCAAACGGTAAATACCCACTTGAGTCAGTAACTACAATGGCTACAATCGACAAGAACGCTCAAACTCTTCTTAACGAATACGGACGTTTGAACTCAGATACTTTCGAACGTAACTCTAAGACAGAAGTTATGGCTTCAGCTGTTAAAGATGCTACTAACTCAATGAATATCAAATTGGTTGTTACTTTGACTAAGACTGGTCACACTGCTCGTTTGATCTCTAAATACCGTCCAAATGCTGATATCTTGGCATTGACATTCGATGAATTGACAGA
>NZ_CAURYF010000029.1:0-27580 GCF_963529205.1 Streptococcus cristatus | reverse complement strand
TGGTACCGATAGCAACTAAGTCCAAAAGTTCGACTTGGACTTCTTCCAGCAAGGCAGTTGCCAGCTTAAAAGCCACCCCACAACCAGCCAGATGCTTAAAAGGATAATCTGCTCCGCTATGTTCCGGATGGACGATCGCATAGGCATTTGGTAGCTCCTCAGGCATAGAATGGTGATCCGTCACGATGACATCCACGCCGAGAGACTGGGCCAGCTCGATAGCTTCAAGGCCAGCCACTCCATTATCCACTGTAATAATGAGCGAAACTCCTTGATTTTCAATAAAATACTTGTAAACACTGCTATTAGGGCCATAGCCATCCGTAAAGCGATTGGGCAGATAGACCTGACACTCAGCCCCCAGCTGCTCCAAGGCTTCCTTGACAATAGATGCCGAGGTCATGCCGTCCGCATCATAGTCACCATAGATCAAAATCTGCTCGTAATTCTCAATCGCTGAGCGAATGCGCTCCACTGCCCGATCCATGTCATGCAGGTCATAAGGGTCGTGAAGCCGGTCTAAACTAGGCTCCAAAAATTCCTGCAAGGCCTCTTCAGTCTGCACACCTCTTTGGTAAAGAAGACTGGCAGCGGCAGATTCTAATCCAGCTTTCTTAGCCTTTTTTAAAAATTTTTCATCTGTAAAATTTGTGGCAAACTGCCAGTCGTATTTTGAGCTAATCATGATAAGTGAAACACTCTCTCCGTTCAATCTTGTCTGAATATTATAACATGAAAAAGCGACAGAGCAGAAGAAAAAGGCATGGAATATTTCTTCTGTTCTATCACTTTATGCTTTACTTCCTCACTCGGCTTAAATTTGAGCAAGGGCAATTTTGCTGGATTTTCTCTTACCAGCTAGGACTTCTCCGATCAGCAGATTCGACTTACTAACTTTCTTTCGCTATCCTATTTCCTTTGTAAGGCTTTGCTTCAAGAACAAGCGCTTCCGAGCCAATAAAATGACTTCTGCACTTAGATGAGTCAAGAGCAAGGTTAGCAAAAAGACAATCCTTCCCTGCTGCCACTTGGCAAAATCGGTCTTTTGGAGCAGATAGAAAGAGGATTCTATAAAAATTGGATGCAAAAAGAAGTATAAAACACTCAATTCTTTGAGGTGATATAGCTGCCAGTTTTGACCAATTCTTGTACGCAAAATCCAATTCACCAGAAATAAAGCAAAGAGGGGCAAAGCCAAAAAGAAGTTTTTGTCAATCCCTTGGTGAATAAAGACAATCCACCCATCTAGCAGCAAAAGAAGGCCAGACAAGAATAGCTTTTTCCCATAATCTTTTCTGAAAATGCTAGACTGACGATAATCATAAAGAAGATAGCCCAAGTAAATAAAAATGGGAGTATAAAAAAAGCCGTTTCGGGTGGTGAAGAAAATTTTAGCATAGGCATCAAATGACTGGGTAAGCCAGCTATTTGAAAAATAAGCGTAGTATGTCTCGATCGAGCCTATTACATAAAGCAGGAGTAAAAAAATCCCCGTCTTTCTAGCATCCCATTTTCTATAAACATAGTGGACAAGTAAAAGGCCCAAGAGAAAGGCGGGAATATACCAAAGTTGATAACATAAGCCGATATACAAAAGCCCAGCCAACAAGGCCAAAGGAGCATAATGCTTCTGAACTGGCAGGGTCCAAAAATACGCCAAGGCATAAGGAACATAAATCCCGCTCCACAAAAGATACTGCTTCAAAACACGCTTAATATACAGCTTCATTTCCTGCTTCTTAGCCAAGCCGGATTTAAGCATAAAAGCTGATGAAATCAGGAAAAAGGGCACTGCCATACGACCAAACATACTTTTCTGAGTAAAATGCAGGATTTCATTCTCAAAAAGCCTCTGGCAATGCACCAAGATTACCAAAATTGAAGCCGTGTACTGAAACAAACTGAGCATGGCGTAGTTGATCGGCTGCTCAGGCTCTCTGACATTTCTTTCTGCCATAAATAGTTCTCCCTAGGAAGATTATGTTTAATAAATAGATTTAGTGCTTGCTCAGCCAAACATGCTGAAAGGCAGCGATGTCTCGATAAGGTGATTGATTGCAGACAGCCAGCTCCACCTCAAGCATCTTTTCAGCCCAGTCAGGGGCCGTTTTATAGTCATTGGATTGCAGCCCGTAAAAAATTCGTACTCCCTGATAATCCTCAACTTCTAAAGGCAGACCTGAAATCACTTCCGAAACCTGATAGACCTTAGCAGCTCCCATGCTGTGGGTTTGATATTCCTGACCCGCTAAAAGCTGCTGAGCCTTTTCTGGGTCATTTTCAAAAACCACCGTATGCATAATCCGCCCGACCTCGTGATGCTTGACCAGAGAAATTTTACCGTCCTTTTTTAAGAGGCGGGAAAATTCTGTCAAATAGAGAGCAGGGTCAGACACATACTCTAAGACATTATGACAGACGATGGCATCAAAAGACTGGTCTGGCAATGTTTGCAGAACTTCTAGGCTACCTTGCAATTGCTCATAGGAAAAGTCCTGCTTGCGCTCAGCAATCATTTCTGAGTTCGGCTCGATGGCAGTTACTTGGTTCTTTTCCGCTAGAAAATCAGCCACAATTCCAAAACCACTACCGAAATCCAGGATTTTCTGTCCCTTCAGCGATTTAAGCAAGGCAAAAACAATATCATACTGAAGTTTGCCCCAAGGCGCCTGCAGATGTGCCTTATAGGCTTGTAGATTAGCTGTCATAAAACCTCACTTATAGTTAAACATATTGGCTGCCATCTTGTCGGCCATTCTTGGAAAAAGGGTATAAAGCTTGTGGGCTAGATTGAGAATACCAGGCAGGTTGATTTCCCGCCTCTTTTTGCCAAAGGATTTGACAATTTTGCCTGCTACAAAGTCTGGCTCAAGGATATATTTGTCCACTGCTTTCACATAGGAACCGTCAGGATCTGCCTGATCGAAAAAGGCTGTTTTGATAGGACCGGGATTTACCGTCGTGACATAGACCCCAAAAGGCAGGAGTTCCAAACGCAGGGCATTAGAAAAGCCAATAGCCGCAAACTTGGTCGCTGAGTACAGACTAGACTTGCTACTGGCAATGAGGCCGGCCATACTGACGATATTGACGATATGACCTTGACCTGCCTGCTTCATGCGAGCTCCAAAGATACGGGACAGGTTCATCAGGGCAAAGGTATTGACCTCAAACATGGCCTCGATATCACTGGAGCTGATTTTGTCAAATTCTTCAAAAATCCCATAGCCAGCGTTATTGACTAGGACATCGACATGACCGTAATGGCTGTCAATCCGCTCAGCAAAGCTCTCCAAAGCTGAGCTGTCTGTAATATCCAGCTCCACTAGGTCAAGATTTTCTTTTTCTCCATAGAGTTTTTCCAGCTTGGCCTTGCTCCGACCAACCAAAATCAGTCGGTCCTTGGGCAAGAGCTTAACCATTTCCTGAGCCAGCCCACCGCTAGCTCCTGTAATAATGATGGTACGCATTGTTGTGCCTTTCATGTTGTTAATATCAATGAAATCTTTTTCCAGCTAAATAGTCAGCATAAGCTTGATCAATGACTGGAGCAAAAAGATGATAATCCTCCCAGCTACCTAAAAATTCCAAAGGTAGGTCGTACAAGTCATTGACTACAAATTCAGAATAGTCCTTCATATACTGATGTTCATAATAGTCGTTCACAAAAGCCTGAAAATCCTTTTTGACATCCATTGTTCCCAATTTGCCATCGCACCAGTTTAAAAGATAATCCACTCCCAAAGTTTGCTCGTCTTTCACACTTTGGAGTACGTTTTCTTCATCAGGAGTCATCATTTCCTTTGCGTCATGCTGGATTAGCCAGGTCACGAAGAAGCCAATATGATTCGCAGCCCAACGATGAATCTCTCGGTAATCATCTTGTGTCAATTCCTCATTTTGTAATTGGTAGCTGTAAAGATAGTTGGTTAAGGCATCCTCAAAATACCAATCAGCTTTATCTAATAAACGATTTTCAACTGCCATCCTATTTTCCTCTCAATGAAACTGTCCTAAATTGGAAAACTATAACTCAACCTCTTCCAAATCCTTGACCACATGGACATTGTCAAAGACGCTACTTGCATCGCGGCGCATTTGGCTAATGTCTTTCGATAAGAAACGTGCGCTGACATGATTGAGCAGGAGGCGTTTGACACCGGCTTCCTTAGCAACTTCCGCAGCCTGCATATTGGTAGAATGGCCATGTTTGCGGGCCATTTTTTCATCTCCCTTGCCATAGGTCGCTTCATGAACCAGCACATCCGCAGCCACAGCCAAGCGAACACTTGAGTCGGTCTTTCTGGTATCACCCAAAATGGTAATAGTTTTACCCGGGCGAGGAGCTGAGATATAATCAGCCGCAATAATCTTCCTGCCGTCTTCTAGGACGATGTCCTGACCATTCTTGACTTTTCCAAAGAGAGGGCCAAAGGGAACACCCGCCTCGCGCAGCTTATCCGCATCCAGCGTCCCTTCCAAATCTTTCTGCATCACCCGATAACCCACGCAGAAAATCGTGTGGTCTAGCTTATCCGCATAAACAGTAAACTTGTCCGTTTCCAGAATCTTGCCCAGACCGTTTTCATCAAACTCATGAAAATCAATCCGATAAGGCAGGCGAGAACCAGACACGCGCAAGCTTGTCATCACAAAGCTTTTGATACCGACTGGTCCATAAATTTCCAAATCCGTCTGCTCTTCATTAGCCTGAAAAGCTCGGCTAGAGAGGAAACCCGGCAAACCGAAAATGTGGTCGCCGTGCAGGTGCGTGATGAAAATCTTTGAAATCTTACGAGGTTTGATGGTAGTTTCCAAGATTCGATTCTGAGTGCCTTCGCCGCAATCAAACATCCAGACTTCATTGATTTCCTCCAAAAGCTTGAGGACAAGACTAGACACATTGCGGGCCTTGGACGGCTGACCGGCTCCTGTTCCTAAAAATTGTAATTGCATGTTTTTCTTTCTAAATGATATAAATCATGGCAGAGCGATTCTGCGAGTGATAGTATTTTCTGCCAGCATAGGACTGAGCCAGCTGACTGACTTCATCTTGATTGTAGCCCAGAACTCTCTGGCTACCATCCGCCAGCTGCTGCCAATCGGTCAAAGCAGTCAGCGCCTGACTTTCCACGACTTGAGAGTCAGCTTTGAGAGGTACCATTTTTATTCTCTCATCTTCTTCGTAGACCAAGTACTGTGGAAAGACTTGGGCGATTTCAAAGAGCAAGTCAGCTGTTACCGGCTCTGGGTTTTCAGGGAAGACCAAGCCGACTTCCTCGCTCTCATAGCAAAACCCGTAGGACTTGCCAGAAAGATTGAGCCGGACAAACGGCTTGCTTTCTATAAAGCTAGGATCCGGATTCCACAAGTCCAGCGCTTGCGTAATTTCTAGAAAATAAGCTGTCGCGGCTTCCGGACTTTTCTTTTGATAAAGCTCAGCAAAGTAAGCATTGATAACGCTGGGCGGCGGTGTGATAAAGCTACGCTTCTGCTCTTCTGTCAGATCAGCCAATACTTGCTCTAAGTAGACCCTGTCTAGGCTTGTAAAACCGCCGTATTTGAGGGCCAAGTCAATAAAATCAGTCATAAAATTCTTCCAGTTTCCATTTGTTTTTCTCAGCAATCCAACCTGAAATGGTTTCGACATCGTCTATATATTCTCGATTCCCCATAATCGCGACTTTCTCTAAATCATGAATCTTGTAGGCTTTAGCCGGTGCTACCTTGATGGTAAAAGGTAAAAATAACTCTTTCATCCGCTCCAGCAGGACTTGCTGCAAAAGAGCTCTGCTATTGTCCGCCTTAGCCGAAATCAAAGAATAAGGAGTCAAGGTCGGAGTGAAATCCTCCGCCTTGTCTGCTTTGTTATAGAGAGTCAGCCGGGGAATATCCAGCATGTCCAGCTCTTTCATGATGTCGAGTACGGTCTTTTCATGCTCCTCATGATGAGGGTCGCTGGCGTCAATGACATGAACCAGCAAATCGACATTTTTGCTCTCTTCCAGTGTGGATTTAAAGCTGGATACTAGCTCTGTCGGCAAATCCTGAATGAAGCCAACTGTATCCGTCAGAGTGACATTGAGCTGGCCACTGAGGTTGATGCTCTTGGTCGTGGCGTCTAGCGTCGCAAAGAGTTCGTCTGCCTCATACTGGTCCTTACTGGTCAAGCAGTTCATGATCGTAGACTTGCCAGCATTGGTATAGCCGATGAGGCCGATTTTGAAAATGCTGGACTCTAGCCGTTTTTCACGAACGGTAGCCCGATTTTTCTCCACTGCTTTGAGCTGGCGCTCAATATCATGAATCTGATTGCGGACACTGCGTCGATTGAGCTCTAGCTGGCTTTCACCAGGTCCGCGAGAGCCAATTCCACCTGCCTGACGGCTGAGCATAATGCCCTGACCAACCAAGCGAGGGAGCAGGTACTTGAGCTGGGCAAGATGCACTTGCAGCTTGCCCTCATGACTTCTAGCCCTCATGGCAAAAATATCCAAAATCAGCTGCATACGGTCAATGACCTTGACTCCCAAGCTTTCCTCTAGATTGATATTTTGACGAGGTGTCAGACGGTTATTGACAATGACAGTCGAAATCTCTTCGGCATCAACCATTTGCCGGATCTCTTCTAACTTACCAGAACCGACAAAGGTCTTGCTGTCATACTTTTCTCGCTTCTGGCTGTAAGAGCCGACTACCTCTGCCCCTGCCGTCTTAGCCAGACTATGCAACTCCTCCATGGATAGGTCAAAATTCTCCGTGTCTGGTAGTTCCACACCGACCAAAAAGACACGCTCTGTTTTTTTCTCTGTTTCTATCATCTCATATCCTTACTAAGACTTGGTCAGCCAGCTACTTGTCCAAAAATTTCCTGATGTCTTCTATAACCTGCTCTTTGTAGTCTGGATTTCCCACCTGATAAAAGGTCACGGACATCCGATTGCGAAACCAAGTCAGTTGCCGTTTGGCGAAACGGCGGGTATTCTGCTTGAGCTTGTCCACTGCTTCCTCTAGGCTCATCTGACCTTCAAAGTAGGGGAAAAGTTCCTTGTAGCCAATACCCTTGCTGGCTTGACTGGTCGGAGCTTTCTCAAACAGCCAGCGAGCTTCTTCTAAAAGTCCGACTTCTAGCATCAGATCTACTCGCTGATTGATTCGCTCATAAAGTGCTTGTCTTTCATCATCTAGACAAATCAGCAGGGCTTCATAGTCTGGTTGATTGTTTTCTAACGAACCGCCCAGATGGGCAATCTCCAGTGCTCTCATAGCTCTGCGTCGATTTATCTGAGGGATCTCGATACCTAGCTCTGCTATTTTCCCAAACAAAGCCTCATCTGACCAACTATCCAGCTGCGCCCGATAGGCCAGAATCTCCTCGTGAGGGACGGAGCCGCCCAGATGGTAGCCCTCGAGCAAGCTTTGGATATAGAGCCCTGTGCCACCGCAAATGATGGGAAGCTGTCCTTGGGCCTCAATCTCACGAATAGCCTGAGCCGCCTCAGTCACAAAATCATAGGCCGAATAGCTCTCACCGACCTCCCGCACATCCAGCAGATGGTGGGGAATACCCTCCTGTTCCTCAGGACGAATCTTAGCCGTGCCAATATCCAAGCCAAGATAGACCTGCTGACTGTCACCGCTAATGATTTGGCCATTGAAGCGCTTGGCTACCTCGATACTCAGAGCCGTTTTTCCGACCGCCGTCGGCCCCACTATCACAATTATCTTGGTTTTCATCTTTTTTCCTTGAAAAAATTTTGATTTTTCGTTACTATTAATTATAACATAAATAATAAAAGTTCAGAAAAGGAGAAATCACATGGCTAAAGGATTTGGAAAAGGCGTTCTTACAGGTGTAGCAGGTACTGTCGCTGCTCTTGCTGGTGCAGTCTATGCCTTTAAGAAAAAAGTCATCGAACCCGAGGAACAAAAAGCGGCTTTCATCGAAGAAAACCGTAAAAAAGCAGCTCGCAAACGTGTAGCACACTAAGCCTGCACATTTTACAAAAGAGAGTGGGGCAGAAATCGCTAATTCGTTAGAATTCGATTTCGTCGTCCCACCTCCGCACAGTTGAGTAGAGTCTGGGACAAAAGTCCGACCTCAAATATAAAAAGCGAACAAAACTAGTTTTCTGGTAAACAGAATTCTGCTTTGTTCGCTTTTTGCATTTAATTATAGATTTGAAAGGCTTAATAATTAAGATTTTTAAAAATTGAAATCTTTTTGTCCCAGCCTCTTTTCTTTTGTAGAAAACAGCAAGCTGAATAACTGCTATAGATAAAACAACTAATCTTTTACATTTCTCTCTTTCTTAGATGGCTGAATGCCATGAGAGCTAAAGATATAATTGCTTAAGAGCAAGAATACTAACAAGCTAAGCACAAAAAATAAATTATAAGAGGGCTCAGAGGACAGGAAAACGAAAGGAATCGCAAGACACAAAATTGTGATATAAAAGATTTTTAACTGCTTGATATAGAGACAAAAGAGTTCAATGCTCCTACTGCCACTGATCTGCGACTTAGACTTACTTTTCGCGTACCAGATGATAAAGGCTTCCGCGAAACAGAATAGACTTAGCAAAAAGACCATGCTCCCAAAGCGAATCTGCAGTAGAATTCCCACTGCTAACAATAAGATGAAACCTAAGCTCGTAGCAACTACTGCTCGCCTAGTATTAGTCATAAAATCAACTCCCTTAAAAGATAATTGCAAAGAATGCCTTTAGCAGTTTTTCTTTTTATTCTCAAGTAATCAAAAAATCAATCCCTATTTCTATGATGAGAACTAAAAAATATAAGCAAAACCATTAAAAACGAGACAATTAGGCCTACCGTAGTTTGGTTTAAAAACGGATAATTAAAAAATAAATAATTACAGAGTGTTAATAATAGACCTCCTGCCGTTAGCACAAAAGATATAAGCAGAGCAATTTTATAAAACAATTTTTTTTCCATATTAGTGACCTCTTTTTTCCTTGTATAATTATCATAAGATAATCAAATTTATTTTTTCTATAGAATAATGGAAAGTTAGAATGTTACTAATAACCGTAGCTAGGGTTCATTAAGTGTCATAGCTCTTTTATTATCACTCACTGAGTACTAAATGCTATATAGGCAATACTATACTCAATTAGTAACAGTAGTTTAGATTCTATCATTCATCATATCAAACTGCGACCTTACATTTATATCCATAATATATACCGGTTACTTTTTCTTTGATTTTGATATCATACCTACAGTATAGCACATTTAAAGAATCTATGCATAGAAATCATAAACAGTCTTTATTTTGTCGTAAATGGTTATTTTAATAAAATACAGCACCTGATAAGATCAAATGCTGTATGCAATTGTGTATTGTTCTAATGACTTTATTCGGCCATTAAAGTAATAGCAAGAAGTAATTGCTATTTTTAGTTATAAGTTTGAAATTTCAATCTAAAATAGAACAAAATATTTTATAAAATGACAGATACAAATTAAATAACAGCCATGATTTAAAAAGTGTTAAATAATTTAATACGTTTTTTTACTAACATTCCCTGTTATAACATCAAGAGCGCGCTGCTCCATTATAGCCGTTATAAAACCCCCATGCAAACAAACCGCCTGCTACACAATACACTGGTGATGAAAGACACATTAAAGCAATCCCTGCTTGAACTGGATTAATACCTCCTCCCTCAAATTGAGATAAATCTTCTTCGCTTAAAATAATAAATTCATTAGAATATGTACTTTTTTTCATGTCGTCCTCCAATTTATTAGAAACGTTTAATCATTATTTTTAAGATATGAATTAATAAATATGATTAATATAATTAAAAATGGAACTATCAAACCTAGGATAGTATGATTAAAAATTGGATAAGCAAAAAAGTAATAGCAATACAACAAAAGAAGCAGCCCCTGTTGTTATCACGGAAAACATAAATAGAACAATTTTTAGAAATAATTTTCGTCTCATGCTATTCAACTCATTTCTTTACAACATACACTATATAGCAACTAGGGATGTGTTGCATAATAATATGCTCGACCTGCGGCTTCACCAAATTGATAGATTGCCCATCCGATTCCTATTCCAATCCCTATAGACTCAAGTACTCCTGTAAAACCTCCTTCAACAGTAGCCAACATGTTTTCGTCCATCACTTCAAATTGTGACATTACTTTTGTATCCATAATAGATACCTCCTGTTGTTTTTTCTCGTGTATCGCGATCACATCTAAAGTATAACACTTTCTTCTAATCCTTGATCACAAAAATCTTGAATGGTAGATATTTACTCCTGAATAGTCATTTTAAAAATACATTCTCCAAAATAGAGAATGTATTTTTTTGTTTTATCTTAGCATCTTTTCTAATTTTTAAATTGACTAGTAAGGAAATTTAATCCTTCTGACGCTTTGGACAGAGAGTAGCAAACATTGCTCCTAATGCAATAATGCCTAGCAATATGATGTATTCACTCTTCTGGTCCCCTGTCTGGGGCAATATTCTTGAAGCCGGATGAACTAATGCCTCTTTACTCTTTTGATTATTGGAATTACTATCCATTAAAGTGAGAGTTTGACTAGTCTTAGCTTCCGCACTTTCCTGCAAAACTGGCTTAGAAAAGTCTCTGTCGCTGTCCTTGGCGGTTGGGATAGTTATCGAATGAGCAACTACAGAACCACGTTCATTTTCAGTTGTATTTGACTGTTCCACTTTCTCATCTTGTTTAATTGCTGAACTAGCATACAAATGGTCATACAATTGTTGAGCTGTAACTCCTCCTCCAGCCCAACCAGACACAAGTTTTCCATTTTTTAGATAAAGAATAGTCGGAGTTCCGGGTATTCCAACTGTTTCAAATAAAAATTTCTTTGCCTGATCATCGAAATCTTTCCCATCACTATTATAATATTCAAGATGATTATCAATTAATTGATTAAACTCTTTCAGAACGGGAGAAAACTCTCGACAATAATAACAGGTCGGACGACCAACATAGATTGTATGATCTTGACCATCTTCAGTAAAAGCTTGGTATACTTGATTAATCGAAACTTTTTGAAAATCAGCTACATTTTCTAGATAGCTTTCCATAGTTACTTCAGCTTTAGCAGTCTCAGTGTGAACTGGTGGATTGGAATTCTGCTCTGCAGTCTGAGTTTTTGTAATTTGGCTTGACTCTGCTTCACTACTGGATTCAGACTTAGTATCTGATTCAGTCGGTAATGTTTTATCAGTGCTTTTACTGGCTTCTGCTCTCTCGTGACCACCTTGTACTACTATGCTATCTGTATCAGATGCCACCGGCAGAGCACCTAGACCAAGAAAAAGTGGGCAAAGCAATATCGAAATAAACCATTTATTTTTCATAATAAACTCCTTCTATTTTTATAGATCTAGTTTAACCTATTTTTAGAGCAGAAAAACAAGAAAATCCTAAATGGCTTTTATTTACTCTTGAATTGTCAAATTAGGTGCACAATTTCACCATAAAATAATTCTAAAACAAATGTTGCTGAACATTTTTACCTTTTCATATCTTTTAAACTGTCTAATTCCTCACATTAGGAAAATAGATGATAGAATAGAAAACTACCATTCAGGAGTAAATAAAGACTGATTGAGATTTAACCCACCAAAACAGTACTATTTTTGTTATACTAATATCATTAAAACAAAGGGGCATATTATGAACAAAAAAGAATCACTAAAAGACTTTACAAACCTATCATCAACTGAATTAAAAACTATCTCCGGAGGAGGTAAGAATTGGTTTCTAAATATCTACGAAAAATTACAATTCAGAAATTACGGTAGAATTGTAATTTTCAAATAAAATTGATACCTCTGCAAGAAAACAAATTTCCCGTATTTTTAAGAAATTTGTTTTTTTATTTTATATGATACAGCCTACCTCCTCCCCTAATAATCTACTTCAATTCCAACTCTTGTCTAAAAGAGTGATCATGACTAATGGTACGCAGAGAAACATTGGGATAGTGGCTGATAATATTTTGAACATTGGAGAGACCAAGCCCTCTATTTTCTCCTTTAGTGCTAAAGCCCTTTTTAAAAATAGTATCGGAATGGATAGAAAACTCTTTTATTGTATTCTCAACAATAAAAATCTGTCTACCTTCCTGCTCCAAAAAGGCAAAAGAAACCACTGGATGACTAGTCTCCACTGCTGCTTCTATAGCATTATCAGCCAGTATGGAAACAATCGTGATAAAATCAAGCAACTCCATTCCTTGAGGTTTGATTTCTTGCGGAACTTCCAAGCCAATTTCTATTCCCTTGCTCTGAGCTTCTAAAAATTTTGCTGACAAGACGCTCTTGAGAGCATCATTGTGGATATTGGACAGACGGCCTAAATCATATTTAGATTGGTTGAGTGCTTGACCCGAGTCTTTAAGGATTTGGTTATAAATCTGCTCGATGGCTGGTAAATCATGCGTATCAATTCCTAACTTCAGACTCTTTAAAATATTGATATAATCATGCCGGAAACTTCGCAACTCATTATAAAGTTCTTCAATATGCTGACTGTAATCGGACATATTTCTCAACTGCAACTCTCTTTGTTCACTTAACTGCTGTTGAATTCGCTCTCGCAAATTACGGTCTAGGATATTAAGCGAGATAAGGAAAATAATGATGTAAATAACTACGACCAACTCTCTATATAATAAAGCGTCTATTCTATACATCACTTCCAAATAAGAAAAAATTTGAACTAGTAAATAATAAATTAACATGGAAATATTCAAAAAGATTATTATTTTTCTATTTTCTCTAGGGTTCTGCTGTTTATTCAATATTTCAAAATTATATTGGAGCACAATAGGAATTACAAATGAGAGAATACTTGCAGTCAGTGCTGAGATAGTTAATAGAGTTTTATTATGGCTAATTTGCTGAATATTCGAAAAACCTAAGCCAGGTAGGATAAAAAAAGTTATAGAGCGATGCAGTAGATTCCAGAGAACAACTGGGAAAAGACCATAAAATATCGATAAATATTTTGATACATTTTTACTTATTACTAAGCTAAAAATCAAAAAGAAAAGAGGCATAAATAAATAAGACACTAAAGAAAGAATAGAGCTATAAAAGAAAGATACTATTATAAAGCCAGAAACATAATAAACTATAATCGCCAGAATATATTGATATCGGCTTAAACTATTACCACTAATACGTGAATATATAACAAATAATATTAAAATTTGGATAAGATCTAAAACTATTTCTAATCCTATGAACATAAACTCCTCCCACTTCTATCTTAGTACTTCCCTACTGCCTTAAAGCTGTCCGTAATCCTTTCATCTTGAGGCGTGATACGTAGCAGCTAGCGCCATTCGGGAAATAAGCTATGTTTTCTATCTTATCCAGCTGAGAGATATTCGCTGGATTGACCACATAAGAGCGATGGCAGCGATAGAGACGCTTGTCTTGCTTTGTCATCTTAGAAAGCTGTCCGTAAAATTCGATCCGCTCTTTCTTGGTATAGAGAACTAGTCTATGGGGCACTTCTGATGTCTCAAAATAATAGATTTCATTAAAAGGCACCTGAAAATCCGACTTGGAATTTTCAAAGAGAAAAGTTTCTTCAGCTTGAAAGCTGTCCTTTCTCTCGTAAAGATAGGCTAGATCCTGCTCAATCTGCTTGATAAAATCCTCCTCAGGCAAGCCTTTGTCAATAAAGTCAAAAGCCGATACCTGATAGCGAAAAGTCAAGGGCATAAATTCTGAGTGAGTCGTCACAAATACAATTAGAGCATAGGGATCCAACTTGCGAATCTTTCCTGCCACCTCTAGTCCCTTCTGCGTCTCTTGCTTAATCTCAATATCCAAAAAGAAAATCTGATGACTCCCCCGTTCCCTTACTGCATCAATTAGCATGTCCGGCTTGCCGTAGATTTCTAAAAACTGGCATTCCCAGCCGTTCTTTTCCAAAATCCCCTGAATAGTTGACTCCATATAGACTTGTTGCTTAAGATCGTCTTCTAATACAAAAATTTTCATCTTATTTTCTTCCTTCCTGAGACCAGCGCTTGATGAGACTGGATAAATGACGCCTTGAGCAGACAATATCTCCTAAGTCAGACTGCTCAAAAAACAAGCTTTTACGCTCCCTGTCAAACCCTTGGACCTTGGCTAAATTGACCAGTGTTTGACGATTACAGTGAACCAGCGCATCAGGATAGAGCTTAGCCAACTCAGTCAGAGAAGCCCTAAGGCTGTAGTTGTCTTGTCCAGTCACGATGAGAACGACGTGTGGTTTTTGAGGATGGGACTGGATATAGTAAATTGTCGAAAGATCCAGCTTTCGAAGAGTGCTGCCATCTTTGATTATAATAGTAGCCATTTGTCTACCTCCGTTGCTCTAGCATAGCACAAGTCGCATCGCAAATGACTCCCAAATCCTAAATGGTAGCTGATAAGTCTTAAATGGTCTCAGAAGCACTAAGTAAAAACTTACTTGTTAGGTAAGTTTTTACGATCTATTATTTCAGTCTGATATATTGGTGCCAAACAGTTGTATAAACTCTTACTTTTTCTTTTTCTGTGGGAAAAGGGGCATGCCCAATGCAGCAATCTTTTCAGCTGGAACCTTCATGCCTTCTTTGATCCATTTTGAAAGCACTGAAACAACCGCAGAACTCCAGAATGAATTCATATAGGAATTGGCTGTCTTTTTCCCACCTTTGCTGCGCTTTTCAAGGAAATCAAAAACCGCCTGCGTCAGCAACTTTTCAAAATTATAATCAATAGCCAGACTAATGACACGCGCCTCCTTCTTGGCTTCCTTAAAAAGAAAAAGCCAAATCTGGTACATTTCTGTCTTGAAATTAAACTGCTCCAGCTTGTCGACAATTCCCTGAACCGTATTTTTGAAAATTCCCTCTAGAATTTCTTCTTTGGAGCTATAGTTCCGATAAAAGGCTGCGCGCGAAACCCCAGCCCGTTCGACTAACTCAGAAATGGTAATCTTTTTCAAATCTTTCTTCTCTAGCAGTTGCATTAGAGAAATTTCCAAGGATTCCTTTGTAATTCGATTGGATTCTTGGTTATAAGTTTTTAAATTTGCAAGGGATTTTTCTGATATTTTCTTTTCCGCCATAACAATTTCTTTCTTCCTGTATCAGCTGAGAATTAAGGCTTTATATCAAAGCATCTTCATGTTATAATTGTAAGAAAAGACATGTTTTTTGTCAATGTAGAGAACTGATAGAGCAGGAGAAACTAAATGACTTGGAAAATTGTTGCCGATTCTGGCTGTGACTACCGTGAGATAACTGATTTGGCTAACCAGACAAAGTTTGAGAGTGTGCCGTTAACCATTCAGATTGATCATGAGATTTTTGTTGATAATGCGCAACTTGATATTGATGGCATGATGGAAAAAATGTACGCTACTTCAACCGCTTCAAAATCAGCCTGTCCAAGCCCTGATGACTATCTCAGAAGATTTGAAGGAGCTGAAAATATTTTTGTCGTGACGATTACAGGCTCCCTTTCTGGTAGCCACAATAGCGCTCAGCTAGCCAAAAAGCTCTTCTTAGAAGAACATCCAACAGCAAATATCCATGTCATTGATAGCCTTTCGGCTGGTGGCGAGGTCGATCTGATTGTCAAAAAATTGAACGACCTCATCAAAGAAGGGCTTTCTTTTGAGCAAGTCGTGGAAGCCATCACCCACTACCAAAAAAACACAAAGCTTCTCTTTGTACTGGCTAAGGTAGATAATCTAGTCAAAAATGGGCGTCTCAGTAAGCTAATCGGTGCAGTTGTCGGCCTCCTCAATATTCGCATGGTCGGCGAAGCCAGCCATACCGGTACTCTGGAGCTCCTCCAGAAAGCTAGAGGGGCTAAAAAGGCTCTGACCGCTGCTGTCGATGAAGTTCTGAAAGCTGGATATAAGGGCGGCCGCATTATCATCGCTCATCGTAATAACGAAAAATTTTGCCAGCAATTTACAGAAGTCATCAAGGAAAAATTCCCAGCAGCCGACATTTCATTCCTACCAACTTCTGGACTTTGCAGCTTTTACGCAGAAGAAGGTGGCCTCTTGATGGGCTACGAAATCTAATCCTCTCCTTTTGAGCTGAATATCCGTATTCAGCTCTTTACTTTTTCGATTTAATTCGTTAAAATAGAAGAAAGAAAAGGAGTGAAAGTCATGGCAAGAGGACGCGGTGTCGCCAGCCCCCAAGATAAGGAGGCAATGCGACTCATTTCTAAAAAAATCAAAACTTTATTGAAGGAAAAGCAAATCAAACAAATTGAACTTTCCCGAGGAACAGGAATTCCAGCCAGCACTCTTACTGGCTATATCAAAGGGAATTCCCTGCCTGTCCTCGAAAATATGCAAAAAATTGCAGACTTCTTTGATATGGACGTTCAAGAGCTAGATCCTCGCTATTTATCAGTTCATAACCCTACGTCATTTTCGCTAGAGTTCGCAGATATTTTCCAAGCCCTAGACCAGACCCACAGACAAGCTGTAACAGACTTTGCTAAAAAAGAGCTGGAAAATCAAACGACTGAGGAAAGATTAAAGGATGATTATTTTCCTTACAAGGTCTATGAGAGCTATCAGACTTTCTTGAACAAGCCCGAACAAGCTGACATCGTCTGGTTAGACAAAGAGCTTGACTATGATATTGCCCTTTGGATTCGGACCGATTCGCTGGAACCCAAGTATCCGCAAGGGTCTGTGGCTCTCATCAAGAATACACACTTTGAATTTGCTGGCGCTATCTATGCCATTGATTATGACGGGCAAACCATTTTAAAAAGAGTTTTCAATGATCCAACTGGCATCCGCCTCATCTCTCTCAATAAAAAATACAGCGACAAATTTATCCCGCATCAAGAAGAACCCAAGGTCATCGGCCGTGTCATGGCCGCCTTTATGCCTTTAGATTTATCAGAACAAGCACAAAAGCCACTTTAGTACATAAAGCGGCTTTTCTATTTTTTCTTACTTCCTTTGCTTGCAATCGTGATGACTGCTGCTATCAGAAAGAAAATAATATAAGTGGCAATTGGGAACCAGACATAGCGATGGTCCAAAGTAGGCAGTGGTAGCAAAGGTCTATGACGGCGGCTCCTCACTCCAAAGTAATGTAGCAAAAGAACCACAGGATTTATATAAAGGAGAGGATTGACTAAGTCTTTCAAAGAAGTGACCCTCTTTACACTATTTTCACGTAGGATAGAACCATAGGCATAGTACAGTAAAACAAGAATATTTATAAACAAAGGAAAAACATAATTACTCTTTAAATATGTAGGGAGGAAGGGGATTTGAAAAACTAGGATACCCGTAATCATTGCAAAAAGAATAAGGACGGAGAAATCCAATAACCAAGCTAGAAAACCATGGCGCTTGAGCCATGTATTCACTTTATCTAGCCACATCCACTCATTCCTATTTTTATTCACATCCATATACCTCCCTCTACTAGCTTGTTTGAACGGGCTTTTGAGCTAGATCCATTGACAAGACCTGCATCAATCAATATAGCGAACACGATCGACCTTGGTTTTCATGATATAGGTATTGACTAAATCATGGTATTCATCATATTCCCCAAATAAAAAGCCTTTTCGTAAAATAACTTCTCTCCCATCTATCCCGTAATCCATATTAATTGGGACAGAATTTTCTGATTTGACTATAGAGAAATGAAAGAAAATTGTAAACCATATAAAAAGTGCAAGAGGAATACTCAGGATCCCCCAGATGAGATGGAACCAGCGAAACTCTCTCTTTTTCAAAAAGAGAAACCACAAATGACAAAATACGACCACTGATAGAAGAAAAAGCCAATTGTTCCACAGGAGCGGAGTAAAGGCCAAACCAAAGGGACTCAAGCTAAAATGTAGCAAGACAAAGATAAATAACAAGAGATAGAGCACTAGCCAAATAACTCTAGAAAACTTCCAGCGCTTCTCTTTTTCTTCCCTTGTATTTTCCACATTTAACTCACTCATTTCCAACCAACTCCACAATCTTCTGGAAAGTCTTGCCGTTTCGGATAGTCAGTTGCTTATAAAAACTAGACTTGAGCAGTTTCTTATGGTAATTAGATTTGAGATAGTCCGCTTGGTCAGCATTGCTATAAAAGAAAGCCGTCTGCCCAAAATGTAGCTGCTCCTTGTCATTTGCCCAACTACCTGCCAGCTCTTGGACACTCTCCCTTTCTGTATCCGGCAGATAAAAAAGAACATCTCGCCGAAAGGCTGTTTCATCCTGCCACCAAGTAGGCAGATTGGCTATTTCTTTTTCAAGCATGGCAGAACTGACAAGGACAAAAGGCAAAGAAAAATCATAAGACCGACTAAAATAATCCGTCAAAATCTTCCGAATCCTCTCCTCCTGCTCTTCGCTATCAAAGAAAAGATTGCCACTATTGATGTAGGAAACTGGATTTTCAAACCCCAACCTAGCCAAATCCTTCTTCAAATCAGCCATAACGACCCTGTTTTTCCCGCCGACATTAATGCCGCGGAGTAAAAGTGCATAACGCATGTGTGCTCCTTAAAAATATATCTATTGTTTTCAGACTAACTGTTCGAGTTTCTCATGTAAATCATCCGTTTTTCTTTCACTGCTTTTCCTAAGTCAACGACCTTTTCCTCACCGTCAAAAACAAAACCGATTTTTTCATAGAAAGCGATGGCACGTTTGTTATCTTCTAACACCCATAATAAAATTCTGAGGGAGCATGAAACATTTGTCAGATCATTACAGGAGAAATCAAGATAAGCGATTTTACATTTTATTAATCTGATTTGAAACTTTTTTCAAATATTTTTGACGATCTATAGCAGTTGTTGTGTTTTGGGCGACTTGACCAAAAACACTTATTCTCCTAGTTTTAACTCCACAATGATTCAAGACTGCATTTTTCAATACTGCAATACCATAACTATCAGGGATACTAATCAATCCTGAGAACATTTTATACCAGTTAGTGGGGGCATCAGAAGTTACATAAATATCTGCTGTTTTCCCTTTTAAAAGTTTTTTAAACTGCTTACCAGTAATGTAATTCCAAAAGAAATTTCCCTGATGATTAGCTGAATAGGCAATTCCGGGGGTAAATACACGATCAATCCACCCCTTTAACAGGCTAGGCATACTACTCCACCAAATAGGATAAACAAAGATGAAATGATCCGCCCACTGGATTAATTTCTGAGAGCGTAGAATAAACAAATCCTCCTTCATCCTTTTCCGATAACCGTAACGTAAAACAGGATCAAAATTCTCTTCGTTGAGATTGATGACCTCAATCTCATGTCTACTTAAATCAATATTCTCAACAATTGTCTGAAAAATTGCTTGGCAATAGCTCTCTTTATCAGGATGCCCATTAATAACCAAAATTTTCATACGTTCTCTCCTCTCTAATCCATCGCCTTTATTTCCAGAATCATATCGCGAATCTGTGCCGCCAGTTCGAAGTCCAGAAGCCCAGCAGCTTCTTGCATTTGACCTTCTAGCTTCTTGATCATGTCCTTGCGTTCTTGCTTATTGAGGCTTTCGATTTCGACCGTTTCTTCCTTGTCTGGCAGGGCAGCCTTGGTCACGCTGATCAGGTCACGGATTTCTTTCTTGATGGTCTGCGGTACAATGCCGTGCTCTTCATTATATGCCATCTGGATTGCCCGACGGCGAGCAGTTTCATCGATAGCTCGCTGCATAGACTGGGTCATGGTGTCAGCATACATGATCACATGGCCCTCGCTGTTGCGAGCTGCCCGACCGATGGTCTGGATCAGGCCACGTTCGTTGCGGAGAAAACCTTCCTTGTCAGCATCAAGAATTGCTACCAGACTAACCTCAGGCACGTCAATTCCCTCGCGCAAAAGGTTGATCCCAACCAAAACGTCAAAGACACCCAAGCGCAGGTCTCGAATAATCTCGGTCCGTTCCAAGGTCTTAATGTCTGAGTGCATGTACTTGACCTTGACACCCATTTCCTTGAAGTAGTCCGTCAAATCTTCCGCCATTTTCTTAGTCAGGGTTGTAATAAAGGTCCGCTCGTTCTTTTCAACACGAGCATTGATTTCACCCAAAAGGTCATCAATCTGTCCCATAGTTGGGCGGACTTCCACCTCTGGATCCAGAAGCCCTGTTGGCCGGATAATCTGCTCAATAACAGTGTCCGTCTGTTCATTTTCATAGTCACCCGGCGTAGCCGATACATAGACAATCTGGTGAACATGACTCTCAAATTCCTCCCGACGCAGTGGACGATTATCCAAGGCAGACGGCAAGCGGAAACCATAATTAACCAGCATTTCCTTGCGAGAGCGGTCGCCATTGTACATACCCCGAATCTGTCCCATGGTCATGTGACTCTCGTCAATCATAATCAAGAAATCATCCGGGAAAAAGTCCAAAAGGGTATAAGGTGGCTCTCCTTCGCTACGACCATCCATATGGCGAGAATAATTCTCAACTCCGTTCGTATAGCCCATTTCACGCAGCATTTCGATATCGTACTCCGTGCGCTGCTTCAAGCGCTGGGCTTCCAGAAGCTTGCCTTCCTTCTCAAAGATAGCCAGCTGCTCATCCAACTCCGCCTGAATCTTGGCAATGGCAACTTCCATGTGGTCCTCATTGGTGACGAAGTGAGTAGCTGGGAAGATGGCCAAATGGTCCACCTCACCCAAAACTCGACCTGTCAAGGCTTCAACCTCACGAATCCGGTCAATCTCGTCTCCGAAAAACTCCACCCGAAAGGCATGCTCATCCCGAGAAGCAGGGAAAATCTCCACCACATCGCCTCGAACCCGGAATTTCCCCCGCTGAAAGTCAATGTCATTGCGCTCAAACTGGATATCGACCAAGTCATTAAGGAGCTTGTCACGGGAAATCTCTAGTCCAGGACGCAGACTAACTACGCTATCAGAGTATTCCTTAGGCGAACCCAGACCATAGATACAAGAGACCGAAGCCACGACAATCACATCGTTGCGCTCCAAGAGAGCCGATGTAGCCGAGTGACGGAGCTTATCAATCTCATCATTGACCGAGCTATCCTTTTCGATATAGGTATCGCTGGAAGGCACATAGGCTTCCGGCTGGTAGTAATCATAGTAGGAAACGAAGTATTCCACCGCATTATTGGGGAAGAATTCCTTGAACTCACCGTAGAGCTGGCCGGCCAGAGTTTTATTATGGGCGATAACCAGAGTTGGCTTGTTGACCCGAGCGATAACCTGACTCATGGTATAGGTCTTACCAGTACCCGTCGCCCCCATGAGAATTTGAGCTTTCTCGCCCCCCTCGATATTGTCCACCAGCTGTTCAATAGCTTGAGGCTGGTCACCTGAAGGCTCGTACTTAGACACCAATTCAAATTTATTATCTGTAATTCTGTTAATCATCTTTTATTCCTTAAATTGTGCTTCTATCATTTTACCATATTTGCCTCATTTTCTCTGCCTTTGGCTCTGATTTAGTAGCTACATCTCTAAGAATGACTAGTCTTGCATTCTGATCATTCATTATCATCAAAAATCGCCCAGCTAAGCTGAGCGATGTCTTTATTTCTTAAACATCAATGCCTGAGGTAGGCGATTTTCTTTCTTGAGTGACCAGTAAAGATAGGCAATACATCCAATCAGGACGATACTGGCAAAAATAGATCCTTCAGCACCGAAAGCTCCTCCTGAAAGCCAATCAATAGAAGTCTGAGACGTGTAATTAAAGACAGAGGCATTAGCTCCTTGCCCGCTGACCTGGATGCCATAGATATTTCCTTGGACGAAATTCCAAGCGCCATGCATCCCAGCCAAGACCCACATATTATCATACTTGATCATGAGTAGGCAGGCAAAAATCCCATTCAAAATAATCGTGACAATGGAAAGAACGGTCACACCAGGGTTAAAGAGGTGCAATGCCCCGAATAGAGCACTGGAAATCAAGATACCAATGAAGATATTTGACTTATCGCTAACTGCTGGAAAGAGCCAGCCACGCGTCACCAACTCCTCCGTGCCACCTTGTAGAATCCAAAAAGGTATCAGGGCGAGAATAAAGAGAACTGGCTCTAAACTTAGCTCTGCTAATTCTAGGCTTCCCGTACCCGTTAGCAATAGCAAAGCGACGACGAGCGAAAATTGTGCTGCCCCAATCAGGAAGCCTCTGCCCAGTTCTTTCAGCCATCCTTTCTTAAAAAATCCCAGACTGGAGAACGGTCTCTTTTCTATAAACTTGACCCACAGAAAAACAAGTAAGGACATAAAGAAAAAACTACCCAGCTGAAAAAAGATACCATAATGTCCGAACACTTCCATAACTATTGCTTGGTCAGCTGTCGGATTTACCATGGCAAGCACAGTTCCAATGATGATCCCTGCAAAGATTTCTCCTACGTGGATAAAGACAATGGAGATCAGAATTGCTAACCAAATCGGCGGAATATAGAGCGACAGCTTCACATTATCTAACATGCGTGATTTAAACATAGAAATCTCCTTTCTTGATTTATCTATTATAACATATTTTATCATAATAGTATAAGAGCCAATATTTGTTATTATGTCAGAAGATATAACATCAAAACAGAAAATATTTGCCTTTTCCAAATTTTTCTGATATAATCAGACAATATTCTAACAAAGGAGAGAAAATATGAAGAAAAAAATCATAGCTTTTCTGCTAGCATTGTTCCCTATCTTTGTCTTAGGAACAACTATTCATGCAGATACCATCAAAATCGTATCTGACACGGCTTATGCCCCATTTGAATTTAAAGATTCCGATCAAACCTATAAAGGGATTGATGTAGATATTATCAATAAAGTTGCTGAAATCAAAGGCTGGGCATATGAAATGTCCTTCCCCGGCTTTGATGCGGCAGTTAATGCGGTTCAAGCAGGACAGGCCGATGCCATTATGGCAGGTATGACTAAGACTGCTGAACGCGAAAAAGTCTTTACCATGTCTGACACATATTATGACACAAAAGTTGTCATTGCAACGACCAAGGCGAATACAATAAAGTCTTACGATCAACTCAAAGGAAAAACAGTCGGTGTCAAAAACGGTACTGCCGCACAACGTTTCCTTGAAAAAATTAAGGACAAGTACGGTTTTACTATCAAAACATTTGATACAGGCGACCTCATGTATAACAGCCTAGCAGCTGGAGCGGTTGACGCGGCTATGGATGACCAACCCGTTATCGAATATGCAATCAGCCAAGGGCAAGATTTGAAAATCTCAATGAAGGGTGAGGCCGTTGGTAGCTTCGCATTTGGTGTCAAAAAAGGCAGCAAATACGAATACCTAGTCACTGAGTTTAACGAAGCCTTGGCTCAGATGAAAAAAGATGGCACCTTGAAGGACATCATCAACAAGTGGACTGCTGCTTCCAAAACTTCAACAAACTCAGCAGTACCAGAGACCACAACCAAGTCTGGACAAAAAGCCACTCCAGTCAAAGCTAAATATACAATTGCCAGCGACTCATCCTTTGCTCCTTTCGTTTTCCAAAATGATAGCAACCAATATACTGGTATTGACATGGACTTGATCAAAGCCATTGCCGAAGACCAAGGTTTTACACTTGAAATTTCTAACCCTGGCTTTGACGCTGCCATCAATGCCGTTCAATCTGGACAGGCTGACGGGATGATTGCTGGGATGTCTGTGACAGAGGCCCGCAAAGAAACCTTTAATTTCTCTGAACCATACTACACTGCTAACTCTATCCTTGCGGTGACAGAATCAAGCACTATTAGCTCCTATGAAGACTTGAAAGGAAAGACCGTCGGAGTCAAGAACGGTACGGCCTCTCAAACCTTCCTCGTCGAAAATCAAAGCAAATACGGCTACAAAATCAAAACATTTTCAGACGGTTCTTCTATGTATGATAGTCTGAATTCTGGCTCTGTCGCTGCTATTATGGATGATGAGCCCGTTGTCAAATATGCTATCAACCAAGGCAAGAAAATGAAGACGCCAATCGAAGGAACCCCTAGTGGTGAAGTTGCTTTTGCAGTAAAAGCAGGCACCAACCCTGAGCTTATCGAAATGTTCAATAATGGTTTGGCTAATCTAAAAGCCAATGGTAAATACCAAGAAATTCTTGATAAATATCTCTCAGCTGAGAAGGATAATTCCACAACCGTTGATGAAACAACTATCTGGGGACTTCTCCAAAACAACTACAAACAACTTTTGAGCGGACTTGGAATTACCATTGCTTTAGCACTGATCTCTTTTGCCATTGCTATGGTCATCGGGATTATCTTTGGAATGTTCAGCGTCAGCCCAATCAAAGCGCTTCGCATTATTTCAGAAATTTTTGTCGATGTTATCCGTGGTATTCCACTTATGATTCTGGCTGCCTTCATCTTCTGGGGAATTCCAAACCTCATTGAATCTATGACTGGTCACCAAAGTCCAATCAACGACTTCGTTGCAGGAACAATTGCACTGTCACTCAATGCTGGTGCATATATCGCTGAGATTGTTCGCGGAGGGATTCAAGCCGTTCCGGTCGGACAGATGGAAGCTAGCCGAAGTCTAGGTATCTCGTATGGAAAGACCATGCGCAAGATTATCCTGCCTCAAGCAACCAAGATCATGCTACCAAACTTTGTCAACCAGTTCGTCATCGCTCTCAAGGATACAACTATCGTATCAGCTATCGGACTTGTTGAGCTCTTCCAAACAGGTAAAATCATCATTGCCCGTAACTATCAGAGCTTCAAGATGTATGCTATCCTAGCAGTTCTTTACTTGGTCATCATCACACTCTTAACAAGATTGGCTAAACGCTTAGAAAAGAGGATTCACTAATGGCTAAATTAAAAATCGATGTTAATGATTTACATAAATACTATGGGGAAAATGAAGTCCTAAAAGGGATTAGTACGAAGTTTTATGAGGGAGATGTTGTTTGTATCATTGGTCCTTCTGGATCAGGTAAATCAACTTTCTTACGCAGCCTGAACCTGCTTGAAGAAGTGACTAGCGGAACTATTACTGTCAACGGTTATGATTTGACAGACAAGGCTACCAACGTGGACCATGTTCGTGAAGATATTGGAATGGTTTTCCAGCACTTCAACCTCTTCCCACACATGACTGTCCTGCAAAATATCACCTTTGCACCAGTTGAGCACAAGCGAATGAGCCAAGCTGATGCAGACAAGCTTGGTATGGAGCTCTTGGAAAAGGTTGGGCTGGCAGACAAGGCTGATGCCAAACCAGATAGCCTGTCAGGAGGACAAAAACAGCGGGTGGCCATCGCTCGAGGATTGGCTATGAACCCGGACATTATGCTCTTTGACGAACCGACTTCTGCCCTTGACCCTGAAATGGTCGGCGACGTTCTAAACGTTATGAAGGATCTAGCTCAGCAAGGTATGACCATGCTGATCGTGACTCACGAAATGGGCTTTGCCCGTCAGGTCGCTAATCGCGTCATCTTCACTGCTGACGGTGAATTCCTAGAAGACGGCAAACCAGATCAAATCTTCGATAACCCTCAGCATCCACGTCTCAAGGACTTCTTGGACAAGGTACTCAATGTATAAACATGACGAATCCTGAAAGTAATCTTTCAGGATTTTTATTGACTTATTTTGCCCTTTTTGCTAGACTAAAGGTAGAATGATTTCGGAGGTACACGGAGACATGAAAAATTAAGTCTATTTTTTAAAGGAAACTTTATTTAGTAGATTTTGTCATGTTTCTGCATATCCGCGGGACTTTCGTTTTTTTGTGTTTTCAAGCATCTATTTGCTTATCTTTTGATTAATCCTGTCGCTCCTCTGACAGTGCAAGCTAGAACTCTAAAAATGAATGCCCCTATTTGGACACTTCTGTGTCTTATTTGTGCAATCTCAACAGCTCTGCTAAATAAAGCAGGGCTGTATTTTGTTTTAAAAAATAAAGGAGACATCTATGCTGCAAATAAGAAATCTAACCATCACCCACTTAAAAGACTTGAAGGAACTAGTCAAAGATTTGTCACTGACTGTCAACCAAGGAGACAAGGTCGCTATTATCGGCGAGGAGGGCAATGGCAAGTCCACCCTGCTCAAGCTCCTACTAGACGAGCGACTGGTCAGTCCCTATGTCAGCTACAGCGGACAGATTGATAAGTCCTATACTGCTGCTGTTTACCTGCCCCAGCAGCTGCCTTCAGAGGATGCCCAACTGACGCTCAATGACTATTTCTTTGCTGATTTTGAGACCGAGCTGGACTATGCCAAGCTCTACCGCTATGCTGGCGAGCTCAACTTTGACAGCCAGCGTTTTGCCAGTCAGCAGCAGCTCGCCAGCTTATCTGGAGGAGAAAAGCTCAAGGTCCAGCTTATCAAGAAACTAGCTAGCGATTGGGATATTCTCTTTCTTGACGAGCCCTCTAATGACCTTGATCTCGAAACTCTGACTTGGCTGGAAAACTTTATCAGCCACAGCCAGAGAACGGTCCTTTTCGTCTCTCACGACGAGCACTTTCTTGCTCAAGCTGCGACCAAGATTGTTCATCTGGAGCGAATCAAAAAGAAACAGGAGGCTAGAACTAGCGTCAAGAGTCTGGACTATGAAAATTACCGCCAGCAGCGTCAGGAGGCCTTTGAGAAACAGGGGCAACTGGCGCGGAAAGAGCGGGAAGAACACGCCAAAACCATGGAAAAACACCGACGGGTTAAGCAAAATGTTGAGAATGCCTTGAGAAATACCAAAAATGATGTCCAAGGCCGACTACTAGCCAAGAAGATGAAAAACGTCCTCTCGCAGGGCAAGCGATTTGAAAAGGCAGGTGCTGAAATGACCGAAATCCCGACACAGGAAGATGCCATCAGCCTTCACTTCTCAGACATAGAAGCTCTGCCATTGACCAAAAGAATCCTAAAATTAGAAGGCATGAAACTGGAAGCAGACGGACGACAGTTAGCGGAAAACCTGACTCTAGAGGTCTGCGGCCAGGAAAAAATTGGACTGATCGGTGCTAATGGCGCAGGCAAGTCTACTCTGCTTAAGGAAATATGGAAGATTCTGCGTGATCGGACAGACATGCGAGTAGGCTACATGCCCCAACATTATGGCGACTTGCTGGATGACGAAAGCTCTCCTTTGGTCTTTCTGGCTCCCTCTGGCGACAAGGCTCAGGAGGAGAAAATTCTGACCCATCTAGCCAGTCTCCAGTTCACGCGCGACGAGGCTCGCCACCCGATTGGTCAGCTTTCCGGCGGTCAAAAGGCCAAGCTCCTTCTGCTCAAACTAGTCCTAGACCATCCCAATATCCTCCTTCTGGACGAGCCAACCCGCAACTTCTCTCCCACCTCTCAACCTCAGGTTCGCCAGCTATTGACGACCTATCCCGGCGCTATCATCGCTGTCTCCCACGATCGTATCTTCCTCAAAGAAGTCTGCCAGAAGATTTATAAACTGACAGAAACAGGGTTGGAGGAAGTTGCACTATAAGCAAAAAGAGTTGGAAATTCCAACTCTTTTAGTTTTGTTTAGCATCAATCTTTGAACTTTAATAAAGCTCCCCTTCTACTCCTGCGCCGTCT
>NZ_CAURYF010000028.1:0-28567 GCF_963529205.1 Streptococcus cristatus | reverse complement strand
AGCTTATCCGGCTTATGAATGGAAAGGGACTTTTGACCAATGAAGAAAAACCAAAGCTATTTATAAAAAGATATCATTGAGGCTGTAAAATCGGAAGATCTAGATGATGATTTTTGTTTGTATGATAAGGATACGGGAGAACGGAATTTCCAAGCCAGCAATTTGTTTGCTGATTATCGACAAGTGTGGATGACAGGGATGTTTATCCTAGACAAGTAAGAGAGTTAGAGCTAGGAGTCTCTTTATAAGAACAGCACACAATGTTTTTATCCTATCTGTTATAAATGATTCTACTAGACTATGAATCTGGCTTTTTTACATAAACTTTCTAGAGTAAATGTTTAGATAAAATAAAAAAATCTAGCAGAATTGTCTGAATTGTGGTACAATAAAGCGATTTGTGAAAGGAAATGATTGAATGAGTGAAAATGAGTTGAAAAATAATGAAAAAATAGAAAAGAACGGGATGAAACGTGGCTTACAAAATCGGCATGTTCAGATTATTGCCATTGCTGGAACCATCGGCACGGGTCTTTTCTTGGGGGCGGGGCGCTCGATTAGTCTGACTGGTCCGTCTATCATCTTGATTTACATGCTGACGGGCCTTTTCATGTATCTGATGATGCGGGCGATTGGGGAAATGCTTTACTACGACCCTGACCAGCATACCTTTATCAACTTTATTACCAAATATTTGGGAACTGGCTGGGGGTATTTTTCTGGTTGGTCCTACTGGATTTCTCTGATTTTTATCGGAATGGCTGAGATTACGGCTGTTGCCCAGTATGTGCAGTACTGGTTTCCTGACTGGCCAGCTTGGATGATTCAGCTTGTCTTTCTAGCCCTTCTTAGCTTGGTCAATCTGATAGCAGTTCGAGTCTTCGGCGAGGTCGAATTTTGGTTTGCTATGATAAAGATTGTGGCTATCATAGCCTTGATTGCAACGGCTGTCTTTATGATATTGACAGGCTTTGAAACGCCTCACGGAGTAGCTAGTCTTGGGAATATTGGCCGAGGTTTTCAGCTTTTCCCTAATGGCTTTGTAAGTTTTATCATGGCTTTCCAGATGGTTTTCTTTGCCTATCAGGCCATTGAATTTATCGGGATTACGACTTCTGAAACGGCTAATCCACGGGCAGTCTTACCAAAGGCCATCAAAGAAATCCCTTTGCGGATTGTCTTGTTTTACGGGGGTTCTCTCCTTGCCATTATGGCTATCATTCCTTGGGAAAAACTGGCAACGGCTGACTCTCCCTTTGTTATTGTTTTTCAGTTAGCTGGTCTCAAATGGGCGGCGGCCTTGATTAACTTCGTGGTTCTGACCTCAGCGGCCTCCGCACTGAACTCGACCCTTTACTCAACAGGTCGCCATTTGTATCAGATTGCTCACGATACGCCCAATCCTTTTCTTGAGAAAATAGGAGCTGGGAAGCTGTCTCGGCAAAACGTTCCGCAGAATGCGATTTTGACTTCGGCGGCTGTCATTGCCTTTGCGGCCTTCATCAAGATTCTGCCGGGAGTATCAGATTCCTTTGCTCTGATTACGGCTTCCTCGTCTGGTGTCTACATCGCCATCTATGGTTTGACCATGCTGGCCCACCTCAAATATCGTAAGTCACCAGATTTTATGGCAGATGGTTACCTTATGCCAGCTTACAAGTTTCTCAATCCTTTGACCATGCTCTTCTTTGCCTTTGTCTTTGTCACTCTTTTCTTACAAAAGTCAACGGTAGTGGGAGCAATCGGATCAGCTGTCTGGATCATCGTTTTTGGTCTTTACAGCCAGTTCAAATTCCGAAAATAAACAAAGCTTTTTAGGAAGAAGCGTATTTTCTCTCAGTCTAAGAGGCTGAGAGATTTTCTTTTTCTTGTCTCATTGGCTGTTTGGGGTATAGGTATTTGGTCGAGAAAATGATATAATGAAGAAAGAAATAATGTAAAACGAGGCTGAAATGTTAAATATTCAAGAAATTAAGAAAAATGCTGGCGGTTTGCAGTTTGATCAAGACTTTGATTTGGCGCAAGAGCTAAAAGAACGTAATCGTGAAGTGCTAGATATCCAGAAGATCGTGGCTAGAGGTCAGGCCCAGTATGAAAATGGGCTTTATTTTTTGGATTACACCTTGACCTACCAGATTACCCTGGCTTCTAGTCGCAGTATGGCTCCAGTTGATAGGGAGGAAGCCTACACGGTTCATGAAGTCTTTGCTTCCGTCGAAGATGGCTCTGTGCAAAAAGATTTGCTGGAAGATGATTTGGTTCTGCCATTTGAGGGAGATTCGATCGATCTGGCAGCCAGTGTGGCGGACAATATTTTACTTCATATTCCGCTAAAAGTTTTGACTCCTGAAGAGGAGGCTGGTGCGAGTATGCCTACGGGAAATGACTGGCAGGTGTTGACGGAGGAAGCCTACCAAAAGCAGCAAATGGAGAAGAAAGAAGCCAATAGTCCTTTCGCCAGCCTTCAAGGCTTATTTGATGAATAAAAGCGTCTAAAATCTAGTAGAATTCTAGAGTATTATCAAGGAAATCTCTTTGAATCTTCTTGAAATATGAGCGCAATTTTGTTACACTAGATAGAAAGACTGTGAAGGAGATATGATGACAGAACGAGGCTTGTTAATTGTCTTTTCTGGCCCCTCAGGCGTTGGAAAAGGAACAGTAAGACGGGAAATTTTTGAGAGTACGGACAATCAGTTTCAGTATTCTGTATCTATGACGACTCGTCCGCAGCGTCCTGGAGAAGTTGATGGTGTTGATTATTTCTTTCGCACTCGTGAAGAGTTTGAGGAGTTGATCCGTCAAGGGCAGATGCTCGAGTATGCAGAGTATGTCGGCAATTATTACGGGACTCCGCTCACTTATGTCAATGAGACCTTGGATAAGGGGATAGATGTTTTCTTGGAAATCGAAGTCCAAGGAGCACTCCAAGTCAAGAAAAAAGTGCCCGATGCTGTGTTTATCTTTCTGACTCCGCCAGACTTGGAAGAGTTGAAAGACCGTTTGGTTGGCCGTGGTACAGACAGTGCAGATGTTATTGCTCAGCGGATTGAGAAAGCAAAAGAAGAAATTGCCTTGATGCGAGAGTATGACTATGCCATTGTCAATGACCAAGTGCCTTTGGCAGCTGAACGTGTAAAACGTGTGATTGAAGCCGAGCATTTTCGTGTGGACCGGGTCATCGGTCACTACCAAGACATGCTTCCTAAGGATGAAGCAGTCGTCCGTTAATAAAGTTAGAAATTAGGTAAATAGTTATGATGTTAAAACCGTCGATTGATACCTTGTTAGACAAGGTACCGTCAAAATATTCTTTGGTTATCTTAGAAGCTAAGCGTGCCCATGAGCTAGAAGCTGGTGCTAAGCCAACTCAAGATTTTAAATCAGTGAAATCAACGCTACGTGCTTTGGAAGAAATTGAATCTGGTAATGTTGTGATTCACCCAGATCCAGAAGGAAAACGCGAAGCAGTTCGCCGACGTGCGGAAGAAGAACGTTTGCGTAAAGAAGAAGAAGAGCGCAAGATCAAAGAACAAATTGCCAAAGAAAAAGAAGAGGGTGAGAAAATTTAAGGTTGGGGTTACTCAATCTTATTTTTCGTTTAGGGAAAGCGGGGTGAGAGTGTGAAAGTTGCCAAGGTTATTGTTGATGTTCCTCTGATGCAGACGGACAAACCATACAGCTATGCGGTTCCAGAGGAGTTTTCTGGCATGCTACAAGCTGGGATGCGGGTGCATGTGCCTTTTGGTAAGGGCGGTCGGTTGATTCAAGGGGTGATTGTTGGCTTGGCGGATGAGAAAGCTGAAGATTTGGCTGGACAGATTGGAGAATTGAAAGATATTGCAGAAGTTCTGGACTTTAGACCGGTTCTCAATGCGGAGCAGCTCTGGTTAGCCGACCAATTGCGACAGTATGTCTTTTCCTATAAAATTTCCATCCTGAAGGCTATGTTACCGAGTCTTCTTAATTCCAGCTATGACAAGTTGCTTTATCCAACGGAGCAGCTTTCAGCTGAGGAGCGGCAGGCCATTTTCGGTCAGGAAGCTAGTCTTCGTTTTTCTGATTTGAACAAGAAAAGTCAGTCCAAGCTCATGCGGTTGACTCAGGCTGGTAAGATTCGCCTGGAATACCAAGCGATTGACCGTAAGCATATCAAGACAGAAACCTGGTATCAAGTTGATAGAGAGCAATTGGCTCAGTTTCTGCCTTCTGCCCGAGCGAAAAAGCAGCAGGAACTTCAGACTTATCTGCTGGAAAATCCGCAATCAGGTCTTCTCAAAGACTTACGAAAACGCTTTTCACCTGCAGTGGTCAACATTTTCTTAGAAAGGGAGCTTCTCCATATAGAGGAGAGAGAGGTCAGCCGGTCTGCGGCACATTTCCAAAAGGAGCGACAGGATAAAAAGCTGGTTCTCAATGAGGAACAGGCAGCCGCGGTCGCTGCGATTTGTGAAAAAATCGGTGAAGAAAAGGCTCAACCCGTTTTACTAGAAGGAGTGACGGGGAGTGGCAAGACTGAAGTTTATCTCAAGGTCATTGAGGAAGCTCTAGGTCAAGGAAAGACAGCGATTATGTTGGTGCCGGAAATTTCTTTGACTCCTCAGGTGACCGACCGTTTTATCTCGCGCTTTGGTGACAAGGTGGCTATTTTGCATTCCGGTCTATCTGACGGTGAGAAGTACGATGAGTGGCGCAAGGTGGAGCGGGGAGAGGCCCAGGTCGTTGTTGGTGCTCGTTCGGCCATCTTTGCTCCGCTAACAAATATCGGAGCCATCATCATTGACGAGGAGCATGAATCCTCCTACAAGCAGGATTCCAATCCTCGCTACCATGCCAGAGATGTGGCTCTTCTGCGAGCTCAGTACAATCAAGCTGTCTTGGTGTTGGGTTCGGCGACTCCGAGTTTGGAAAGCAGGGCCAGAGCCAGTCGTGGCGTCTATGACTTTTTGCAGTTGACTAAGCGGGCCAATCCGCTGGCACAGATTCCTCAGGTTCAAGTGGTGGACTTCCGAGATTATATCGGGCAAAATGAAGCTAGTAATTTCACTCCAGTCCTGCTAGAAGCTATTCAGGATCGTCTGGAGAAAGGCGAGCAGACGGTTCTCATGCTCAACAGGCGAGGTTATTCCAGCTTTGTTATGTGTCGGGAATGCGGCACGGTGGACACCTGTCCCAACTGTGATATTTCTCTGACCTTGCATATGGATACCAAAACCATGAACTGCCATTACTGTGGCTTTACCAAGAATATTCCTCAGGCCTGTCCTAATTGTGCCAGTCGCAGCATTCGCTACTATGGTACGGGGACACAGAAGGCCTATGATGAGCTGACGACTCTCTTTCCAGAGGCTCGAATTCTGCGCATGGATGTGGATACGACCCGTAAAAAGGGGAGCCACGAAGAAATCCTAGAGGCCTTTGGTCAGGGGCAGGCAGATATTCTGCTGGGGACTCAGATGATTGCCAAGGGACTGGATTTTCCTAATGTGACCCTGGTCGGTGTGCTCAATGCGGATACGGCATTGAATCTGCCAGATTTTCGTTCTTCGGAACGGACCTTTCAGCTGCTGACTCAGGTAGCAGGTCGGGCAGGTCGGGCTGAGAAAGCAGGACAAGTCTTTATCCAGTCTTACAATCCGCATCACTATGCCATTGACTTTGCTAGAAAGCAGGACTATGAAGGCTTCTACGCCTATGAAATGGGAATCCGTCGGCAGTTGGGCTATCCTCCTTATTACTATACAGTCGGGCTGACCCTATCACACAAGGATGAGGAAACGGTAGTCAAGAAATCTTATCAAGTCATGGATATTTTACGGAGTGGCCTGTCGGACAAGGTGCAAATTTTGGGTCCCACACCCAAGCCCATTGCTCGAACCCACAACCTCTACCACTATCAGATTTTACTGAAGTATCGCTTTGAGGATGACCTGCAACTCACGCTCAATAAGGTATTGGAGTTAACGCAGCAAGCGGAAAACAAGGACCTGCGGCTCAGTATTGATAATGAACCTCAGAATTTTATCTGATGGCAAAAGTGAGCGAGAACTGTCAGCTTTGCTCGCTTTTTTGATATAATAGAAAGAAAAACAGTTGCAGCTGACGGGATTCTGCGACAGATTTGAGGAAATGACAGTGAAATTAATTTTTATGGGAACGCCTGACTTTTCAGCAACGGTCTTAAAAGGCCTGCTGGAAAGCGAACAATATGAAATTTTAGCGGTGGTTACTCAACCAGACCGAGCGGTGGGGCGCAAAAAGGAAATCCGCATGACACCGGTCAAGGAAGTGGCTTTAACGAACAGCTTGCCAGTTTACCAACCAGAAAAGTTAGCTAAAAGCGCTGACTTGGAAGAGCTTATGAACTTAGGAGCTGACGGCATCGTGACAGCAGCCTTTGGCCAATTTCTGCCTAGCCGTTTGCTGGACAGTGTTAACTTCGCAGTGAATGTCCATGCCTCTCTCTTGCCAAAATACCGTGGCGGAGCGCCTATTCATTATGCCTTGATAAATGGTGACCAAGAAGCAGGTGTGACCATTATGGAAATGGTCAAGGAGATGGACGCTGGTGATATGATTGCCAGTCGAGCAACAGCCATTGAAGAGTCTGATAATGTCGGAACTCTCTTTGAAAAACTAGCTGTGATTGGTCGCGATCTTCTTTTAGAAGTTTTGCCAGCCTATGTAGCGGGAGAGATTCAAGCTCAGCCTCAGGATCCAGAGCTGGTAACTTTTTCACCGAATATTAGCCCAGAGCAAGAGCGGATTGATTGGACAAAGACCAGTCGCCAGATTTTCAATCAGGTTCGGGGCATGAATCCTTGGCCGGTAGCCCATACCCTGCTAGCTGGTCAGCGCTTCAAGATTTATGAAGTTAGCCAAGTGGAAGGCAGCGGTCGTCCAGGTGAAATCTTGACAATCAGCAAGAAAGAATTAGTGGTCGCAGCGGGGGAGGGAGCTCTTTCTCTAAAGACGGTGCAGCCATTCGGCAAGCCTAAGATGGACATCAAGGACTTTCTCAATGGTCTGGGTCGGAGTTTAGCAGTAGGTGATGAATTTGGAAAGTAAGCAAAAAAGAGCCCGAGAGCTTGCTCTGGAAATCCTGGAAGAAGTCTTTGAAGAGGGAGCTTATTCCAATATTGCCCTTAATAAGGCTCTGAAACAGAGTGCTCTCAGTTCAGCTGATAAAAGCTTGGTTACGGAGCTGGTCTATGGAACAGTCGCTCGCAAAATTAGTCTGGAATGGCAATTGGCTCATTTTGTGGAGGATAGAGACAAGCTGGACGCTTGGCTTTATATCCTGCTTGAGCTCAGCCTCTATCAGATGCTCTATCTGGATAAAATCCCTCAGCATGCTGTCGTCAATGAAGCTGTTGAGATTGCAAAAGGCCGCAAGCGTGGCAGTGAAAAATATGTCAATGCCATCCTGCGGAAGATCGAGCGGGAAGGCGCAGCTGATCCGACTACTATCAACCGCAAGAATAAGCGCTATTCAGTCGAGTATTCTCTACCAGTTTGGCTGGTCAAGGTTTTGATTGACGAATACGGGGAAGAACGCGCGGAAGCTATCTTTTCTAGTCTCTTTGAGCGCAACAAGGCCAGCATCCGGGTGACGAATGTGGCTCGAAAGGAAGAAGTTAAAGCGGTTCTGGGTGCGGACGATTCGTTCTTGGCTCCTTCAGCCTTGGTAAAGAAGCAAGGCCATTTTGCTGGTCATGAGTTCTTTGAAAAAGGTTTGATTACTATTCAAGACGAGTCTAGCCAGCTGGTTGCTCCGACCCTGCAGATTGAAGGATATGAGCAGATTTTGGATGCCTGCAGTGCGCCAGGTGGCAAGGCTGTGCATATGGCTTCCTATCTGAGGACTGGTCAGATTACAGCCTTGGATCTTTACGACCATAAGCTGGACTTGATTCGTCAAAATGCAGAACGCCTAGGATTGGCAGATAAAATCACGACGAAAAAACTGGATGCAACCAAGGTATTTGAGACTTTTGGTTCAAATGCATTTGATAAAATCCTAGTGGACGCTCCCTGCTCTGGTATCGGCTTAATTCGCCGCAAACCAGACATTAAGTACAATAAGGAAAACGCTGATTTTGAAAATTTACAAAAAATTCAGCTGGATATATTAGACAGCGTTTGTCAAAGTCTACGTAAAGGTGGTATAATAACTTATAGTACTTGCACGATTGTGTCTGCAGAGAATTTTGATGTAGTCAAGAAATTTCTAGAAAGACACCCAAATTTTGAGCAAGTTAGACTAGAACATGAAAGAGAAGATATCGTGAAAGACGGCTGTATCTTGATTACGCCGGAATTATACGGAAGCGATGGATTTTTTATCAGTCAATTTAGGAAGATATCGGACTAAGAGGAGGAAACTGACAGTATGGAAATTTCAATATTAACAGATGTTGGTCAAAAGCGGACAAATAATCAGGATTATGCCAATCTTTTTGTAAATCGGGCTGGCAAAACCATGATTATCTTGGCTGATGGTATGGGGGGCCACAGAGCTGGTAACATTGCCAGTGAAATGGCTGTAACAGACCTGGGTGCTGCATGGGTTGATACTCAGATTGACTCAGTGAACCAAGTCCGTGAATGGTTTGCAGAGCATTTGGAACAAGAAAATCAGCGCATCCACCAATTTGGTCAGGACGAAGAATACAAGGGTATGGGCACGACGCTAGAAGCCTTAGCCATTATTGATAATCAAGCTATCTATGCTCATATTGGTGATTCTCGAATTGGCTTGATTCGCGGTGAGGAATATAGCCAATTAACCAGTGACCATTCACTTGTTAATGCTTTGCTCAAGGCTGGACAGATTACACAAGAAGAGGCAGAACGCCATCCGCAGAAGAATATTATCACTCAATCTATCGGTCAAAAAGATGAAGTGCAGCCTGATTATGGCATGATCACATTAGAAGCTGGTGATTACCTTCTGCTCAACAGTGACGGTCTGACTAATATGATTTCAGACAGCGAAATTTATGATATTGTCACTAGCGATATCAGCCTATCTGAAAAAACTGAAACCTTAATTCGCTTTGCCAACAATGCTGGAGGGCTGGATAATATCACAGTTGCTCTGGTTCGTTTTGACAAGGAGGAACAGGAATGATTCAAATCGGCAAGATCTTTGCCGGGCGATATAAAATCATCAAACAGATTGGCCGTGGAGGCATGGCAGATGTCTATCTGGCGCGAGATCTGATACTTGATGGTGAGGAGGTTGCTGTAAAGGTTCTTAGAACCAATTATCAGACGGATCCTATTGCAGTTGCCCGCTTCCAAAGAGAAGCCAAAGCAATGGCGGACTTGGATCATCCTTACATTGTCCGGATTTCCGATATTGGAGAAGAAGATGGTCAGCAATATCTGGCCATGGAATATGTGTCTGGGCTTGACCTCAAACGCTACATCAAAGAAAATTCTCCACTTTCAAACGAAGAAGCAGTCAGAATCATGGGGCAAATCCTACTGGCTATGCGCCTGGCGCATACACGCGGGATTGTCCACCGTGATCTGAAACCACAAAATGTCCTCTTGACACCAGATGGCGATGCTAAGGTAACAGATTTTGGGATTGCCGTGGCTTTCGCTGAGACCAGTCTAACTCAAACCAATTCTATGCTGGGCTCGGTGCATTATCTCTCGCCAGAGCAGGCACGGGGCTCCAAAGCCACTGTTCAGAGCGATATTTATGCCATGGGGATTATTTTCTACGAGATGCTGACAGGGCATATCCCTTATGACGGAGATAGTGCTGTGACGATTGCTTTGCAGCATTTCCAAAAGCCCCTGCCTTCAATCATCGCAGAAAATCCGAATGTTCCTCAGGCCTTGGAAAATGTGGTCATTAAGGCAACGGCTAAAAAGCTGAGCGATCGCTATCAATCCGTTGCAGAGATGTATGTTGATTTGTCCAGTAGCTTATCTTATGATCGTCGAAATGAAAAGAAGCTGGTCTTTGATGATGGGGCCAAGGCAGATACTAAAACTTTGCCAAAAGTTCCTCCAGTTCCTCAGTCAACCCCAAGCCCTGCCACAGAAGCAGTGGCTACTAAAGCTACGGCTGATGTGAAGAGAGAGGCCCCCGTTTTGAAAGCTCCAGTCAAAAAGCCGAAGAAACGTCATTTAAGAGCTAGATACAAAGTTATGTTTTTAGCTATTCTCTTAGTTTTTGCAGCTTTCTTCTTTCTGATTTACAAGAGTCCTGCCAATACTACAGTTCCAGATGTAGCAGGTCAAACAGTGGCGGAAGCTCGTTCGACCATTACTGCTAAGGGCCTTGAGGTAGGAGAAATCAAGGAGGACTACAGTGATAAAGTGGCGGAAGGTAAGATCATCAAGACAGATCCACCAGCTAATAGTCAACGTCGTGAAAACAGTAAAGTGAATTTGATTGTCTCCAAAGGAACAAAAACCTTTACGGTAGAAAATTACGTCGGTAAAAAGTCCTCAGAGGCGATTGAAGATCTGAAAAGCACTTACAATATTCCTGAGAAGCTGATCAAGATTGTAGAAGAAGAAAGTTCTGATGCTGAAGAAGGAGTGGTCATCAGCCAAACCCCAGCTGCAGGCTCTTCTTATGATGTGACGTCAAATAAACAGATTACTCTGACCGTTGCTAAAACAGTGACTACTGTTCCAATGCCGGACTTTGGTCATCTCCAAGTTTCGTATGCCTATGCGCGGTCCTATCTGATGGAGATGGGAATCGCTTCGTCTCGTATTGAGCGAGTGATTGATCGCTCTGTGGAGTCCAGTCAAGCTGATTTGGTGACATCCCAGTCTCCAGCAGCTGGTCAAGGTATTAAATTGAAATCAAATACCAAGATTACTTTCTACGTGACAGACGGTACGGTAACAAGTTCTTCTAGTACAAGCGAACGTTCATCGTCGTCATCGCCTTCCAGCAGCACTACGAGTGAGAGTGAAAGTCACTCTAGCTCTTCCAGCAGCTCTACAACAGCATCGACGGACCATCAATAAGGCGTCTAGCTACAATTATCCTATCTAGTCTATTTTAGACTTTGTAGAGAATTAGAAGTATATCCCTTGATTTTCAAGGCAAACTATGCTATAATCGTTTTAGTGAATATGAAAGAGAGGCGAGGAAGTATCTTCGCCTCTTGTCTGTGAGGAGGTGCAGTCTTATCGCAACAATTGTTGAATTAGTAAGAGAAGTCATTGAGCCAGCCATCCAAGAACCCTATGAATTAGTAGATATTGAATACGGCAAGATGGGCGGTGACTATGTTCTCAGTGTTTTTGTAGACAAGCCCGAGGGGATTACGGTCAATGATACAGCAGATTTGACCGATATTATCAGTCCTCTGTTGGACTCTATCAAGCCCGATCCTTTTCCTGACCAGTATTTTCTGGAAGTGACTAGCCCAGGCTTGGAGCGTCCGCTGAAGACCAAGGAAGCTGTGGCAGCTGCAGTTGGAAGCTATATCCATGTCAGTCTTTATAAGGCACTGGATAAAAATAAGGTTTTCGAAGGAACTTTGCTTGGATTTGAAGACGACGTCTTGCTCATGGAATATATGGATAAAACACGCAAAAAAGAAGTTGAAATTCCATATAATCTAGTGTCAAAAGCAAGACTGGCCGTTAAATTTTAGTAACAGATCGCAATAATATAATGAAGAAAGGAATACTTTTGCTTCGGCAAAAGTTACATGAAGATGAGTAAAGAAATGCTAGAGGCCTTCCGTATTTTGGAAGAGGACAAAGGTATTAAAAAAGAAGATATTATCGAAGCAGTGACAGAATCCCTTCGCTCTGCTTATCGTCGTCGCTACGGTCAGGCAGACAGCGCAGCCATTGAGTTTAATGAAAAAACAGGTGATTTCCATGTCTATACTGTCCGTGAAGTCGTGGACGAGGTCTTTGACAGCCGCTTGGAAATCAGCCTCAAGGACGCCTTGGCGATCAGTTCTGCCTATGAGTTGGGAGATAAGATCAAGTTTGAAGAAGCGCCAGCTGAATTTGGCCGGGTAGCAGCTCAATCTGCCAAGCAGACCATCATGGAAAAGATGCGCAAGCAAACTCGTGCCATCACTTACAATACCTACAAAGAACATGAAAATGAAATCATGTCAGGAACTGTGGAGCGCTTTGACAATCGCTTTATCTACGTCAATCTGGGAACTATTGAAGCACAATTATCGAAGCAAGACCAGATTCCTGGTGAGGTCTTTGCCTCTCATGACCGCATCGAAGTTTTTGTCTACAAGGTAGAAGATAATCCGCGTGGTGTCAATGTCTTCGTTAGCCGTAGCCATCCAGAGATGATCAAGCGCTTGATGGAGCAGGAAATTCCTGAGGTTTACGACGGAACTGTGGAAATCATGAGCGTGTCTCGGGAAGCGGGCGATCGGACCAAGGTAGCGGTTCGCAGCCACAATCCAAACGTGGATGCGATCGGAACCATCGTCGGACGTGGTGGTGCCAATATCAAGAAGATTACCAGCAAATTCCACCCAGCCAAGTATGATGCCAAAAGTGGCCGTATGATTCCGACTGAGGAAAATATCGATGTCATCGAATGGGTTGCCGATCCAGCAGAGTACATCTACAATGCCATTGCTCCAGCTGAGGTCGATCAAGTTATTTTCCATGCTGAAGACAATAAGCGAGCTTTGGTTGTTGTGCCAGATAATAAGCTTTCTCTAGCTATCGGTCGTCGTGGTCAAAACGTTCGCTTGGCAGCTCATTTGACTGGTTTCAGAATTGATATCAAGTCAGCTAGCGAATTTGAAGAAATGGAAGCAGCCAACGAGCTTGGTGGATTTGGCCAAGATTACGTACCAGCCGAAGTAGATGCTCCTTCAGCAGAATTTGAAGTGGAAGAGCTGAATAATACAGAAGTGGCAACTGAAATCGAACTCGAAGAAAGTGAAGCAGTAGCCACAGAATAAGGGAGGCAGATATGGCAAAAACAAGAAAAATCCCTTTAAGAAAATCAGTTGTGTCAAATGAAGTGATTGACAAGCGTGATCTGTTGCGCATCGTCAAGAATAAAGAAGGTCAGGTCTTCATTGATCCGACAGGCAAGGCCAATGGGCGAGGTGCTTATATCAAGCTAGATAATGAAGAAGCTCAGCAGGCCAAGAAAAAGCGGATCTTTAACCGTAGTTTCAGTATGGAAGTAGAAGAAAGTTTCTACGACGAGCTGATTGCCTATGTCGATCACAAGGTCAAGAGAAGAGAGTTGGGTCTTGAATAAAGAAAAACTAGCAAACTTGCTGGGTTTGGCCCAGCGGGCTGGCCGCGTCATTTCAGGAGAAGAATTGGTCATCAAAGCCATCCAAGAAGGAAAGGCTCATCTGATCTTTCTAGCTGAAGATGCAGGACCAAATCTGACAAAGAAGATTACTGATAAAAGCCATTATTACAAGATAGAAGTGTCAACCGTGTTTTCAACACTGGAATTAAGCACTGCGATTGGCAAGGCTCGTAAAGTAGCCGCCATCACAGATGCTGGTTTTACAAAGAAAATGAGGTCTCTTATGCAATAGAAGAGGAGGACAAGAATTGTCTAGAATTAGATTGTACGAAATCGCAAAAGAACTGGGGAAGGAAAGTAAAGAGGTAGTAGCTCGGGCTAAGGAATTAGGTCTAGAAGTTAAAAGCCACTCGTCCAGCGTAGAAGAAGAAGCAGGTCAGCGCATCAAGGCTAGCTTCGCGACTAAAGAAGTTGCTAAGCCTCTTCCAGAAAAAAAGGTAAATTCCCAGCCAGCACCAAATAAAGTAGCTGAAAAAACAGCTGCTCCAGTCCAAAAAGAAGTGGCCCCTGTTAAAAAAGAAGAGCCAAAAGTTGCCGACGCACCAGCAGCTGAAGCTCCAGCTAAACCGGCTCCAGCTCGGCCACAAAGTCGAAATTTTAAGGCAGAGCGTGAAGCACGTGCTAAGGAACAAGCAGAGCGTCGTAAGCAGCAACAAAATCGGAAACCACAAAATTCTGACCAGAAGGAAAGTAATGAGCGTGATCGTCATGACCGCAAGGCCAACAACGATCGCCAAGAGCGTCGCAATGACCGTCGTGATAATCGTGGTCAAGATGGCCGTCGGAATGGTCAGAATCATCAAGGATTTAACGCTCCAAACCGCCAACAGCCTCAAGGTCCGAAAATTGACTTTAAGGCTCGGGCAGCAGCTCTGAAAGCAGAGCAAAATGCGGAGTACGCACGTTCTAGCGAGGAGCGTTTCAAGCAGGCTCAAGCAGCTAAAGAGGCACAGGAACGTCAGAATAGACGGAAAGAGCCAGTCCAAGCAGAGCCAACAACTGCTGAAGTATTTAAAGCTACTCCGGCTGAAACAGTCCAACCGGCTGCTCCTGCACCAGCACAAGCTGCAGTAGATACTCGTCGTAAAAAACAAGCTCGACCAGATAAGAAGCGCGATGATTTTGATCGCGAAGAAGAAGGTCCAAGAAAACAACAAAAGAATCGAAATAGTCAAAATCAAGTGAGAAATCAAAGAAACAGTAACTGGAATAACAATAAGAAAAATAAAAAAGGAAAAGGTAACCAGAATCAGGTTCCAAAACCTGTTACAGAACGCAAGTTCCATGAGTTGCCAAGCGAATTCGAATACACAGATGGCATGACCGTTGCGGAAATCGCAAAACGGATCAAGCGCGAGCCAGCTGAAATTGTTAAGAAGCTCTTTATGATGGGCGTGATGGCAACACAAAACCAATCTCTTGACGGTGATACTATTGAGCTACTCATGGTGGATTACGGTATCGAAGCTAAGAAGAAGGTAGAAGTGGATACAGCTGATATTGAGCGCTTCTTTGTCGAAGAAGGCTATATCAATCCAGATGCCTTGGTAGAGCGTCCGCCAGTTGTCACTATCATGGGACACGTTGACCATGGTAAAACAACCCTCTTGGATACTCTACGTAACTCTCGCGTTGCGACAGGTGAAGCGGGCGGCATCACTCAGCATATTGGTGCCTACCAGATTGAGGAAAATGGCAAGAAGATTACTTTCTTGGATACACCTGGACACGCGGCCTTTACTTCGATGCGCGCGCGTGGTGCTTCTGTTACCGATATTACCATCTTGGTCGTAGCAGCTGATGACGGTGTTATGCCTCAGACTATTGAAGCGATCAACCACTCTAAAGCCGCTAATGTGCCAATTATTGTGGCCATCAACAAGATCGATAAGCCAGGTGCCAATCCTGAGCGCGTAATTGGTGAATTAGCTGAGCATGGTGTTATGTCAACTGCTTGGGGTGGAGATTCTGAGTTTGTTGAAATCTCTGCGAAATTCAACCAAAACATCGATGAGCTTTTGGAAACAGTACTTCTTGTAGCAGAAATCCAAGAACTCAAGGCAGATCCGACTGTTCGCGCTATCGGTACGGTTATCGAAGCCCGTTTGGATAAAGGAAAAGGTGCAGTTGCAACACTTCTTGTCCAACAAGGTACGCTGAATGTTCAAGATCCAATCGTTGTCGGAAATACCTTTGGACGTGTCCGTGCTATGACCAATGACTTAGGTCGTCGTGTCAAAGTGGCAGGTCCATCTACACCGGTTTCTATCACTGGTCTCAACGAAACTCCGATGGCAGGTGACCACTTTGCCGTCTATGAAGATGAAAAAGCTGCGCGTGCAGCTGGTGAAGAACGTGCGAAACGTGCCCTTCTCAAGCAACGTCAAGCTACTCATCGTGTCAGTCTGGAAAATCTCTTTGATACCCTCAAAGCTGGTGAAGTTAAGTCTGTTAACGTCATTATCAAAGCTGACGTACAAGGTTCTGTAGAAGCCTTGGCTGCTTCCTTACAGAAGATTGAAGTGGAAGGCGTTAAGATTACCATTGTCCACTCAGCGGTTGGTGCTATCAATGAATCCGACGTAACTTTGGCAGAAGCTTCAAACGCCTTTATCATTGGATTTAACGTTCGCCCTACACCGCAAGCTCGCCAGCAAGCAGAGGCTGATGATGTAGAAATCCGTCTTCACAGCATTATCTATAAGGTTATCGAAGAAATGGAAGATGCCATGAAAGGAATGCTGGACCCAGAATACCAAGAAAAAATCATCGGGGAAGCCCTTATCCGCGAAACTTTCAAAGTTTCCAAGGTTGGTACTATCGGTGGATTCATGGTTATCAATGGTAAAGTTACCCGTGATTCTAAGGTTCGTGTCATCCGTGATGGCGTCGTGATTTACGACGGTCAGTTGGCTAGCTTGAAACACTTCAAGGATGATGTGAAAGAAGTCACTAACGGCCGCGAAGGTGGTCTCATGATTGACGGCTATAACGATATCCAAGTGGATGATACGATTGAAGCCTACATCATGGAAGAAATTAAGAAATAAGAGAAATCCGTCGAAAACTCTCAGTGAAAAGCATATTGGATGGAAGTCGATACTTCTAGTCCAAGTACCTTTTTCGCAAAGAGCTTAGAGCGAGTTTCATTCAACTAAAATTAATAAGGAAATCCTATGGCAAATCATTTTCGTACCGACCGTGTAGGAATGGAAATCAAGCGTGAAGTCAATGAGATTTTGCAAAAGAAAGTCCGTGATCCACGTGTTCAAGGTGTGACCATTACCGATGTCCAAATGCTGGGCGATCTGTCTATGGCCAAGGTCTACTATAGCATCATGAGTGACTTGGCTTCAGATAATCAAAAGGCACAGCTGGGCTTGGAAAAGGCAACCGGCACCATTAAGCGTGAACTGGGTCGAAATCTCAAGATGTATAAGATTCCAGATTTGACCTTCGTCAAAGACGAGTCTATTGAGTACGGTAACAAGATTGACCAGATGCTACGCAATTTGGAAAAACATTAATTAAGAAGAGTGAGATGGGGCAGTGTTTACGGGTCCTGTCTCATTTTTATTTTTGAAAAGACTTTTTAAAAGTTTTGAAAAAAGGTGTTGACAAGGGGAGATTATCCTGTTATACTAGTAAAGTACTCAATCGCGGGGATGGCGGAATTGGCAGACGCGCAGGACTAAGGATCCTGTGACCGCTTTAGGTCGTGAGGGTTCAAGTCCCTCTCTCCGCATAGGATTAGCTGACTTCGGTCAGTTTTTTTGTTTTCTCAAAGAAGCTGAAGATGCCTGAATTCAAAAATTGCTTGGGAATTACTTAAAATTTCAGGAAAAACTAGCAATTTTAATGAAAAAGTGATAAAATAAACAATGTAAGTGGTTCATTCCACAAAAAATTAGAGGAGGCCTATTACAAATGGCAATCGTTTCAGCAGAAAAATTTGTCCAAGCAGCTCGTGACAATGGTTATGCAGTTGGTGGATTTAACACAAACAACCTTGAGTGGACTCAAGCTATCTTGCGTGCAGCAGAAGCTAAAAAAGCTCCAGTTTTGATCCAAACTTCAATGGGTGCTGCTAAATACATGGGTGGTTACAAAGTTGCTCGCAACTTGATCGCTAACCTTGTTGAATCAATGGGTATCACTGTACCAGTAGCTATCCACCTTGACCACGGTCACTACGAAGATGCACTTGAGTGTATCGAAGTTGGTTACACTTCAATCATGTTTGACGGTTCACACCTTCCAGTTGAAGAAAACCTTAAATTGGCTAAAGAAGTTGTTGAAAAAGCACACGCTAAAGGTATCTCAGTAGAAGCTGAAGTTGGTACTATCGGTGGTGAAGAAGACGGAATCATCGGTAAAGGTGAATTGGCTCCAATCGAAGACGCTAAAGCAATGGTTGCAACTGGTATCGACTTCTTGGCAGCTGGTATCGGTAACATCCACGGTCCATACCCAGCAAACTGGGAAGGTCTTGACCTTGACCACTTGAAGAAATTGACAGAAGCTCTTCCAGGCTTCCCAATCGTATTGCACGGTGGTTCAGGTATTCCTGATGACCAAATCCAAGCAGCTATCAAACTTGGTGTTGCGAAAGTTAACGTTAACACTGAATGCCAAATCGCATTCGCTAACGCAACTCGTAAATTTGCTCGTGACTACGAAGCAAACGAAGCAGAATACGACAAGAAGAAACTCTTCGACCCACGTAAATTCTTGGCTGACGGTGTAAAAGCTATCCAAGCATCAGTTGAAGAACGTATCGACGTATTCGGTTCAGAAGGTAAAGCATAAGAAGCTTGTGAAAGCTTGATATAACAGGGTTTATCCGATTTGGATAAACCTTTTTTGTTTGTTTTGCCACACTTATTTAGTTAAAGAATCTAATACAGGAATAATTAGATCTTTTGTTTTTTGTGTAAGGTGCAAATAGATATCTGTAACACGACTTCCTCGTGTGTGTCCAACACGATCTTGAATTGCTTCGAGTGGAATTCCTTGCTCAGCTAAAAAGCTGATATGTGTGTGACGAAAAATATGAGTTGAAATAGAATCGTCATTAGTACGAGAGTTTGAGCGCCGACGTTTAACATTTGAATTAGAATAACAGGAATAGCTAGTACAAAAGCTTAAAATATTTTAAAGATGGCATAAAAAATAGTAATTGAAGATATGGTATAATAGAATGAAATCAAGTAATGGCAATATATTCAACTTAATCGAAACAGTATAAAATTACGAGGAGATTGTAAGATGAGCAATTATATAAAATTCAATGAAGATAGATGGAATAATGTAAAAAATGACTATACTGAGCCATTGACACATGAAGAATTAGAAGAAGTTAGAAAACATCCAATTTCTGTTGCCTTAACTGTTGGGAAAAAAGTTCCGAAAGAATGGTTTGAAAAAGCCAATGGAAAAAAGATATTAGGGTTAGCTTGTGGTGGTGGACAGCAGGGTCCCGTTTTCGCTGCAAAAGGTTATGATGTAACCATAATGGATTTTTCTAAATCGCAATTAGAAAGAGATGAGTTGGTTGCTAAAAGAGAAGGCTTAAAGATCAATACCGTTCAAGGCGATATGACAAAACCGTTCCCATTTGAAAATGAAACTTTTGATATTATTTTTAATCCGGTTTCAAATGTATATATAGAAGATTTAGAAAACATGTATAAAGAAGCCTCTCGAGTATTGAAAAAGGGTGGACTGTTAATGGTCGGATTTATGAACCCTTGGATATACATGTATGATGCTGACACTGTATGGGACAAACCTGATGAGGAATTACTTTTAAAGTTTTCACTACCTTTTAATTCAAGAGAGCTTGAAGAGGAAGGCAAGATAACCATAAATCCAGAATATGGATATGAATTTAGCCATACCTTAGAAACTCAGATTAGAGGACAACTTAAAAATGGTCTCGCTATGATAGATTTTTATGAATCGTGTGACAAAAGAAATCGATTATCACGTTATGGAAATGATTATATAGCTACACTTTGCATTAAACTATAATATTATAGAATACACTTCAGGAGAATAGCCCGTTTTATTTTCCGTAAGGGTTAAAATCTAAAAATCCCAGTTTGTCGAAATAAAATAATTAAATAAAATGATAGAGAGGAAGTAAAAGCAAATAGCCGCTACTTCCTTTTTTGTTGTCAAACATTCAAAAACGAAAAGGAGAATTTATGGAAGAACTGAAAAATACAGATAAAAAAGGTAGTAGCACAAAGAGAAAGATTGGAAAGACCACCTATGAGCTTCTTGTCCATTTCAATGGAAATGCAACTGAAACAATGCAAGATAAACTTACAAGAATAATGCCGAGGGAGCTTAGGAGAAAATCAGACGAAAAAAAGATGATTTTGATTAAAAATCCTTGACAAGTAGCAACAGAAAAAACAGCGAAGTATATTCTAATTTTATGTAGTGTAAGGCTTGCATAATATAGGAAATATAAACGAATAATCAGGTATAGATAGAAAATCTCGCTCCAGCGGGATTTTTCTTGTATAATGAAGCTAGAAAGTAGCTGATGGAGGTAAAGAAAGGGTGAAATGCAAGGAAAAGATATTTAGTGCTGTCATTGATCGGCCGGTCGGTTTTAAAGATTCTTTTGGGAATGTCTATCTGATTAACTATGGCTATATCCCTGAGCTGATGGGTGGAGATGGCGAAGAGCAGGATGTGTATATTATTTCCCGTGACCAGCAGCAGCCTCTGGAAAATTTTACAGGAAAGTTGGTTGCTATCATCCATCGGCGTGATGATATAGAAGACAAGTGGGTCTTGGCTCCTGCTAATGAGGAGATTGACAAAATTTTGATAGCGGAGCAGACTCAATTTATGGAGCAGTATTTTGATTCTTGGATTGAGATGGTGGAAGAGAGCAATGATTCAAGGCCCTAAAATCCATGATAAAGACCAGAAAACGGCTCTTGTGAGCGCTGTTCTAACTGGTTTAGCTTAATAATGAAAGTCTATATTCGATTAAGCTTTCCTCAATATCAGATAAAATTGCAAGATGGTCAGCCACGAAAAAAATCGCATGGATGAATCTGAAATGATTGGTCCATGCGATTTTTATATTTAAGGAGCTATCGTGAGCAAAGCTCTATCTAGCAGAACAGAAATGCTTACGCTTCTTTCTTTTTAAGTAAGAAGAGACCACCGCTTGTAGCCAGAAGAATCGTTGCAACTGTAAAGAGAGCAGAGTTTTCCTTGCTTCCTGTTTGTGGGAGCTGGGCCTGCTGACTATTGGTTGCTTTTTGAACTGTAGCGATAGGCTGTGCTTCGCTTGTTTTCTGAGCTAGGCTTTCTAATTGCTTTTCTTTTACTTTCGGAGCTGTCGGTTTGTCAGCTGGTTTGCCTGCTTGTTTTGGCTGAGGTTTTTGGTTCAAAATTTCAACAATTTCGACACTTGGTTTGTGAGTGACAGGCATATCTTTCAGCTCAGCCAATTCATCGCCAAAGACAGCGTTCGATACCCAACGGTAGAAGTGAATGGTATGCAGACGGTTGGTTGGATTTCCAGCATAAACGAAGAGAGGATGTTCCTTGTAATTACCAGAAATAGCAACGATTTTATTGGCTAATTTTTCGTTGCCTGGCCACCAGCCTGCGATGTAATAGTCACTGTCTGCAATAGTCGCCAAAGTCTTGAAGTTGGCAGGGGCTTTTGCGATCCAGTTTCCAGAATTAGAATAGAAGAGATCATTCTTCTTATAGCCACTAGTCAATGGATCTTTATCGTCTATAATAGCCTTCATTAGCCCTTCAAAATCGCTGCCGCCAGAGAATCTTTCCGCATCAAATCCATCTAGAACACCGAGTTTTTCAAGGCGTTGCATAGCAGAGCCGCCCACTACAATCGTTGGTTTGCGACCAAGGATAGACTTGTCAAACTTGTTACTTTCAAGGACGATGACATCAGCTTCATCAGGCGTATCGACAATATCAAAGCCTAGATTTTTCAGTGCCAGAGCGGTATGAGCAGGTGAGTCCACTCCTGCCCAGTAAAATTGATGAGGAGGTGCATAGACCTTCAGTGCTTTCAAGCTTGGCCCTTCCGGAACCTTATACAAGGCATCTCCATAAATAGCATAATCACCTAAGAGATTTGCAAAGGTGGATGTATCAACGATATAGCCATCTTCTGTCAAATAGACTTTCTTACCTTGGCGAATGGCTTGGTTGACAGCTTTGACTGCGCTGTCAGATGTATTAGCGATGACATAGTAAGGTGCAGAGTAGTTGATATCACGCGTCCGAGTAGCACGGAGAGCAGTGACTTCACCGAGTTTGCCATCAAAGAGTTTATCTTTAAAGATAGGCTCAGCTTTAAAGCCTCTCATATCTGGGAAGTTTACCAAAAGTTCAGCATACATGGCAGCCCAGGCAGATTCGTTTGATCCTTTGTAGAGGATATGGTTGGCATAGCCGCGCTTAGCTTGAGCCATATCGACAACTAGGTCGCCCTTCTTATAGTTGCCAACATCTTCCTTCAATTCTTGAATGACAACACCATTTCTCTTAAAGTATTCAATCATATTAAAGGCTTGTTGGGAATCATTGTCTTTGTCGAGACCCATAGGGATAACATAATAATCAGGGAAGAATTTTTTCTGACCATTTTTCACCCGTCCAACAACTTTGCCGTCAGGTCCGACCAACTCATTTTCAGCTTTTGGATCTTCAACCTTGTTGATGCCACGGAGATAGAAGTTGAGGCGCATTTCCATGAGCTTGTCAGGGTTTTGGGACAGGTAAGAGATACCTCCGAGGACAGCGTGATAGCCAGCCTTGTAGGATTCCTGATTGCCCTCAGGGATTTCAATAGTATGTCCTAATATGCCGTGGTACATGGCATAGACACCAGTGTAGCCGGAGAAGGAGTCATCCCAGCCATCGCCCCAGTCCAGTTTAGGGATGATATAGCTGTCATACTTAGAGTTAGCGACGCCAGCACGTCCCATGTGGTGGGCGTTTTCCAGCATATTTTCAGACAGAAGGTCGTATTCAAAGTTTGGATCGTGCGGCGGTGTCGCTGGCTCGATCAAGAATTCTTTAACGAATCCATGAATGTCATAAAGTGCAATTGGATTCCATTTGTTAATGAGTCCAGCTACAGTACGGGTTTCTAGGTTGGCCTGATAGCTAGTGTCGCGGTTTGGATCAATTCCGTTGGCAAGGGCACGCGTATTAGCAACATCTCCGTCAGGATTTTCAGTAAAGTCAAAGAGGAAAATGAATTTCTTGAGGAGTTCTTTGACATTTAGGGTGATATTTTTAGCAGCACCGTTAGCATCAGTTGTTTGGAAGGAAATTTGCTCCTTGGTCGCAAAAGTATTGAAGAGCCCAGTGATGATGTCGATGGCTGGCTGTTCATCAGCGTGGGTGTTATTGATAAGGACTGGAAGTTTATAGTCCAACGTACCATTTTTTAGCGCAGCTAACATTTCAGCTGGTTTAGTAAGGGCAACTTTATTGGTTGTGTTGAGGTAGTCGTCGATGCTCTTTTGGTCAGAGCTGATGATACCGAGCTTGATATCGCGACCTTGGGCACTCTTCCCGATGTTCTCAATCTGTACCAAGCGATCCGTTTTAGCATCTTTGCGACTCTTTTCGATGGCAGCCAGCATTTCATCGTGGGTATGGAAATCTTCATAAGGACGAAGGACAATATTCTTGCGAATGGTCAGGCCAAGATCTTCGCTGGTTCCGACTAATTCATGAGTTCCCATAAAGTTGCGGTAGGTTCTACGGATATTGTTTGGTGTGCGCAGGCTTAAGTCTTGCCCAAATAATTCATTAAATTTGAGGGAAACTTTGAGGTCATTTCCATCAGCTTTTTCTTCGACAGTGACAAATGGATCGCCTGTGAAGGTGCCGTCCTCCATTTTCCAAGTTTTCCACTCGCTAATCGGCTTGTTGTCCAGTGTCCAAGTGATTTTACCAGCTTGAGTTCCTTGCTCTTGAATAGTTTCTTCAATACTAGCTTTTTCGGACATATAAACCTTACTGTCAGCAAGCTGAACCTTGTTTTCTTGGGTGCTAGCTGCGCGGACTTCTGTTTTAGTCGTAGTGTCCAGTTTTTGGCTAGCATCAGTTGCTTTTTCCTCTGGGGCTGTGGCAGGAAGACTTGGAGCCTTGCTGTCGGCTTTGTCAGAAGCAGCTTCAGATGGGCTGCTTTTTTCTAGTGGTTCAGCTTGTGGAGTAGTCGAAGGTTCCTCGGCTTTTTCTGTACTTGCAGGTGTAAGCTGTTCCACCAGAGAACTGACTTTGCTGCTGTCTTGCGGAGGTTCAACAGGGTTAAGCGTATCAGCTGCCGCATTTCCTTGAGCTAAAACAGCTAAGAGAACCGCAGCGGATAGGCTGAGGGCTTGAGTATATAAGCGTTTCTTATAAGAATTTTTCATAAGAAACCTCCTTTTTAATGTGTTCTTAAATTTAGTATAACAGAGCTTGAAATCGTTTACAAATAAAAACATAGATAAAAAATAAACTTCTAACAAAAGGAAGAGATATGTGTAATTTCTGAAGAGTATCTGAACCTGATATCAAGAGAGCCATTTTTAGTGGGATGTTGCCAATATTTGAATCAATTATTTTTTAAAAATGGCTTGCAGGATTCACAGCTTGGGTTTCTGCAAATTCATGCAAAAAGCAGGCATTTATGCTACAATATTAGCAATAAAGATGATTGGAGCAAACGATGAAAGCGATTATTACGGTTGTTGGAAAAGATAAGGCAGGGATTGTGGCTGGTGTAGCTAGTAAAATTGCTGAGCTGGGGCTTAATATTGACGATATTTCCCAAACAGTCTTGGATGAGTTTTTTACCATGATGGCTGTTGTTTCAAGTGATGAAAAGAAAGATTTTGCGGCTCTTCGTAGCGAATTTGCGGCTTTCGGACAAGAGCTCAATGTCAAAATCAACATTCAAAGCGCAGCCATTTTTAATGCCATGTACAATATCTAAGGAGTGAAGGATGGATATTAGACAAGTAACAGAAACTATTGCCATGATTGAGGAGCAGAATTTTGATATTCGGACCATCACCATGGGCATTTCACTCTTGGACTGCATCGATACAGACATTGATCGAGCTGCTGAGAAGATTTACCAAAAAATCACGACCAAGGCTAAAAATTTGGTGGCAGTTGGGGATGAAATTGCAGCAGAGCTCGGGATTCCCATCGTCAACAAGCGGGTCTCAGTGACTCCGATTTCTCTGATTGGGGCAGCGACAGACAGCAGTGACTACGTGCCTCTGGCCAAGGCTTTAGACAAGGCGGCCAAGGAAATCGGTGTTGACTTTATCGGTGGCTTCTCGGCCTTGGTCCAAAAGGGCTATCAAAAAGGCGATGAAATCCTCATTAATTCCATTCCGCGCGCTTTGGCTGAGACGGACAAGGTCTGTTCCTCTGTCAATATTGGATCAACAAAAACTGGTATTAATATGACGGCTGTTGCGGATATGGGGCGGATTATCAAGGAAACGGCCCAGCTTTCTGACATGGGGGCGGCCAAGCTAGTCATCTTTGCCAATGCGGTAGAGGACAATCCTTTCATGGCAGGCGCTTTTCATGGTGTCGGTGAAGCAGATGTGGTCATCAATGTCGGTGTTTCTGGGCCTGGGGTCGTCAAGCGGGCTTTAGAAAAGGTCCGTGGTGAGAGCTTTGACGTGGTCGCTGAAACGGTCAAGAAAACGGCCTTCAAAATCACTCGTATTGGTCAGTTGGTCGGTCAGATGGCCAGCGAGCGTCTGGGCGTCAAGTTCGGGATTGTTGACTTGAGTCTGGCTCCAACACCGGCAGTCGGAGACTCAGTGGCTCGTGTCTTGGAAGAAATGGGCTTGGAAACAGTCGGCACTCATGGTACGACGGCGGCACTTGCCCTGCTCAATGACCAAGTCAAAAAAGGCGGTGTCATGGCTTGTAATCAAGTTGGTGGTCTGTCTGGTGCTTTTATTCCTGTGTCAGAAGACGAGGGCATGATTGCGGCTGTGCAAAATGGCTCGCTCAATCTAGAAAAGTTAGAAGCAATGACAGCTATCTGCTCGGTAGGTTTGGATATGATTGCCATTCCAGAAGCGACACCGGCTGAAACCATCGCTGCTATGATTGCGGATGAGGCGGCGATTGGCGTTATCAATCAGAAGACGACAGCAGTGCGGATTATTCCGAAAGGCAAGGAAGGCGATATGATTGAATTTGGCGGACTCTTGGGAACAGCTCCGGTCATGAAAGTCAATCAGGCTTCGTCAGCCGCCTTTATCGCGCGTGGTGGACAGATTCCAGCGCCAATTCACAGTTTTAAAAACTAAGTAAATAGAGGGTCTGTCTAAACAGACCCTTTCCCTCTGTCTTGCTCAGTCAAGTGCAAGACAAATAAGCCACTCTTAGACGAGTGGCCTTAATTAAAAGGAGACATTCATGGCAAAAACAAAATTATACATCATCCGGCATGGTAAGACCATGTTTAACACCATTGGTCGAGCTCAGGGCTGGTCGGACACTCCCTTAACTGAAGAAGGCGAACGTGGCATCCGTGAGCTAGGGATTGGGCTGAGAGAGTCTGGCTTGGAATTTACCAAGGCTTTCTCGAGCGACTCTGGCCGAACCATTCAGACCATGGGGATTATCCTAGAAGAGCTGGATTTGGTCGGGAAGATTCCTTATAAATTTGACAAGCGCATCCGAGAGTGGTGCTTTGGCAGCTTTGACGGGGCTTATGGTGGCGATCTTTTCCGTGGAGTGATTCCAAGGGTACGTGATACCGATAATTATAAAGAGCTGACTTTCCCAGAATTGGCAGACGGCTTGGTTGAAGTGGATACGGCTGGCTGGGCTGAGCCCTGGGAACAACTGAGCGGGCGGATTTTAGCTGGATTTACAGCTATTGCCCAAGAAGTGGAGGCCGCTGGTGGAGGCAATGCTTTGGTCGTCAGCCATAGTATGACCATCGGGACTTTTGCTTATCTGATTGATAAAGCCATTAGCAAAAATCCTGAGGTTGACAACGGCAGTGTGACAGTCGTCGAATATGAAAAGGGACAATTTACGATTCAGATCTTGGGGGATGTATCCTACCGTAAGGTTGGTGCAAAAATTTTGGACGCTAAATAAACAGTTAAAAGAAATCATGGAAATAGTTGAGTTTTATTGAGCTGTCTTCTTTCAATCTTAGAAACTGCTTTTTTTCAGAAACGTGATATAATGGAGGAGAATAAGGGGGTAAGTGTATGGCAAAAACGAGATTATACCTAATCCGGCATGGTAAGACCATGTTTAATACAATCGGACGAGCTCAGGGCTGGAGTGATAGTCCATTGACAGCAGAAGGTGAACGTGGCATCCATGAATTAGGAATTGGCCTGCGACAAGCAGGAATTGATTTTAAGATTGCTAGATCTAGTGATTCGGGTCGGACCATTCAGACTATGGGAATTATTCTGGAAGAGCTGGGCTTGACGGGAAAGATTCCTTATAGGTTTGACAAGCGCATTCGAGAGTGGTGTTTTGGCAGCTTTGATGGTGGCTATGATGGCGAGCTCTTTATGGGAGTTATGCCTAGAGTCTTTAATATCGACCATGTCCATCAACTCAGCTATGCTGAATTGGCAGAAGGTTTGGTGGAAGTCGATACGGCTGGCTGGGCTGAGAATTGGGAAAAACTCAGCGGACGAATTTGGCAAGGCTTCTCAGAGATTGCTGAGGAGCTGGAGTCTGCGGGTGGTGGCAATGCCTTGGTGGTTAGTCATGGCATGACCATCGGAACCTTTGTCTACCTGATTAATCGCATGCAACCTCATGGCCTAGGCAATGGTAGTGTGACCATCGTAGACTATGAAGATGGTCAATTTTCAGTTGTTTCCATCGGTGATATGTCCTATCGTGAAGTTGGAGCGAAAGAGCTGGAGGGCGAGGCTTGAGAAGAGGTCGCCATGAAAGAAAGAGAAAATTCTCTCTGTTTCGACTAATAAATAGGCTCTTATTTCTAGGGATTGGGATCAGTTTGCTGTTTGCTCTATTGCGAGTGCAAGATATGGATGAAGACTTGCCAACTTTTATGAATCATGCTCTTAAAGCCCGGAGTTCTGACTTGCCCAAGGTATCAGTTGATGATTGGGAGTTGACTTTAATCAATCGTAGCCATTTACAGGAAGAGTCTCATCCTAAGTTGACCCAAATTGATGATATTCAGGTAGATAGTCGTATTGCTGAAAATACCAGACAATTTCTAGATGCAGCTCGGGCCATTGCACCGGGAGAAACCTTGATTTCGGGCTATCGTAGCCGAGCTGAGCAGACAGATCTCTATGAAGAAGCCCTAGCCTTGGCTGAAGAAGAGGGCTTATCTCGGCAAGAAGCGGAGCAAGAAGTGCAAAAGCAGATCCAGCTACCAGGCGCCAGCGAGCATCAGACAGGCTTGGCGATTGATATGAGCGAGCCAGAAGGTCAGAATGATGAAGTGGCACACAAGATTGCGGAAATTGCCCCTAAATATGGCTTTATTCTGCGCTATCCTGAAGGGAAAAGCGATATTACTGGTGTGAATTTTGAAAATTGGCACTATCGTTATGTTGGCGTAGAGTCGGCCCAATATATGCAAAAACATCACCTAGTTTTAGAGGAATATCTGGCCCTTTTGAAAGAGTCGGCTCGGTAAATCGTTACAATCCATTGATAGACAAAAAATCAGCTGCTCAAATGAGCAAGCTGATTTTTAAATAAACAATAGTTCTGGAGTTGCGGCTGCTGCTTTTAATACATGTTAAGAGATAGAAAGTAATATCGCTTTATTAAGAACCTGATTATTTAAGCAACCTATAGAAATACAAGTTCGTAGATTGACATATTTGGGAAATAAGCGTATAATCGCAATATGATTGAGCGCTCACTCAATTTGTAGACAAAAAAAGGAGTTTATAAAATGATTGTTCAAGCAATACAATATAGTCGTTTCGGTGATGAAGAAGTGCTAGATTTGGTGAACGTTAAATCTGATGCTTTAGAAGCAAATCAAGTTAGGGTAGAAGTTCATGCTGTTGGTTTAAATCCCATTGATTTTAAGACTTTTGAGGGTGCAAAGCCACTCCGATTTCTATCTTTTATGACGAAACTAAAGAAGCCAAGTTGTTGGCTTGAGTCAAAATCATCTCTTTTTCCAAGAGGTGTTGGTCGGGATTTTGCTGGAGTTATCACAGAAGTTGGTGAAGGAGTAAGTCGGTT
>NZ_CAURYF010000027.1:0-31220 GCF_963529205.1 Streptococcus cristatus | reverse complement strand
CTGAAGCGACCGACCACTTCCGCGATCCCCAGATTTTCAACTACAAAGGACAATTCTATGCCATTGTCGGTGGGCAAAATCTAAACAAACAAGGCTATGTCAAGCTGTACAAGGCAGTTGATAATGACTATACCAACTGGGAAGTCGTCGGCGATTTAGACTTCGCTAATGACAAGACAGCCTATATGATGGAGTGTCCTAACCTAGTCTTTATCAACGACCAACCAGTCTTGCTTTATTGCCCTCAAGGTTTGTCTAAGGATGTACAGGACTATGGCAACATTTACCCAAACATGTATAAAATAGGTCAATCGTTTGACACAAACAAAGCTGCTATGATTAATCCAAGTCCTATCCAAAATCTGGACTACGGTTTCGACTGCTACGCGACCCAAGCTTTTAACGCACCTGACGGTCGTGCACTCGCTGTCAGCTGGCTAGGCTTGCCTGATGTGGAATACCCATCTGACCGCTTCGACCATCAAGGAGCCTTCTCCCTCGTCAAGGAATTAAGTCTGAAAGACGGAAAACTCTACCAGTACCCAGTGCCTGCTATCAAGGATTTGCGAGCAGAGGAACAGCCTTTCGCTGCTTTGGCAGAAAGCAAGAACAGCTACGAACTAGATCTGAATCTCACTGCAGACACCGAGCATGAAATCGTCCTCTTTGCAGACAAGGATGGCAAGGGATTACGCATCAACTTCGACCTCAAGGCAGGGAAAGTGATTGTTGACCGCAGTCAGGCGGGTGAGCCATTCGCTCTGGACTTCGGAACCAGTCGAAGCTATAATATTGACAAAGAAGCCACAAGTGCTACTATCTTCATCGATAAATCGATTTTTGAAATTTTCATCAATAAAGGAGAGAAAGTATTTTCCGGCCGTGTCTTCCCGAGAGAAGACCAAACAGGTATTACCATTACCAAAGGCAATCCAACCGGTACTTACTATGAATTAGATTATGGTCGCAAAGCTAACTGATGTAGCAAAACTTGCAGGAGTCAGCCCCACAACTGTTTCCCGCGTCATCAACAGAAAAGGCTACTTATCTGACAAAACGATTTCCAAGGTTGAGGCAGCCATGAGAGAGTTGGCTTACAAGCCCAATAATCTGGCGCGCAGCCTCCAAGGTAAATCAGCCAAGCTAATTGGACTTATTTTCCCTAATATCAGCAATGTCTTTTATGCAGAATTGATTGACAAGCTGGAGCATGAGCTCTTTAAACAAGGCTATAAAACCATCATCTGCAATAGTGAGCATGACTCAGACAAGGAGCGTGAATACCTTGAGATGCTGGAAGCCAATCAGGTGGACGGCATCATTTCTGGCAGCCACAATCTAGGCATCGAGGACTACAATCGCGTGACCGCTCCAATCATTGCCTTTGACCGCAATCTTTCGCCGGATATCCCTGTCGTCTCCTCAGACAACTATGGTGGCGGAGTGTTGGCGGCCCAGACCTTAGTCAAGTCTGGAGCTCAAAACATCATCATGATTACTGGCAATGACAACTCTAATTCCCCGACTGGTCTGCGCCATGCTGGCTTTGCTTCCGTCCTGCCGGACGCACCAATTATCAATGTATCCAGTGATTTTTCTCCCGTCCGCAAGGAGATGGAAATCAAGCAAATTCTGACTCAGACCAAACCTGATGGCATTTTTACATCAGACGATCTGACAGCCATTTTAATTATGAAGGTCGCACAGGAGCTGAACATCCAGATCCCTGAAGATTTGAAAATCATTGGCTACGATGGCACCTACTTTGTGGAGAACTACTACCCACAGCTGGCAACGATCAAGCAGCCACTGAAAGATATCGCCCGTCTCTCTGTAGACCTACTCCTCAAAAAAATTGCCGGTCAAGAAGTCCAAACGACTGGCTATTTCCTGCCAGTCAGTCTCTTACCTGGTAAGAGTGTTTAACACAGATATAAGCAAGCAAAGACGACATCCATTATTGGAAGTCGTCTTTATTTAGCCATAGTCTAAAAAATTTCTCACAGGGCAATAATCAATTATTACTCTTTCTTTCTAAAGGTTAACAAACCGGCTAGAAAAGCAAGGAAGCCACCTAAAAGTGCCAGCAGGGAAGTGCTTGTTCCCGTTTTTGGCAAGTTTTTTTCTGTTTGGCTAGCCGCTTCTTTTACTGCTGAATCCTGAGGTTTTTGCCCATCCAAGGATAAAGCCTGAGGCTGAGCGTTGGCTGCAGAAGGGGCAGACAGCTGCTCTTTTTGAGCTACTGGAGCTTGAGATTTTTCTTCCTGAGCTGGGGTCACTTTTCGAAGTCGCAAAATAGTCGCTGTCAGCGGAGCTAGGGCTAAACCATTGCCGTTTCTGGTGACACCTACCGGGTCAGAAATGGCTGTCACTCCTGCGGTATTGCCGTCTGCCACAACCTCTGCACCTGCTAGATGCTTGTAGGCTTCACCAAAGTTGAATTGTCGTTCCTTGGTGTCCGAATTGACAAAGACCGCATAAATATCACCATTTGACGCAACTACTTGGTAACCGAGCACAAGGTCTTCTTTCTCAACACCATCCTTGCCAGGCTGGGTAATGAGGGTCACATTTTGCTCCACTTCATCTTTGGAACTGCGGGTAAAGGCATCCGTTGATTTCCGCAAGGCAATCAAGCCTTTCATATAGGCACGACTCTTGGCATTTTCAGGGAACTTCTCTGAATCAGTCGCCTTGGTCCAGTCAAAGTGGTTGACCGCGTCACTCGAATCATAAGAATCATGAATGAAGTACGGATAGTCAAACGGCGTGCCGTCTTCATTGGTCAACAAATGCGCTTTGTTTGGAACCTTGTCTTCTGAGACCGGATATTTATAATCGGGATCGCGGAATTGCTTGGTCCGGCCGTACTCTTGACCAGAGTGGATAAATGGTGTCCCTTGCGAAGTCAGAATCATCAGATTTCCCAAACGTAGGCGGCGATGAATCTCTTGATTATTGGCAGCCACTGCCGGATCTTTCTTGATCGACTGGGCAATGATATCAAAGAGCGTCAGATTATCATGGGCTGCGATGTATTGGATCACATCCCCTGGGCTATCCGCCTCAAAATTGGTTGGCTGCGCCTTGATGTTTTTAAAGACATTTTCCACACTGCGTTTGCCACCGGTGACAAAGGCTGGTGTCCCCTCATTTGGATAACCTGATTTTAAGGTATTGCGAATATCATCTGAGAAGACCGCTACCGTGTCTGTTGACTTCATCCAAGATTGGTCAGCAGGCTGGACAGCTTTATTTTCATCACCTGCATAAGTCTTCCAGCCCTCACCCAGCATAATGAGATTTGGATTGAGCTTTTTAGCTTCTTCAAAAGCTTTTTGAATGGACTCTGCATCATGGTCTCCCATCATATCAAAGCGGAAACCATCTACCTTGTACTGCTCTGTCAGATACTTGATCGAATCCACCAAGACCCGTCTGCTCATATAGTGAGTAGTCCCCAAGCGGCCGCCACCAAAGCTGGTTCTCGGTGTACCATCCGCGTCCATAAAGTGGTAGTAGTTGGGCTCCAAGTCCTCAAAGATAGAGGTCTTGGCTGTGTGATTATAGACCACATCCATGATAACGCCCATGCCACGCTTATGAATTTCATTGACAAGATTTTTGAATTCCTCAATGCGCTTAGCTGGGTCTGTCGGTGTGCTCGAATACATACCTGTCAGCGAGAAGTAGTTTTGCGGGTCATAGCCCCAGTTATAGTTGCTGTTGCTGGAAGCATACTTGTCCATGCGCTCAGCATTTTTCAGCTCATTTACAAAGTAATAACTCAGAACTGGCAAGAGCTGAACATGAGTCACTCCTAGTTCTTTCAAATAATCCAATTTCTCAATGAAAGCTGAGAAGGTTCCAAATTGAGATTTCAAATCCTTTGAAATAGCTGGATCTGAAGTGAAATCACGGACATGTGCCTCATAAATCAAGGCATCTTCCCGCTTCTTGAAGTTCGGAATAGTAGCATAGGTCAGATCTTTCGGTCCATATTCACTTGGATCTACAAAGGCTGCCTTGGCAATCTTGTAGGCATCCCCCTTATCCGCATCTTCACTGTTCCAAGCGGCTAAAGACTTGGCATAGGGGTCCAGTACAAGAACTTTTTTACCACCGCGAGCAATTTCATAATGATAGAAATACCCTCGATAGTCAGAAATCCCCAGACCGCTCTCAGGGGTCAAGCTGCTGGTCCATGTGCCAGACTCACCTTTCTGCATAGCCAGGCGACCAACAACCTTATTCTGATTTTCTTTGTCATAGACTACCAAATCGACTTGGTCCGCACTTGGTGACCAGAAAGTTAGGTCCACTTGTTCGCCCGCTTGAGAAACACGCGCTCCCAACTCACCATCATACTTATAAATACTATCCTTCAGCTGCCAGTTCATGCTGGTTTTGAATTGGTCATTGCCATATTTGATAAGATAAGGTGACTGGGCTTGGTTAAAATCACCGATGAATTTGGAACTTTTGGTCTTAGGATCCAGAACCACATCTTTAACAACGACTTCATGGCCATCTTTGTCCGTAATCTTTAAATTCTTTAAGATATCTTCTTTTTTAGCACTCTCTAAGGTAGAAAAGCTGGCTTCAATCTCAGTTAATCCTATATGCTGGGCTCCCGTCATACGAATATCATTGACAAAGTAAGGGTTGGTATAAACTGTCGGATCTGCATCACGCAAGAAAATCTGGCTGTTTTTCTCCAAATTAGCGAAATTATAATCCTGATTTTGAATCTTCACATCATCTCCTGATTTGCTTTCATCTAGAAGCAAAAAGCCAATCATCTTAGCAGCATCTTTCAAGGGAACATCTACATAGCGACCATATTTCCCAGTATTTTCAAAATCCACTCCGTCAGGCCAATTCTTGCTTGGATTTTGGACATCTCCCCAGAGCCAGAGCGACTTCTTATCATACTGGCCATCTGTACGATAGTAGTTGATTCGTACCATCCCTTTTTTCAAAGGCTCATAAGTATGAGGTTGATAGTCCGTGTCAAACCAAACCTCATTCATCTGAGGACTGAGCAGCTCGACCGTCTTGTCACCCGTAATATTCTGACCTGCTGTATTATTGATTAGAAGGCTGATTTTGCTTCTTTTCTCAGCCATCTTAACATCAAGATAATAACCGTAGTCATCTTCTTTAGCAGTCGCAAAACTAGTCGCTCCGGTCGGCCAAGCTCCCTTTTGACTAGAAGGTGTCTCAACATCATCCCAAGTCCACAGACCCAAACTGTCTAAATTTTGTGAGGGTAAGGTTTTGAAATGAAAGCGAATATTGCCTTCTTCGATAGCAACTTTCGCCGAAGCCTGCGGCTGACTAACTGGTTCTTGCTTGTCTTTTTCACTTGGATTTGCAGCTTCTTGATCAGCTGCTTCTGAACCCGCACTAGCTGGAGCTTGATCTGCTAGCACACCAGTTGGAGCAGCCTGCTCTGAAGCCCCCGCTCCTGAACTATCTGCCTCTCCAGTTTTTTCTTCATCTGCTGACTTAGGTAGGGCGGACGCATTTGCATCAGAGACTGCTTCTGTTGCAGGGCTGGTAGCTGTGCTCGCCTCATCCGCTCGGACTAATTGGGCGTTTCCCAATAGGAATCCTGAGGCAATGACAACAGAGGCTACTCCTACTTTTAAGCGACGAATGCCGAAATAATGACGCTTTTCGCCCATCCGAGACTGTAGGTGATAGTTATTTTTCATAAACAGAAAACTCCTTTATTTTTTCTTATAGAGAACATCTATGCAAACGTTTTCTGTATTTATTATACCGATTCTTCTTGAACTTGTAAAGGCTTTCAAGGAGAGTTTTTTCACTCAGATTTTTCATGCTCTCTGTGCGGATTTTGATGATTCGATAAGCTATTTGCGATTAAAACAACAATTGACAAGCAAAAAGGTCAAGACATTTGTCTCGACCTTCATTATTATTCAACGATAAATTGACTCAAAATCCCATTAATGAACTTACTGGACTTTTCGTCAGAGAATTGCTTGGAAAGCTCAATGGCTTCATTGACTGCTACCAGCTGTGGAGTGTCAAACTCTGTAATCTCAAAGATACCCAGACGCAGGATATTTTTCTCTACCAGCGTCAGACGATCCACTGTCCAGCCCTTTTTGAGGTGCTGGGCAATTTTCTTATCCAAGTCGTCCTTGGACTGGACCACACCAGAGACCAGATTGAGCAAGAAGGCCGGAATATCAGCTTCCGCCGCTTTGTCTGCCTCTTCGTCCTTATCATACGAATAGGCAAAGCGACAAGCTTCTACAAGATCCCCTTCATACTCTAGGCTCATCAGGGCCTGAAAAGCCCGCTGGCGCAGACCTCTTCTGGATTCCAACAGTATATCAGTCATTGAGGAAGTCCTCATCAAATAGATCTTTCAAGTCTGACTTCGGTGCCTTTTCTGGAACAATGCCTGCCACATGGATATTGACCGCAGACAGCTCTACCTCAGCCATATCAAAAACAGCGCTTTTTACAGCTTTCTGGATTGCTACTGCAACAGTTGGAACGCTGACACCATATTCCAAATACAGGTAGATATCTACAGTCACATCACCAGTCTCATCTGTATGGAGCGATACTCCACGACCGAGTGAGCGCATAGAAAGACTGTCTGACATACTCTTATTTGCGAAGGAATAAACACCTTCTACCTTTGCCGTTGCAATGGCAATGATTTTTTCCAAAACACGTGGCGCAATGACGATTTCACCTAATTGTTCAGCTGCCATAGTTATTACCTCTTCTATATTATGCGCGAGAAACGTAAGTTCCTTCTGCAGTATTGATGATTAATTTTTGTCCAACTTCGATGAAGTCTGGTACGTTGACAACAAGACCAGTCTCAAGTGTCGCTGGCTTACCAGATCCGGTAACAGTAGCTCCCTTAATAGATGGCTGCGTATCTGTCACGACCAATTCAACTGTTGTTGGTACTGTCACACCAATCACTTCTGTTCCGTAGAACTGGATTTTCACATCAGAGTTTTCAAGGATGAATTTCAATTCTTCTTCTACATTGACTACTGGAATTTCATATTGATCATATGTCTCAGTATTCATGAAATAAGCAGTGTCATCCATTTGGTACAAGTATTGAGCTGGAACAGTTTCAATAATGGCTTGTTCAAATTTTTCTTCTGGACGGTAGCTGGTATCAAAGGTAGAGCCCGTACGAACATCGCGCAGCTTCATACGCATAATCGTATTTCCCTTACCTGGTTTGTGGTGGCTCGCTTCCAAAACTCGGATGAGTTTTCCATCAGCTGTTTCGAAGGTCATTCCAGCTTTCAGCTTACTTGCTTCAATCATTCTATATTACCTCTTTTTAAAATTATATTTCTACTTATTCTATCATAAAGCCTGATAATTCTCAAATAACAATCAACTCCAATTGGTTGCAGCTACTAAATTTTCAGGCTTGATCACCATACCAAACAGTACACTTACCTCAGTCTACTGGAACGATATTTCCATCTTCATCTTTCTTGACATGGACATATTTCCCATCCACCTCAATATAAAACGTTTTTGCTTTGCCTTGAGAAGAAGATGCTTGTTGCTGAAGTTCTCCGCCTAGAGCTTGTCCAACATTCATGCCCATCAAAAGATTCATTCCGTTTCCGCCTTCGTTTTTAGCCGCAGCAACCAAGGCTTCATTACGCGCCCGGCGTTCTTCAATCTCAATCGTATTGTATTTCATAGCCGCTAACTCACTATCAAGCTTACGAACAGTCGCCATGCTATCTTCATCATAGCTTAAGTCTTCAAGGAGGACATTGGTTACTTCCAAGCCATATAAGCTCGTCCAAGTTTGATTGACCTCTTGTTTTGCTACTTCATTAAAGACTTCTTGATTAGCATTAAGGCTATAGATATCCACTTGGTTCTCAGCAGTATACTTTGCAATTGCTACCGCAATCTTTGGCGGCAGGTTTTGTCGCAAAGTCCCTTGGGCTACATCTTGCAAGGTAAATGGCTGTTCCGCTGTAATCTGACGACTTACAGAACTAATATAAAAGAGAACTGGGTCCGCAATTTTCACGTCATACAGACCATAAAAACGGATGCTTAACAGCTGTTGATAACGTTCGCTAAAGTACTCAACTGGATTTTGTGTACCAAATTTGCTCCCTGTAAAAGGCTGAGTTCGGAAATAAATGATTTCTTGCTGGGTCACAACTTGACCACCAAAGGAGAAACGATGCTTAAAGTTCTCCCAAGTTCCCTTGATACCTTCTTTTTCTAATAACCAAGTGTTGTCTCCAGCCTGCCATTCATGACTTCCCGGTTCTAAAACTTCTCCCAAGAAACTTCCATTGTTGACTAATAGAGCCACATATCCTTGTGGAACAATAACTAGCGAGCCATCCGTTAAAAGCCCAGTATTCTGATTACCATGACGAGATTGACCATCTGGATCTTTGGTCAAAATCCTCCCTTTGATTGCTAGTGCCGTTTCCGGAACAGATTCAGGCAAAACTACTGCTTCTTTAAATTGACTATCACGAAAACTGCTAATACCCCCAGAAAGGGCTGCTTTAATAAATCCCATCATTACTCCTATTTATAAAATTCAATTTCATCAACAACATCATAAGTATCCAGAACCCAGTCTTGAGCGGTTCGAATCAAGGAAGCCTGACAATACTCGCACTTACTACCAGAATCAATCGTCAGTGGCGCCCCACAATTAGGACAATGATTGCTGGATACATCGTCTTTCGCAATTCCTTCGGTCTGAGCTCCATGCACACGAATGAAGTTCATTCGATAAACTGTAAACAATTCTTTGCTTGGATTACCTTCAATAATCCGACCTGTTTCATCATCTTTAATATAGTCTCTCATAGTAGATGAAAGGATGACTTCTAATCTATCATGACCTTGTGGATTTGGATAAAAGTCTTTAATTTTAGAATCTTCTACACACACCCGTTCCAAGACATTGGTCGTTTTGGCTCGAATATGTTCCTGTAACTGCGTTCGGTGTTGTTCATATAAACTCGGACTTTCTAAATTACGAACAGAAGCCCAATCTTTTTCTGTCCATGCGGACTGAAGGTGAAGATAGACAGCTTTCGCTTGAGACAAGAAACTTTCTTCATCAAAATAAGGATCCAATTTTTTCAGTTCTCTAATTGCTTCTTGATTATTCTGAATCTGTCTTCCTACTCTCTCTTCTGTGGTCATTTCCACTTCATTGCTTGAATAGGTATCACCACCCATTCCCTTCACAATCCTAAAAAATATACCGCCAACTGCAACAATAGCCACGACACCTAGAGCCCCAGAAGATCCTAATCCTGCCCCAGACTCTGAGCTCGAACTGTAACTACTCGTTCCTCCTGACCGATTGCTCCCTCCTGACCAACTACTTCTTCCTGATCGATTGCTTCCTCCTGACCAGCTACTTCTTCCAGACCGATTACTTCCTCCAGATTTTCTGCTTCCGCCACTCTTAGAATTACCCACACCAGCATCAACTGTAGGAGCTAAAACCAATAGTAAAGCAAGAAGACTTGCAACAAACGCTAAATTACTTTTTTTCATAATCCTCTTTTCATCCTTATAAAAAATAATAGGGGTAAGAATACAATATTCATTTTATATAACAATCAACTCTTTCGGCGCAAGAGTTAGGACTTCGCAGCCTGTTTCTGTGATGAGAAGATCATCTTCGATGCGGACGCCGTATTTGCCGTCCAGATAAATACCCGGCTCATCAGTCAGGACCATACCGGTTTCAATCAGCTCTTCTGACTTGCCAAAGTAAGGAATCTCATGGATGTCTAGGCCGATACCGTGGCCAATCCCATGGCTAAAATAAGGACCGTAGCCAGCATCGTTAATAATCTGGCGCGGAATCCGGTCAAAATCAATTCGGCTAAGCCCAGCCTTGGCTGCTTCTATCAGGGCTTGATTGCTGCGCAGGACAATATCATAAATCTCCCGTTCCTCATCCGTCACCTGTCCCACATGAATAGTCCGCGTCATATCGCTGACATAGTGATTGTAGTAGCAGCCAAAGTCCATGGTCAGGGTTTCCCCCTTTTGAATGACTTTGTCACTAGCCACACCATGCGGCATAGCAGAGCGGTAACCCGAAGCGATGATAAAATCAAAAGAGGCACCTGAAGCACCTAGCTGCCGCATACGGGCATCTAAAAAGTTCATAACAGCCAGCTCTGTCGTCTCACCAGGCTTGATAAAATCCAGCACATCTAGGAAAGCTTGATCCGAAATCTGACAGGCCTTGCGAATGGTCGCGATTTCTTGCTCATCTTTAATCATGCGCAGATTTTCAATAAAGGCTGTCATGGGAACCAGTTCGTAGGCCGAGAAGACACTTTCCAGCATTTTGAAGTAGGCATAGGAAATTTCATCCTCAAAACCGATTTTTTGCAGCTTGTCGTCCGCAATAATCTTGACAATCTCTCCAATCGCGTCGCGCGATTCCACAATATCAAAACCTTGGACTACTCCCTTGGCAATCAGCGTATAGCGTGCATCCGTCAGAAAAATTCGACGATTCTTGCTGATAAAAACTGTCGCTTCTGTCCCGCTGAAGCCAGTCAGATAGTAAATATTTTTCAGATTGGTTACTAAAACAGCGTCACATTCTGTCTGAGCCAATGCTGCTTCAAACTTTTCAACTCTTGATAACATGAGGCACCTCCGTGAAATAACTAAGCTTATTATATCAAAAAACCAGTCAAATAGGACATTTTTTTGACAAACCGTATCTAGGACTTAGAATCCAATGAGCATTCTCTGACACGAAAAATCCCTGTTCTTAATATCAAACAGGGATTTGATAAATTATTTCACGTGCAGCTTGCCTTTCAAGTATTGCCCGGTATAGCTGGCTGGATTAGCTGCGACTTCTTCCGGTGTCCCCGTCGCAATAATCGTACCGCCACCGACACCGCCTTCCGGTCCCAAATCAATGATATGGTCAGCTGTCTTGATAACATCCAAATTGTGCTCGATAACGAGTACTGTATTGCCATCGTCCACAAAGCGTGATAGCACTTGAAGGAGCTTGGCAATATCTTCAGAATGCAGACCCGTGGTCGGCTCATCCAAGATATAGAAGGACTTACCAGTAGAGCGCTTGTGAAGCTCGCTGGCTAGCTTCATCCGCTGGGCTTCACCACCTGACAAGGTCGTGGCTGGCTGCCCCAGAGTCACATATCCTAGTCCCACATCCTTGATTGTCTGGAGTTTGCGGGCAATCTTGGGAATATGCTGGAAGAATTCTACCGCATCATTGACCGTCATGTCCAGAACCTGAGCGATATTCTTCTCCTTGTAGTGGACTTCTAGAGTCTCGCTATTATAACGGGTGCCGTGACAGACCTCGCAGGCCACATAGACGTCAGGCAGGAAGTGCATCTCAATCTTGATAATCCCATCACCCGAGCAGGCCTCACAGCGACCGCCCTTGACATTAAAGCTGAAACGGCCCTTCTTATAGCCGCGAATCTTGGCTTCATTGGTTTTAGCAAACAGATCGCGAATATCGTCAAAGACCCCAGTATAGGTAGCGGGATTAGAGCGCGGTGTCCGACCAATCGGACTTTGGTCAATATCAATCAATCGATCCACATGCTCAATGCCACTGATTTTCTTGAACTTACCTGGCTTGGCAGAATTGCGGTTGAGTTTTTGTGCGATGGCCTTTTTAAGGATAGAGTTGACAAGCGTTGACTTACCAGACCCAGAAACTCCGGTCACAGCGATAAATTTGCCCAAGGGGAATCTAGCCGTGATATTCTGCAGATTATTTTCCTGAGCCCCTGTCACTTCAATAAAGCGGCCATTGCCTACACGGCGTTCCAGTGGTACTGGGATTTCGCGCTTACCTGACAGGTATTGGCCTGTGATGGATTTCTTGCTCTTGGCCACTTGTGCAGGAGTACCGGCTGCGACGATTTCACCACCGAAAACACCGGCTCCTGGTCCCACATCAATCAGCCAGTCAGCTTCCCGCATGGTGTCCTCATCGTGCTCAACCACGATAAGGGTATTTCCCAGGTCGCGCATCTTCTTGAGGCTGGCAATCAGGCGGTCATTGTCACGCTGGTGCAAGCCAATAGAGGGCTCGTCCAGGATATAGAGGACGCCACTCAAGTTAGAACCAATCTGAGTCGCCAAGCGAATCCGCTGACTCTCACCTCCTGATAAAGTCCCAGCCGAGCGAGACAAAGTCAGGTAATTAAGGCCAACGTTATTGAGGAAGGTCAGGCGGTCATGAATTTCCTTGAGAATAGGGCGCGCAATCGTCGTTTCATTGTCAGTCAAGCTAAGCTTGTCCAACTGAAGCAAATGATCTGCAATGGACAAGTCTGAAATCTCACCGATGTGCAAGCCATCTTCACCACCAACTTTAACAGACAAGGCCTGAGGACTGAGACGATAGCCGTGGCAAGCTGCACAAGTCAGTTCATTCATATAAGCTCGCATTTGTGTCCGAGTAAAATCGCTATTGGTTTCATGGTAGCGACGGTTGATATTGCTAACAACCCCCTCAAAAGGAATATCAATATCGCGCACACCGCCAAATTCATTTTCATAGTGGAAATGGAATTCCCGCCCATCTGAACCAAAGAAAATCAGTTTCTTTTCTTCCTCCGTCAGATCATCAAAAGGCTTGTCCATATCAATACCAAAGGCGGCCATGGCCTGCTCTAGCATCTGCGGATAGTAGTTAGATGAAATGGGATTCCAAGGTGCTAGTGCTCCTTCACGCAAGGTCTTGCTAACATCAGGCACAACCACATCTAGATCCACCTCCAGCTTAACCCCCAGACCGTCACAGTCCGGACAAGAACCAAAAGGCGCATTGAAAGAGAAAAGTCGTGGCTCTAACTCCGGAACTGTAAAGCCACAGACTGGGCAGGCATAATGCTCAGAAAAGAGCAGCTCTTGACCATCCATAGTGTCAATCACCACATAGCCCTCAGCAATCCGCAGAGCCGCTTCGACCGAGTCAAAGAGGCGGCTGCGCACCCCTTCCTTGATGACAATTCTATCCACCACGACCTCAATATCATGCTGCTTGCTCTTAGATAGCTCTGGTACTTCCGTTACATCGTAGACATCCCCATCCACGCGCACACGGACATAACCGTCCTTCTGAATCTTGTCAAAAACGGTCTTATGCTGACCCTTTTTCTTGCGAATGACTGGCGCTAAAATCTGCAGCCGCTGACGCTCTGGCAATTCTAAAACCTTGTCGACAATCTGCTCAACAGACGAGGCCTTAATCGCTCCATGTCCATTGACACAGTAGGGCGTTCCAACACGAGCATAGAGCAGGCGCAGGTAATCATTGATTTCAGTGGCAGTTCCCACTGTTGAGCGGGGGTTTTTGCTGGTCGTCTTCTGGTCGATGGAAATAGCTGGGCTGAGACCATCAATCGAGTCCACATCCGGCTTTTCCATATTGCCCAAAAACTGCCGAGCGTAGGCCGATAGGCTCTCAACGTAACGGCGTTGTCCCTCAGCATAAAGGGTGTCAAAAGCCAGACTGGACTTTCCCGAACCAGACAGACCAGTCACCACGACTAACTTGTCTCGGGGTATTTCTACATCAATATTTTTTAAATTATGAGCTCGCGCTCCATGAATCACAATTTTATCTTGCATCTCTTCCACACTTTACCTTTAAACTTCTTCTATTATAGCAAATTTTTCTGCAAACTTTTGCCCAAAAGACTAGAATTTGTAGTATAATAAGACGGTGCTTATAAACGATTCTAGGAGGAGATATGAAGCAAGTATTTTTATCAACAACAACCGAGTTCAAGGAGATTGATACACTTGAATCGGGAACTTGGATCAATATGGTCAATCCTTCCCAAAATGAATCTTTAGAAATCGCAAACGCCTTTGGCATTGACATAGCCGACCTACGAGCACCACTCGATGCCGAAGAAATGTCTCGTGTCACCATTGAGGATGAGTACACACTGATCATCGTAGACGTACCCATCACTGAGGAGCGGAATAATCAGACTTACTATGTTACTATCCCGCTTGGTATTATCATCACAGAAGAAGCCATCATCACGACCTGCTTGGAAAAATTGCCCCTTCTCGATATTTTCATCAATCGACAACTGCGCAACTTTTACACCTTCATGCGGTCACGTTTTATCTTTCAGATTCTCTACCGCAATGCCGAGCTGTATCTGACAGCCCTGCGCTCCATTGACCGCAAGAGCGAGCAGATTGAGAGCCAGCTGCACCAATCAACTCGAAATGAAGAACTGATTGAGCTCATGGAGCTAGAAAAGACCATCGTCTATTTCAAGGCCTCCCTCAAGACAAATGAGCGCGTAATCAAAAAATTGACCAGCTCTACCAGCAATATTAAGAAATACTTGGAAGATGAGGACTTGCTGGAAGACACCCTGATCGAGACCCAGCAGGCCATTGAGATGGCTGATATTTATGGAAACATCCTCCACAGCATGACAGATACTTTTGCTTCCATTATTTCCAACAACCAGAACAATGTCATGAAGACACTGGCCTTGGTAACCGTTGTTATGTCCATCCCGACTATGCTCTTCTCAGCCTACGGGATGAACTTCAAAGATAATGAACTGCCTCTAAACGGCGAGCCAAATGCCTTCTGGATTATCATGTTTATCGCCTTTGCTCTGAGCGGCTCTCTAACCCTCTACCTCTTCCATAAAAAATTATTCTAACCACCAGAAAGGACCACCATGTCACAAGTAGTATCAGACAAACTAACTAAGAAAAATAAGGAATTTCTCCACATCGCCACTCACCAACTCCTCAAAGATGGCAAATCCGACGAAGAAGTGAAGGCAATCTTAGAGGAAATCATTCCAAACATTTTAGAAAATCAAGCCAAGGGTATCCCTGCCCGTGCTCTCTATGGGGCACCAACTTACTGGGCTTCTTCTCTCACTGCCAAAGAGCGCTATGATGCCGAGCATCCCAAGCAAAATGATGATCCAAAATGGATGATGCTGGATTCCGTCCTCTTCATTTTCGGTTTCTTCACCGTTCTGACTTCCATCGTCAATTTGGCATCTTCTAAACCCTCTGTTTACGGCATGACGACACTTGTCTTTGGTAGTATTGTCGGGGGTCTCGCTTTCTACGCCCTCTATCATTTCGTTTACCGTTTTTACGGACCAGACACTGACCGTAGCCAACGACCACATCTACTCAAATCTATCCTTATCATGCTAGTAGCCATTGCTCTTTGGACCCTTTCAATTGTTGGTTCTAGCCTACTGCCCGACTCTCTCAACCCACATTTGTCAAACATCGTCGTTGCCATCATCGGAGGGATCACCCTAGCACTTCGTTTCTACCTCAAGAAACGTTTCAATATCAAGAGTGCAACCATGGGACCAGCGAAATACTAAACAATATAAAAAAGAGGTTTTCAACCTCTTTTATTTTGCTCTTTTTGAAAAGTATAACACCAACTCATCGTTATTCTCGCACGAAGCATAGGGCGTAAGTGGCTGATTTTGAAACCAAACTCCTGACCCATCTGGCATATAACCGCGACCTACATACAGTCGTTGTGCTGGACCATAGCCTTTATGTAGCCCAACACCCATGCTGACCACATCTGAATAATGCTGCGCTACTTGCTCTGCTTTGTCCAATAAAGCTGTGCCAATTCCTCGCTTTTGGAAACTTTCAAAAACATTAAAATCCGTTAACTCAGGATAAAGACCAGCAAAAGGCCCATGCTTTGCCAATGGGATGACTGTAATGTAGCCAGCCAAAAATTTCCCAACAACCGCCACCAAAACTTGGCGCTCACCCGCCTCTTGCTCCAGAAAGTAGTTTTTTAAAATCTCTCTCCGACCAGGCCAGCCTTGCTGGATAAAAGCATTCGATAGTCTTTCAATGTCCTCAAAAAGCATCTTTCTGATGACTAGTTTTTCTGTCATGGCCAGCCTCTCATATCTCAATAGTTGCTTCTATTATAGCACTGTCCCTTCCTATCATCAAGACAGCAAAAATCCCTGCTAGAAGCAGGGATTCATATTAGTCTTCATTTACGAAAGGCATCAAAGCCATTACGCGAGCGCGTTTGATAGCTGTTGTTACTTTACGTTGGTTTTTAGCTGAAGTTCCTGTTACACGACGAGGAAGGATTTTCCCACGTTCTGAAACGAAACGGCTAAGAAGCTCAGTATCTTTGTAATCAACATATTCAATTTTGTTTGCTGCGATGTAATCAACTTTTTTACGGCGTTTGAATCCGCCACGACGTTGTTGAGCCATGTTATTCTCCTTTATATTATAGTTCTAGTTTTGTCCATTATTAGAATGGTAAATCATCGTCCGAGATGTCCATCGGGTTTGAATTGCCGAATGGGCTTTCATCACGAGAAAAATTCGGTACTTGGTTGAATGAGTCAGCATTACCATAGCTTGGTGCAGAATTTCCACCGAAGCCACCGCCACCAAAGCCAGCTGAAGGCTGCCCTTCGCGGCTTGCACGACTTTCCAGAAGCTGGAAGTTGTCTGCAACGACTTCTGTGACATAGACACGCTGGCCTTGCTGATTGTCGTAGTTACGAGTCTGAATGCGACCAGTAATTCCGATCAGAGCGCCTTTTTTGGCCCAATTAGCAAGATTTTCTGCCTGCTGACGCCAGATAACAACATTGATAAAGTCCGCTTCACGCTCACCACTTTGGTTTTTAAAGTTGCGATTAACAGCCAGAGTAAAGGTTGCGACCGCTTGGTTTTGCGGTGTATAGCGAAGTTCAGCATCACGGGTCATACGTCCCACAAGTACAACGTTATTAATCATAATTTACCTTCTTAAGCGTCAAGTTTGACGATCATGTGACGAAGAATGTCAGCGTTGATTTTTGAAAGACGGTCAAACTCTTTAAGAGCTGCATCGTCGTTTGCTTCAACGTTAACGATGTGGTAAAGTCCTTCACGGAAATCTTGGATTTCGTATGCAAGACGACGTTTTTCCCAATCTTTTGATTCAACAACAGTTGCACCGTTGTCAGTCAAGATAGAGTCAAAGCGTGCTACCAAAGCGTTTTTAGCTTCTTCTTCAATGTTTGGACGAATAATATAAAGAATTTCGTATTTAGCCATTGATATGTTCCTCCTTTTGGTCTAATGACCCCAAGTCGCTGCAAGGGGTAAGTGAGGTTCACTCACAAATAATAATTATACTAGATTTCCTAGCAAATGGCAAGAATAAATTTCGCTTTTCTTTGAATGATCTGCCAAAGCATTTTCTCAGCTAGATAAAGCATAGCATCCACTTATTATTGCACCTGTTCGGCTCCTTCTTTTAATCGACCGTAAAGCAGATAAGGGACGGATTTTAAGTCTTCAAGGTTGCGACAAGACAGGGCACACATCAATAAACGTAAGTCTTCTTTCCAGCCATTTACGATAGCAACGACCTCTTCGACTGGATATTTTTCGACCAAGGCTAACATAGTCCGAGAAAGGCCGACTGCTTTAGCACCAAGGACCAAGGCTTTGACCATGTCTAGAGGATGGCGAATGCCACCGCTAGCCAATAACTCCACCTTGTCCACCCAGTCTTGGGCTGCCAGTAAGGCCTGGGCTGTGGTCTGCCCCCAACCGTTGAGATAGTCTCGCTGACCGCTCCTCCGATTTTCAATATAGGCAAAGCTCGTTCCACCACGACCAGAAATATCAAAGGTTGAAATTCCTAGTGCCTGCGCTTCCTCAATCGCCTTTCGATCCATGCCAAAGCCTACTTCCTTGAGGACAAGGGGGACCGGAAAATCTTTTCCATAGGCTTCCAAATGCTGCTTCCAAGTTTTGAAAGTCCGCTCTCCCTCAGGCATTAGCAATTCTTGCATGACATTAATATGTAGCTGGAGAAATAAAGGTTTCAAATCCGACACTGTCTGCAAGCCTGCTGCTACTGGTTTGTCAAGTCCGATATTGCTGGCCAAGAGTAGGCTAGGCTTATCCTTTGCCACAGCGTAAGAATCATCATCTGGATTTTTCAGAGCAGCACTGTAGGAACCTGTCACAAAGAGGATACCGCAGGCCTCCGACACTTTAGCCAGTTTTTCATTGATTTCTCGACCTTTTGGACTTCCACCTGTCATAGCATTGATATAAAAGGGAAAATCCCAGTCACGACCGGCGAAATGAGTTGATAAATCAATCTCGGCCAAATCATAGGCTGGCAAAGAGCGATGAATCAATTCTATATCATCAAAGCTATTGTAGCCAAGGGGCTGTTCTAGGGCGTAGTTGATATGATCATCTTTACGACTTTGGCTCATGAGCACCTATCCTTTCTTGGTAGAGTAATTCCAGACCAGCTTCTTGCCAGCGTTGGATCAAGGTTTGGCTATCTTCGGTAGCAAAAGACAGGGCGAAACCACAGTCTCCACCGCCAGCCCCACTGCTTTTAGCGACACAATCTAATCCCTGACTCGCCTCTCTTAAGGCCTGTAATTTCTCCGTATAAATCAGCGGACTGAGCCTGTCTAAAAGCTGGCTGGCAGTCGATAGACTATCTTTTACAGTTGTCTTATCCGCGGACTCAAAAGCTTCTTTCAGACAATCCACCTGAAGCTGGGTTTGAGTCAAGAAGTCTTCGTTCAAACTCGACTTAACCTGCTTGACAAGGTCACTCGAAATAGCTGGTTCTCGAGTCCAACCAACCAGAAAATCACAGGCTAAAGCAGGATGGATGGGCTTGATTTCATAGCCCCAATCTTGCTTCAAAATCTCTAATAGACTTGTGTCAGCTAATCGCGCACGAACAGCCATCCGGTCAAAAGAACGATAATAAACCAGTTGTTCATAAGCAATGCAGGCCAAATCACCCATGGAGCCATTATCCCCCCGCTTGAGAAGTACTACTGCAGCTAGTCTAAAGAGGAGGTCAGAGCTTAGTTTCAGCTGATAAAAGGCAGCCATAGCCTTGATCGTCAAGATAACCACGCTGCCACTGGAACCCAGCCCAAACTTGCGCCCGTCTTTCTCCATTTTTCCTCTGATGGTCAGAGCAAATGGGTGCGACGGTACTTGCAGCAAGCTGAGATAGTCGTTCATCAACTGAATGGTCTCTTGAATCAAGGCATAGTCCGCGTCTGGCTCTAGACTGGCTTTGTGGCTAAAGAGATCCGAATCCAGCTCGTAGCTGTCCGCCGCCTCGATCTCTGCCCGCATATAGATGGGAATATTCTTAATCAAAGCCGCATAACCAGGGCTCAGAACAGCGTATTCTCCAGCTAGATAGAGCTTTCCGCAGGTCTGGACTTGCATCTTAGTTTCCATCAGGCAATTCCTTCGTTTTGGAGACAATCAGACGGTACTGATCCGCAAAGAGGGGCACCAAGTCTTCCAAGTCCTCTTCAAGGCAGAGAACCTTGACATTAGGACCAGCGTCCATGGTGAAATAGCAACGATACCCCTGGTCCCGGAGCTGGCGAACAAAGTCCATTGCAGCATAGCTTTCCTCCGTCAGATAAGTAAATGGAGGCGTGGCTGTCTCTGTCGTTGCATGCATCCGCAAAGCATTCTCCTCGGTCAATTGCCCAACTTTCTCAAAATCATTATCCTTTAAGTGAGCCAGCATATCCTGATAGTCTTGAGTTGACTGGTCAATCCAAGCTTGAAAATTTTTGGACGTTTCAGCACAGAGCTGCATGCCAAGTCGACTAGAAATGGGCTTTTTCTCATCATGAAGCACCAACATAATCATGGCTAGCTTAAGGTCGGTTTGCACAGGATAAATTGCTCCGCTATCCTTGTCCCATGCTGCCAAAGGACCAAAAAAGGAGCGGGCTGACGAACCTGAAGCAAACTTGGCCAACTGAGCCAACTCCTCGGTATTGTAATGAGTTTCAAAATAAGCATCACAAGCCTTGACCAGAGCAGATAAGCCGCTAGAACTAGAGGATAAGCCTGCCGCTGTCGGCATATTGTTACTGGTATCAATCCGCACCCAATCACTTGGCTCCGTCCGAAAACGGTCAATAATTCGACTGACTTTGGCATGCTCTTCCGGGCTTTGCAGTTGCCCATCAATATAAAATTCATCGCTAGCAGCCTCAGCCGCAAGCGGACTTAACTGGGTTTGGGTGTACATATTCTCTAAAGTCAAGGAAATACTGCTGGTAGCAGGAATCATCCGCTCGGCATCTGCCTTGCCCCAATACTTGACAATAGCAATATTGGCGTAAGACTTGACACTTACAGACTTTCTATCCATATATTGCTGGCTCCTTTCTCTCTCAAAAGACGGGCTAGGACTTCCATCTCTTTCTTTTCTTTTATTAGCACAATCACGCAGCCACCTAGGCCACCGCCACTCATTTTAGCTCCGAGAGCTCCATTTTGAAGCGCCAGCTCGACCAAATCATCAGATAGCTGGCAGGAAACTCCCAACTGGGCTAGTTTGCCGTGAGCCTTGGTCATGGCCTGTCCCATGGTCAGCAAATCCTTAAGGTGGATCGCCTTCTCAACGATTTTCGTCAGATTTCCCAACTCCTGTAAAAGGGGCAGAGCCTCCTGACCCAAGCTTTCCACCTTTTTGATGGCTTCCCGCGTATGTCCGTGAATACCCGTATCCGCAATCAGCAGATAAGCGCCCAAATCTAGCTCAATCTCTGAAAATCCGACATTGCGGATAAACTTGATAGCTACATCACTAAGGCAGGTCTTGGCATCCAGACCGCTTGGATTCATATGGGCAATCATCTCTGCCCGATTGGCCAGAATTTCCAGCGTCTCATGATCCAAGACTTCTTCGAAGTAGTCAAAAACCGCACGAATGGCTGCAATACTGACAGCAGCAGAGGAGCCCATGCCCCGCTTTTCTGGCACCATAGAATCCACTTGACAACGAATCTGAGCGCCTTGCTTCCCTAAGTGCTCCAGACAGGCAAACACAGCCATGGACAAGGTATCTTGCTCATAGAGAGTCCAAGGCTTCTCGGAAGGAAATACCTGACAAGTCACTTCGATATTGTTGAGAGGCAAAGCCAAGGCTGGATAGCCATAGACCACCGAATGCTCTCCCATAAGAATAATCTTGCTATGTGCCTTGCCGACACCCTTCTCTTTTGTCATACTTTCTCTCTATTTCTTCCTTCTATCTTCTATATTTTAATATACTTTTGAAAAAAAAGCGATCTTTTCCTGTTTTGGCTGGTCAAGGCAAGTCGAACAGTCAAAAACTCCAAGCAAGTGCCGGAGTTCTATCCTATTTCGTCATCAGTGACTGGCCTTTAGCTTCGGTAGGGCGGCCACTACCACTCTTTCCTGATTAAATCCATCAGTTCATTGCGGTCTAAAATCCACTGGGCACGTTCATCCTTTTCATAGGTGCGATTGGACAGAAAGATTGCAGCTTTCTGCTCCGTGCGATTGTACATGATAAAAGTACCCGTATAGCCGGTATGATCCAGCCATTCTCCCTCCAAATTCCAAGCTAGACTGCGCGTCTTGCCGGGCTCTGAAGCAAAGTTTTGGCTCAATTTCTCTGCAAATTCATCCTGCAAATAATGCTCTAAAAAGATCTGCAAATCCTCAAGCGTTGAAAAAAGCCCGGCACTCCCAGCATGCTGGCCTAAGACACGCGCTTTGGGATCATGAACCACACCCGCTTTAACACCACGAACAGTCGGAACCGCAGAAGCTACTGGTCCAAAGCTGGTTTTCCGCATCGCCCATGGCTGAAAAATCTTTTCTTCAAATAACTTGTCCAAATCCTCCCCATAGATCTCCTCCAGCATAAAGCCCAGCAGGAGAAAGTTGACATCTGTATAATGGAAGGTTTTATCATCCCGCACTGTCAAGCTATTGAGAGCCGCATTTAATTCTTGAGCATTGAGCCTATCTCGATTGGGAATAAAGGGATCGAGCCCAGAAGTATGGGTCAAAAGCTGGCGCAGGGTCACCCGATCATCATGAAAGGCAGGATAATATCGCCGCAAAGGCGCATCGATATCCAAGTCACCACTCTGAAACAGAAATGCCACCAAGGTCCCTACTCCGACAACCTTGCTGACACTGGCTAGATCATAAACGAGACCTGCTCGCGTTACTGATTGATTGGCCGGGTCTGCCAAGCCCAGATAGAAACTCTGCCAGTGCCCATCTCGATAAAGAGACAAACTAGCCCCAGGATAAAGCCCCACAGCAAGCTGCTGATCTATCTTTTCTAAAATCCGCTGGGTCATAGTTGCTCAAACCATAATTCAATATTACTTTGATCCTGGCTGACCAAGAATTTTTTAGATTTTGGGACAAAAAACTCCTGCGTCGCAAAAATCGATGACAGTTGTTCCACATCAAAATTCGCCACCAAACATTTGAGCATAGCCAAATCCCAAGTTTTCGTATTATCAGCTGTCAAATCTTCTCCTTGGGCTTCCTGCACATCTAGGAAATCCAAGACATTGCTTACTGGCTGATAGAAATCCTTGACAGCCTGCAAATCTGGAGCACGAAGCTCGATCTTTTCCACATCAAATTGACTCAAGCCGATAAAATCGTCCTGCACTTCAAATGCAGGAGTTTCTTGGACTGGTTGCAGACAAGTCAACTTCTCTTCCGCATGGAGCAAGATACGATCACCTTCTGGGGAAGTCGCTTCAAAAGCATATCCTTTCTCCCCACGATACAAATTGTCAATTTGGATTCCTCGAGCCAGCAAAGCCTCAATTTCTGCCACTTTTGCCACCTTGATTACTAAGCGAGCCAATTTCTTTGCTCCTTTAACTCGACGAGAGCGCATGCTTGGAGATTCTTCTAAAATCAATCTTTCTGTTCTGGTTCGATCCCCCAAAGACAACTGGGCTCCTTCTTCTAATAGGGATTTCATCCCTAGCGTTTTAACATAGAAATCTTGATTTAGGTTCCGATTATTTACTTTTATTACTGGAACGATTCTTGCAACATGATTTACACTCATAACTTCCTCCAAACCATTTTATTGTAATAGATTTTCATATTTTTTACAAGAAATTATGCGCAAACCAACAATTTTCAGAACATTTCCACAATCCTAATCAAACAAGGCCGGAAGCATAAAATATATGGTAATTTCCCGCTACTCAAAGGCTGACAAAAAAGACCGAGATTGCTCTCAGTCTTTCGATAGATATTATCCGTAAATCGCTTTAAACAAAGCTACTGCTGTGATACCTGCAAGAATTGGTGCCACAACCGGTACCCAAGAATACCACCATTTTGAATCACCCTTGTGTTCACCAAGGATTGATTTTGGCAAGATAAAGTGCAGGATACGAGGTCCAAGGTCACGGGCTGGGTTAAGACCTGGTCCAGTAGGACCTCCAAGTGAAGTTACCAAAGCCATGACAAGGAAACCAAGTGCCAAGTGAGCGACAGCAGATGAACCATTTGTTGCTTGTGCAAATGTATTGTGAATAAGACTTTGAACATCTGATTCTGCTACTTTTTGACCTGCTTGAGCTGCTTGAAGAGCTTGTTGTTGTACATTCTTCTCGATAAGAACCTTCAATTCCGCACCGAAGTGAAGTTTAGTCATGCCCATCGCTGCAAAGAAAAGAACAAATGAACCAACAAACTCATTGATAAAGCCATTGATTGTTGCTGCTTTACGAGATTCAGGTGTTCCATGATCTAGACTTGAAATGGTTGAGAAAGTACCCAAGATATTGTTTGGATTTTCTGTTTTCAAGTAGTAAGGGCGGTGTGTCGCTACGACCAAAGCCTGTCCGAAGATCGCACCCAAAACTTGAGCAATAATATAAGGAGCTACCTGAGCCCATGGGAAGTAACCGCTAATTGCAAGCCCTAAAGTGAAAGCAGGGTTGATGTGGTTACCTGAGGTATTTCCAAACATCAGAGCTGGAATCATAACCCCCATACCGTAACCAACGGCAATGACTAACCAGCCACTTTGATGACCTTTAGTTCCTTTTAATTCAACATTGGCAACAGCACCATTCCCCAAAATGATAAGGATGGCTGTTCCTAAAAATTCCGTGGCATATTTAATAGCCCAACTGAAATCCATCTAATTTCTCCTTTAAAATTTTTTAGACAATCTATATTTTATCAAGTATAATGGATAATGTAAAGGTCATTTTAAACAAAAATAAGAAAAAGAGGGAAAAATATGCGCTTCAATCAGTATAGTTATCACAAGACAAATCCAGACACCATGCGCCAAGAATTAGCTGACTTGGGCTTTGTTTATGAGCCACACCTTTCTGACAAAGACAATCTCCAAAACTTTCTAGGACGCTGTTTCTTTCTCTATCAGGATACCGACTACTTACTTCGAGCTTGGGCCGCTGATAGCGAAACTGACTTGTTGACCTTCTTCGAGTCAGACCGTGAACTGACAGCTGAGGTCTTCTACATGACCGCCTTTCAGCTCTTAGATTTTGTGCCTTTTGTTGATTTCACCGATCTTGAGAAATTCCGAACAGAAAGCAACTTTCCTATCGTTTACGGCGATCTGCTAGAAAACCTCTATCAGTTGCTCAACACTCGAACAAAAAATGGCAATCTGCTGGTTGATAAGCTGGTCAGCGAGGGATTGATTCCTGAGGACAATACCTACCACTACTTCAACGGCAAGAGCTTGGCAACTTTTACCAGCTACGATGCCATCCGCGAGGTCGTTTATGTGGAAAGCCGAGTTGATACTGATGGAGACGGCCTGCCAGATCTAGTCAAGGTTAGCATTATCCGTCCTCGTTACCAAGGGCAAATCCCTGCCGTCATGACCGCTTCTCCCTATCATCAGGGAACCAACGATCCGGCTAGCGACAAGGCTCTCCACAATATGAATGTAGACTTGGCAAAAAAAGAGCCTCATCAAATCACAGTACAAGATCCTAAGCTCAAATCGCTCCAACTGGACGCGCCAGCTCCAGCCCAAGAAGTCTCTGAAGCTGAGGAAAAATTGGGGCATATCGGTACCTACACGCTCAATGACTACTTGCTACCCCGCGGCTTTGCCAATCTCTATGTCTCTGGCGTGGGAACTAAAGACTCTGAAGGCCTGATGACTAGCGGTGACTATAAGCAGATTGAGGCTTATAAGAACGTCATAGACTGGCTCAACGGCCGCTGCCGAGCCTTCACTGACCACACGCGCCAGCGGGCAATCAAGGCTACTTGGTCCAACGGAAAAGTGGCTACGACCGGTATCTCCTATCTGGGAACCATGTCCAATGGGTTGGCGACAACTGGTGTAGATGGTCTGGAGGTCATCATTGCCGAAGCTGGTATTTCTTCTTGGTACAACTACTACCGCGAAAATGGCCTCGTAACAAGTCCTGGCGGCTACCCAGGAGAGGATTTTGAATCCTTGACCGAATTGACTTACTCCCGCAACCTGAGGGCTGGTGACTACCTGCGCCACAACGACGCTTATCAGCAAAGTCTAGAGCAACAGCGCAAAGACTTAGACCGACAAATCGGAGACTACAATCAATTTTGGCATGATCGCAACTACCTGCTCCATGCAGATAAGGTCAAGGCCGAAGTCGTCTTCACACATGGTTCTCAGGACTGGAATGTCAAGCCCCTTCATGTCTATAATATGTTCCGAGCTCTGCCAGCTCACATCAAAAAACACCTCTTTTTCCATAACGGTGCCCATGTTTACATGAACAACTGGCAGTCCATTGACTTCCGCGAAGCCATGAACGCTCTCCTCAGCAAGAAACTGCTAGGCCATGCTTCAGACTTCGAACTGCCGCCAGTCATCTGGCAGGACAACAGCCAGGCTCAAAACTGGCTGACTCTGGAGGACTTTGGTGGACAAGAACACTACTCTCATTTCCACCTAGGTAAAGGCACTCAAGAGATTCAAAACCAGTATTCAGAAGAAGATTACAATCGTTTTGCTAAAAATTACCAAAACTTTAAAAACGAGCTCTTTGACGGCAAGGTTAACCAGATTACTCTGAATTGGACTTTGGAAAAGGACCTCTTTCTCAACGGAGCGAGCCAGCTCAATCTTCGCCTTAAATCCAGCACGGACAAGGGGCTGATTTCCGCCCAGCTACTGGACTTTGGACCAGCCAAACGCCTCACTCCGATTCCGACACCGCTTGAGCCTCGAGTCATGGACAATGGCCGCTACTATATGCTGGACAATCTGCTGGAGCTGCCTTTTGCTGCAACGCCACATCGTGTCATTACCAAAGGCTTCCTCAATCTACAAAATCGGACAGATTTGCTGACGGTCGAAGAAGTTGCCCCTGACCAATGGATGGAATGTAGCTTTGAGCTGCAACCAACCATCTACAAGATGAAAAAAGGCGACCAACTGCGCCTTGTCCTCTACACTACAGACTTTGAGCATACCGTCCGTGATAAGACCGATTATCAGCTGACGGTTGATTTAGGGCAATCTAGTCTGTACTTGCCAACCATGACATCACTTTAATAAAACCTAAAAGACGCTGATTTTTCGGCGCCTTTTTCTCTTATTTTAGATTGAAATATTTTTCTGCATATTTTTTATAATCTGGCTTTTCCTTGCGGTTCATAGCAAAGAGCATACTACCTGTGAGATAGTCATCGTCTGAATCAGGAATTAGCATAATAGCAACATTTTTATCTTTCTCAGGAAAGACGATAGAAAATATTTTGCCATTATCTTTCCGAGTCAGACCATAATAACTCACCCCATTTTTAAAACCAACAGCATTTTGAGTATACTTATACTCTTCTTCGTTGATAATGATGGTTTTCTCTTTTATTTCAATGGTCATTTGTTCTCCTCTAACATCCTGAACATTCCATTTCCCCTGAATTTTAGGGCTACCACTACAGCCGATTAGGATGAAGAGGGATGAGAGCACTACCAACAACAAAGCTTTTATCTTCTTATTTTTCAAGTTATCTTCTCCTTGGGATATAGATTCATGACCATTCTACTATAAACGCTAAATCTTTGTCAAACCTTCTAGAAATGTTCTTCTTGCCACTTTTCTAAAAAATGATATAATTGAAGAGTGAGGATTACTAAGGGGCTCAGCCCTTGCAAGAGAAAGGAAAGAAAATCTTATGATGAATATGCAAAACATGATGAAGCAAGCCCAAAAATTAAAAAAAGAAATGGACATTGCTCAAGCAGAATTAGCGGCAACTGAATTTATTGGAAAATCTAGCCAAGATTTAGTTGTAGCAACTCTTACTGGTGATAAAAAGGTTGTCAAAATTGACTTTCAGCCTGCTATCGTAGACCCAGAAGATATGGAAACTCTATCTGATTTGACTAGCCAAGCTATCAATGCTGCTATCGATCAAATCAACGAAGTAGCTAAACAAAAACTCAGCGCTTTCCAAAGTGGACTTTCTTTCTAATTCTGCTAAGTCCCTATAAAAATCAACTCCCAAAAGATGATATATTCATTCTTTTGGGAGTTTTTTTGCGCAAAAAAATTGGAGAAAAGATTTAAGCATTTTCTCCAATATAAATCTCCTTAATGTCTAAAATGTCTCACGCCTGTGAAGACCATGGTCAAACCATATTTATCCGCCGCTTCGATAGATTCTTGGTCACGGACAGAGCCACCCGGCTGGATGATGGCCTTGATACCTGCTTTGGCAATTTCTTCCACGTTATCGGCAAATGGGAAGAAGGCATCGGAAGCAAGCACAGCACCATCAAGGCGGTCTTTAGCTTGTTCAATCGCAATACGAACAGAGGCCACACGGTTGGTTTGTCCTGGGCCAACGCCCAGAGTCATGTGGTCGTTGGTCACGATGATACCGTTTGATTTGACGTATTTGATGGCCTTCCAAGCGAATTCAAGAGCTGTTGCCTCTGTCTCAGTCGGTTGACGCTTGGTCACCACTTGCCAGTCAGCTGGGCTTTCTTTGACCACGTCTTGGTTTTGCACAAGAAGTCCACCTACCACACCTGTGTACTCTGCTTCCACTTCACTAGCATCTTGAGCGTCAAATGGCAAGGCAAGGATACGCAAGTTTTTCTTTTTGTTGGTCAAAATGGCTAGCGCTTCATCCGTATAGCTTGGTGCGATGATGATTTCAAGGAAAATGTCGTGCATCTTCTCAGCTGTCGCAGCATCCACCTCACGGTTGAGAACGACAATTCCACCAAAGATAGATACTGGGTCAGACTCATAAGCATAGTCCCAAGCAGTTTCGATATCATCTGCCTGACCGATACCGCACGGATTCATATGTTTCAACGCTACAACGGTTGGACGGTCTTTAAAATCACGGATAATACGGATAGCTGCATCTGCATCGCGGATATTGTTGAAGGACAATTCCTTACCGTTGAGCTGTTTCGCTGACGCAATCGAGTAGTCTGTCGGCAAAGCTTTTTGGTAGAAGTCCGCATCCTGCTGAGGATTTTCCCCATAGCGCATGGCTTGTTTGAGGTCATAAGTCAAAGTGAGCTTCTCAGGTTTGCTTTCCCCCACTTGAGCTGTGAAGTATTCTGCAATCAGAGCATCGTAAGCTGCTGTGTGACGGAAAACTTTAGCTGCCAGACGTTGACGAGTTTCGTAAGTCGTTTGGCCATTGGCTGACAACTCGTCCAAAACCACAGCATAGTCAGCAGGGTCTACCACAACTGTCACGCTGGCATGGTTTTTAGCTGCTGAACGAAGCATAGATGGCCCACCGATATCGATATTTTCTACCGCATCTGCATAGGTCACATCTGGTTTTAGAATCGTTTCCTTAAAAGGATAGAGATTGACCACTACAAGATCGATGAGTTCAATCTGATTCTCTTTGGCAGCCTCTAGGTGGCTGTCGAGATCACGACGAGCGAGGAGTCCGCCATGGATATTTGGGTGAAGAGTCTTGACACGGCCATCCATCATTTCTGGAAAACCAGTCACATCATCAATCGCAACGGTCTTCACCCCAGCATTATCAAGGGCAACCTTGGTCCCACCTGTCGAGATAATCCCCCAACCAAGTTTTTTAAGTTCTTGGGCAAATTCGACAATGCCCGCTTTGTCTGAGACGCTGATTAAGGCGCGTTTAGTCATGTTTTTTCCTTTCATTGTATCAAGAGGTGCTTTCACATCATTTAAACCAAAGACTGGCGATTATAATCTGTAATCTGATCTCCAAGTTCTTTCAACAATTTCCTAACCTCCAGCTTACTTGTCTCACTTTCATAAATACTTCGCAGTTCGGCGTCTGTTGCACCAATTAAGGTTACAAATTCCACTTTTCCATGCGGAGTATCTAGAGGCTTAGCTAAATCATCAGCAGCAGTCAAGAAGCCTGTCAAATTAGATTTCTGTTGGGCATCAATTCCTACCGTTTGCTTGGTATAAATGTATTCTTCTGGCAAAACCACTTTACCTGTTTGAAAAATATATCTTGCCACATACTGTAGCAGACCACAGCCATTGTTAATTTCTTCTTCGTCGTCATTATCTGATTTCTTTAACTTAAACGTTAATTCAATCCCATAACCACTGTATTCTGGATCTGAGCTTTCCTTTGTATATAATTCTGACAAGCCATAGCCAACAAAATGCCAAAAATCTCCTGCATCGTAAACACTGATGCCATCAAGTGGATCTGGACCGCCTAGCATATACTTGATAACTGTCCCATAATGAAGTGGATTGGGCTGATCCGGATATAAACGATTAAACTCTGCATCAATCGCTTCCCATCCTGGAGCGCTATCATCTGTATTTTCAACTTTAATAACAATCTTGTCTTCATCTTTAGTTGACTTCTCTTCGTCAGAAGATTTCTTCTTAAAAAAATCAAATAGCCCCATAAATTCTCCTTAGCTAATGCCCTTACTCATGATTTACTAATCCCTAATAGAGGTAGCTTTTGAAGAGGTCTTTAACCCTTCCAAAAAGCATTTCAGACTTCCTTCCTATCGTCTCTTCACTCCCAAGCTATCCAACACCTCCGGATACAGCTTGTACTCCGCCTCATGAATGCGAGCTTCAAAGCTTTCGATGGTATCATCAGCCAGTCGTGGTACGCGTACTTGTTTGATGACCTTTCCTGTATCCACACCCGAATCCACCCAGTGAATGGTCACGCCACTCTCAGCGACACCAGCATTCCAAGCGTCCTCAATCCCATGAGCTCCTGGAAATTCTGGCAAGTAGGCTGGATGGATATTGATGATTCGACCTTCATAAGCTGCCAATAAGGTTGGCCCAACGATTTTCATGTAGCCTGCTAGACAAACCAAGTCAATCTGGTGTTCTTCCAAGAGTTCGACAAGAGCTGCTTCGTAGTCTGCCTTGTTCTCAAACTCCTTGAGTTCAAAAGCATAGGACAGAACGCCGAGCTTGTCTGCACGCTCGAGCACATAGGCGTCACGATGGTCTGAAAAGACAAACTCTACCGGAAATTCTTCGGCAATCACCTGAAAATTTGAGCCATTACCAGAGGCAAAAACCGCTATTTTTTTCATTTGATGATGACACTTTCGTTTTCTTTCTTGACGATGCGACCAATTTCATAGACTGGTTCATCCAACAATTCCTTGACACGACCTACATTTTCAGGGCTAACTGCCAACATGAGTCCCACACCCATATTGAAGATTTCAAACATTTCCTCATGCTTGATTTCACCGTATTTTTCAAGAGCTTTGAAAATCGGAAGCACTGGGACTTTGTCTTCTTCAATTTCCGCAGCTAGGTCATCTGCAAACATACGAGGAACATTCTCAATAAAGCCACCACCTGTAATGTGGGCAATACCGTTGACCAACTCTTCCTTGATGAGTGGTAAGACAGCCTTGACATAGATACGAGTCGGCTCAAGAAGGACTTCCTTGAGTTTCTTGCCTTCCAACTCTGGCAGGACTTCTTCACCTGTGTAGTCTGCAAAGACACGACGCACGAGTGAGTAACCATTTGAGTGAATCCCACTGGAAGCAAGTCCGAGAAGGACATCACCTTCAGCTACTTTTGACCCATCGATGATTTGAGATTTTTCAGCCACACCGACCGCAAAACCAGCCAAATCATAGTCATCTGCACCATACATACCAGGCATTTCAGCCGTTTCACCACCGATGAGGGCAGCACCAGCCTGCACACAGCCTTCTGCTACACCAGCGACTACTTGTTCTAGTTTAGCTGGTTCATTCTTCCCTGTCGCCACATAGTCGAGGAAATAGAGGGGCTCCGCACCTGCAGCGATGATATCATTGACACACATGGCCA
>NZ_CAURYF010000026.1:0-32373 GCF_963529205.1 Streptococcus cristatus | reverse complement strand
CGAGAGCTTGAAGCAAGTGGATCCACGGCTGGATAAATCCCCAATTGAACCAATTTACGTTCCAAGTTGGTTGTAGAGTCCAAGTGGGCAAAAGCCGTTGCTGGAGCTGGGTCAGTATAGTCATCGGCTGGCACGTAGATGGCCTGAATAGAAGTTACAGAACCCTTCTTAGTCGATGTGATACGCTCTTGCAATTGCCCCATTTCTGTCGCAAGTGTTGGTTGGTAACCAACGGCTGACGGCATCCGACCCAAAAGGGCAGAAACTTCAGAACCTGCCTGCGTGAAACGGAAGATATTGTCAATGAAGAGCAAGACATCTTGACCTTCCACATCACGGAAGTATTCTGCAATCGTCAAACCAGTCAAAGCAACCCGCATCCGAGCACCTGGTGGTTCATTCATCTGACCGAAGACCATGGCTGTTTTCTCGATAACGCCAGACTCCTTCATTTCCCAGTAAAGGTCATTCCCTTCACGGGTACGTTCCCCAACACCGGTAAATACAGAAATACCTCCATGCTCTTGGGCAATGTTGTGGATCAATTCCTGAATCAGGACGGTCTTACCAACTCCGGCACCACCGAAGAGTCCGACTTTACCACCTTTCAGATAAGGTGCTAAAAGGTCGATAACCTTGATACCTGTTTCTAAGATCTCTGATGAAGTAGATAACTCATCAAAGGTTGGAGCTTTCTTATGGATTGGTTGACGCTCTGCATCATCCGCAAAAGGAGCATCCAAGTCAATGGTATCTCCCAAAACGTTAAAGACGCGACCAAGTGTTTCTTTGCCGACTGGCACAGAAATTGGACGGCCAGTATCTAGCACTTCCATGCCACGAGTCAACCCATCCGTTGATTCCATAGCGATGGTCCGAACCACTCCATCACCAAGCTCAAGAGCTACTTCAAGGACGATTTTTGATTTTTTTTCGTCATTTTTATAGACTACAAGTGCATTATTGATCTCAGGTAGCTTGTCGCCAGCTGCAAACGCTACGTCTACAACCGGTCCGATAACCTGAGTAATTTTGCCTGAGCTCATTCTTTTCTCCTCTTTATACTATTTATTTTCTGTGACACTATTCCAGTGCACTTGCACCCGCCACAATTTCAGTAATTTCCTGCGTGATAGCTGCTTGTCTAGCACGGTTATACTGAATGGTCAAATCATTGATAACTTTTTTTGCGTTATCCGTTGCTGTCTGCATGGCTGTCATACCAGCAGCATTTTCAGCAGTTTTTGCGTCAATAATGGCTCCGTAAATCATACTTTCAGCAAACTGAGGCAAGAGCTGATCCAAAATCGCATTTCGACTGGATTCTAGTTCTAGATTAAGGATATAGTTCTCATCCGCTTCACTAGGATCCAAGTCAACGATTGGCAACATCTGCTCTACCCGCATCTGACTGCTCAGACTGTTGACATGGTGGTTATAACACACATAAAGTTCATCAAAAAGCTCATTCTGATACATTTCAATAGTCTTGGAAATGATTTTCCGAACTTCATCAAAACTCGGATGATTGGCTAAGCCGCGCAATTCATAAATCGGCTGAATGCCTCGTGCTCGGAAGAAATCAGCTCCCATTCCTCCGATCGAAATAATGACATAATCATCCTTTTCGTGGTATTCAGAAATCAATTCCATCATTGATTTGAGGATGGTTGCGTTGTAGCCACCAACCAAACCACGATCAGACGTAATGACGATATAAGCCGTTTTCTGAACCGGTCTGCTCTTGAGCAGTGGATGATGGCTAACATTTTCTGCCTCATGACCATGCAAAAGGTCGGTCAAGAGTTTCCGAACCTTAGAAGCATAGACTTGAAAGTTCTTTGCTGCTTCTTCGGATTTTCCCAACTTAGATGCAGAAACCATCTGCATCGCGTTTGTGATTTGACTGGTGTTTTTTGTGGATGCAATTTTATTTTTGATATCATTTAATGAAACTGCCATCTGACACCTCTATTCTTATTTGAAGTTAGACTGATTGATAAATTCAGTAATAGCGGCGTCCAGCACTTCTTCGCTCGGCAAATCTTTTGTCTGGCGAATGGTTTCATAAATGTCTTCATGATGAGCGTCAAAGTAAGCAAAAATCTCTGCTTCAAATCGAAGAATCTCATCTACTGGTACTGCATCAAGGAAGCCGTGAGTCAACGCATAGAGGATCACAACTTGCTTTTCAACTGGCAGTGGCTCATGAACTGGCTGTTTCAATACTTCTACTGTACGGCGTCCACGGTTCAACTTAGCCTGAGTTGCTGCATCGAGGTCACTACCAAATTTGGTAAAGGCTTCCAGCTCACGATATGAAGCAAGGTCAATACGCAGAGTTCCTGCAACCTTCTTCATAGCCTTGATTTGTGCAGATCCACCTACCCGAGATACAGAAGAACCGGCATCAATGGCTGGGCGAATACCTGCATTAAAGAGGCTATCGCTGAGGAAAATCTGACCATCCGTAATTGAAATTACGTTGGTTGCAATATAAGCTGAGATATCTCCTGCCTGCGTTTCGATGAATGGCAATGCAGTGATTGATCCACCACCAAGCTCATCAGAAACTTTAGCTGAACGTTCAAGCAGACGGCTGTGAAGGTAGAAGACATCCCCTGGGAAGGCTTCACGACCTGGCGGACGGCGAAGCAAGAGAGAAAGTTCACGATAGGCTACCGCTTGTTTTGACAAGTCATCATAAACAATGAGGACGTGCTTGCCATTGTACATAAATTCTTCAGCCATTGCTACACCGGCATAAGGAGCCAAGAAAAGCAATGGAGAAGGCTGAGAAGCTGACGCTGTTACCACGATAGTATAATCCAAGGCTCCATACTGACGGAGAGTTTCCACTTGTGTACGGACAGTAGATTCCTTTTGACCAATGGCAACGTAGATACAGATCATATCCTGCCCTTTTTGGTTGAGGATAGCATCGATGGCAATACTAGTTTTACCAGTCTGACGGTCACCGATAATCAATTCCCGCTGACCACGACCAATTGGTACAAGGGCATCAATAGCTTTCAAACCTGTTTGCAATGGTTCTGATACAGACTTCCGTTGCATAACTCCTGGAGCTGGTGCTTCTACAGGGCGTGTTTTAGTTGTAGCAAGCTCACCTAAGCCGTCAACAGGACGACCAAGTGGATCTACGACACGACCAATCAAAGCATCTCCGACAGGAACTTCCATGATTTTACCCGTGCGGCGAATCGTATCGCCCTCACGAATATCTGTAAAATCACCCAAGATAATGATTCCGACATCGGTTGACTCCAAATTTTGAGCCATACCATAAGAACCATTTTCAAAAATCAAGAGCTCGCCACTCATGGCATTATCAAGACCGTGGGCACGAGCGATTCCATCACCAATGTAAGTGACGACCCCAGTTTCTGTGACGTCAAAATTTGGCTGGAAATTTTCAATTTGTTGCTTAATTAAAGCGCTGATTTCTTGTGCGTTAATCGCCAAAATTCACACCACTTTCTATTTCAAATTTTCTTTTACGAGTTGTAATTGACGTTTTATACTTGCATCAATTGTCTTATTATTGGCTGAAATGATGAAGCCACCAATCAGGCTGGCATCCAATTCCTGCTTGAGCGAGCGAACCTTGAGGCCCATTTTTTGCTCAATCATTGGTTTCAATCTTTCTTTTTGACTTTCTGTCAAGGCTTGAACAGATTTAACCGTCACTTCAAATTCATTGCTTTGTTTCTCAATCTGATGATGAATTTCTACCAACATATCGTAGAACAAATCTGCTCGATGATTGAGAATAACAACTTCGATAAAGTTATCAATCAGCTGTGAATCTGAGTTTTGAAAAAGTCGAAGAGCCTTCTCCTTTTCTCCATCATCAACGCCAATATGTGATAAAAAGTCAGCAAGATTTGTTTCCTCAAACACGGCCCTAATTTGGCTTAGTTTTTCAAAAACATCTTGTTGCTGACCTTTTTCAAATACTAATTGAACAAAAGGCAAGGTATATTTTTCAATTACCGCATAGTGCTTTTTGTCCATTAAGCATCTCCTAATTTATCAATATAACGATCAATGAGCTCACTGTGTGCTTTTGTATCAAGCTGCTGGCTCAAGATCTTACTTGCAAGACTTACTGTTAGGTCAGCCACATCGTCTTTAATGCTATTCAAGGCTTCTGCCTTGCTTTGAGCAATTTCCTGATTGGCTTTTGCTTTCAAACGTCCAGCTTCTTCAGCTGCATCCGCTAAAATTCCAGCCTTATTTTTTTCAGCTGTTTCCTTAGCATGTTCGATAATCGTCGTTGCTTCCTGACGACTTCCTGCTAATTCATTCTCACGTTTTTGCGCAAGTTCCTCAGCCTTTTTGCGGGCTGACTCAGCCCCGTCAATATCATCCGTAATCTTTTTAGAACGTTCTTCTAAGATACTGGTAATATTGCCCCAGGCAAACTTCTTTACTAAAAAAATTAATAAAAGGAAGGAACCAGCGATGAGAATAAAGTCACCAATAATGGCACCGATAGTTACGTGCATTCCTTTTCTTCCTTTCTACTTACTATTCTTCACCGTTTATTTTCTTACCGATATACATCGAAGACAGCATGGTAAAGACATAGGCCTGGATACATGAAATAAATATCGAGAAGGCTGTCCATAACATACTACCTAGGAAAGCAGCTGGATACCAATAAAATGCTTGTTGTGACAAGGTAAGCAACAAGCCAGCCAAAACTTCCCCTGCAAAGATATTTCCGAAAATCCGCAGAGCTAAGGAGGCAAAATTGGTAAATTCTTCCAAGATATTCATTGGAGTCATAAATCCAGGTGTTGCAAAAGCTTTTAAGTAATCTTTAAAACCACGACGACGGATTCCTTCCACATGACTAATCAATGTAATGATAAAGGACAAGGCTAGGTCATAGCCCAAATTTGCCGTCGGTGAGGTCCAGAGATTGTAGCCATTGGTGGTTTGAATTTTAGCCATCAAACCGATATTATTGGCAACTGCAATAAAAAGAAACAAGGCAAACATAAACAAAGAATAATCTTTGATGTAGTGTTCCCCAATATTTTCTTTAGTAAAGCCAATGACAAAATCATAGACGTACTCAAGTAAGTTTTGCTTTCCTTTTGGTCGGATGGACATTTTTCTACTGCCCCAGTAGATAAAGCCAAAGACCATCAAAACGGTCACAAGTGACATAGCAAGCAGGGTCAAATCAAAGGATATTGGGCCTAGCTGAATAGTCGGATTAAGACTCTCTTCCAAGGTTTGACACCCCCTTTTCTAAAATAGAAAAAACTATTTGATAATGAAAGACATAACCAAAGTAACGAAGAAAGTACCTTCAACAAAAGCGACACCCATGATGAGCAAGCTTCTTAATTGATCAACCATTTCTGGCTGACGTGAAGCTGCTTTAAACAGATTGCTCATAATCAAACCTTCAGCTAATGAGACGCCAAAGCAGGCAATACAAAGTCCTAGAAATGTTAAATTCATGATGAATTCTCCTTTTATTTTTTTAAATGTACCCCATTAGTTTACTCCTAATAAAGGTAATAGTCAATTATTTTGTGATATTGTAAGCGTTTTTCGCACTTTTCTTTTAAATTTAAGACAAAACTTGAATAAAAGTGCTTTTCAAACATTTATCCTATAAAAATCCAAGCAAAAATGAGAGTGGGACAGAAATCAGTAATTCGTTAGAATTCGATCTCGTCGTCCCACCTCCGCACAGTTGAGTAGGGCTGTAAAAGCTGATGAAATCAGCCTAGTAGAGCCCACTCAACCACTGCGTCTTGCTTGACAATCCAAACAATTGAGAGGCTGGGACTTTTGTCCCAGCCTCATATCTGTTCCATTTGAGGTAAAAAAATCGTGAAGCGCATCCACCTATTCTCAACTGCTTCAAAGCGATAAGTGAGATGGTGCTTTTCCAAAATTTGCTGCACGATAAAGAGTCCCAGTCCTGTACCGCCATCCTTACGATTGCGACTGTAGTCCGGTCGATAAAATGGCTGGAAAATCTGCTGAATCTGTGACTCATCCAACACTCGCTCAGCTTCATTTTCTACAATTAATACCCCATCTTCTAAACGAACCAAGATTTCTCCACCTTCTACTGTATAATGGAAGGCATTATCAATCAGATTTTTAATAGCTTTAAGTAAATAGGTCTTATTTCCTCGGACTTTTGTTTCTGTAAGTTGGACATTAAATTGATAATGCTTGAGGTCCGCTAGAACCTTGTATGTACTGATATTTGCTTCAAGCAGCTCTTTGAGAGAGAAGATTTCTCGCTCTGTCTCCATGGTCATTTCTAGCTTTGAAATGGCTAGGATAGACTGAACTAAGCCTGATTGTTCTTCCAATATTTCGCGACACTTCTGTAGGTATTTGTCCCGATCTTTAAAATCACCCACTCCATAAATCATCCCGTCAATCATTCCCATCATGCTGGTGATGGGGGTCTTGAGTTCGTGGGAGGTCATTCGGAGAAATTCTGCCTTTTCGCGCTCGCTTTCTGCGACTTTCTCATTTTCTAATCGCAGAGCTTCCATACTGGTTAAGAGGTTAGCATATAAGTGATTGATATCCTGAGCCAAATCAGCAATCTCGTCATGACCTTTCACCTGACAGGAAACGTCTGGAAGCAGACTCGTCATTTGTCGAGTGCTAGAAGAGATATCCTTAATCCGCTGACTGGAGGTCCGACTATAGAGATAGGCGGCAAGCCCACCCAGACTCAGCGACAAGAATAATACAAAGGGATAGAGATTGAGCAAGATCCGACTGGCGTCCGAAACGGGTTGCAGGGAATATTCCCCACGCAGGACTACTTCTTTGCCATCTGATGTCCGAAAACTTTCTGACAGGGTCTTACTCTCATAATTGCTATTGGCAATGGTCGGAACAATGGTCAGCTGGAGAGAGCTTTCTCCATTCGTTTCGAGTGCTGGGTAAAGAATTGTATTGTCTTTTGCCAGCAAGGTGAACCAGATCTGATTGTTTTTTTTGCTATAATTACTCAAAAGCTCACTGATTTCTTGGCTGGACTTTCCCTTGACCTGCTTGGCTACCTGAGCAAACTCACGCTGGGCTTCTCCCCCCTTGACCTGCTGGTAATAAACCGGCATGGCGAAATAGAGAGTGGATAGAACGATCGTCACAACGACAAAGATGATGAAAGTCGTCAAGAGGAAGTTCTTTTTGACAATCTTCACGTGTCTTCTCCTCCAAGCTGATAGCCCATACCTGTGATGGTTTTCAGAGGAATACCTGGAATCTTCTTACGAATATTCTTGATATGATTATCCAGCACACGGCTGTCCAGCTCGCTATAGCCCCAGATGGTATTCATGAGCTGATCGCGGGTCACTAAGTGGTCCTTTCTCTTGGCTAGAGCCTGCAAGATTTCGTACTCTTTCTTAGTCAGAGGCATCTTTTCTTCCTGCCAATAAACAGTACAATCATCGATAGAGACGGTCAATTCACCGACAGTAATCTCTGAAGCAACCGTATTTCGCCGTAGAATATTCTCAATCCGTTTGACTAAGATCAGTGGTGAGAAAGGCTTGGTCACATAATCGCTGATGAGATGGTTAAAGCTGACTAGCTGAGTGTACTCATCATCTAGTGCTGTCAGGATCATGACCGGAATCTGAGAAGTCTTGCGAATTTCCTTGAGAACATCCAGTCCACTCATGGTTGGCAACATCATGTCTAAAATAACTAAGTCAAAAGACTCTGCTTCAAATTGAAGCAAAGCCTCGCCTCCATCAAAGACTGGTGTAACTGCATAGTTACTTTCTTTTAAAAATTCACAAATGACTTGATTGATCGTAGTATCGTCTTCCACTACTAAAATCTTGTGCATATATGCTTGATTCTCCTTTATTTATTCAAATCGCAGGGCTTCAATTGGATCCAGCTTGGATGCTTTCACAGCCGGCAGGAGCCCAAATACTACTCCTATTATACAACAAAAGAGCAAACTTACAAAGACCGAAAATAGAGATAAAATATATGGATAGGCCAAAGACTGGGTGATAGCAAAGCCAGAGGCGATACCTGCTACCACACCAATAACTCCTCCCATCAGAGTCAGGATGACCGCTTCGATCAGGAATTGCTTGAGAATGATCTTTCGTCGAGCTCCCAGAGCCTTTTTAATCCCGATTTCACGCGTCCGCTCTGTCACTGATACCAGCATGATATTCATAACCCCAATACCTCCGACTAAGAGGGAGATGCTGGCAATACCCGCTAGCAAGACAAAGTTAGACTGGTTAAGGTTATCCAATTGACGTTCAAATTCTTGCAGATTCAGCACACCAAACACATAGTCTGACTGAGGCATCTGCTGATTGAGATAATCACTGACCTTCTTGGCCACCTTCTTCAAATCATCGGCTTTGTGGGTCTGGACAGTGACTTCTGGACTGACATTGATGGTATCGAAAATCCGATGCCATTGTTGCAGAGGAATATAGGCCACCTTTTCCGAACCAGAGGTTAAACCACTCTGCTCAGTCGACTCAAAGACGCCGATAACTTTAAAAGGATTGCCCTTGACTTCTACATACTTACCGATACCATCCCCCTTAGGAAAGAGAGTATCATAAAGAGACTTTTCTAGGTAGGTTACTTGCTCTTGATTTTTGAAGGCTTCTGAGTCAAAGCCCTCCCCTTCCAACAGCCGCTGCTGCTTGATGTCAGCTACCGACTGGGAAACCGCCTGAACCTTGCCAGATGACTTTTGACTGAGATAGTAAATCTTTTCGTCCGTACCATAAGTCATCAAAGCATTTTTAACTCCAGGGATTTCCTTAATCTTAGCTAAGACATCCTCTCCCATAAAGGGAATGTAGGAAGGCTTCTGCGCTTGGGATTTCTCTGGAATAGAAGGGTCAATCGAACTCTTCTTGTCGTAGACAACCTTAATGGTATTATTAGTACCACCGATCAGCTGGCGCTTGGTATTTTCTGTATTTCCTTCAATGATGGAAAAGATAGCAATAATAGCGCCAATCCCGATGATAATCCCAAGCATGGTCAGCATAGAGCGCATTTTGTGGGACAGGATTGAGTTTAGAGCTACAAAAATATCTTCCATATAGCCCCCTTCTATCCTAATACCCTAGTCTCTATATTACCGTCCCGCAAGACAACTGTTTGCTTGCAAAGCTGAGCCACTTCCGGCTCGTGGGTAATGATGACAATGGTCTTGCCTTGTTCATTAAATTGCTTGAACAGCTCCATAATCTGAACACTGGTCTTGGTATCCAGCGCCCCAGTCGGCTCGTCTCCCAAGATGAAGCTGGGATTGGTCACTAGGGCACGCGCAATGGCTACCCGTTGCTTTTGACCACCGGACAGCTCCATAGGCTTGAAGTCACTTCTTTCTTCCAGACCGACCAATCGCAGCATTTCCAAAGCACGCTCGCGTCTCTCTTTTTTAGGAACTTTCATGTAAGTCAGAGGTAGTTCAACATTTTGGCAGGCTGTCAGCTTGGGCATGAGGTTGAAATTTTGGAAAACAAAGCCAATCTTCTGATTACGCAAATCAGATAGTTGGTTGTCGGATAAGTCAGAGACGTCAGTCCCTTCAATATGATAAGAACCTGCGCTAGCCTTGTCCAAACAGCCGATAATGTTCATCAAAGTGGACTTACCTGATCCAGACGGCCCCATAATCGCTAGAAAATCCCCCTCTTTCACATGCAAATCAATTCCTTTCAAAATCGGAAATTCCTGACTGCCCTGTTGATAAGATTTGTGGATGTTCTTAAGCTTTAACATTCTGTCCTACCTCCATCCCGTCTTTCATGCCTTCTCTAGGCGTCGAAATGGTATCCTGCATAGTCAGACCTTCTGTAATCTCTACCAAACGGTCAGAAACTTTCTTGGTCTTAACTTCCTTCATTTTCACCTTTTTACCCTCTACCTTCCAGACATAGGTCTTACCATTTTTACTGAAAGTATAGGCCTTATTGACAACAACCTTGCCGGCTTCAGGAGCATTTTCTACAACATTGACATAAGAATGGGAGCCTACAAGTGGCATTTCACCACCCTGATCCAGCTCGACAGTATAAGGGAACTTGCCTTGGTTGGGGTTTTCCTGTTGTTTATTTCCACCATTGCTATTTCCAGCATTTGCAGTTGTCAAGGTGCCGACCTGAGTGACGGTGCCACTCCAGCGCTTCTTAGGATCTTTGCGGTCTACAATATCTACTCTCTGACCCACGCTCAGCTTCTCACGGTCAAATTCGCTGACAGTCCCTTTTACCAAAGTCTTGGACTTGTCCATGATTTCAATAAAGGTTTCTTCTTCCTTTTTTGCCTTGGACTGAGTCGGAAGATCTTCGTTCATAGAGGTAATGGTTCCTGCTGTATCAGCCGTCACGGTATCATATTTCATACGGTCTGATTCCGTCTGGGCTGTCACCTGAGCCTTTTCAGCCTCAATCTGAGCATTCGTTACTTCATTGTCAGCAGTCTTAGCGTCACTTAGCGCTTGAGCCAGCTCGTCTTCAGCAGATTTTATCTGATCCAACAGAGACTCATCCTTACTAGAATTGTATTTATTCCTAAGGGCATTGAGACTAGCCAGCTTACGGTTATAAGTTTCCCATTTGATTGATGCGCTGGTTTGAGCAGTCGTAATGCCGTTGGCCTTAGCTTGAGCATCATATTGAGCAGACTGAGCTGTCAATTCCTGAGACGTCACATAGGAAAAGAGGGGCTGCCCTTGTGTAACAGTATCGCCATTTTTGACGAATACTTCCTTAACTTCACCTTTTGATGGGTCAATCTTGACCTTACTACTATTGTTAGCAACTACTTCTCCAGATAAAACCAGGCTTGTTTTTTTACTGTTATTGACAGCATCCTGGACCGTCAGAGAATCAATCTTATTATCAACCATTTGCATGGCTTGTTGTTGATTAACCTGATGAAGAAGTACATAGCCTCCCAGCCCAGCACAAGCAAGAATGACCGTGCTTCCCAATAGAATGGTTTTACGATTCATTTTTTTTCTTTGAAACATATTGCCTCCAACCTACAAGCTCTAACTTTTATTTATCAGTTGATTCAGATTCATCTGTTGGTAATTCTTCTCCATCCGCTGGGATTTGAATTACATTTCCATCTGGCATGGTGTACTCTGTCACTTCCTTGCCGTCTACTGTTTTCGTTTTTTGATCAACAGCATCTTTCTTAAAATCTACTTTTTTCCCATCGCTAATTTCTTTATTGTCAGCATTCTTAGAACCACATGCAGCTAGGAAAAAGACAGACATTCCGATAAGAGTTACAAGCATAGCGAATTTTTTTACGTTCATTTGATTTCTCCTTTGTTTTAGAAAACAGGAATTTTGAGCTTTCCTGATCGTATTTGTTTTTTTGAACAATTCCATTCTATCAAAGTGGTCTATCCCCTTCCTACCCACCATCTGTTTTTTATCTATTTTTTGATAAAATTTGAGATTTTCCTATAGATACAGGACTTTTCCTATCCAAACAGCTTCTTAAGTCGTTTTATGGTATAATAGATTGATATAAAAAAATGAGGTAGAAACATGACTCAAACAGTTTATTTTGGAACATACACCCGACGAGTTTCCAAAGGAATTTACAAAGCAGAGTTTGATACTGAAAAGGGAGGGCTCTCAAACTTAGAATTAGTAGCCGAAGAGCCAAGCCCCACTTATCTAGCCTTTGACCAAGCTGATCATCTGTACACCGTTGGTGCAAAAGACGGACAAGGCGGGATTGCGGCCTATGACCAAAAGAGACAGCTGCTCAATCATGTGGTTGAAAAAGGCGCACCGCTTTGCTATGTTGCTGTAGATAATGAAAGAGGTCTTGTCTACGGAGCTAACTACCACAAGGGGCAAGTGCTGGTCTACAAGCAGCAAGAAGATGGCAGTCTAAAACTGGCTGATTCAGACACCCACGTCGGGCAAGGACCCCACGCCAATCAAGCCTCTGCCCATGTCCACTATGCTGACTTGACTCCCGATCAATATCTAGTTACCTGCGATCTCGGAACAGATCAAGTCACTACCTACGATGTGACGGAAGACGGACAACTAAACAAACTGGCCACCTACACATGTGCTGCTGGGGCCGGGGCACGTCACATTGTCTTTCATAACCACTATAAAATTGCTTACCTTATCTGCGAACTAAATTCTACCATCGAAGTATTGATTTATGATGGTGTTGGTCAGTTTGAACACCTACAGACCATCTCAACTCTCCCAGAAGGATTTGAAGATTTTAACGGCACTGCAGCCATCCGCATCTCTGCCGACGGAAAATTCCTCTATGGCTCTAACCGCGGTCATGACTCAATAGCTGTTTATCAAATTCTAGCTGATGGAAGTCTACAGCTCGTTGAAATCACGCCAACAAAGGGCAAAAATCCACGCGATTTCAATATTACACCTGACCAAAACTACCTTATCGCTGCCCACCAAGATTCGGACAATGCAACTGTCTTCAAACGCGATCCTGAAACAGGCCGATTAACAGAAATTTCTCATGATTTTTATGTGCCAGAAGCTGTCTGCGTGACCTTCCAATAATCAAAAGAAAATTATTAACGGAGCATTCAAAATGAATCCAGTAGAATTGTTTAACCAAGTAAAAGAATTGATCGAAAAGAAAGATTTTGATGCAGCTAAGAAGTTTGTTGAAGACCACAAAGATGAGCTAGGCGAATACTTAGATAAAGCAAAAGATTTAGTAGCCAATTCAAAAGGGCTCAACGATGTCATCAACAAAGTTAAGTCGATTTTCTAAAATCTTATTTAAAATAGCTGTTGGAGGTCTGATCCAACAGCTATTTTGATTCATCAAGGTTTATTTGGTCCATTTCCGATTCATAAAATCATGTAATTCTTCCAGTCGTTCCCTTGTCAAGGGTTGAGCAAGAAAAACATCCTTATCGACATCTTTGTCCTTATTAAAATCATGTAAAGGAACTCTTTTATAAGCTATCTTATTGACAAGAGGGAGTTGACCATTTACATAGGTCGTGATTTCTATATCGCTTTCACTAAAAAATGCTCCATAGTAATCTTCCCGAACCACTACTGTCTGCCCTTTTTCCTCAAGATAGGCATAATGGTTCACCGGAACATAAACCGTAAAAAATATCCCAAGAATAGGAGAAAATGCCACTAACAATACTCCTAGAGCAAGAGCGGGATAAAGAACCCACCTATATCTTTTTACCAATAAATAGAAAGCGAGAAACAAAAAGGGAAAAGCAAACCATGGGCTGAACCGAGGATACCAGAATATACTGGTAATTATAAGAAATAATAGAACTGCCAAAAGTGCCAGAGAGCATGATTTGCGTTTATAAGCCAAAAAGAGGCCTATAAATAAAACGGTAAGAGCTGGCCACTCTCTGCTTAGGATATACAAAATGAAATAAAACATCCCAAAAGTCTCCCCTTATTTATTAAAAATCCCTTGAGTTAGCCTCAAGGGATTTGCTACATTCCATTAGAATGAATTATTTTTTCAAGTTGTAGAATGATTTCAATCCACGGTATTCAGCTACTTCACCAAGTTGGTCTTCGATACGAAGCAATTGGTTGTATTTAGCAATACGGTCTGTACGTGAAAGTGAACCAGTCTTGATTTGTCCTGCGTTAGTTGCAACTGCGATGTCAGCGATTGTTGAATCTTCAGTTTCACCTGAACGGTGTGATACAACTGCAGTGTAACCAGCTTCTTTAGCCATTTCAATCGCTTCAAAAGTTTCAGTAAGAGTACCGATTTGGTTAACTTTGATAAGGATTGAGTTAGCAGCACCTTCTGCAATACCTTTTTCAAGGTAAGAAGTGTTTGTTACGAAGAAGTCGTCACCAACCAATTGAACTTTACCACCAAGACGTTCAGTAAGAGCTTTCCAACCATCCCAGTCGTTTTCGTCCATACCATCTTCGATAGTGATGATTGGATATTTGTTTACCAATTCTTCAAGGTAGTCGATTTGTTCTGCAGCAGTACGTACAGCAGCTCCTTCACCTTCGAATTTAGTGTAGTCGTAAACTTTACGTTCTTTATCGTAGAATTCTGATGAAGCACAGTCAAATCCGATAAATACGTCTTTACCTGGAACATAACCAGCAGCTTCGATAGCAGCAATGATAGTTTCTACACCATCTTCAGTTCCTTCAAAACGAGGAGCGAATCCACCTTCGTCACCAACGGCAGTTTCCAAACCACGAGATTTAAGGATTTTCTTAAGAGCGTGGAAGATTTCAGCACCCCAACGAAGAGCTTCTTTGAATGATGGTGCACCAGCAGGTACGATCATGAATTCTTGGAAAGCGATTGGAGCGTCTGAGTGAGAACCACCATTGATGATGTTCATCATTGGAGTTGGAAGAACTTTAGTGTTGAATCCACCAAGGTAGCTGTAAAGTGGGATTTCAAGGTAGTCAGCAGCAGCACGAGCTACAGCGATAGACACACCAAGGATTGCGTTTGCACCCAATTTACCTTTGTTAGGAGTACCGTCAAGAGCGATCATTGCACGGTCGATAGCTTGTTGGTCACGAACATCGTAACCGATGATAGCTTCAGCGATAACATTGTTTACGTTGTCAACTGCTTTTTGTGTACCAAGACCACCGTAACGAGATTTGTCGCCATCACGAAGTTCAACTGCTTCGTGCTCACCAGTAGAAGCTCCTGAAGGAACCATACCACGTCCGAAAGCACCTGATTCAGTATAAACTTCTACTTCAAGTGTTGGGTTACCGCGTGAGTCGAGGACTTCGCGAGCATAAACATCAGTAATAATTGACATTTTGACTCTCCTTATTGTTTAAAATTATTTACTAGTCTATGATACCTCAAAAGCGCTTTTTTTTCAAGGAAAAACAGCAGCTTTGCTTGAAAAATCACAATTTTTGAAATGCAATCGGTTACATCCTATCTTTTTCTTAATGGTTTGAAAATAAGAAATCCTTTATTTATGATATACTAGAAATATGACAGATCTAAATAACATTATCATGGAAAAATCTCAGGGGAATGCTAAGCTCAATCCTGATGAACAGCGTAAATTTCTGGAAACTTTTGAAGAGCGGGTGATTGCTTATTGCTCTATTTCAGATGCAAATTCCTCGCTTCTAAAGCAGCATTTTAAAGAAATAGTTGAGAAGATCACTGAAAACTATCAGCCCGTCACAGTCAAAATATCGCCTGAAGTCATATCCAGCCAACAAGTTTTCTACCTAAAAACAGCCAAAGACTTAGGCTGTGAGGCCACCATTGTCTCCGCTTTTTGCCAATCCTCTCCTTTCGGTTTGGTGATCCATAGTGATCGTCCTGTGACCGTTGAAGAAAAGGACTTGAGCAAGCAATTTGCTGACGTCCTCCATCCAGCAGAAGATAAACCATCTACCCACAAGAAAACTTCCCTTTGGAAAAAAATGTTTCATAAATGACGGATTTAGAGAAATTATTTGCCTTTTTCGAGGCGGAAAATCAGCGTAATTGGGACATTTATCAGACTTTTTTAGACGAGCATGTCGCCTGGGAGCTACATGGAGAATCCCCTGAAATCATTCAGGGAAAAGAAGCCTACCTCCACAGGATACAGGAGGCCTATCAGAACAGTTCCGCACAGTTTTGTTGCCAATACTATCACACCAATGCCGAGCAAAGTCGGATTCTAACAATTTTGGTCAATGACCACGGAGACCTTTCCTGCGATCTATTTGAATTTGCAAACGGCTTAATCGTCAAAGAAGTCGAATATTTACTGAAAAAGAGAGTGGGACAGAAATCGGTAATTCGTTAGAATTCGATTTCGTCGTCCCACCTCCGCACAGTTGAGTAGGGCTGTAAAAGCTGATGAAATCAGCGTAATAGAGCCCACTCAACCACTGCGTCTTGCTCGACAAGCCAAAGACAATTGAGAGACTAGGACTTTTGTCCCAGTCTCTTTTTGATAGCTAATAGGCTTCCAATATTGCGAGCAGTACGGACCAAGTTTTCCCTCGCCTGAGCTAAGGTTGTATCCAAATCCGCAACTTGGGAGATAATTGAAAAAGCTGCCTGAATATTTTCCCTAGGAAATGGAGGTAAATCATCAGCTAAACTGCCACAGATCGCAAGAACGGAAATCTCTTTTGGCGTCCTCCTTGCTACCCCAACCGGAGCCTTTCCGGCCAAGGACTGCTTATCCATGCGGCCCTCACCAACAACAACCAAGTCCGCTTCTTTAACCCTGCGGTCAAAATCCAGCAAATCCAGGCAGGTATCAATTCCTGACACGACTTTCCCCTTAGCAAATGTGACTAGCCCTGCTGCCATGCCTCCTCCTGCACCAGCACCAGCTTGGGTGAAAATCTGCGGATTGACCAGCTCATAGAAGTTCCTCATTTCCTGATCGACAGATGAAAGAAACCATTCAGACAGGCCTTTCTGCCGTCCAAAGACCTGAGTCGCTCCCTGCTGCCCACATAAAGGATTGGACACATCTGTCAAAATCTCGATGTCAATATCATTCAGACAAGTTGGAACACGTTCTGCAGAAATTCGAGCAACTCTCCCTAGAGAGGAACCGATAGGTCGCAGTCGATTATTGTTTTCATCAAAAAATTCATAGCCCAGACCGGCTGCCATACCGATTCCACCATCATTAGTTGCCGAGCCGCCAACACCGACCAGAATCTTCCTGACCCCATTTTCAGCCAAATGAAGAATCAGCTCCCCCAGACCTCTAGTTTCCAAGTCTAAAGGATTGCGTTTTTCCTTAGGAATTAAAGCCAGTCCCACTAAATCTGCCATTTCAAAGAGAGCGAGCTGGTCTTGTCTTGCATATTTCATTTCGACTGGCTGGCCGAAAGGTCCAGTTACCCAATGGCGAAACTCTTTTAGCTTCATAGCAGAGACCAAGGCAGCCACAGTCCCTTCGCCACCATCTCCAATAGGCAGTAAGTCAAAAGTCGCTTCTGGCAAGGCTTGGGAAAAGCCTTCTTTCAAGGCCTCTGCTACCTGAACGGCAGACAAACTCTCCTTAAAAGAATCTGGTGCTAACAAGATATGCATAATGCCTCCTATTTTTCCTTAGCATCCAAAATATCAATTACTTGATAGAGGTCATAAACATTGATTTGATAGGGCGCTTGCTCTCTTACAATTGGCTTAGCATTGAAAGCAATTCCAATGCCGGCTGTTTGAATCATAGGCAAATCATTGGCGCCATCCCCCATAGCAACGGTTTGATTTAATTCCAAATTATTCTCTTGAGCCCATTCTTTCAGCATCTGAACTTTAATATCTTTGGTAACAATATCTCCCAAAACATGACCGGTCAGGAAACCATTTTTACTTTCCAAGCGATTGGCCTTTACATAGTCAATTCCTAGCTCCTCAGCCAGCCTATCCACCGTTTCATGAAAACCACCTGAAACCAAGCCAATCTTGTAGCCACGCGCATGCAGCTCATCTACTAATTTTTTAGCACCAGGCGTGAAATGAATCTTGTCAGCTATTTGAGAAAAGATAGTTTCTGGAAGCCCCTCCAAGAGAAAAACCCTCTCCCGTAAGGCAGCCTCGAAATCCAGTTCCCCGCGCATGGCTCGCTCGGTAATATCAGCCACTTGCTGCCCAACTCCAGCTTCCTCGCCCAGCAAATCAATGCCCTCTTCCATAATAAGCGTGCTATCGACATCCATCACCAATAAGCCTTTGACCCGACTCATCTGTTCACCTCATATTTTCTGTAATTTGTTGTATTATACAGGATTTTCAGTGACAAGACAAGCTAGATTGCAAAGAAAAAAAGTTCCCGAAGGAACTTTCTTAGAAGCGAATATTTTCGCGTGTTTTTTCATATGAGTTGATGAAACGAGCTGAAACCCCAGGCTCAACAACATCCAAGGCTTTTGAAATGATTTCCAAAGATTTTGCGTAATCAAATTCAACTTCAAAAGCATGAAGGGATTCATTGAAGGCTGCCTGCACATTGTCATCAAATGAACGATAACGGTTAGAGTATTGTAGCAACTGCTCTGTTAAGGTAGAATTTCGAACGATTCGATATGTCTCTTCTTCCAATTCATTCATTGTATTTGCCAAAATCTCTAACCAGCGGTTAACAGATTCGATATTTACACGAGTTGCTTCCAACTCTCTAGCCAGCTCCTCAATATAGTCGCTTGCTCCAAAGAAAATTGTTAAGAAGGACTCTGGAATACCCGGTAAATTACGTTTTTCCATAAATCGCTTAATCATATGCAATTTATTGGCGTAAATCGTAACTTTTTGACGGGCATTGACATCGTCTTTTTCGATCTTTTCTAGCTGCTCACCAAGTTCAATCTGTTCATCTTCGATTTCTTTCAATCGGTCTTGAATAGCTTCCAACTCTTCTCTAACTAATGAGAAAGGTTTCTTCATTTCAGCTGTATCTTCAAGTGAAGAGTGAACCACTGCTTCTTGAGCAGATAATTCAGATTTCAAATCCTTGATATGATTTATTTCAGGTTCTGGTAGCAAGAAGGAATGTGATAAACGTTCCATTTCGCTTTGAAGCTGTTGGTTATTCTCTTTAGTGTGTTCTAGGTAGTCAGGAAGGTAGTTCACCAACTTCTCAACGACTTTATGAGCCTCAATCTCTCGAGTAAAGATGGCATACAGAGCATCGATTTCCTCTTGAATTTGTTCATTCTCATACAAGGCATTATCTAACTCCAAAGCCGCAATATTTTCTTCATTTCGTTTCAAACTAGCACGAAGTTGTTGGAAACGCGCCTCTAAGTCAGTCTCAATAAAATGATAATTGGTTTCTAATAATTTACGGTAGCCAGACTCCAAATCTTCTAATTGATCTGGTAATTTCTCAGTCAAGTCTTCTACAATTGCTGGAACTTTTTCGACGATCTGTGTCAGTGCCAAGATACGATCTTCTGTTTTGTCTAAGATATCTGCCGCTTCCACAGGATCCCCTGAAGAATTGAGAGTAACAAATTGAGAGAAATCAGACTCAATATTTTCCATTTGCTTCTGAATTTCTGCAAGAGCTCGTCCATAAGCGTCAGGATTGCTAGCTACAGTATACTGCAAATTTTCAAACAGATCCAGAGCGTGTAAAACTCGTCCGCTATTTTTAGATTCTTGTTTTTTCAGATCTTCTAAAGCTTGACGAATTGCATGAATATCCTCACTGATTAAATCAATTTGACTTTCAATATTTTCGATCGCATGCTTAGCTTTGAGGAAACGGAAAGAATTATTGTAGCCCTCTGCCTCAAAGAGATTGTTCTCAATATCAGCAAATGAATTTAAAGAGAGGTCTACCCATTTTTGATTCCACTCACGGAAAGTCACTTGACTTTGCCCAATCAAATGTAAATTTTTAACTTCTTCCACTTCATCATTCACGGGAAGATTGTAAAGTTCCTCTTTTTTCTCCTCCAAACTTCGAAGCTTCGCTTCATTTCGTTTTCTCATATAGATAGCAGTAAAATAGCCTAAAATTAATAGTGCCGCTACTACAATAATGAGAATAATCAGTCCATTAGACATATAAAACTCCTTCATTCTTTTACTAAAAAGCAAACACATTGATTATATCACAAATTTATCTGTAATGGTTGTTTTTTCTAACTTTTTAGACATCAAGTGTGCTATATACTGCATTTTTTTCGATAAAATCACGACGAGGCTCTACACGATCTCCCATCAGCATATCAAAAATCTTATCAGCTTCTGCTGCGTCATCGACAGAAACTCGCGCCATTAGACGGTGTTCTGGGTTCATGGTCGTTTCCCACAACTGATGGTCATCCATTTCTCCCAAACCTTTGTAGCGCTGAATCGTCGGCTTAGAGCGACCTTCGCTATAGCGCTCAAGAGCAGCTTGCAGTTCTTCTTCTTGGTTAGCACCTGGCTGGATGTATTCTTTTACCTCGCTGCCGACCTTGACACCATAGATTGGTGGTTGGGCGATGTAGACATAGCCTGCTTCCAGAACCGGCTTCATGTAGCGGTAAATCAAAGTTAGGAGCAAAGTCCGAATGTGAGCTCCATCCACATCCGCATCAGTCATGATGACTAATTTATGATAGCGAGCCTTGCTGACATCAAAGTCAGCCCCAAAACCAGTTCCCATAGCAGTAAAGAGACTGCGGATTTCTTCATTAGCCAGAATCTTATCCATACTGGCTTTTTCAACGTTGAGAATTTTACCGCGAATCGGCAAAATAGCCTGAAATTCACGGTTACGCCCAGACTTAGCTGAACCACCCGCTGAGTCCCCCTCCACGATGAAGAGTTCTGTTTCCTGTGGGTTGTTGGACGAACAGTCAGCCAATTTTCCTGGCAGATTGGAAATTTCCAAGCCAGACTTCTTGCGAGTTACTTCCCGAGCTCGCTTAGCAGCGATTCGTGCCTTAGAAGCCAAAATTCCTTTTTCAACGATTTTTCGAGCCACCGCAGGATTTTCCAAAAGGAAATCTGAGAAGGCTTCGCTGAAGAGGCGATTGGTAATCTTAACCACTTCGCTATTGCCCAACTTGGTCTTGGTCTGACCTTCAAACTGAGGGTTTGGGTGCTTGACAGAGATGACCGCTGTCAGTCCCTCACGCACATCTTCCCCAGTCAGATTGTCCTCATTTTCTTTGAGAAGCTTATTTTTCTTGGCATAGTCATTGATGACCCGTGTCAAGGCTGTTCGGAAGCCTTGCTCATGCGTTCCACCCTCGTGAGTATGGATGTTATTGGCAAAGCTCATGACTGTTTCATGATAGCCAGTCGTGTACTGCATGGCGACTTCAACCGTAATGTCGTCCATTTCACCGTCAGTGTAAATCGGCGTATCAAAGATGACATCCTTGTTTTCATTGATGTATTGGACATAGCTGGCAATCCCGCCCTCATAGTGGTAATCCTTGACCTGCTCCATTCCGTCTCGCTTATCGGTGATGGAAATTCTGAGGCCACGATTGAGGAAAGCCAGTTCTTGTACCCGCTTATTGAGCTTTTCAAAGTCAAATTCTACTGTTTCAGTGAAAATCTCTGGATCTGGTGTAAAGTGGACTGTCGTACCTGTACGATCTGTCTCACCGATGACTTCTAGATCCGCGACTACATGACCTCGACGGTATTCTTGGTAATGAATCTGGCCGTTTTTATAAACGCGGACATCTAGCTGAGTAGACAGGGCATTTACAACGGAAGAGCCTACACCGTGCAGACCTCCTGAGACCTTGTAGCCACCACCGCCGAATTTTCCTCCTGCGTGAAGGACAGTAAAGACAGTTTCCACAGCTGGGCGACCTGTTTTCTCCTGAATGTCAACGGGAATGCCTCGACCATCGTCAACAACTGTAATCGAATTATCTTTTTCAATAAAGACTTGAATATGAGTGGCAAAGCCAGCCAAGGCCTCATCAATCGAGTTGTCAACAATTTCCCATACTAAGTGGTGCAGACCTTCCTTGGAGGTCGAACCAATATACATACCAGGGCGCATCCGAACGGCTTCTAAGCCCTCCAAGACCTGAATCTGACTGGCGTCATATTCTTGCGCTTGTATGTCTTGTTGCTTTTCTTCTGTCATGTTATTCCTTTTCTAGTTCAATATCTACAAATTCTTCAAGATTTCTCATATTATCAAAGAGATAGCAGCTAAATCCTGCCGCCTGACCAGCTTCGATATCAATCGGTCGATCTCCTATAACCAGCCCAGACTGAATCTGGTACTTGTCTTTTAAATACAGCATAGACTCAGGATCTGGCTTACGTTTAAAACCATTAATAGCCGTCACTACTTCTGTAAAATAAAGACCAATCTGCGTCTTCTGCAAAATCTCTAACACCTGATCATCTCGGTGAGAAATCAAAAAGTTTCTGCCACCTTGCTGGATAATTTGCGCCAATAATTCTGATGCACCGTCAAATAAAATCGGATGCTCTAATGCCTTAGCCTCGTTGGCCTTATAAGCCTTTAAAAATTCCTTGTTTCTAGGGGCAAACTGGCGGACTGCATACTCTGTCGAAACCTTGAGAGCCTTATAAACTTCATCATGACTCGCAGTTAGACCAAAGTCCTGCAAGGTATGGACAAAAGCTGCGGTAGAAGTCTCATAATTATCCAAGAGAGTCCCACCTAAATCCCAGATGTAATCTTGATAATTCATACCCTTTATTATACCATGTTTTTTGAAAAAAAGGGGCTTTTATTTATGATGAAATAGCATATTTCATAGATTTTTCATCCAACTTAGACAGAAAAAATCCACCCGAAAATCGGGTGAATCTTTTACTTCTCAAAAACATCTTTAAAAAGCATAGAACTTGCTAATTGATTCGCATCTCCTCCTAGCTGGCAAACCAACTCATAGGCGAAAGGCAGAGCTGTGGATGGGCCACGGCTGGTGATCAACTTTCCATCTACGACAACGGTCTGCTTCTGATAGCTACCATTCTCAATGTTTGCTTCCACTCCATCGTAGCAAGTAAAGTTCTTGCCATTCAGCAGACCTACGCGGTCAAGGGCAATCGGAGCCGCACAAATCGCTGCGACAAATTTATCTTCTGCTTGAAATTCCTGTAGAACTTCCATTAGGCGGTCATCATCTCGCAGATTTGTTGATCCTGGCATACCGCCTGGAAGAATGACCATATCATAAGCAGATAGATTGCCATTCCAGACTTGATCGGCTTTAACAGTAATCTGGTGAGAGCCTGTCACAGACTCCTCAAAACCAATCATATCACAGATAAAGCCTGCACGACGCAAGACATCGACAACGGTGAGGGCTTCAATTTCTTCAAAGCCATTGGCTAACATAAGAGCTACTTTTTTCATGTAAAACACCTTTCTAGGATACAAGGTATCCATTTCTTATTTTATTTTTCTAAGGACAACTTTTTTACGAACAGGCGGAGTCACCGCATGCTTCTCCTCTTCTAGGCTATTTTGATAAGAGACAGACAGTAGGAGACCGATTCCGATGAGATTGCTAACGATGGAGGACCCCCCTTGGGAAATGAAGGGGAGTGGAATCCCTGTCAAAGGCAAAATCCCTGTCACAGCACCAATATTTTCAAAAATATGAAAGAGCAGCATCATAATGAGACCGGTCGAGATATAGGTGTAGAACTGATTGTTGGACTTAATAGTAATCTGAAGCATACGATGAATCAAAAACAGATAAATAACAATCACCAAACTCGAACCAAGAAAACCAAAATCCTCTGCAATCACGGTGAAAATCATATCACTTTCACGGACAGGTACTAGAAGATTTGAGACATTAAATCCTTGACCTAGCAAACCACCACTTCCTATAGCAATCTGTCCCTGTGCCTGCTGATAGGTTACTGTCTGAGCATATTCAAAAGGATGGAGCCAGGCTGAGATCCGATTGATCTGATAAGTCGGCATCCCTAAACCATGGAGAAAAGCACGGCCACCATTTGAAATAAAGATCAACATAAAGACAGTAAAAAGAAGGGATACTGTCAAGAAAACTGGTAGAATAATCTTCCACGAAACACCAGATAAGAGAACAATGCCGCAGTATATCGCAGCAAATACTAGAGCTGTCCCCAAATCACTCTGCAGGGCTAAAAGAAACAAGACTGGCAAGGTATATAATGCTAATTTTACAATCAAAAAGAGATCTAAAGCAATGGTTCGCTCATAGTTCTTATTTTGCTGCAGAAACTTCACTACAACTCGCGACAGCATCAAAATATATGAAATTTTCATAAATTCAGATGGCTGAAAGAGGGTAACCCCACGAATAGATACCCAGTTTTTCGCCCCTGTAGAAGCCACTAAGCTCTCACTATAAAATACAAGCGGAAGAATCATAAGTCCCAAACCTAAAAGATACAGAAAAGGCGTCATCTTCCAAAGAAATTTAGTATTAAAAAACATAACGATAAAGCTAATCAGAAAGCCTAATAATATCCAAACTACTTGCTGACCAACAATCTGCAAGACATTATTTGGATAATCATGACTAACCGCTATATAAATAGCTGTAACTCCGATTGATAGTAAGAGCAAGACAGGTAAAAGCAAGCTGTAATCAATCCGAGATTCAAATGCTCTTTGCTGTGAAGGCATAATTTTCCTTTCTTACAAAAAATATTGGATAATCAAGCTAGAAACTGCGACGCAGAACCAAGCAAAAGCTCCGGTTAATAATGGTCCAGCTCCAGCTTCCTTGAACTGTTTGAATGACACCTTGGCTCCAATCCCGGCTAAGGCCATAGCCATCAGCCATTGGGACAACAGCTTTGTGTAAGGAACTAGATTTGATGGAAAAATTCCCAAACTGCTCACTACAGAAGCCAGGACAAACCACAAAATAAACCAAGGAAAAATCTTCTTCAAGTCTACTTTTTGAGCTGACCGCTTATCTCGAACATATCGATAGCCTGCAAAGATGAGACAGGCGGGTACAATCATCAGCGCTCGGCTTAGTTTGACAATGGTTGCCAAATCGCCCGCCGCTTGACTGTAAGTATAACCTGCCGCGACGACTGACGAAGTATCATTGATGGCCGTCCCTGCCCAAGTCCCAAAATAGGCATCGGACATTTGCATGAGATGCCCCAGAAAAGGAAAGATGAAAACAGCTAAAATATTGAAAAAGAAGATGGTTGAAATGGAAAGAGCAATATCCTCTTCTTCTGCTTCTAAAATAGGCGAAGCTGCTGCAATAGCCGATCCACCGCAGATAGCCGTTCCAAAGCCAATCAAAATAGTTAAAACACGTCTCATTTTGAAGAATTTCCCAGCGGCATAAGCCGCCAAAAAAGTGATCAAAATAGTCAAAATACTAATCTTCAGAGAGGATAAGCCCGTTACAGAGACCTTGCCGATTGACATGGAAAAGCCTAAAAAGATAATAGAATATTGAAGCAGTTTCTTTCCTGAATAGGTCAAGCCCGGCTGAAAGGAGTCTGGTAGTTTCCATAAATTACTAAGCAAAATTCCTAAAACAATGGCAAAAACACTGGATCCAATCAGCGGAAACCAATTCCCTAAATAAATGGCAATAGCTGCTATTGCAAATGATAGAGCAATTCCTGGTAGATTCTTTTTCATGTCATAACCTTCTTTCTATTCTTTTCATTATAGCAGATTTTTGGCATCAGTGCCGAGAAAATTTGCAATCATTTAGAAAAACAGCCAGATAAAATTGACTGTTTTCAAGCAGTTTTAGTCGAAAAACTCTTTTAATTCCTTTACAATATCCCGCTGAGAAAGCATTTCTAAAGATGCCAACTGATTTAGATTTTGCTGAATTTGCCGACCGTAGCGCTTGGTTGAGATACGCTTGTCCAGAAGAATAACAGCCGACTTCTGGTGTTCATTGCGACGGGTTCGCCCCATGGCCTGCTTCAATCGTAAAATAGCTGACGGCAACTGATAATCGTAAAAAGGATTTTTGCCTTCTGCCTTCAGATGATGATTGATTTTTTGCACAAAGAAATCTTTGGGATTATCAAAAGGAATCCGCGTGATGAGCTGAATGATTTGCTCTTGCTGAGCAAAATCCGCTCCTTCCCAGAAACTGCCTGCTCCTAGCAAGATGGGTGCCTCTCCCTTATCAAAACGTCGCTTGATATTGGCTGGCTCGCCGTTCTTATACTGGGCCAAATGTGGCAAGGTCAGCTGGTCTGAAGTGGCCAGCAATAAATCCTTGGATGTAAATAGAACCACCATCGGCAGATTCAGTGGAGCCAAGCTCTCTAAGCTTGCGACAATCCTCTCAGCGTATTCCTGAGTTGATAAATCCACCACATCTGGAAAATCTAGATCTAAAAAAAGTTTCTGTAGGGGCTTCTTTTGCTGAGGAAGTTTATAAAAATGATAATCCTCAAAACCTAGTAATTGAGGCAAATTCACCTTGGAACTAATCTCCAAAGTAGAAGAAACTAAGATTACCTTAACTGTCTCAGGCAGGAAATCCTTAAATCTCATCAGTTCTGAGCGCCCAGCATGAAGTCTTGCCACACGATGATCTGCAAATTGTTCTTCCGTTAGCCAGAAGTATTGGTACTTGGTTGAAAATAATTCCCTGAGCTCTGGCAGCAAGTTTTCATCCAGCTCAGACACATCCTGACGTAACTTGGCTATCTTCTGTGAATCCAATTCACTGGTCTTACCCCGCTGCTTTTCGGCAGCATCTGCCAGTTCAAATTGGATGCTTTGCAAGAGTCTTTCTTGTAAAATCCGTTTTTCTGTCTGTAGAGCTTGACTGATAGTTTGCAATTGCTTGGTCAAATTGATACTGGCCTGCGAAAAACTTTCCAAGGCAAAAAACATTTTCTGAGCCTCGTCCACTACCAACATCCGATTGTCCAGCAAAGACTGGTCATCTTCAAGGCGCGTCAAAAGATAAGCATGATTGGTAATCACGACACGACTGCTAGCTGCCTTGACCTGCCCCAGTCGCCAAAAATCCTCTTGATAAAAGAGCGAATACTTACTTAATTTCCCATCATGGCGTATCTGGCTAAAATAAGACTCGAAACGATAAGCTTGACCGATTTCATTTAAATCACCCGTCTCGGTCTCTGTCAGCCAAACCAAAAGCTGCATTTTGCAACGATTAACAAGTCGATTATCATCCAAGACCGATAGACTTTGATAAAAATGATCTAGTTTCAGATAATTTTCGGGACTTTTGAGATTATGAAAAGAAATATGAAAGACTTCCTCTAAGAGTCGGCCTTCCTTTTGCATCAGCTGGTCCTGTAAAATCTTCGTCGGAACGGTTAGCAAGACCCTTTCCTGACCATGAGCCAAAATGGGCAATAAATAGCCAAAAGTCTTGCCAATCCCTGTCTGAGCCTCCAAAAAGCTAGCCGCAGTCTGACTAAGCGCCTCAGTCACATACTGCGCAAATCTCAGCTGGTCGGGACGCTCGTCCAGTCCCAGCAGATAAAGGTTGGTCAGAAAGTCCTGTGAAAGTTTCTTCTCAGGCGGCAGGATTCTCGGCTTTTTCAAAAAGATACCATGCGTCTCCTGCAAAGCCTGACCAGAATAGTCTGGCATCGACTGAAAAATCTCTTCTATAGCTAGCCGTGACTCATAGATGAGACTATCGGAAAATTCCAGCACTTTCTCTAGCAAAGCTTTTGGCAGTCCAGTCATCTTTTTCTGGATTTTTAGAAATAGCTGAGCTGTTGCCTGAGCATCTGCCAAAGCGGTATGAGCATTTTCCAGAGGAATCTCCAGAAGCTCGCACAGATTTCCTAAGGCATATTTATCAAAAGTCGGATAGAAAACCTGAGCCAGTTCCACCGTATCTACTCTTGGAGTCAATAGGTCAAAGCCTTCCCAAAAGAGAGCTTCTGCCAATAAATTGGCATCAAACTTGACATTATGAGCGACAAAAATCGCATCCTCAATCAGTTCATAAACTTCACGGGCAACCTGTGAAAAATCCGGAGCTTGGCGCAAGCGCTGATCATCCAATCCTGTCAGCTGTTTAATATGCTCATCCAGATCCTCATACGGATTCACATCTGTTTCATACGTTTGGCAAATCACCCCGTTTTCAATGATGACAATGCCGATTTGAATAATTTTTGCATTGCTGTTCGCACTTGTAGCCTCCAAGTCGATGACAGCATATTTATAGTTCGATTGTGTCATACTGCTATGATTATATCACAAATGCCAGCCTGAAACATCTGAAAATAAGCTGAGCCTCAAAATAAATTTTGTGCAAAATTTCTGCTTTTTTGTTACACTCTTTATTGAGAAAACATATGCAAAGGAAGCCCAATGAAAGTTCACAAAATTGTCAATCTCATCGCTTTTGAAAATACTTATGTCCTTGAAAATGACCGTCATGTCATCGTAGTTGACCCTGGCAGCGACTGGCGGAAGATCCAACGCAAGCTAGAAGAAATTGCTAAGCCTATCACAGCTATTTTGCTGACCCATACGCATTACGATCATATTATGAGTCTGGATAAGGTCCGAGATAACTTTGCCAATCCGCCTGTCTATGTAGCTGAGAGCGAAGCAAGCTGGCTCTATACTCCGACAGACAATCTATCCGGTCTTGACCGCCATTCAGATTTGGAAGACGTCATTCTCAGACCTGCTGAACATTTTTTCAACTATCACAAGGACTACCAACTGGACGACTTTCATTTCTATGCTGTGCAGACACCTGGTCATTCTATCGGAGGAGTTTCCATTATTTTCCCAGAAGATCAGGTCGTCCTGACTGGTGATGCCCTCTTCCGTGAAACCATCGGCCGTACAGATCTACCAACAGGTAACATGGACCAGCTCCTTACTGGTATCCGCGAAGAGTTATTTGTCTTACCCAAAGACTATCGCGTCTATCCCGGCCATGGAAATGACACAACGATTGGCCACGAAAAGAATTTCAATCCATTTTTCCAATAAACTAATAATGAGGCAGATAACAAGACCGCCTCATTTTAAATTAGCTGCTAAATGACTATTTCTATGTAAGAATGAAAAGAGGAGCTTTTAGAAAAAGTCAGGAAATTGCTCTAGAACCTGTCTTCCATGTCTTGTTGCTTTTTGCTTAATATGATATACTTGGTTCATAGAAAAGAAAGGATGGTCTTCATGATGGATAAAAGAAAAATTTGGTTAATTCTGCTGGCTATTTCAGCTATGATAACTCTCCTTGGATTAGGTTTTTCTGCTTATATTTTTTATGTTTTTGACAAGCCTTTTCTAAACAGTACCACAAAAGGCCTCTTGTCTGCATTCTTTTTTACCCTCATCATAATCAGCCTCGGCCTATCGAAAACAAAGCGATAGCAATAATTTATACTTTTAATGCAATAAAAAAACAAACACCAAATGATGTTTGTTTTCAATCCGAACAGCCTACACGGCTGTTTTTTTATTAAATCTTCAAGAAGCGTCTCATGGAGATGGATGAACCAAGTGAACCGATAAAGATTCCCAAGACTGATACAGCCCCAATCATAGCAGGGACAAACAAGTGTGGCTCAATCATGGAAAGATTTTGCGCAACAAGATTTTTATTCATGGTTTGATAGGCCATATTATAACCAAAATAAACTAAGGCTACTGGTAAAACTGAACCTAGCAAGCCAATCCAAGCACCCTCAAAGAGGAAGGGACCGCGAATATAGCTATTTTTTGCCCCTACCAAACGCATAATCTGAATCTCACGACTCCGTGAAATAATCGTAATCCGAATAGTATTGGAAATCAGGAAGACTGCAATAAAGATGAGCAAGCCTGCCCCGACCAGTCCCCATACTCGGATAAAATCAGATAAGGCAAAGAGTTTTTTCGTATTAGCTCCACCATCCTGCACTTCCGAAACACCTTCCAGCTTCTTGGCTTCTGCCGCAACGGAATCTACATATTTATGCTCTGTCGTATCGACAATGTAAGCGTCATAAAGTGGGTTTGAATCCCCCTCAAAGACCTTCCATTCACTTCCCATCGTCTCTGTCAGCTTTTCGTACTGCTCTTCTTTACTTGAGTAAGTAACCTTTGAGACATGATCCATTGAAGTTAGGGCGTCATAAATCTTGTGGTAATCATTATTTTTAACTGTCTGACCTTCTTTAACGATTGTTGTGCTGTTGTCAGCGATGTCTTTGCGCATATAGACAACAATACGAACGTTGTTTGAAATATCAGACGCTAGCTTTGCGGTATTTAAAATAACAGAGGCAAAGATAGCAACTAAACTGAGAGTAATAGTGACTGAACTCACAGCTGCGACTGTCATCCAACCATTCCGCTTAAGGCTCTTAAGCGATTCAATTAAATGACGGAAAAACCTTCTAATCATCGTATCCGTATTCTCCTTCCGCCTCATCACGCACCACACGACCATTTTCGATAGCAATGACGCGGTGACGTAGGGTATTTACAATCTGACTATTGTGAGTCGCCATCAGAACTGTAGTTCCTTGCAGGTTAATGCGCTCCAGTAGATTCATGATTTCCCACGAATTATCTGGGTCCAAGTTACCGGTCGGCTCGTCAGCAATTAAGACCTGAGGATTGTTGACAATGGCACGCGCAATCGCAATCCGCTGCTGTTCTCCCCCTGACAACTCATTCGGGAAGGAACGAACCTTGTGCTTAAGGCCAACCAGATCCAAAACTTCCATGACGCGCTTCTTGATATTTCTACGACGCTCACCGATAACTTCCATAGCATAGGCAATATTCTCATAAACGGTCTTTTTAGGAAGTAGTTTATAGTCTTGGAAAACCACACCAACTCTACGGCGCAGCATTGGAATATCCCGTTTCTTGATTTTCCCCAAGTTAAAACCTGCTACAGCAAGGTTCCCTTTATCGATTTTAATTTCACGATAGAGGAGTCTAATAAAAGTTGATTTACCTGCTCCTGATGGACCCACAATATAGGCAAATTCACCTGGTTCGATATGTATAGATACACCACGTAGAGCAGTTGTCCCGTTGTCATACTTTTTAACAACGTCTTTCATTTCAATCATTGACATGAATTAGTACAATTCCTTTCATCAGAGTTTTTATCTAGCGATTTCACTCTGTTTTTAGTTGAGTCTCCATTTTAAATAGGCATCAATAAAGCCATCTAAGTCTCCGTCCATGACCTTATCCACCTGAGCTACTTCATAGCTAGTTCGATGATCTTTGACCATTGTATAAGGAGTAAAGACATAGGAACGAATCTGACTGCCCCAAGAAATCTCTTTTTTATCTCCCTTGAGCGAGTCGACTTCTGCTGCTTTTTTCTCTTGCTCCAACTGATAGAGCTTAGCCTGCAGCATTTTCATAGCTCGGTCACGGTTGCCATACTGGGTCCGGTCAACGGTAGACTGTACGACAATTCCTGTCGGAATATGGGTCAATCGCACACCAGTTGATACCTTATTGACGTTCTGTCCGCCGGCTCCGCCTGAACGGAAAGTATCCATCTTGATGTCATCATCACGGACTTCTACTTCAATCGTGTCATCCAGCTCTGGCATAACCTCTACTGAAGTAAAGGAAGTATGACGGCGTTTCGCTGAATCAAATGGCGAAATCCGAACCAAGCGGTGAACACCCATTTCTGACTTAAGTAGACCATAAGCATGCGGCCCTTCAAAGGAAAGGGTCACTGACTTAATACCCGCCTCATCACCAGCCTGATAATCCAAGACTTCTACTTTGAAGCCCTTGGCATTGCCAAAGCGCGTGTACATCCGCAGCAGCATATCGCCCCAATCCTGAGCTTCCGTTCCACCAGAACCTGGGTGAATTTCGAGAATGGCGTTGTTATTATCATAAGGCTCCGACAGCAAGAGAGTCATCTCATAGCTGGTCATCATTTTCTCGAGTTCGTCCAGCTTTTCTTCCAACTCTTCTTGAACCGAGTCGTCCTCAGCCAAAAAATCAAGCAAGATTTCCGATTCATCAAAAAGCTCGGTCATATGATGGAAATTCTCATAGGTTTGCTTGAGTTCATTGAGCTCCTGAGATGTCTTTTGAGCTGCAATATTATCATCCCAAAAGTCAGGCTCTGTCATCTTATTTTCTAAGATGGCAATTTCTTCTTCCAAGCCCTCTAAGTCAAAGAGACCCCCTGAAAGAAGCTAATTTTTCACGATTTGCGTCAATCTTTTGACGAATTTCTGAAATGTCCATAAATACCTCTTTTCATATATCGTTTTATTATAACACATTTTCAGACATTTGCCTAATCGGATAATGAAGCTCCTTCATTTTATACAATTTTTAATGGATAGGCAAGAATGGGAGCAGCTTGTTACGGAATTGTTAAAAAAGTAATATAATGACATGGGTTGCTAGGATCTTTTCGAGACTTCCCAGCTTTTATGCACGAAAATGAGCTGGTTTTTGGTTATATCCATCACCGCCACCAAAGCCATATTTACGCAAAAAAGCCATCCGCAGATGACTTTTTGCTGTTAAATAGCATTCTTGTCCATACCTAATTTACGTTGGATGAACTTAACAATTTCAACAATGATAATCATAGAGAAACTGCCGATCAGGACAACAGCCCATTGAGTCACATCTAACTTAGTCACATGGAAAATCTTTTCCAGTGGATCAATCACAATGGTTGAAACCAATAGAATGAAAGAAACCAGAATAGACCAGTTGAAAGTCTTAGACTTAAACGGTCCAACTGTAAAGATAGATTGGTAAACAGATTTCACATTGTAAGCATGGAAGAGCTGAATAAGGCCTAGAGTTGCAAAGGCCATGGTAAGGGCATCCGCATGGATCGCTTTTACATCGCCGATATGAACTGGATTAGCAATAGCATAGCCATAGACGGACAGAACGAGAGCACCTTGCAGCAATCCTTGGTA
>NZ_CAURYF010000025.1:0-32473 GCF_963529205.1 Streptococcus cristatus | reverse complement strand
CAACAGCCACCGTTTTCTCGCTCTTCTCCTGACCTTCTGGTGCAATACTGATGCTAATTTTCAGTTCCTTTTTGACGGAAGAAGCAGCCGAACTAGAGTTGGTATCAGTTTTTGTTTGGCTATTGCTACAGCCCACTAAAAAGAGAGCAAAGGCAAGCGTAAGCAAGCTAAAGATTTTTTTCATGATAAAGTCTCCTTAAAATAAAATACAAAATAGGATAAAAGAGCATGGTTGAGCAGGCATGAGCTAGATTGAATCCTGCTCCTGCCGCCACATAAGTCCACCAAGGCATTTGATAAAGCAAAGCTGTGATACCATCAATCACAAGACCATAGCTAAAGGCTAAAAGCAAGGCCAACATACTCTGGCCAATCAAGCCTAGTTGCCGATACAGCAGGTACCATAGACAAATGACCACCGCAAAGGATAAGATCTGGAAAAGAACCCATGGTCCCATTCCAAAGAGGAAAGAAGATACAAAGATACTGATAGACATGACCAGAAGCGAGCCCTTCAAGTCCTCAAAATCCACCAAGAGAAAATACAGCGCTGTAATCGGCTTGATATTGGGCAGACCAGCAAAGGCATAGCGAAGCACGACGCAGACGGCTGCTAGAAGAGCGATTCGAGCAAGATAACGAAGAGACACAGTTTCTGCCTTTCTAAACGATATTCTTCAGTAGGATAACACGTTTCTGACTAGCCTAGCAAGAATGCTAAGTGAATCAGCTTTTTATGTATCCTGTCGAATCATCTCCGTTAGTCCTTGATCTCGGTAAAGCAGATCATTTCTAACTGAAAATCCCAGCTCCTGCCAAAAACGGTTGCCCAGTTCATTTCTTTCAAAAACGACCAGCGATACTTTATGGATACCAAGTCTTTTCACTGCTGACAAGGCCTGTTCGACCAGAGCTCTGCCTACTCCTTTTCTACGAAAATATGGATGGACAGCTGTATGATAAATGTACGCTCTACGTCCATCTGTGCCAACTAGAATAGCACCTATAAAGCTCTCCCCTTCCAAGGCAACCAGACAGGTCTCAGGATTGCGCTTCAAAAAGCGGGCAATCCCTTCTTCAGAGTCATCTAAGTTATTGAGCCCCATACCAGCGCAAGAGAGCCACAGCTGGTAAACAGAGGCATAATCCTTTTCTGTCATCACACGAATTTCCATTGCACACATCCTCCCTAAGCCATTTCAAATTTGAGTTGGCCACCTTTGACGCCAACTTTGAGCGTTTGACCAGCTGCCAAATCTCCAGTCAGGAGCAACTCAGACAGCTTGTCCTCTACCTGCGTCTGCAGGGTACGGCGCAGCGGCCGCGCTCCCATTTCTGGATCGTAGCCTTCCTGAGCCAGTAGTTTCAGGGCACTAGCTTGGAATTTAAGCACGATACCTTGCTCTGCCAGACTCCTAATCAACGGTTGCACCATAATCTTGACTACTTCCTGCATATCCTCAGCAGACAGACTGTGGAAGACCACCTTTTCGTCAATCCGATTGATAAATTCAGGCCGGTAGGTCTTTTTTAATTCTTCCAGAATGCGTTTTTCCATATTAGCCTGATCAAAGCGGATGTCACGCGCGCCAAAACCAACCGTCTTATCATCCCGCAGGGCCGTTGCCCCCAGATTGCTGGTCATGATAATGATGGTATTGGAGAAGTCCACCTTGCGGCCCTTGCTATCGGTCAGCTGACCATCATCCAAGACCTGCAAGAGGACATTGAAAATATCTGGATGAGCCTTTTCTACCTCGTCAAAGAGAAGAACTGAATATGGACGGTTGCGAACCTTCTCCGTCAACTCGCCGCCTTCTTCATAGCCTACATAGCCTGGAGGCGCCCCGTTGAGACGACTGGCTGCGAATTTCTCCATATATTCACTCATGTCGAAGCGAATCAGGGCTGATTCATCATCAAAGAGAACTTCTGCCAAGGCCTTAGCCAACTCTGTCTTCCCGACACCCGTTGGCCCTAAGAACATAAAGGAACCAATTGGGCGTTTGCCAGTTCGGATGCCCGATTGATTGCGACGAATAGCTCGGCTGACAGCCGAAACTGCCGCATCCTGCCCGATAACTCGTTTGTGTAGTTCTTTTTCCAAATTGAGATATTTTTTAGCATCTGTCTGAGTCAATCTCTGCACAGGAATACCAGACAAGCGACTGAGAGTCTCTAGGATATCCCCTTCTTCCACCTTCAACTTGTAAACAGTTGGCTCCTGCTCTTTTGCCAGTAGCTGACCGACTTTTTTCAACTTTCCAGCCATCAAAGCCTGATCCACAGGCGTCAAATCCGACTGTTTATAATTCTGCGGTCCTTTATTCTGAACCGTTGCACTAGCTTCATCCAAAAGATCAATGGCAGAGTCTGGCAAATGCTTGCTGGTCAGGTAACGATGTGCATACTTGACCGCTGTTTCAATGGCCTGATCACTAATCTGCACCTTGTGGTGATCCTCATAACTCTTTCTCAAGCCCTGCAAAATAGCAATGCTGTTGGCCACGGTAGGCTCTTCAATGGTTACCTTGGCAAAACGCCGAGACAGAGCAGCATCTTTTTCGATATGTTTCTGATACTCTTCCTGCGTCGTAGCTCCAACTGTCCGCAAGGTTCCACGAGCCAAGGCTGGTTTCAGGATATTGGCCGCATCCAAGGTCGAGTCAATCCCACTGCCAGACCCCATGATAGTATGCAGCTCATCGATAAAGAGAATGACATAACCGTCTTCTTCGATGTCATTGATAATGTTGTTCATCCGCTCTTCAAAGTCTCCGCGGAAACGAGTCCCAGCGACAACATTCATCAAGTCTAATTCCAAAACGCGCATCTTGGCAAGTTCTGCTGGAACCTGACCAGCTGCCACGCGTTGAGCCAAGCCTAGTGCTAAAGCAGTTTTGCCGACCCCCGCATCACCGACAAGTACTGGATTATTCTTTGTCTTTCGGCTGAGGATCTGAAGCATCCGAGAAATTTCCTCATCCCGCCCGATAACTGGTTCCAGACGACCTGCTCGAGCCAGTTCTGTCAAATCCCGAGTATAGTCTTCCAGACCGCCACTAGTTGAAGGAGGCATACCCATCATATTTGCCATGGTTTGCTTGGCAGAGGCCGTGTTTTTATTTAGCGAACGAATTGACTTGATTTCCTCTCTGCCCCAGCCAGCACGCTGCTCTAAAATCTTTCGCAAATCACTGAATCGAGGAGCTGAACTTTTATCATCATAGCTAAAACCTGCAGCTTCTAGCACACGAGCTGCCAAGGTCCCACGGTCAAATAGCATGGTTAAGAGAAGATGTTCTGTCCCTAGGCTTTTAGCATGGACGGCTTCTGCAATCTGCCCTGCTTGAGCAAAGAGCTCCTCCAAACGGTGAGAAAAAGGCAATAAATCAAAACCGCCTTGTTTTTGATACTCTTTTCCAGTAATGTCAAAGGCTGCTTCTTCCAGTTTATCCACTTCAATAGGGAATTCATTTAGAGCCGAGCCTGCCACGCTGTAGGGATTATTAGCCAGAGCCATCAGCACCTGCCACGATTCTAAATAATCAGTAGCAAAATGACCAGCTAAAAGTTGAGCCGCTTCCAAGCTTTCTACTAAAGCTTTTGAATAATTCATATTCTTAATTTCCTTTTCTATCTAATTGCTGCAAAATTTTCCGTAACATTCTGGCTCGGATCCTCGGAGCCTCTGCTCCCAGGACAGCATCTCTGGCACTCGCTAGGAGCAGATCTCCCTCACGCTGACTAATAATTTTTTCATCAAAGAGTAGCTGCAAAATATCTGAAAAAACTGGCTGACTGAGCGATTCACCGACATTGGCCAACAAATCAGACAGCATTTGGTGCTGATCGGAAAATTCAATCTTACCAATCCTGATATAGCCACCGCCACCGCGCTTGCTTTCGACGATATAACCCCGACTCTCCGTAAAGCGTGTCTTAATCACATAATTGATCTGACTCGGAACCACCTGAAAAACATCGGCTAACTCACTGCGCTTGAGCTCGACCATGCCCGCCTGCGCCAAAATTGTTTTGATATATTCTTCTATACTATCCGAGGTATTTTTGATGCCCATGATATACCTTTCTATCTGTTATATCTAAAAATAAGCATTCAAGTCTTCTCTAACATTGACTATCTTTGACTATTATACCGAAAAAATCTATTTTTTGAAAGAAAAAGAAGTCCCAGAAGGCTTGAAAATATCTGATAATTCAGAGTAATGAAAAAGATTGACAGGCTGAGTAAATATGATTGTAAACGCTTGCTTTTTACTTTTAAAGACTTATAATAAAGGTGTGGAAGTGTGGTGTTTACACCATCAACCGTATCCAAACAATCATCATCAAAAGGAGGTTTTCCAATGAAAATAAATTGGCTCAACTATACCCATCATGTACTTAGCTGCCTGTTTGTCACTCTGAGTATCTTGACAATTTTTTCCGCAGAGTATGTCGTTTTCCCAACGAGCCTTCTTCTAGGCTGTCTCCTAATCCCTCTACTATTTGAGCAGCATTTATTCAGTCGCCGAATGACTTGGGGCCTCAGCGTTTTCTTTGCCATTCTTGCTTTTGCCCTTCTCTTTATCATCAAAACCAATCATATCTCCCTTAGCTATCCAGCAACAACCCTTCTTCTTTTTGTACTAGCAAGTCTGAGTTTTTCAAACTCTTTTATCCTTCACAAACATAAAGAACAAAAAGCCGCTAGATAAAGCTATCCAATAAAAAGTGTGGAAGCAACATGAGCTCGAAAGAGCCATGGATTCCACACTTTTCTTATTCTATAAGGAGCTGGATGGTAGCTAAAAATTCTTAAATGATTCGTCCACGCTGCCAGCCTAAACTAGACTTTCAGAAAATTTTCTTCTTTTTATTTTCCTACTTTCATTTTCTTTTTAATTATATTATAATAGTTGGCAAACACATTTTCTAATCTAATTTCTTTAAAAAATGATAGTATTCTACGAAGGAGGGCGTTATGATGGATTTGGGCCAATTGCACAAAACTGCGGAATATAAGAATCAAGGGACCCCCTATTCTCTGACGCGGACCATTACGGAAAACGGCCAGCCTGACATCCTTTTCCACTGGCACACAGATGTTGAAATCATTTACGTTCACGAAGGAAGCGCCCAATTTCATATCGACGATCATTATTTTAACAGTCACAAAGGCGATATTGTTCTGATTCGTCCCAATGCCCTCCACTCCATTCATCCGATTGAGCAGCAGCGCCACTATATGGATGCCATTAACTTTCATTTGGATTTAATGGGTTATTCAGCCATGGATCATGCTAGTATCCACTACCTACAGCCTCTCTACAATGGTCAACTGGACTTTGTCCATGTCATCAAGCCGACTGATCAAGCCTATGAGGAAATTCGTCAATGCCTGCTGGCTACTATGGAAACGGGTTATTGCCAAAAGAAATACTATGAATTTCAACTCAAGGCCCAGCTCAATCAGCTCTTCTACTTGCTTTTTGAAAACGGCTATATCGTCTCCAAGGAGCTATCTGCCGAAGGCTACCGCAAGGAAGAGAAAATCCGCTCCATCATCGACTATATCAATGAGCATTATCAGGAAGAACTCTCTATTGATCAGCTGTCTGGCATCTGCGGCTACAGTCCGACGCACTTCATGAATTTCTTCAAAAAACATCTGGGCGTTTCTTGCATTGAATATCTGATTCAATTCCGCCTGCGCAAGGCTGCCGAGCTCCTCCAGCATTCCACTCTGTCAGTTCTAGAAATCTCAAGCCAGTCTGGTTTTAATAACCTTTCTAATTTCAACCGACAATTTAAAAAATACTATCAAATGACTCCAAGTCAATATAGAAGAAAGTAACAAAATCTCCAGTCAGCTGATTGGAGATTTTTTTCTAGACACCAAGACCAAAAATACTCCTGCTAACAAAGCAATGCCTTAGACAGGTTTGACTAAAAAAACGAACAGACTAGATATCTGTTCGTTTTACGAGATTTTAATAGTGATAGATGTTTATTCTGCTGATTTTTCACGGATCACCAAAGTTCCACCTTCCATATCTGCAGTCAGGTGCTTAGCATCTAGATTATCCAAGTGGAAGTCGGTCACCTTGTCACGAATTTGCTGCTCAATGACACGGCGGAGTGGACGAACACCCATGACTTGGTCATAACCAGCATCACGTAGGAATTCCTTAGCTGCATCAGATACAGCCAGATCAATTTCTTTCTTGCTCAAAGTTTGATTTACTTCAACCAGCATGAGATTCACAATCTCCATCAAATCTTCTTTCTTGAGATGAGAGAACTCGATGACCGCATTGAAACGATTGAGGAACTCTGGACGGAAATAATGTTTGAGTCGATCCATCAGCTCAGGCTTTTCTGCATCCTCTTCCAGACCTGCTTCATAACCAAAGCCTGCATTGGAAGTCGCAATGATGACCGTGTTCTTGAAGTTGACTGTGTTTCCTTGACCGTCTGTCAAGCGACCATCATCCAGAACTTGAAGGAGAAGGGTAATCACTTGTGGATCAGCCTTTTCGATCTCATCCAAGAGAATGATAGAGTAAGGATTGCGGCGCACACGCTCAGTCAGGGTATTGTTGTTATCATCATAGCCGACATAACCAGCAGTCGTACCAATCAACTTAGAAACGGCTGTGCGGTCACTGTATTCAGACATATCCAGACGGATGATAGCATCCTTGGTACCGAACATATCTAGAGCCAATTGCTTAGCTAGCTCAGTCTTTCCGACACCAGTCGGACCAACGAAGAGGAAGCTTCCGATTGGACGATTGCCTTCGTCAAAGCCTGCACGGTTACGACGGATAGCTCTAGCCACGGCTTCTACAGCCTTATCTTGACCAATCACTTTTGCTTTGAGACGGTCATTCATGCCCTTGAGGCGCTCAATGTCGCTGGCACCCATTTGAGATACCGGCACACCCGTTATCCGTTCAACAGACTCTGCTACATCGTTGACTGTCGCCGTTACCTTCATATCCTCAGTGTGGTTTTGAATTTTCTTTTCCAGCTCTTCGATGCGAGTCTTGGCATTCAGAGCTGCCTCATAATCTTCTTTCTCAACAGCCGCTTCCTGCTTGTCTTTCTGTTCAGCAATCTCATGCTCAACCGCATGGACATCGGTTACTGGATGCTGAGCTGCTAGGTGAGCAGCAGTCACGTCGACCAGGTCAATGGCCTTGTCTGGCAGGCTCCGTTGTGGAATATACTGAACAGAATAATCTACAGCCGCTTTCAGCACTTCATCCGGCAGGATGACATTGTGGTGCTTTTCGTATAAGTCCCGAATACCTCGAAGGATCTGATAGGTATCTTCGGCAGACGGTGCATTGACCTTGACTTCATTGAAACGACGAGCCAGAGCAGCATTTTTGAGAATGGTATTGCGGTACTCATCCTGTGTAGTAGCCCCGATGACAGTCAGTTCACCGCGAGAAAGCGCTGGTTTGAGAATATCTGCCAAGCCCTTAGACCCGCTGTCTCCGCCAGTAGAACCTGCTCCTAGGATTTGATGGATTTCATCAAAGAAGAGGATAACATTGCCGGCTTCCTTGACTTCATTGACTAAGTTTTGGATATTTTCTTCAAAGCTACCACGATACTGGGTACCAGCTTCCAGACCAGAAATATCAACAGAAATGATTTCCTTATTCTTGATGGCCGCTGGCACATCACCATTGACGATAGCCTGAGCCAATCCTTCTACGACAGCTGTCTTACCAACTCCAGCATCTCCGACCAGAACCGGATTGTTCTTGGTCCGACGAGAAAGGATTTCAGCTGTTTCTTGGATTTCCTTATTGCGCCCAATGACTGGATCTAACTTGCCTTCACGCGCTTCTTGAGTCAGATTGCGACCTAGCTTAGCCAGAATGCCATCTTGCTTAGGCCCATGCGCTCCAGCTTGTAAATCCTGTTCGCTAGGCATTTGACTAGGAAGCTTTCCAGTAGCTCGGTACTGAGCAAACTCTTCCGGTGTGACCTCTCTACCATTGATCAAGTAGCGTCGATGTTCGCTGTTATAGCCACCCATACGCCCCATAAGTTGGTTGAAAAGGTCGTCCATATTGTTAAAATTGTTGTAGTTGTTGTTCATCATTTTTCCTCACTTTTTATACGTTTTTATATCATTTGCTAAAGTCTCAGATAAGAAATCTCTTTCTTACTTACTATACATTTATGTTCATATCGGAGAGCTTCTCCTATCTATTATTTTACATAACTTATTCTATTTCCAAAAATTAAGACTCCTTCAGTCTCTTGTTTTATGGATGAGTTGGATCTATTTCAGAAGAATATGATGTTACATAATTTTTAATCCTCCCAAAAATAATCGCCTACTGGCTATATCCTCATCTTCTGAATAAATTCTGTGTAAACTTTTTGTTTACAGTTGTAATTATACATCCTTTTTACCCCCTTGTCAATAGGTTTCAATAAAAAATTTACATAATTTTTTAAAAATCAAAAAGCTTCCTCCACATTAAAATATGGAGAAAGTTTCTCTATTTTGGTACAAGTTAAATCATATATTCTACACTATAGCTGGCATCCGACAGAATGCGGGATAGAAACTGTTTGGTCCGCTCCTCCTTGGGACTGGTGAAGAATTTCTGTGGAGGATTTTCTTCGATGATGTGACCTCCGTCCATAAAGATGACATGATTGGCCACATCGCGGGCAAAGCTCATCTCGTGGGTCACAACGACCATGGTCACTCCCTCCTGAGCCAGCTGTTTCATGACACTGAGAACTTCACCGACCAGTTCCGGATCTAGTGCTGAAGTTGGCTCATCCAGCAGGATGACATCTGGCTTGACAGCAATGGCGCGTGCAATCCCAATCCGCTGCTGCTGGCCGCCTGATAGCTGCGAAGGATAGTAGTCCTTGTAGGCCAAGAGGCCCACGCACTTCAAGGACTCTTCTGCAATCTCAAGCGCTTCTTCTCTCGGTATCTTACGAGCGATCACTAAGCCTTCTAAGATATTTTCAAGTGCAGTTTTATTGGCAAAGAGGTTATAATGCTGGAAGACAAAGGCTGTCTTTCTGCGAATTTCCAAAATCTCTTTTTTACTGAGTTTGGCCGAATCATAGTCCTTACCAGCCAAAGTCAGCTGGCCGCTATCCGCTTTTTCTAAGTGATTCAGACAGCGTAGAAATGTTGTTTTCCCAGAGCCTGAGGGTCCCAGAATAACCACAACATCGCCTTGATTGACCTTGAGACTGACATCTGCCAGCACCTGGTGCTCTCCAAATCGTTTGGAGATATGTTTTACTTCTAACATAATCTTTCCTTCCTAAGCAAGATCGTAGCGCTTTTCCAAGTTCCTAAAAATCCACTGAATCAAGCCGCAAATAATGAGATAAATAACAAAAATCACCAAGTAAGACTCTGAATACTGGTAAGAGTGGGAGGCCTCTATTTTAGCCAAGGCTGTGATATCCTTGACCGTCATGACAAATACCAGCGAGGTTCCCTTGACTAGATTGATAACCAAATTGGCCAGATTGGGCAGGGCAGAGCGCAGAGCCTGAGGAAAAACAATTCTCCGATAAGCTTGAAAATTCGTTAACCCAATCGCCTGCGCCGCTTCTAACTGTCCTTTATCCACTGTCAAAATAGCAGAGCGCAAGATTTCCGATAAACTCCCTGTCGTCATCAAGCTATAAATGATGAAAGCATAGTAAAGCGGATTGAACTTAAAGACATCTACCTGACTCCCCAGACTTTTAAAAATTTGATTCAGCAAGCTAGGAAATAGACTGTAGAAAAAGAGGATAAGTAAAATGGGCGGCGTCGCCCGAATGAAGGCCAGATAAACCACCGAAAAGGTCCTCACGCCCCGGACTTTATAAATCTGACCTAGAGCCAAGAGCAGAGCCGGAATAAAGCTGAGCAGAATAGCCACTACCATAATGATCAGGGTTACCGGTATGCCTTTCAAAGTAACCAGAAAGGTATTTACAATATAATTCAAATCCATGCTTTACCTCTCCTTGACTGTCAGACTTTTTTCCAGAAGCTGGAAAGCCAGCGAAACCACTAGAGCAATCCCCCAGTAAATCAAGGCCACCGCTGTATAGGTTTCGAGGGAATAATTACCCAGATTCCGGCTGATGAGATTTTGCCCCGCTCCCATGACATCAACTGTCCCAATCGTATAGGCCAGCGCAGCATCTCGCATGAGATTAAGAAAGGCGGTAGTCAAATTGGGCAGGGCAATACGAAAAGCTTGTGGCAGAATGATGCGCAGAAATGTCTGCACGGGTGTCAAACCAATACTAAGACCTGCCTCGGTCTGTCCCTTGGGAACAGCCAGATAGGCTGCCTTGAAAACTTCTGCAATCATGGCCGCAAAGAGCAGAATCATGGTAATGATGACAAATACGGTCCGTGACCAATTGTTAATATCCAGTCCTAGCCACCATTTTAAAAACTCTGGAATGCCATAGAAGACCAAGAAGAGCAAGACTATAGGCGGTGTACACCGAAGGATAAATATATATCCTCTAGCCAGACCAGCAAAAGCCTGCTCCTCCGCAACCTGAGCCCAAGCCAACAGACCACCCAGCAAGGAGCCAATCAAAGCTGTCACAAACATAATCCATAAAGTGGTCGGCAAGGCCTGTAACAAACCAGGCAGCAGGCCAAAAACACGGGACAAATCATAAGCGACCATACGGTCTCCTTTCTCCAGCTTTTAGTCTTTATCTACATAAGAAAAGACATCTTCACCAAAGTATTTTTCTGATAATTTAGAGAGTGTCCCATCTTTTTCTAGCTCTTTAATGGCCTTTTCATAGGCTTTGGCAAACTCTTCATTCTTTTTATCTTTATGAATGAGTGGATAAGTAGGGATACCCTTATAAGGGAACCAGCTCAACTGGTCCGCATACTGATGGTAGGAACCTGCCTTGTCTGTGACAGCTTTTTCAAAGGACAATTTGATATCAAAGAAGGCATCATAGCGACCTTCCAAGACCCAAGCATAGGCATCCGCTATCTGAAAAGACTCTGCTGCGGTCAACTCAATCGGACTAGCACTGTGCTTTTTGTTGTACTCTTCAATCACTGTCCATTGAGCATTCTGTGGTGAAATCGGTACCAATTTCCCTTTTTCTTTGGCAAAATCATCAATATTTTTAAATTTATTTGCATCCGCTTTTCGAATGGTGAAGCCGATGATACTAGCTCCGATAGGACTTTCTGGAATGATGAACTTCTTCGCCCGCTCTTCGGTGTACCAAGCTCCCTTGATTCCGATATCATATTTCCCAGATTCCAAACCAATCAAAAGATCTTCGTCACTGGTGCCAGTATATTCGAACTGATAATCTGGCAATTTTTCATCAATGGCCTTGAGTACAGCCACTTCATACCCATCTGACTGGCCTTTTTCATCCAAAAAGTCGTAAGGAACGTAGTTTTGCGTATGAGCTACTTTTAAAGTCGTGACCTTGTCACTGCCTGATGTCGAACTGCTCGCCTTGCTGGATGAAGCCCCCGTCAAGGTCCGTCCCAAATAAGTCGCAGCGACAATAGCAAGCACAGCTACTCCACCGATAATCCATTTTTTCTTACTCATTCTTTCGTCTCCTTTTTATGCTAAACTTGCTGCTTGGCGAACCCACTCAATCCGCTCTGGATCAATATCGCTTGGGATAGTGCAGTCAGCCCCGATAATCAAAGCATCCTTACCAGCCTCTGCTATCAAGCGCTTGGTTTCATTTTGAATAGCTTCTTGGCTACCTGTGTAGAGCAGGCCATCCTTGCCATTTTCAAAGCCACCTAGAACGGTCCGACCGCCGAATAATTTACGACCTTCTGCCAAACTGATACCTTCTGGTCCAACTGCCCAGTTGATGACCTGAGCTGGATAATCTGTGAAAAGATGAACGTCGTTTCGTGCGCCTTCGTAGCCACAAATATGCAGAATATTCACTCCGCCAGCCGCATTGGCTGCTTCCAGCACCGCCAATTCACTAGGAGCAATGTAAGCCTTGTAATCTTCGGCCGACACTCTCGCATCCTGAATGCTCTGAACACTGAGGTAAATTCCATCTGCACCAGCTTCCTTGATAATCCGCTCCGTCAGAGCTGCAATATCTTGAGCAATCACATCCAGCACCCGCTTTGTCACTTCCGCATCTTCTGCTAGAAAATCTGCAATGATGTCATCTCCTCCAGCAACCTTGCCAACCAGCCATTTGAAGTAGGTTACTGGTGCAAAAATATTGTAAATAGCAACCAAATCCTCTGTGAAGCCGGCCCTAATCTTCTGAACTAGCTCCACCTGCTTACTGATCCAAGGATGTTCAGCGCCTAGCGGCTCGATATCTGCTAACTCCTTGATAGATTGGACCTTTTTCAAGCGCTCATTCGGATAGGCAAAATAACCATCGCTCATCAGTTTGACAAAGTCTGGCTTGACTTCTGTTAGAAATGCTTCATGGCCTGCCAGATTTTTCTCAATAATAGTCTGATTGCTAAAACCAGCCAGCCACTCATCCTCGCTGGTAAAATGATGCCAGAAACCAACTGGCACTCGATCAACTTTTTCTCCCTTAAAAGCTTTTAAAACCAACTCTCTTTTAGACATATCTTGCTCCTTTTCATTTTGATTGCTATTATCATATCACTGAAAAGTAAGCTTTCCAAATATATATTTCCTATCAGCCCGATTAAAAATATTTATAAGAGTAAATTAAAAAAGCTAGCTCAAGCTAGCTTTACCAAGGTTTTTCAGCTTTCTATGAAAAACCTGTTTTTCTTACTATTTTTAGAAAGGCAAGATATATATTTTCTATGGGAGAGATAGGCAATCTTTATCAAAAGACCTCTACTTCGATCTTACTTACCCTTAGCCGCAAAATACTCCCGCACAAGCGGTGCAACCTTGGTGCCAAAGAGTTCGATAGACTGGAGAACCTGCTCATGCGGAAGCGATCCCAACGGCAGATGCAGCATGAAGCGGTCCAATCCCAGATCCTCTATCATCTTGATCAATTTCTGAGCGACCTTTTCAGGGCTACCGACAAACATGGCCCCCTCTGGCCCTACCTGATCTAGATATTGCTCATAGGTCATCTCCCACCAGTGAGGGCGGTCTTTAGAGATAGCGTCCACTACCTGCTTGGTCGGATGAAAGTAAGTCCGGATCGCCTCCTCATTGTCCTCCATGACCCAGCCCCAAGAGTGAGCAGCAATTTTCAGCTTTTCATCTGAATGGCCACTTTCCCGTCCAATCCGGCGATACGCATCCAGCAAGGGGTTGAAGCGCTTAGGCTGTCCACCGATAATAGCATACGCAATCGGTAGACCCTTCTGGGCGACCTTAATGGTGGACTCAACATTGCCCCCCGTCGCTACCCAAACCGGCAGTGTTTCTTGCACGGCCCGTGGGTAGACTTCCCGATTGTCAATAGTCTGCGTCAGCTTGCCCTTCCAATTTAGCCGAGTCTCAGCACTGGCATAGAGGAGCAGGTCCAGCTTTTCATCAAAAAGCTCTTCATAATCCTTCAAGTTATAGCCAAAAAGCGGAAAGGACTCGATAAAAGATCCACGGCCAGCCATGACCTCTGCTCTGCCATTTGACAAAGCATCAATCGTCGCATACTGCTGGTAGACTCGGATAGGATCCAAGCTCGACAAGACACTGACAGCACTAGTCAAGCGAATCTTCTCTGTCTTGACCGCACCAGCCGCCAGCACAATCTCCGGTGCAGAGACGGAAAAATCCTCTCGGTGATGCTCTCCGATACCATACACGTCCAGCCCCACCTTGTCTGCCAGCTCAATCTCTGCTACCAGCTGCCGAATCCGTTCGTCATGAGTATAGATCTGCCCAGTCCCCTCTAGCAGCGTTGTCTCTCCAAAAGTAGAAATACCTAATTCCACCATGTTTTGTCCTCCTGACATTTAAGATAAAAATATTTTACCGCTAATTAGTGATATATACAAAAATGATGCTCAACCTATTGTCCATCTGCATAGAATAACATGGTTTTATCATGATAGAAAGAGACTTCCAAAGAGCACCATCACCAAAATACCACACCAAAAGCCCCAGAAAAATCTGAGGCCTGGTATTCTTATCGAGATTCATTAAGATGGTTATTCTACCGTTACAGATTTAGCGAGATTGCGCGGTTTATCCACATCCAATCCGCGGTGCAAGGTCGCAAAATAAGCAATCAATTGAGTTGGTACCACCATAGAGATTGGTGACAAATAAGGGTGAACTTGGCTCAGGACAATATCGTCTCCATCCTTAGCCACATTTTCCTCCGCAATAGTCAACACCTTGGCTCCGCGCGCCACAACTTCAGAAACATTTCCGCGAGTATGGCTAGCCAAAACCTCGTCTGAAAGTAAAGCTAGAACAGGGGTTCCCTCTTCAATCAGAGAAATAGTACCATGCTTAAGCTCTCCTGCCGCAAAGCCTTCACACTGAATGTAGGAAATCTCCTTAAGCTTAAGGCTGGCTTCCATCGCCACATAATAATCCTGACCACGACCGATATAAAAGGCGCTGCGAGTTTCTTCCAACAAGTCACGAACCTTGCTTTCGATCAGTTCTTTTTCAGAAAGAGTAGACTCGATAGACTGAGCTACGATAGACAGCTCATGAACCAAATCAAAATTCTTGGCTTTTTCGTTGCCATTGGCATCACCAACCGCCTTGGCCAAGAAAGCTAGGGCAGCGATTTGTGCAGTGTAGGCTTTGGTTGAAGCCACGGCAATTTCTGGTCCAGCATGGAGAAGCAAGGTATGCTTGGCTTCACGAGACAAGGTTGAACCTGGCACATTGGTTACTGTCAAGCTAGGAATGCCCAGTTCATTGGCCTTGACCAAGACTTGGCGGCTATCAGCTGTCTCGCCAGATTGGCTGATGAAGATAAAGAGTGGCTTCTTGCTCAGAAGCGGCATAGCATAGCCCCATTCAGAAGAAATACCCAGCTCAACTGGCGTATCCGTCAACTCTTCCAGCATTCGTTTAGAAGCGTAACCCGCATGATAAGAAGTTCCAGCAGCAATGATATAAATGCGATCCGCTTCTTGGACTGCCTTGATGATGGCAGGATCAATCAGCATCTTATTATTTTCATCCGCATAAGTGCTGATCAGCTTACGCATCACGGTCGGCTGCTCATCAATTTCCTTCAGCATGTAGTAAGGATAAGTGCCTTTGCCGATATCAGACAGGTCCAGCTCAGCAGTATAGCTACCACGTTCAAGAACATTGCCTTCATAATCTTGCACTTCTACGCCATTAGCCGTCACGATAACCAACTCTTTATCATGGATTTCCATATATTCGCTAGTCTCGCGAATCATAGCCATGGCATCGGAGCAGACCATATTGTAGCCTTCGCCCAAGCCGATCAAAAGCGGAGATTTGTTTTTGGCAACATAGATCGTAGAAGGATCTTGGGCATCGACCAAGGCAAAAGCGTAGGAACCTTCGATAATGTGAAGAGCCTTGCGGAAAGCGTCAAGAACAGATAGACCGTCTTCTTCCGCGAATTTCCCAATCAAATGAACTGTAATTTCTGTATCTGTCTGCCCTTTAAAATCATGGCCAGCAAGATAGTTATTTTTGATATCCAGGTAATTTTCAATCACACCGTTGTGAACCAAAACAAAACGGCCTGTCTGAGAAGTGTGAGGATGGGCGTTATTCTCACTTGGTTTTCCGTGGGTTGCCCAGCGGGTATGTCCAATACCTGTTGAACCTGCCACATCCATGCCAATCTTGGCACGAAGATCTGCAATCCGACCAACAGACTTGATCAAGCTGGATTTTTCTCCTGTTGTCACAAAAATTCCAGCTGAATCATAGCCTCGGTATTCTAACTTTTCAAGTCCTTGCATCAAAATATCTGTTGCATTGCGGTTTCCCACAACTCCGACGATTCCACACATAGATTTATTTCTAGCCTTTTGCTGGCAAAAAGCTAGCTCCTCCTTTATTCGAAATTGGTATAGTCTTATTTATCTTTTTATTTAGAGACGAAAACATTATACACAGCAAGTTGACATTTGTCAATATAAAATTGGTATAGTTTCGAGACAGGGAAATTTGTTTAAGAAACAAAAAAGTCTCCCATCGGAAGACTTTCCCATAAAAATAAGAAAAACTAGGCTCAATGCCCCTTGTGCTTTTCCAATCGTTTTTGCTGTTTGAGTTCGAATTTCCTTTGCTTAGCCAGCTCTTTCTGCTGCTTGCGCTTGACCCGAGCGATTTGCTTTTGCTCTTCAAATTGCAGCTTCAGCGCTTCCTGAGACTTTGAAGAACGTGAAGCCATCTGCTCTTTTTTAGCCTGTCTCTGCAGGCGTTTAGGACTGATGGACTTAGTCTTCCCCTTCACTCTGATGCTGGGACTAAACTGCAACCGATGATAATAACGGTTTAGAAAATCCAACAATTCCTGCGTGCTAGGCTCTACACCAAAGGTGACTCGGCAAACTCTATAAGATTGAGCATGTTCCTGCTCGAAAAGACCGTGCCAAAATCCCTCTTCAAAATAAACTGTCAGCGTCATTGAAATCTTATCCATGACAGCACCTCCTTTAAAAATCCCTAAGAATGGACAACCAAGGAGGAAGGTTACTGACAAAAAATGGATTTTTTGCGTCTGGACTACCAACCAGAACTGTGTTTTTATCTTAGTAGCTACAGTCTAGCAAGATTTTATAAAAAATTCAAGAAGAGCTAAAAATTATACCGATAGAAGACAAAATAAGGCTAACGAAAAACCTATGAATTCAGAGAGCTAATTTGAGCTCGGGCTAAAATTCTAGTGAAAACAAAAAATCTCCCCGAAGGGAGAAGATCTGGTTTATTTCACCTTACAGTGCTAGGAACCGTAACCGAAGATCATACTTGAGTATATCGAGGTAAGGTGACAACATAAAAAGCCCTCTGAGATCAGAGAGCTTTATTCTTGCTGGATAAAACGTTTATAGACTAGGCGACGAGGCGAAGATTGTACTAATGGTACATCGAGACGAAGTCAACGAAGTATAGAAACGTTTTAGACGCAAGATTAACGACGAAGTCCAAGAGAGTTGATCAACTCACGGTAACGGTTAACGTCGTTTTTACGCAAGTATGCAAGCAAGTTACGACGGCGACCGATTTTCTTCATCAAACCACGGTAAGTAGCGTGGTCTTTTTTGTGTTGTTTGATGTGCTCGTTAAGGTGGTTGATTTCCCAAGTAAGGACAGCAACTTGAACCTCTACTGAACCTGTATCACCTTCGTGACGTGCATATTGTGCAATGATTTCATTTTTTTTCTCTTTTGAGATTGCCATGATAAGCTCCTTTTCTTTACGCTTCATCCGAGTGGCAGGCTTGGCAATTCCTGCAACCAAGAAGAAGTTATTTGTCTTTAAGACATTCTTATTCTATCAGGAAGCCAAGTTTTTGTCAAATCTTCTAATTTCCCGACAAGGTCAGCTGAATTTCATTAGCCAAAATGAGGATTTTCTACACATTTCCTCCAAGGCTCGATCTAGCTAGTCGCTTTTTGACTTTGGAGCGGGTTTAGCTTATACTGAGATTAAAATGATACGAGGAGAAGAGCTTATGAAATATCTTGAATTTGGAGAAAGCAAGCGAGAAATTTCCCAGATTATCATGGGACTGATGCGAATTGCCCAAATGTCCCCCAAAGAGGTGGAAGAACTGGTCGAAACAGCCTTGTCAGTCGGAATTAATGCTTTTGACTTAGCCGATATCTACGGTGGAGGCAAGTGCGAAGAAATTCTGGGACAAGTGCTCAAAAATCGGCCTGACCTGCGGGCTAAGATGTGGATTCAGTCCAAAGTGGGAATCCGCATAGAAGAATTCACCTACTTCGACTTTTCCAAAGACCATATCCTCGAAGCAACAGATGGTATTTTACAGCGCTTAGGCGTGGATCATCTGGACTCTCTGCTCTTGCACCGACCTGATGCCCTGATGGAGCCTAGTGAAATCGCTGAAGCTTTCGATCTGCTCAAATCTCAAGGAAAGGTTCTTGATTTTGGAGTGTCCAACCAGAATCCTATGATGATGGAGCTACTGAAAACAGAGGTCAAGCAGCCCTTGGTGGCAAATCAGCTCCAACTAAGCGCAGCTTTCTCACCTGCTTTTGAAGCTGGCTTCCACGTTAACATGGAGGGCGCAGCCGCAAACATGCGCGATGGCAGCATTTTCGAATACTGTCGCCTCAACGACATCGTGATTCAGGCCTGGTCTGTCCTCCAGCATGGCTATTTCGAAGGCGTTTTTGTCGGTTCGGATAAATACTCCAAACTCAATGCTATCTTAAACCGATTGGCCGACAAATACCAAATATCACCATCGGCAGTGGCTATTGCTTGGGTGCTCCGCTATCCAGCCCACATGCAAGCGGTCATCGGCACGACCAAGACTAGCCGCATCATCGAAGCAGCCAAGGCAGCAGATATTGAATTGACTAGAAAAGAATGGTACGAAATCTATTGGGCCTCTGGAAAAGATCTTCCTTAAAAAATGAGCCTAAAATCCGATTAATTTTCTACCTAGTGCTAGCTGAAGAACTGTTTAAAAATCTGACCAAGGCATGTCCACTGTGTAGCCGAGAAGGTAAAATTACCTTGCACAAGCTTAACTAGCACATAAAAGTCCTATTTCACGAAAGGAAAAGACCAATGAACCATTTCGACACAATCATCATCGGTGGAGGACCGGCCGGTATGATGGCTGCCATTTCCAGTTCTTTCTACGGACAGAAGACCCTGCTCCTTGAGAAGAATAAACGACTGGGCAAGAAACTAGCCGGAACGGGTGGTGGCCGCTGCAATGTGACCAACAACGGAAACCTAGATGACCTCATGGCCGGTATTCCGGGCAACGGACGCTTTCTTTACAGCGTCTTTTCCCAGTTTGACAACCATGATATCATCAACTTCTTTACAGAGAATGGTGTCAAACTTAAGGTTGAAGACCACGGCCGTGTTTTCCCAGCGACAGACAAGTCCCGCACCATTATCGAAGCTTTGGAAAAGAAGATTGCAGAGCTAGGCGGCACTGTCATCACCAATACCGAAATCGTCTCTGTCAAAAAAACTGATGATCTTTTCACTGTCAGATCCAGCGACCAGACTTGGACCTGCCAGAAATTGATTGTAACGACTGGCGGCAAGTCCTACCCTTCAACTGGCTCGACAGGCTTCGGGCATGATATTGCCCGCCACTTCAAGCACACTGTGACCGACTTGGAAGCTGCTGAAAGTCCTCTTTTGACTGACTTTCCTCACAAAGCGCTTCAAGGGATTTCGCTGGACGATGTGACCCTCAGCTATGGCAAGCATGTCATCACCCATGACCTGCTATTTACCCACTTTGGCCTATCCGGTCCGGCAGCTCTGCGCTTGTCTAGCTTTGTCAAAGGCGGCGAAACCATCTATCTAGATGTCTTGCCTCATATGAGTCAGCAGGATTTGGCAGACTTTTTAGAAGAACATCGGGAAAAATCCTTGAAAAATGCTTTAAAAGCCTTGTTACCAGAACGCTTGGCAGAATTTTTTGTTCAAGGATATCCTGAAAAAGTCAAACAGCTAACTGAGAAAGAAAGCGACCAGCTCATCCAGTCTATCAAAGCACTCGAAATCCCTGTCACTGGCAAAATGTCCCTGGCCAAGTCCTTTGTCACCAAAGGAGGCGTCAGTCTTAAGGAAATCAATCCTAAAACCCTTGAAAGCAAACTCGTTCCCGGCCTCCACTTTGCTGGGGAAGTTCTAGACATCAATGCCCACACGGGGGGCTTTAACATCACTTCCGCCCTTTGCACCGGCTGGGTGGCAGGCTCAAATCCAATAAGTACCAAATAAGAAAGGAAGTCCTTTGGAACATATTATTTTACTAAGAGGCGTTACTCCTAATGGAAAAAATGCTATCCCGAAAATGTCTTATTTGGTAGATATTTTGACAGAAGCTGGGTTTCAACACGTTCGAACCTATATTCAAAGTGGGAATATCATTCTTGAAAGTGACTTAGATTTAGAAGAAATACGGGAACGCGTTCATACTCTGATAAAGGAAAAAATTGGGGCCGACTTAAAAATGGTTATCAAGAATAAGAACGATTTTGAAAAGATTGTTCATGAAAATCCATTTAAAGAAGACTATCTTCATGATCGTGTGCATGTGATTCTTTATCAAGGTTTTATCCAAAGTCTACCACTAGAAAAATTGAAAGCTGACTATGGCGAGGAAGAAATCTGTGTAGGTGATCACTGTCTCTACCTCTATCTCCCTAGAACTGCAAAACAAAAAAAGCTCAATACCAACTATCTTGAAAAATTGTTTGGCGTGGATTTGACCATGCGAAAGTTAAACGTCGTAGAAAAGTTACTAACAAAATAGGAGAACAAGATGAACAGATGCGAAACAGTCGAATTCGTCAATATGTGCATGATTTATGACGGAGAAAAAGTTCTGGTCCAAGACCGAGTTAGTCCTGACTGGCCCGGCATTACTTTTCCTGGTGGTCATGTAGAGCGTGGGGAATCTTTTACCGATGCAGTTATCAGAGAAGTCAAGGAAGAAACTGGACTAACCATATCCAAACCTCAACTTTGTGGTATCAAAGACTGGTACGATAACGAGGATTACCGCTATGTCGTCCTGCTCTACAAGACAAAGCACTATTCTGGCGTGCTGCAATCCTCAGATGAAGGAAAGGTTTGGTGGGAAGATCTGGAAAATCTCTCTCATCTGAAACTTGCAACTGAGGATATGTCTGATATGCTGCGTGTTTTTTTAGAAGACGATTTAAGTGAATTCTTTTACTATAAAGACGGTGACGACTGGATTTATGACTTAAAGTAAAAAATGAGAGTGGGACAGAAATCGGTAATTCGTTAGAATTCGATTTCGTAGTCTCACCTCCGCACAGTTGAGTAGGGCTGTAAAAGCTGATGAAATCAGCGTAGTAGAGCCCACTCAACCACTGCGTCTTGCTCGAAAATCCAAAGACAATTGAGAGGCTAGGACTTTTGTCCCAGCCTCATCTTTCTACATTTATCCGAACGTAATCTGCAATCACATCTGCTGTGTACTGGGCAGTACCTACTCCGAACTTGTCGATATTTTCCTTAAACTCTGGGTTATAGACATAGCCTTTACCGATATGGCCGAATACTTCAATAGAGCAGTCAAATCCATAAGTACGGATGGCTTGCAAGAGTTGGGCTGCCTGCTCTTGATTTTCTGCTGCGTCAACTGGCAAGCCTTGCTGCATATTCTCTGCCAGACTTCGAAAAACTTGATTGAAGGCTGCGGCAGATTCTTCTTCCCGTCCATTTTGACGAGTAAGTGCTTCCGACATGACTTCTTGACCGTATTCTTCTACAGCTTCTTGGTGGTATTTTTGATTGTCTTCGTAGGTAAAGCCTGCGAATTTTTCTTTCATTGTCATCTTTCTTTCTCCTTTTTCTTCTTGGATGGTTTTTTGCAAGGTGGAAATCAAGGTATCCAAACGGTCTCTTTCCTGCTGCAAATACTCTAGCTGTCTAACCAGATGTGGCAATAAAGCCTGATCATCCTGGCTCAGTAGCTCTGCTATTTTCTCTAAGGAAAAGCCCAAATACTTATAGTAAAGGATGACCTGCAACCGCTCTAAATCAGCTTGACTGTATGTTCGATAGCCATTTTCTGATTTTTGAGGAACTAAAAGTCCGATTTTGTCGTAGTGATGCAGGGTTTTGACAGAGACACCCGAAAGCTGCGCAGCTTCTTTGATATGATACATAAAAAACCTCCTTGCCCTTATAGTATAAACCCTGACCTTAGGGCAGAGTCAAGCTTTTTATGAAATTTTTTAAGTCACTTTAAATTTTCAAAAGTAGCTAGCAGTTATTTATGAGAAACCATGGCAATAAAGCCCAGTTTTTCTTGATTCTTTTGGAACATCTTAAACATCTTCATAAATTGGCTATAGTTCTCTTTTTTAAGAGCATTAAAGCAGATTTTCAGTGTGCCACCCAGTCCTTCGTCATATATCATTCCTCGAAGGCTCATCAAGGTCATTTCACCGACAAAGGTGTCCACACAGTCAAAAGCATGAGAACGTGCCAGCTGAATCCAAGAGCCTTCTGTCAGCGGACCAACATTGACGTTAATCGCACGAGATAGCTCTTCTCGGACATTCTCATCTCTTTGTTTGAGCATGACGTCATGTGTGAGGAGCATTCCGCCTGGCTTCAACACCCGGTAGTACTCATCCATACATTTGGCCTTTCCCTTATCCGTCTGCATGGTCAGCATGGCTTCATTGATAACAATATCAAAAGAATTGTCATCATAAGGCAGCTTCATAGCATTCGCCAGCTCAAATGTGACGAGCTCACCAACACCAGCCTTATCTCCATTAAGCTTAGCCTGAGCCAGTGCAGCCTTATCTAAATCAACTGCAGTAATCTGGCAGCCATATCTTTTAGCCAGCTCGATTGTTGTGGTCCCCATATTGCAGGCAACTTCCAGAACCTTCTTATCGCTGGAAAACTGTCCCTGCTCAATCAGCCAGTCCGTTGCCAGTTTACCACCAGGACGAAGGCGTTTCTTTCCTAATTTTGCTAAAAATTTATGACCTGCTTCTGCCATTTCCGAACCTCCATAATTTTGATTGCTTCCATTATAGCATAAAATATTATATTTTCAGACAATTCTTAGAATTTAGCAAAAAACAGACCGAATCAACCGATTCAATCTGTTTTTTTATCTTCTTTACAAGCCAAGAATTCCAGCTAGATAGCGCAACAAGGCCACCAAGACTACACCAAATACAACAGTTGCAATTAAGTTTTTATACTTAAATGCCACATAGCTAGTTGGAAAAACAGCCATTAAATCCAGCCATTTAAAACTCGGCAGCTGACCTGTTTTAGCATTAGTGACACTAGACAGGATAAGGGCAAAGATAATGGAAACTGGCAGATATTTGAGGAAACGCCCTACCATAGGCGGAAGCCCCTTGTACTTGACTAGGATAAAGGGCAAAACCCGTGGAATCCAAGTGACTAGAGCTGACAAAAGAATAGCCAGCAAAATATACTTACTTATCATCCAAAATCACCCCCACTGTACAGCCTAGTAAGGTTGCAAAAAGCACCGCCAGAGAATTTTGAAGCAGCATGGTCAGGATCAAGTAGGCAAGGCCCACCACACCTAAGACCAAAAAGAGCTTCTTTATCTTGACCCGTCGCAACATGATTGTAAACTGAGAAGAGAAAATGCCAATAAACATAGCTACTAGGGCGAAGTCCAGGCCAAAACTCTCAGGATTGGGCAGAAGGCCACCTAGAGCTGTTCCCAAAATTGTACCCAAAATCCAAGAAGTATAACTCATGAAATTGTTACCCATCATCCAGCTAGCAGCAATCTCTTCTGTATACACCTGCTCTCCCATCAAGACTCCATAAGATTCATCCGTCAAAAAAGAGCCAATGACAATATTCTGAATCAAGTTAGACTTACGAAAAAGGGTTGAGGCATGCAGACAGAGCAAAAGATGCCGAATATTTATCAGAAAAACGGTCAGTGCGATAGCCAAGACCGGCGCCTGCTGGGCAAATAAACCAATCATGGCAAACTGGGCACTGCCCGCATAAACCAGAATACTCATCAGCCCCATCTCCAAGGGATCCATATAGGGCGCCGCCATGATGCCACAGGCTAAGCCAATCCCAATATAGCCCAGAGCTGTTGGCACTGCTGCCTTTGCACCCTGTTTAAATGTCTGTCCGCGCATTCTTCTCCTTTACTCCATCGTTTCAAAAGCCAGACTCGGCTTAGCATTGAGATCCAAACTGGCAAAATTCTCCTTGTTCCACTCACTGACGCTGGCATAGGCAATCATACCAGCATTGTCACCACAAAGACGCAAAGGCGGAATAATCACCTTAACATCTTGAATCTCAGCTGCCAAGCGTTCTCTCAGGCCTTGATTGGCCGCAACACCGCCCGCCACGACCAGAGTCTTGACTGGATATTTTTCCAGCGCTTTTTTAGTCTTGGCCATGAGTATATCCATGACTGCTGCCTGAAAGCTTGCTGACAGGTCTTGATTAGACAAGACCTCTCCCTTTTGCTGGGCATTGTGGTGCAGGTTGATAAAGGCTGACTTGAGACCAGAAAAAGAAAATTCCAGATTGTCTTCCTTGATCATAGCCCGCGGAAAATCGTAAATATCCTGTCCCTCATGAGCTAACTGATCAATCTCTCGGCCTGCTGGATAGGTCAGCCCCATAACGCGACCGACCTTATCATAGGCTTCACCGACCGCATCATCGCGAGTTTCCCCCACAATCTTATAGTCACCAGCTTGACTGACATAGACCAGCTCAGTATGACCGCCACTGACCAAAAGAGCCAGCAAGGGAAACTCCAAGGGTTCCACGCTCTGGGCTGCCATCAGGTGCCCAGCCATATGATTGACCGGAATCACGGGAATATCGTGAGCCCAAGCAAAGGACTTGGCCGCTGCCAAGCCGACCAGAAGCGCCCCAACCAGACCAGGACCGTAGGTAACGGCCACCGCTGTAACTTGCTCCTCACTAATCCCCGCTTCTGCCAAGGCCTCCTCAATACAAACCGTAATGACCTCCACATGGTGACGGCTGGCCACTTCCGGTACCACTCCACCAAAACGCTTGTGGCTCTCAATCTGGCTGGCAATGACATTGCTCAAAAGCTCCGTCTCATTCTTCAGAACCGCCACACTGGTCTCATCACAAGACGTCTCAAAAGCTAAAATATATCTATCTTTCATGAATCTCTCTTTTCATAACAATCGCGTCTTCCACCGGCGCATGGTAATAGGCCTTCCGCCGCGCGATCTCTTCGAATTTTTCTTTTTTGTAAAATAGCAGAGCTGGCCTGTTTGACTCCCTAACTTCGAGGAAAATCTCCTTGTCGGCAGGCAAAAAGTCAAACAAGGCTGTCGCGATTTTCTGCCCCTGATAGCTAGGCAATACAGCAATCTGCAGGACTTCTGCTTCAAAGTCTGTCTCCTGCCAGACTAAAAAGCCGACAAGTTGACTCTCATCTGCTGCTAGTGCACAACTGTTCACATCCGAACGCAGAACCTCTGCCACTTGGGCCGCTGTCCATGGGCTGACCTCATAGACTGCAAGTAAGAGCTGTTCCAGCTCTTCTGCGAGAGTTGCCACGTCCACATCCGAGTTAGCGCACCATTTTCTCAATTTAATCATAGGCGCTGAATGTAAGAATCGCTGGATTCCTTGTGATTCTTGAGCCAATTTTCCTCGGCTTCTACCCGCTTGAGATAGTTAGGAACAAAGTCATGAATGGACTGGGCTGGCAGGTCTAAACCGAGACGACCAATAGCTGCCGCATCTGGCAAGCTTGGCTGAATGGTAGCCTGAGGAAGAGCCTCTTCAATTTGCTCCGTAAAAGCTGCTGTCTCTCCGACAAAGGTGACTGGTTGGTTAGCAGCGCCAGCTATTTCCAACACCTCTGCCAAAGGCAGATGAGCTTCCGGCTGCACAGCCTGACCAGACTGGTAAAAGCCAGCATAGACATTGTTGCGGCGGGCATCCATGATGGGAATGACCAAGCCTTCCACCTGCTCTGGAACCAGAGCTAGCAGACTAGACACACCGACCAGCTCAATCTTGAGGGTATGAGCCAGAGTCTTGGCTGTCGCCACCGCAATTCTCAGACCTGTGTAGCTGCCTGGCCCCTGCGCCACCGCGATCCGATCCAAATCGGCCGGCTTCATATCCAGACTATTCATCAGAAAATCGATAGCCGGCATAAGGGTAATGCTATGATTTTTCTTGATATTGAGCGTCACCTGCCCCAAGGTCTCCTCATTCTCTAAAATTGCTAGAGACAGAGCCTTATTTGACGTATCCATCGCTAAAATTCTCATCATGTTCTTCCTTACTCGAGTGTTTGCTTCTTATTATACTATAAAAGGAGCGACAAGGGTAGAGAGAGGCAGTCATTTGATTATCCAGATTAGCTCTTAAAAGCTTTTCTGAAAACCTCCACAAGATTTTCTCGGCTATGTCTTTTACTAAAAGCTGGTTTTATGATATAATTAGTTAGAATTATATCGAATCAAGGTCAATCTACTACTCATAAAACTGAATAAAACAAAACAGCTGATTAGCTGTCGTTTTCTGTAGCTTGATCATGAAAAATGGAAGGAAACAAAATGATTTACAAAGTTTTTTATCAAGAAACAAAAGAACGCAGCCCACGCCGTGAAAAAACACGTGCCCTTTACTTAGAAGTAGAGGCTGCCAATGAATTAGAAGGCCGCATCAAAGCCCGCAAATTGGTCGAAGAAAAGACTCCATACAATATCGAATTTATTGAGATCTTGTCTGACAAACATTTGGAGTACGAAAAAGAGTCAGGCGCCTTCGAATTGACGGAGTTGTAACCTATGGCATATAACTTAAAGAAAGAAGAAGTTGGTGTTTTCGCCATCGGCGGTCTGGGCGAAATCGGTAAAAACACCTACGGAATTGAGTATCAAGATGAGATTATCATTGTTGATGCTGGGATTAAATTCCCAGAAGATGACCTCTTGGGTATCGACTATGTTATCCCCGACTACTCCTATATCGTAGAAAATATTGACCGCGTGAAAGCTGTCCTCATCACCCACGGGCACGAGGACCATATCGGCGGCATTCCTTTCCTGCTCAAGCAAGCCAATGTTCCTATCTATGCTGGCCCTCTGGCCCTGGCCCTCATTCGCGGCAAGCTAGAAGAGCATGGACTTTTGCGTGATGCCAAGCTCTATGAAATCAATCAAAATACAGAGTTGACCTTTAAAAATCTGAAGGCAACCTTCTTCCGGACAACCCACTCGATTCCAGAACCTTTGGGGATTGTCATCCATACGCCGCAAGGTAAGATTGTCTGTACCGGTGACTTCAAGTTTGACTTTACACCAGTCGGTGAGCCAGCTGATTTGCACCGCATGGCCGCTCTGGGTGAAGAAGGCGTACTCTGCCTCCTGTCTGACTCGACCAATGCTGAAGTTCCGACCTTTACTAATTCCGAAAAAGTGGTTGGACAGTCTATCATGAAGATTATCGAAGGCATTCATGGACGGATTATTTTCGCTTCCTTTGCTTCAAACATCTTCCGCCTCCAGCAAGCTGCTGAAGCTGCTGTCAAGACAGGGCGCAAAATTGCGGTCTTTGGCCGCTCCATGGAAAAGGCTATTGTCAACGGGATTGAGCTAGGCTACATCAAGGTTCCCAAAGATACCTTCATCGAGCCAAATGAACTCAAGGATTATCCAGCTGGCGAAGTGCTGATTATGTGTACCGGAAGTCAGGGTGAACCCATGGCAGCACTGTCACGGATTGCTAATGGTACCCACCGTCAGGTGCAGCTGCAACCTGGAGATACCGTCATCTTCTCATCTAGCCCGATCCCTGGTAATACGACCAGCGTAAACAAGCTGATCAACATCATTTCCGAGGCTGGTGTAGAAGTCATTCACGGTAAAATCAACAACATCCACACCTCTGGACACGGTGGCCAACAAGAGCAGAAACTCATGCTCCGCTTGATCAAGCCTAAATATTTCATGCCAGTCCATGGTGAATACCGTATGCAAAAAGTCCATGCAGGTCTAGCCGTTGATACTGGAGTACCAAAAGAAAATATCTTCATCATGAGCAATGGTGATGTGCTGGCTCTGACAGCTGACTCAGCTCGTATTGCTGGTAGCTTCAACGCTCAAGATATTTATGTTGATGGGAACCGCATTGGTGAAATCGGAGCTGCAGTCCTACGCGACCGTAAAGACCTATCAGAGGACGGTGTTGTTCTGGCTGTCGCAACAGTTGACTTTGAGTCCAAAATGATCTTAGCCGGTCCAGATATTCTCAGCCGCGGCTTTATCTACATGCGCGAATCAGGTGACCTCATCCGCCAAAGCCAGCGCATCCTCTTCAATGCCATTCGCATTGCACTCAAGAATAAAGACGCCAGCGTCCAATCTGTCAGCGGCGCTATCGTCAACGCCTTGCGTCCTTTCCTTTACGAAAGCACCGAGCGCGAACCGATTATCATTCCGATGGTGCTTACACCAGACGAAGACAACTAAAAAATAAGCTTTGCTAGACTAGCAAAGCTTATTTTTCTGCTTTATTTTTTGTTCGAGAGGCATGCTTTATAATCCAAGCGCAGCTCGGACTCAGTTCTTCCTCTTGCCAAGATCCAATCACCCTCTCAAACTTTTCAGGATCTTCTTTATATAAATCATTCAGATTATTAGCGACACTTTTTTGGATTGATTTATCTGTATCATCCTTTAGATTCCTTAAAATAGCGGTAAATTCATCAAAATAATCTAAGACCACAGTCTGCTTCTTAGCCCAAGGCAGACGGATTCGCATACACTCGCTGGCTAATCTACGGACGCGCATATTCTCGTCTTTACTCCACTCTAACAGTAAATCCATCGTAGCTTTAGGAAAATTGGCCAGTAAGGGCCGCATAGAAAATTCTCCAGTAAATCGCTTGGTTAATTCCTTACTGAAGGCTGCACTCAGATCAAATTCCTGACCTCCGTAAAGTTCTACGTATTTGCCAATCGGCCACAACCAGTACCCCTCTGAGAACATCCCCAGGCCGCCCTCTAACTCCGGACCAAGTATCTGCTCAAAAACCTTCAGAGAATCAGCATAAGAAAGCGGCAAGCATTCTTTGATACTCTTTGCCAAAAGCTCTTGACGCTGAGTAAATTCCAAAGCCTCTAAGTCGCTTTCAACTAGAGACATAAAATGCTGAACTTCAAACTTATCTGTGACTTCTTGCAGGCGACGGCTCAAGTCCTCCGCATAAACCAAATCATAATAATCTTTAACCTTTTTCGCCATGATTTTTAAATCCCCTTAATAGACTTTTCACTGCTCCTCTGACTTCTGCTTCTTCCTCTTTCTCAGCCAGAAAAAGAGACAACTCATTCAAGGCACCTGAAATCATATGAACTGCCATATCCAAATCAATAGAGATAAGTCTTCCTTCTCTAGATAAAATGTCTAATTGCTCTCTCAAATGAAAGAAAGAATTAGCCTCGTCCTGACGACGCCACTCTTTCCACTCAACGACATTGGGACCATCAAGCAGGAGAATGCGTTTATTTTCGATCAAGGTCGCAAAACGAACAAAAGCAACACAGCCTTCCACCAACTGCTCCCAAGAATCCTGTGCTTCTAGGGCGTTTTTTTCTACATAAGACCCCAGTTCGGATTGAATTTGTGCCAGTACGGCGGTAAATAAAGTCTTCTTATTCCCGAAATGGTGATAAAGTGCGCCTCTTGTCATTCCCAACTCATCTACAATTTCTTCCAAGGAAGTTTCTGCATAACCCTTTAAAGAAAAATGTTTCCGGGCGATAGCTAATATTTTGCTACTTGTCTCTAGGGAAGCCTGCTGCTTTTTATTCATCTTCACTCTCCAAATAATTTGCCGCAAACTCAGCGCTAGGTGGAATGACTTGAATGACATCAACCAAAACAGAACCCGGCGCTTCCACAATGAAATGGCGCTGACCAAAATCTTCACTCTTAATGGGAAGAAGGAACTCCATTTCTCCTTGCTGACGCAATTCTTCATAAAGACAATCCACATTGTCAACTTCGATATTGATGATTAGGCCACTCGCCTTAGACTGGTAAGCTTGTGGCACTGTCCCATGCTTACTATCAATAAAAGCAAGCTCAAAACCACTCTCGATATTCTTTAAACTAATATACCAATCTGAACGGAAAGTTTCCTGAAATTGGAAATGCTCAATGAAAAATTGTGCCGCTTGATTAAGGTCTCCGCTCATTAAAACGGGGTATAAACTGGTAATCATTTGTTCTCCTTTTCTTAAACTTTATTTTAACATACATACCGAATGTATGCAAATAACTATTAAAAAACAGAAGCCAAATTGACTTCTATCTATTGAGAATAGCTCAGTTTAATCGCTTGATAAAATGATATTTGGTCACACCTCTTTGGGGCACATCTGACAGACTGGCGTAGATTTCATATCCTTGCTTAACGTAAAAATCCTTGGCCTGATAAGATTTGGTGGACAAGGTGATGCTGCTGACTCCCGCTGCCCCAGCCTTTTCTTCTAATTCTGCCAGCAGACTAGCTCCCAAGCCCTTTTTCTGATGTTCCTTATCTACTACTAAGGCCTTGATATGGATGTTTTCCAACACCTGCTGGGCATGGAGCAAGGCAATTAAGCGCCCTTCCTCTTCACGTGTCAGATAATAATCTTTGGGCTCAAGTTTTTCAAGCATATCTGGACCAAAAGAAGCCTCATATTGCTCCTTGAAAACTTGCTCGATAAAGTCTTGAAATTCTGTCATTTTTGCTCCTAACGAAAAAGCAGAATAATAACTCTACTTTTTCCTTCTTTATTCCCCTTCAAAGACATCTTTCATCTTATCAAAGAAGCCTTTCTTCTTAGGGCTCACTGTGATGTCTCCAGCTGCCGCAAAATCCTTAAGAGCCGCCTTTTGACGGTCATTGAGGCCTGTCGGCGTTACGACATTGACAGTGACATATTGGTCACCTACACTTCCATCGCGTAGATTTGGTGCTCCCTTACCACGCAGGCGGAAACGCTTGCCCGTCTGGGTTCCTTCTGGGATTGTCAATTCAACATTTCCATGGACAGTTGGGATTTCCACACTGTCGCCCAGAGCTGCTTGCACAAAGTTGAGGTTGAGCTTGTAGTAAATGGTAGAACCGTCACGCTCAAATTTATCGCTTGGCTCAACGTTCACTACTACATACAAGTCTCCATAAGGACCGCCATTAAAGCCTGCCTCACCTTGACCCGCCAAGCGAACTCGTTGACCTGTTTCCACACCAGCCGGAATTTTTACATGAACGCTATGCGCTTGCTTTTCATGTCCTGTTCCATGGCAGGTTTCGCATGGACTTTTGATTTCTTGTCCGCGACCATGACAGACATCACAGGTTACTTGACGACGCATCATACCTAGTGGTGTCTGAGTATCGACGTTAATAACACCAGAGCCATGACAGCGGCCACAAGTTACTGGGCTAGTCCCTGGCTTAGCACCTGAACCATGACAAGTCCGACAGCTAGCTTCACGATTGTATTTAACTTCTTTTTCTGTACCGAAAATAGCCTCTTCAAAGCGGAGATTTACCCGATACTGGAGATCGTCTCCTTGACGTGGAGCGTTTGGATTACGAGTCGCGCCACCGCCAAAGAAGCTAGAAAAGATATCTTCGAAGCCACCAAAACCAGAGCCATCAAAGCCTCCGAAGCCGCCTGCACCGCCGCCAAAGCCACCATTGGCACCCGCCGCACCATATTGGTCATAGGCAGCCCGCTTTTGCTCATCGCTCAGCGTTTCATAAGCCTCCTGGACTTCCTTATATTTATCTTCCGCCCCAGGCTCCTTATTGATATCTGGGTGATATTTTTTAGATAATTTCCGATAGGCTCTCTTGATCTCATCCTGAGAAGCATTCTTAGAGACACCTAAACGATCATAAAATTCAGTATTGTTCATTTAAGATACCAAGAGCGAACAGAAAGCGACTGAAATTTAGGAAACCGACATGAAATCCTGATTTCTTAGGAGGTTTATCTAATTTCCAAGCTTTCCGCTCGGGTTCAATTACGAACACTCTTTGTTCCTTTCTGTAATTTTAATATGCTGCCAAGCAAAAATTTTCATTCTATAATTATCTCAAAAAAGAGTCGGAATTGGAAACCGACTCCTCAAAAAATATTTTTATAAATGACACGTATTTATGCTAGTTAGATAATAACTTATCTTGAAGCATTTTATCCCGTAAATCTTTAAAATCTCTAAATTCAGAATTGGTAGAATTATCATTTGCTTTTAAAACTTCCAAAGAATCATACCTATGAGGCTCTTCCCCCTCCTGAAAGACAATCATATCTAAACTGCGAACTCCATTACCACCTTCAGAAACCACAAAAACATATTTCTTACCATCTTTTTCTGCTAACATACTATCTGGAATGGTAGTTTCTGCTGATACTTTTCCTTTTGCTTTTGTCTCTGTAAATGTTCCATCTTCGACATAAACATCTTCAATAATTCCATTAGAAAATTTAATATATGCTACTTTACGAAGAAAATCCGAAGTAGGCTTTATTGTTACTTTTTTTCTTTCCATTCGTGTCTGATAGATCAATCTGATAACGCAATACACCAGAATTGCTATTAACCTTCTGAGCCTCTTTAGATACAGTGTAGGCAGAAAAAGCAATGAAACCTGAAACGAATATTGACACAACAGGCAAAATAATGTCTTTTAAACAATCATAAACTTTCTTACCCATTTTTTACTTCTCCGTAAACTCTCCGTCTACGACGTCATCGCCTGCGTTTCCTGTTGCTT
>NZ_CAURYF010000024.1:0-35758 GCF_963529205.1 Streptococcus cristatus | reverse complement strand
ATGCGCAGATCAGCTTGCCAACTGGCAGACCGATTTGCTTGGCATAGTAGGCCGCTAGGATATTACCAAAGTTCCCCGTCGGAACGGTAAAGTTGACCTTGTCGCCTGCTGCGATTTCTCCCGTCTTCACCAACTGAGCATAAGCATAGACATAGTAAACAATCTGCGGTACCAAACGGCCGATATTCATGGAGTTAGCTGATGAAAACTGCAGTTTGTGCTCCAAGAGACGAGCTCGTAGGTCTGTGTCATTGAACATGTACTTGACATTAGTCTGGGCATCGTCAAAGTTACCGTCAATGGCAACGACATGCGTATTAGCACCCGTCTGCGTCGTCATTTGCAGCTCTTGGACCTTGCTGACACCGTCTTTCGGGTAAAAGACGATAATCTCAGTCCCCGGAACGTCCGCAAAGCCTGCCATAGCCGCCTTACCTGTGTCGCCAGAAGTCGCCGTCAAAATGACAATTTTGTTTTCCAAGCCATGCTTTTTGGCTGCGGTTGTCATCAAGTGAGGCAGGATAGACAAAGCCATATCCTTGAAGGCAATGGTCGCTCCGTGGAAAAGCTCTAGATTATACTGACCATCCAGCTTGACCAAGGGAGCAATCGCCGCATCATCAAACTTGCTGTCGTAGGCATGGTTGATACAGTGGTCCAGCTCCGCTTCAGAAAAATCATCCAAAAATGCAGATAAAACTAGCTTGGCTACTTCCTGATAAGAAGCGTCTTTGAGCTTGGCAAAGTCCAAATCGACCTGTGGATAGGTAATGGGCGTAAACAGACCGCCGTCTGTCGCCAAACCTTGCAGAATCGCCTGGCTGGCTGTTACTTTATTCTTTTCATCGCGTGTTGATTGATAAACTAAGGTCATTCTCTCTCATCCTTTATCTGTAGTTCGTTTTATTATATCAAAATTTATCAGAAAATTCTCCATTTTCATCAAAATTAAAAAGTAAAAAGAGTCGAAATCCTATGATTTCAACTCAATCAAATATCAAAACTCAGACAAGGCTTTTATTTGCTGTCCCTTTTCATCAAAATTGTCTGGACTCAGCCATTTCTCCAGACGAGTCTTAACGGCAGGCCAATCACTGTCAATCATAGAGAGCCAGTCGGTATCTCGGTTGCGTCCCTTATAGACGACCGCCTGACGGAACCTACCTTCGTAGGTAAAGCCCAGCCGCTCTGCTGCCCGCCTTGAGGGCTGATTGAGTGCATCGCATTTCCATTCGTAACGGCGATACTCCAGCTCTTCAAAGACATAGCGTGCCAGTAAGTACTGGGCTTCTGTAGCCAGTCTGGTGCGCTTCAGCTGCGGTGAATAGGTCACAGCACCTACTTCAATCACACGATTGCCTCGGTCAATTCTCATTAAAGCAAAGGTTCCCAGCGCCTTGCCGCTCTCCTTGTCCACAATGGCATAGTGGAAACGGTCCTGTCCTGCCAGCATCCGATCTAGCAAACTATCCCACTCCTCCTGACTCTGAGCAGCATTTTGAAAGAGATAGGTCCACATGTCCGCAGGTGAATCCGGACCATATACTTCGTATAAATCTGCTCCATGCTTGTCCTTGGACAACCGCTCGATAATAACATACTGTCCTTCAATTCGCTCCAAGTTAGGCAAGTCCCCCGGCTTAAAATCTGGCAGAGCCTCTCCAATAGGCTGGCCTAGTTCATTGATTCGCATAAAAACCTCACAATCTAGCTTTACTGATTTCCAAAATAAGAATTGGAAGCTGCAATGGACAGTGGCTCCTATCTCCCTTGCTTCAGATCCAAACTTGGAACATTACTTGTGTAAATTATATCACTTTTTCTTTCATTCGACGCAAACTTTAGGAAATACCTCTTCAGAAAAAGGCGGTCATAATATCTGTAAATGTTGAGATTACAGTCTACTCATACTTTAATGGAAAGCCAGATATGACAATTATTGGTTTTGTAAACGCTTTATTTTCGCTAAACTATGTTATAATGAAAATACGTTTTTATTATTTTGACCAAAGAAAGTGACCCATCATGAGACACCAGCAAAATATCTTGGCCATCATCGAAAGCTGTTACGACACTATGACCGATGTCGAAAAGCGGATTGCCGACTATTTTTTGAATCCGACCGATATAGAAGGGGATCTGTCCTCCCTCGAAGTAGCGCAAACCTTGCACATCTCACAGGCGGCCTTGACCCGTTTTGCTAAAAAATGTGGCTTTAAGGGCTATCGGGAGTTCAACTTCCAATATCTCCAACAGCTGAAAATCAGCAAAACGGAGCATACAAATCTGAAAAATGATTCGTCCCGCCAAGTGCTACGCAACTATATTCAAATTCGGCAACAAACCGAGGACTTGATTGACGAAAAAAGATTGGAGCGCGTAGCTCAGCTGATTGAAAAAGCGGATCGTGTCTATTTTTTTGGCACGGGAAGCTCAGGGCTCGTTGCTCGCGATATGAAACTGCGCTTCATGCGCTTAGGGGTTATTTGTGAAGCTCTGACAGATGCGGATGGCTTTGCTTGGACAACGAGCATTTTAGACAAAAACTGCCTAGTTATCGGCTTTTCTCTTTCAGGTCAAACCCCATCCATTATTGACAGCCTGATTGATGCCAAGGGCATGGGAGCCAAGACCGTATTAATCACTGGCCAGCCTGATTTGATTAAAGAAGACTTTTCAGAAATCATCCCAGTTGCAATGCAAAGTAAACCTCAGTTCATCCAACGAATCTCAGCTCAGTTCCCAATGCTGCTGATGATTGACATACTTTATGCCGTTTTCCTAGAAATTGACCGAGAGAGAAAGGAAAAAATCTTCAATAGTTACTGGGAAAATCACAAACTTAACGGCTATTACCGTAGGCATCAATAAAAGGCTAGGACAAAAATCCTGGCCTTATTTTTAACTCCTTGATGGGTTACTGACTGCTCAACTTCAAAGGGCTGGTACTTCTTAAAAGTCTTGGGCAACCTTTTAAATCTACTCCTAAAGACAAGTGGGCAAAGTTAAATTTTTTGAAAATTTAGCTCTATCCACCGAATTTTTCCTGTCATTTCAATTCCTTCTAAAATATCGTCTAGCCGTCTACAGAAGCTATTTTTCTAGAAGCAAGAAACCCGAGGTCACTCCCCAGGTTTGCTTGGATTACTGATGTTTATTTTTAAAGTGGTAGTAGGCTCCGAACATGCCTGCCGTATTTTGGTGATAGGCAAAGGCTAGTTTGGTCTTCTCAGCTATGCTCGGCACCAGAGCATCCTTGAGAGCCGCTTGGATACGCGGTCGAAGAATGGCCTCTTGCCCCATAATACCACCGCCCAGGATGACGATTTCTGGATTGACGACATAGCAGATATTGGCAATGCCCTGCCCCAGATAGCCTACCATACGGTCAATTCCTTTGATACAGAAGGTATTGCCCTCGGTCGCTTCTTTGAAAATCCTTCGACCATTCCAGAGAGAGGGATCTTCTCCGTGCAAGTCAGCAACATATTGAACCAAGGCTGTGGTCGAAGCTACATCCTGAAAGGCTCCGTCCGGCAGGTGCAGATAGCCTACTTCGCAGGCTGAGTTGCTAAAGCCGTGAAAAACTCGCCCATCCGCTACTAGACAGCCACCAATCCCTGTCCCAATCGTTAGACAGACCGCAATTTTTGCTCCCTTACCATGGCCAGACATGACCTCAGCCAGACCGGCACAATTGACATCATTCTCAATCTCGCAAGGAATGGAAAACTCCTCCTCCAAGACTTTCTTAAATTGCGTCCCAGCATAGTTAGGAATCTGAGGACCAGCATAGAAAATTTCACCCTTGTCTGGATCGACCATACCAGCTGAGGAGATACAAATCCCCTCAATCGAGCCAGCCTGCGCATAGTCTGCAACTATCTTTTGAACCTTACGCATAATCTCTGGACCACCCTTATGGGCTTCCGTAGGTATTTCATGGGCTTCTACTAGCGTTTCTTGGTCGTCTATCAGGCCGTATTTGATATTGGTACCGCCAATATCAATCGTAACATAATTTCCCATAAGCATCCTTCTTTCTTTTAGAGGAAGCGCTCCTTAGTTTCTTGGATCAAGGCCGCTGCTGCTTCTACGACTGGACGGTCTGCTTCTACGACTGGTGTCAAAGGAGCACGGACAGAGCCGATAGCCAGTCCTTCGTTGAGCTTGAGAACTTCTTTGATAACAGCATACATATTGCCGTGAGCACTGGTTAGCTTGCCGATAATGTCGTTAATGGCAAACTGCAGTTCTTTGGCTCTTTCCAGTTCCTTGTCTGCAATCAGTTGATTCAGTTTAAGGAAGAGTTCTGGCATAGCCCCATAGGTACCACCAATTCCAGCTGCTGCACCCATAAGACGACCGCCCAAGAACTGCTCATCTGGACCGTTAAAGACCAAATGGTCACTGCCGCCAAGTGCTGCAAAAGTCTGGATATCCTGAACGGGCATAGAGGAATTTTTTACCCCAATCACGCGCTCATTCTTGAGCATTTCCTTATAAAGACTCGGAGTCAGCGCTGCACCAGCCAATTGCGGAATATTATAAATCACAAAATCAGTATGTGGGGCAGCCGCACTGATATCATTCCAGTACTGAGCGACAGAGTATTCTGGCAGACGGAAATAAATCGGCGGAATAGCCGCAATGGCATCAACTCCTAGAGCTTCCGCATGTTTTGCCAACTCGATACTGTCCTTAGTGTTATTGCAGGCCACGTGAGCAATAATAGTCAGTTTGCCCTTAGCAACTTTCATTACTTCTTCCAAAATTACTTTTCTGTCGGCCACGCTCTGGTAGATACATTCGCCTGATGAGCCGTTGACATAGAGACCTTGCACACCCTTGTCGATGAAATACTCCACCAAAGCGCGAGTCCGCTCCGGGCTGATTTCACCCTCCTCGTCATAACAAGCATAAAAAGCTGGGATGACACCGTGATATTTCTTTAAATCTTTCATTTTCAAATTTTCTCCAAATGTACTAATTCTAGATTATAGACTGCTATATTTAGCGAAGATTTTTTCCAAAATAGGAAGCTGCAAAAAAGCCAGACCTGCAAAGCCGATAAAGGCAAAGAGGGAAAACCCTAACAGCAACACAAAGCCTGAGCTGTAGATGATGACAAGGAGCGCAGCTATAACCGCCATCATAACAAAGAACCAAGGAAAATTCAGACTTACAATCACTAGGCTGGTCTGTAAAAGGTCTCTAAAAGACATGAGAAACTTACCAGCCAAGGGATAGACGCAAAGAGAAAGCAGGATTGTAAAAATAATAATTCCAAAACAAACCGCCTTTAAAACTTGGAAAGGCAGGGCTTCCTGCGTCCGAAAAAGCAGGAGGTCAAAGAGACTGATACCGACTAAAGCCAATTCCAGCAAGCCCAGTTTGAGCCCTTGCTTCCAATTTTCTCGAAAGATTCGAGTGTAAGTTCTGATTACTTTTACCCGACGGTTTCCCTTGATTTCAAAAAGTGTTTGATAGAGGCTGATCTTGGCAACCCCAATCGTCACCAAGGGCAGGCAAGACAAGAGAAAGAGGAGATTGACCGTCATCAAATCTAGGATTTTCTCACAGATTTGCATGAAAAAATTATCCGTATCAAATATAGCTCTGATGAGTCCTGTTCCCTTATCTGACATAAGTCTCTCCTTTCTCTGCTAGCCTTGCGCATTCAAAAATTTCGCTCACCTAGGGCTAGTCTATTAACACTTTAAAAAGATACTTTATGACATTTTCTTCCAGACCCGCATAGCCATTCGGCTGATGAGCCTCTCCTGGAAAGAAAATCGCAAAATTATGGTAACCCAACAAGAGGGGATAGCGATTTTGACAATGAACAAAGCCGATATCCGCCTCTTCATCAAATGCCACTGCCTCATCGACCACCTGGCTACCATAGGCCGAATACTCATGCCCTGCTACTAGCAGATGAAAATCTGCATATTTTTTATGATATTCAAATTGATCATTGGCTTCTTGATTAAGGGTATTTTCCTGGACCAAGAGAAAGACCTTATCTCCATCCACTTCATAGCGTCCCAAGTCAAAGCTGTCTTTGCGGTGCTCATAGAGATAATCAATCGCTTTATCCAGGTTCGGATGAAGGCCCTTGTAACGAGTCACATTTTTTAAATCATCAAAAATCATAGTTTTATTTCCTCTATTGAGTGCCTTATCCTTTGACAGCTCCCATAGTAATCCCTTGGGTGAAGGATTTTTGGAAGATGAGGAAGACTGCTACGATTGGCACCGCCGCCAAAGCAGCACCAGCCATAATCAGACCGTAGTTGGTTGCCATCTCAGCCTGCATGGTCGCAACCCCTAACGAAATCGTCAGATTGTTCCGCGAGGTCAACATTACGAGCTGCATGAAGTAGTCATTCCAAGTATTGATAAAGGTGAAGATAGCCAGAGCAGCAAAGCCGGGTTTGACGATAGGAAAAGCTACACTCCAGAAAGTCCGGATTTCACCACAACCGTCAATCTTAGCTGATTCCAGAAGCTCTGTCGGGATATTTTCACTAAACTGCTTCATGAGGAAGACCCCGAAAGGCCAGCCAACTAAAGGCAAAATAACCGCCCAAAGGGTATCGTGGATTCCCATGAAATTGACAATCCGCACTAGAGGTACTAGGACAACCTGCTTAGGCAAGGCCATAGCCGCGATAAAGATAGCAAAGAGAATCCGTTGCCCATAAAAGCGTTTCTTAGCCAAAACATAACCAGCTAGGGATGACGTCGCACAAACCAAGAACATAGTCGCAAGAGAAATGAAGACACTGTTCCACATCCATTGTAAAGCTGGGTTTTGAACGGCTAATTGCTGGAAGTTCTCTGTTGTCGGGTTTTGTGGCCACCATTGAGGCGGAATCATAATTGTATCCGGCTGAGATTTAAAAGCTCCAGTCAGAATCCAGTAGAATGGAAAGACAAAGAGCACGGTCAAAAGTGCTAAAATAACAGATGAGAACACTTTAAATGAATTAAATTTTTTTGGTTTCATATCCTGCTCCTTTCTTTAATATTCCACATCGTTACCGAGAATCTTGAACTGGGCGAAACTGATAATCGCAATCATAATCGCCAGAAAGACTCCCATAGTGTTTGCATAGCCATATTCAGATAGCTTGAAGGCTTTTTCATATAGATAGTACATAAGCGTACTCGTTGAATAGTTTGGCCCACCTGATGTCAACAACTGAATCAAGGCGAAACATTGGAATGAGTTAATAGTTGTGATAATAGCGATATAAAGTGTCGTTGGCAAAAGGCTCGGCCATTTGATTTTCCAAAAAACTTGCATCTCTGTCGCCCCATCCACACGCGCAGCCTCAACTAGAGAATTGTCAATGTTTCCCATAGCTGCGATATAGAGAATGATGGGCTGACCGACAGATGTTGTCAGCAAAATAACAATAATAGCAGCTAAGGCCCACTGTTTGTCTCCCAACCAAGAAATGTTTTGGTTGATGATATGGCCAGATTTCAAAACAAAGTTCAAAATACCAGATAGCGGATCGTAGATCCACTTCCACACGACTGTCACGGCAACACTACCTGTAACAACCGGTAGGAAGAAGACGAAACGGTAAAAGGAGCGAGAAACAGCATTCATCTCATAGGTCTGCGAAGCCACAAACAAAGAGAAGAGCACAACTACCGGCACAGAGCCGATTACAATAATGACTGTATTAATGAGTGACTTAACAAAAACTGGATCATTGAACATCCGAATGTAGTTATCAAACCCAACGAATGTAAATGAAGTCATTGTATAATTAAAGAAACTAGTGATAAATCCCATTATCATAGGCGCCAAAACAAATACTGTAAAGAATATAAGAATTGGAGCTAAAAACGCATATGATATTAGGGTTTCTTTCATTCTGATTTTATTGACTTTCACAATGAGGTACCCCTCTTTCAAGATTTTCTAACAAAATACCCCTTTTTCCATTTTTAGAGACTGACAACAGAAAAAGGGGCGGATTTTAAACTTGCTTATTTTTTAGTAATCGTTTCGTTTGCTTTTTCAGTAAATGTCTTCAAAGCAGGTTCAACTTTTTCATCTCCATTAGATACAGATTGTAACATTGGGAACCAGAGTGTTCTCATTTCTGCAAATCCATCAATGGTGTTGTAGTATGGTGAGTAGTATTTAGTCCAGCCACTGATTGTTTCCATACGCTTGTCATCATAGAGTTTACCAAAAGATGTACGAACTGGGAAAGCACCTGTACGAACAACGTTCTTAGGTCCCCATTCTTTGTCATCAGCGATGAATTTCACAAATTTCTTGGCTGCTTCTACTTTCTTGTCGTCTTTGTTGTTAAAGACTGCAAAACCATTTACAAGGTATTCAAGGGCTGGTTTACCTGAGTCTGATGGGAATGGTACTTCTACTACTTCTACTTTACTTGCTTCTAACAATTTAGCTTGGATACCATTTTGTGCTGGTGCCCAAAGTACAGTGTAAGAAGTTTGACCGTTAGCGAAGTTTTGGATGTCTGCTCCGCCATCGTATTGAGAACCGTTCATCATGAGGCCATTGTTGATCCAGCTCACTGCTTTTTCAAGACCTTTGACAAATTTCGGATCATCAGTTGTATATTTAGTTACTTTTTCGTCTGTAACAGATCCACCGTAGAGGTTAGCGATGAAGGCACGAGTTCCTTGGTCACCACCTTGACCGTTACTGAAGAGAGAGCCAGGTGTATAACCCTTGTCTTTAAGCGCTTTCAAAACTTTTTCAAAGTCATCTGTTGTCCAGCCTTCTTTAACTAGGTTGAGGACACCAGCATCTTCCAACATTTTCTTATTCATTGCCATGTAGAATGGAGCAGAGCTGATTGGATACATATAAGCTTTGTCTCCAGCCTTGCTGGCTTGGATAATATTGTCGTTGTTAACATCTTTGACGAAATCATCTGTGAAGAGGTCGTTCAAGTCTGCCAACTTACCATTTTTACCGTATTGAATAATCCGGCCTGGTGCATCGAAGAGTACGTCTGGCGCTGTTCCAGCCTCGATAGCTGTCGTAATTTTTTCTGGACCTGACTTGAAGTCGATTGTTTCCAAGTTGACATGAATATCTGGATTTGCTTTTTCAAATGCTTCAATGATGGATTTTTCATAAGTTCCTACACCGTCATTAGCTTTTTCTTGAGTAAAGACTGGGAATGCCCACCAAGTAATCTCTGTCTTACCAGATTTATCTCCAGAGCTAGCTGCTTTATTTGAGCTACCACCACCGCTACAAGCTGCTAACGTAAGAACTGCAGCTCCTGCTACCAATGAACAAAGCAATTTCTTCATTTTCATTTGTTTTTCTCCTTTAAAATTAAGATGCCAAGCTGACCTAAACAGCTTTTACCTGCCTATTGGAGAGTGGGACGGACCTCTTTCATTAGGCGCCCCAGCCTCGTTTTTCCTGTGTTATTCTCTGGACAAGCGTCCACCTATATTTGATTAAAATCCTAAACTTTTAAAAGTACAATCACTCCTTCTCTGTGACCTTTCTTTTATCCTAAAATAAAGTCAGTCAGTTCATTTTAGGTTGTTTTACAAAGTAATTCGTTTTTGAGTCTCACTATCAAACAGATGACTTTTAGGTAGTTTGAAGGTGAATCGAAGCTTCGAACCTGGCTCCAGATAATTAGAAGCATCTACCTTGGCTGAAAACTCTTGGCTGCCCACCTTACAGTAGAGCACTGAGTCACTACCCAGCAACTCTGACACGACAACTTCCGCATCTACTACATCGCCAGGGAAAGTATCCTCTACAATCAAGTCCGCTGAGATATCCTCTGGTCGGATACCCAAGATGACTTTCTTACCTTGGTAGCCTTTTTCTGTCAAAAGCTTCTCTTGACCACCTGTCAGGGTAAGATTGAGTTGATCACCATCAGTCAGTTGATGACCAGATACCATCACTTCAAAGAAGTTCATAGCTGGACTGCCGATGAAGCCTGCAACAAACTTATTCGCTGGTTCATTGTAAAGCTCTTGCGGAGTTCCGACTTGCTCGATTCGACCGATAGTTCCCGTGCCTGCTTCATTTTTCGTCGCTGACATGATAACAATGCGGTCGGCCAAGGTCATTGCCTCGGTTTGGTCGTGGGTAACGTAGATAGTAGTCGCTCCGATACGGCGGTGGATTTTGGCAATCTCAGCACGCATGGACACACGCAATTTAGCATCCAAGTTTGACAAAGGCTCATCCATCAGGAAGACCTTGGCATCTCGGACGATGGCCCGTCCCATAGCTACCCGTTGACGTTGACCACCAGACAAGTCCGCTGGTTTGCGGTCTAGAAACTCTTTCAAACCAAGGATTTCAGCTGCTTCTTGCACCCGTTTGTCGATATCTTCCTTGCTGTACTTGCGCAGTTTCAATCCGAAAGCCATGTTGTCATAGACTGTCATGTGTGGATAGAGGGCATAGTTCTGGAAAACCATGGCAATATCACGATCCTTGGGAGCAATATCATTGACTAGTGTCTCATCGATATAGAGCTCGCCCTCAGTGATGTCCTCCAATCCCGCAATCATACGCAAGGTTGTCGATTTCCCACATCCAGAAGGGCCAACAAAGACGATAAATTCCTTATCTTTGATTTGCAAGTCGAAATTTTCTACAGAGTAGAAATCACTATTAGGATATTTTTTGTAGAGCTTATTTAACTTTAAGGTCGTCATTGCTTTACCTCACTTTATTTTACTGCTGCAACGAAACGCTCGGTGATTTCTTTTGGTCGAGTAATAGCTCCGCCTACTACAATACCGCGGACACCTAAATCATGGATTTGCTTGGCCTGATCTGGATAGTGAATCTTGCCCTCAGCAATCACATCTACTCCCGCATCACAAAGCTTCTTGACCAGTTCAAAGTCTGGTCCGTCTACCTTAGGACTGTAGGAGGTGTAGCCTGATAAGGTTGTACCGACAAAATCAACACCAGCTGCTACAGCTGCCATGCCTTCTTCAAAGGTACTGATGTCGGCCATCAGTAGTTGCTGCGGATATTTCTCCTTGACTTGGCGGATAAAGTCCTCAATCTTCAAACCATCATAGCGTTCTCGCTGGGTGCAGTCCAGAGCGATGACCTCGATATCAAGGGCAGCCAACTCATCCACTTCCCGCATAGTCGCAGTGATAAAAGGCTTCTGTGGCGGATAGTCCCGTTTGATAATCCCGATAATCGGGAGCTTGGTTACTTCCTTAATCTCCTTGATGTCTCGCACGCTGTTAGCTCGAATACCAACCGCTCCGCCCTCTTCAGCCGCCTTGACCAATAGAGGGATGACCCCACCAGCCTCCGTATAGAGGGGTTCATGAGGCAGAGCTTGACAGGAAACGATAATGCCATCTTTGATTTTTGCAATTAATTGATCTTTGCTAATCTGTGACATAAATAATCTCTCCTTTTTCTATGTTTTCTCCGTTCTTTTTATAATGTCATTATATACAAAAAGTAAAGCGCTTTCAATAAGTTTTGAGATTTAGATTTTAGTTTCTAAAAACCGACTTCCTTTCTTAAAAGCTGAAACTACTTTCAGGATTAGAAGTGTTTCTACAAAAAAGTTACTATAGATTTTTGAATATTTATCATAAAAAGCCTGAGATTATGCTAATCTCAGGCTTAGTTTCTTTCTTACTACTATCCATTTTTACCAGTCTTTAAAAGCTTCCAGCAAAGAAGGATGGTCAATCTTTGAACCACAAAGCCAGTTGAAGACCCTATCATTGACATATACATTCATGGCTTCATGCTCGTACTCTGGCATGAGATGGTGCTCCTTACTACACTCCAGCCGGTTGTAAATCGCAAACTGGGTAATCGGATAGCAAACATCGTCAGCCAGTCCTGTTATCATCCGCACCCGCCCTTGAATGCGGTGAGCCATATTTTTCACATCGATATAGGACAAGGTCTGAATAATCTCATCCTCCGTTTCGTGGAAAGGGTCGTGGAATTTAAAATACCGAAAAAGCTCATCATAGGCCTCGCTGGTATTGCCAATCTCCAGTACCCTCCGGAAGTCTGACAAGAAAGGATAGATAGCCACTGTCTGCTTAATGCGCGGATTGAGAGCCGCTGCCACCAAAGCCAAGGCTCCGCCCTGAGAAGCACCATAACTGGATAAACGCTCCTCGTCCACAAAGTCCAAACTCGCCACAATCTCAACCAAGCTGTAAATATCTAGATAGACATCCTTATAAAAGAGACGCTCTGGTCCATCCACTGCCCCACGGATAATCTGACCCTTGACCGTATTGCCCCTTACAGGCGCTCCTCCATCCAAGGAATAGCCTGACTGACCGCGTACATCCATAGATACAACACCATAGCCAGCAACCGTATAAGCTAGCATATCGGACCAATCCCAGCCACGCCCCATATAACCGTGGAAATGAAAGATAATCGGAACTTTTTTACTCGATCTGGGAAGGACCATACGGGCATAGGTTTGCCCCTGATTCGTCCCCTCAAAAACTAGCTCATAGCAGGTCACCCCAGCGATTTGAAAGTCTTTTTCAATCAGCTGATAGTCCGGCAAGCCACTCAAACTGTTAATCTGACGATCCCAAAAAGTATCAAAATCCGCTGGAACTTCATCTCTGCCTCTGTAATCCTTTGCTTCTGCTAATAAATCTGGATTGCGCATCTCATCCTCCAACACTATTATTTTTGTAAACCCTTACAAAAATAATAGCACAGCACCTTTCCTTTTTCAATCCTTTGCAATATTAAGAATTTAGTTTCTGTTTTTGCTATGATTCTTTTTCTTTTTGAAACTAGTTTCAAAAGAGCTTTCTAGCCTATCTTTTCCCTAGTTTTTAGAAAGTCGTCTATTTCATACATTTTAAAGAAAGAAAAATCCCTCATTTAGTGAGGGATTCAGATTATATTATTTACGACGTCCTGGACGTTCTCCGTAACCATAGTAAGCATCTGCCATGATTTCTTCCATGTCAGCTACCATTGGCAAGCGTGGGTTTGCAGGTGAACATTGGTCTTCATAAGCTAGAAGAGCAATTTCATGCAAGCTGTCTTTCCAAACTTTTTCATCGATTCCGAAACCTTTGAAGTTCATTGTGATTCCAACTGCTTCACCAAGATCGTAAACTGCTTTGGCATAAGCTTCAACTGCTTCTTCTGGAGTTGAGTGAGGCAAGCCAAGCATTTTCGCGATGTCTTGGAATTTCTCATCAGCTTTCCAGTAGTTGTACTTAGGCCATGTAGTTGTCTTAGATGGGCGAGTACCATTGTAACGGATGACGTATGGAAGCAAGATTGCATTTGTACGTCCGTGAACAGTATGGTGAACACCACCAATCTTGTGAGCCATTGAGTGGCTCATACCAAGGAAGGCATTGGCGAAGGCCATACCAGCCATTGTAGACGCATTATGCATTTTTTCACGTGCTTCTGGGTCAGCTGTCTTAACAGATTTTTCCAACCATTCAAAGACAAGCTTGATGGTTTGAAGCGCAATACCGTCTGTGTAGTCGTTAGCAAAGTTTGAAGTATAGGCTTCAGTCGCGTGAGTCAAGACGTCCATACCTGTATCAGCAGCGATGAAGTCTGGAACTGACTCAACCAAAGCAGGGTCAACAATGGCAATAGTTGGTGTCAATGAGTAGTCAGCCAATGGGTATTTGCGGTTGTTTTTCTTATCAGAGATAACAGCAAATGGTGTTACTTCTGAACCTGTACCTGAAGTCGTTGGAATACCGATGTATTTCGCTTTCTTACCAAGTGATGGGAAGCGGAAGGCACGTTTACGGATATCCATGAATTTTTGAACCAAGTCACGGAAGTCGATTTCTGGTTGTTCGTAGAAGAGCCACATTACTTTGGCCGCGTCCATTGGAGAACCACCACCAAGAGCGATAATTGTATCTGGTTCAAATGCTTTCATCACTTCCGCACCACGTTCTACAGTTGTGATGTCTGGATCTGGTTCAACATCTGAGAAGACTTGAATCGTTACACGGTTGCTACGTGCGTTCAATTGATCAATAACACGTTGAACAAAGCCAAGTTTTTCGATCGATTTATCTGTAACAATCATAACGCGTTCAATATCTTCACATGTTTGAAGGTATTGGATAGAATTGCGTTCGAAGTAAATTTTTGAAGGAACTTTAAACCATTGCATATTATTTCTACGTTTCCCTACTTTCTTGATGTTTAGAAGGTTAATAGCGCTCACGTTATCACCAACTGAGTTACGTCCGTATGAACCACATCCAAGTGTTAATGATGGGATGAAGGCATTATATACGTCCCCGATACCACCGAAAGTAGATGGAGAGTTCCAGATAATCCGCATCGCTTTGATTTCAGTACCAAAGCGTTTAGCCAATTCTTCGTCTTTTGTATGGATAGCTGCTGAGTGACCAAGTCCGTTAAATTCAACCATTTGACGAGCTTTTTTAAGACCGTCTTCTCTATCTTCAGCTTTCAAGACAGCGATAACTGGTGACAATTTTTCGCGAGTCAATGGCTCATTTGGACCTACTTCCGCACATTCTGCAGCCAAGATGTTTGTACCTTCTGGTACTTTAAAGCCTGCTTGTTCAGCAATCCATGCAGCTGGTTTACCAACGATGTTTGCATTCAGTTTAGCACCAGCACAGTTTTTGCTGTTTGCTTTAGCACCAAAGCAGAATTCTTCAAGAAGAGCTTTTTCTTTTTTGTTTACAAAATAAGTGTGGTATGACTTGAATTCCTCTACAAATTCGTCATAAACTTCCTTGTCAATAATCACCGCTTGCTCAGATGCGCAGACCATACCATTGTCAAATGATTTAGACATTACGATATCATGAGCTGCTTGGCGAAGGTCAGCAGATTTTTCGATGTAAGCTGGTACGTTTCCGGCACCAACCCCAAGAGCTGGTTTTCCGCAAGAGTAGGCAGCCTTAACCATGGCGTTACCACCAGTTGCAAGGATTGTTGCAATACCATCGTGGTTCATCAAAGCCGCTGTTGCTTCCATAGATGGTTCTGTAATCCATTGCACACAGTTTTCTGGTGCACCAGCTGCGATAGCTGCGTCACGAACGATTTGCGCTGCGTGAGCAGATGATTCTTGAGCAGATGGGTGGAAGGCAAAAACGATTGGGTTACGTGTCTTCAAGGCAATCAAGGATTTGAAAATTGCTGTTGATGTTGGGTTAGTCGTTGGAGTGATACCACAAACAACTCCGACAGGCTCAGCAATCTTAGTCAAACCAGTAACAGGATCATCTTCGATAACACCAGCAGTTTTAACACCGCGCATATTGTTGACAACGTGCTCACAGGCAAAAAGGTTTTTCGTTGCCTTGTCTTCAAATACACCGCGACCAGTTTCTTCAACTGCATGTTGAGCAAGGGTACCGTGCGCATCAAGAGCTGCAACTGAAGCTTTTGCTACGATGTAATCTACTTGCTCTTGATTTAGTTTTCTCATTTCTTCAAGAGCTAGGAGACCTTTTTGCACAAGCTCGTCAACATGTTTTTCTGCCGCTAGCACTTTATCTTCTTGTTCAACAGTTTTCTTCTTATCAGCCATTATAGTCCTCCAATGGTTTCTGCCAAAAGGTTAAATGAAGACTTTAACCTTTGTTAATTATTTCACAATATAATTATACTCTATTCCCACAAATTTGTAAACACTTTCAACAAAAGTTCACAAACTTTTTATGGATTATTTTTTAAACACTGATATTTCAGGCTTTTTTACAAAAGTCTCTATATTATTTTCGAAAATTTCACATACTTTTCTCTAAAAATGTGTTAGCGCTTTCTTTTTTGTTATAAAATGAGCTCGGCTAAATAACCGAGCTAGTTTTATGGCTTAACACTGCCACTTGAAGCGGCAACCAAGGCTTCTTTCAACATGTTAGAGTAGAGTTTACCTCCCTCTGCCATAGACTCTGAATCTGCCCCATAATGGACATAGTCTGTTCCAATCCAAATCTGCGGATTGTTAATCGCTACCTGATACCAGTCTGCTACATATACAAAGTCGTATTTCTTAGCAAGTTCAAGTTCGTATTGTCGCATCTTAACAGGAATACTACTTGGATCATTGGCTGTCCGGCCATCATATGGCGTGACTAAAATCAAGCGATGGCCTTTTGGCAAGAGCTCGATATACTGATCCAGCAATTCTTCATAATTGTCAACTGGATTGGTTCCCAATGCCAAGACGACGTTTTGAAGCAGTGTTTGGTTAGCAATATCGTTCTTGAAAAATTCCAGACCAGACACTAAATTACGACTAACAACTGCATCGACTTGAGCGTCAGGTATAGCCTCTTGGATCCATTCAGCAGAGCGCAAAGTGACAGAATCACCAATAACAGTTGTTCCCTCTGCCACGTTATAATTTGTCGCAGTTTTTTGGTCTGCGTGCTTACGGGTTGTCTGCATTTTCGTATCGGCTTGATTCAAAGCATTGACAATCAGGCTTTCCTCAAAGGCACCCACAGACGGAGCCGTGACGGTGATAATAAGCAAGATAAATGTCAGCGGAATGAAACTGTAGAAAATCGGCTTGGTGATGGATGTTACATTCATATCCTTGCCAAAAATCCGAGGCTTCCGTCCAGCTAAAGTCGGCTCTAAGATATAGAAGGAAAGAGCCGCGAAACCAAAACTCAAGATTGTAGTCAAAAGCACAGCCCATCCATTGCTCATCAACTGAGTAAAAATAATATAGAAAGGCCAATGGAAGAGGTAAACACCGTAGCTAGTATCTGCAATAAAGTTGAGAGGACTAGGCTCCTTAATATTTGGCAATTTATCGTGCAAGATGCGGGTTGCTGCTATCATGACACAAGCCAGAAGTGTTGAAATCAAGAAACCAAATAAATAAGTCCACAAGCTGTCAAATTTCAAAATAAAGCTGAGCAAAATAAGAAGAACAAAACTGCCAGCTAAAGCGATCAAGACTTGCTTGATTTCGACCTTTTCTTCCAGTTTCTTCATCTGAACGCCCACATTTCCGACTCCAGAGAAAGTCGCGAGCACCGTTCCCGCAAAGAAAGGAAAGACATGGGTCAAACTTGAGAAATAAATATTGGAATAATTCTTGCTGAAAAAGGCGCCGATAAACATGGCCAAGAAGCTGAACAAAAACAGAGCAGCCGAACTCAGAGAAATCAGTCCCCGATATTGAGCAACTGACTTGCTAATCTTGCTAATGCCCCAAGCAGCTAAGCCCCAGAGGATATAGTAATGCACTTCCAGTGCTAAACTCCAAGTGTGAATCAGCAAATGCGGTACAAACTGGCTTTCATAACTGCCACCCGACATCATTTCATAAAAATTGGTCACAAAACCAAGAGCAGCTGAAATCTGCGTCCCGATACCTGCTACAAAGTCCCGACGGATCAATAAAGTAAAGGGCATGATGACCAAAATCATAAAAACGAGCGGAGGAACGATACGATAAAAGCGCCGTTTCAGAAAGCCCATAATATCAATCGTCCGACTTCTTGTAAACTCATCAATCAATAATGAAGTAATCAAAAATCCTGAAAAAGTGAAAAAGATGTCCACTCCAATAAAACCTCCAGGAAAAACTCCCTGAAAGTAATGATAGAGTAACACCAAGACCAGTCCAGTAATCCGAACCAGTGAAAACCATCTAATGCGCATTTTGATAAATTCCTTGCTTGAACGTTCCTTCATAGACGACATTACTTTCTGTCGTCAGTTTTCCTTTACCATTGGCCTGACCGTTGGCAAATTCACCTTCATATTTCCAACCAGCCTTCGATGTAAAAGTACCCTTACCATCAAAAGTACCATTTTTGAAATGCCCTTTATAGCTATCTCCATTTTTAAAAGTCAGGGTACCTTCGCCATTCATTTTTCCGTGAACTAGACTGCCTTCATATTTTATTTTACCTTGATCCAACGTTAGCGCACCCTTACTAGGGATATTGGAGGTAAACACTAAAATTGCTGACAAGGCAATCACAGTTACTGCTAGGATTTCTAGATTCTGACGGGTCAGATAGATTTTATATTTATCGTAAAATTCTTTTATTTTATCCATTTTCATCCATTTAAGCGTTCTAGCCACTTGTGGCAACCAGCCAAAATCAGCTCATAAGTCTCATCGAAATCACCCGTGTACCAAGGATCCGGAACACCGATATCGGCAAACTGGTAGATTTTATCCTGAAAATCCGCTGGCGCCATTTTCTTCAAATCTCGAATATTGGCTTCATCCATACCGATGATATAATCAAATTCTGCAAAATCTTGCGCTGAAATCTGCTGAGAAGTCTTTCCTTTGTCATAAGAAATCGCATGTTTCTTAAAAATAGCCTGAGTTCCCTGATGTATAGGGTTGCCATGCTCCCAGCTGGACGTCGCACGGCTCTCAATATGTAGGTCATCGGTCAGACTTTTCATAACAAACTCTGCCATCGGACTGCGGCAGATATTTCCTAAACAAACAAATACAATTTTCTTCATAGATCTATTATACCAGAATAAAAAGAAAACTGCGGAGCTTTCTCGATTATTCTGTGACAGCGGAAGCGGACTCTGAAAAACAGCTAATTATACCGTTAGCTTTTGTGTCTGAGTTTCAGAGTGCAGGTCATTTAGGCGATAAGCCACTCAATCTAGCTTGCACCAGATTCAACTTTACTTTTCTTCAGAAAGAGTTTCAAAACTTAATTGTGGCCATTTAGCCTGCCAGTTTTTCTTACGAATTCTTTGCTTATAAAGCTTCTTTCGCTCTGTATCCGCCAAAAAATGTGGTGTCGGCCGCACCTGAAATGCTCGAATATCTGCCAAGCCATAGGGCGCAAAAAGCTCTAGCTTGTCATTTTCCAGCAATCGAAGACCGATAGCCGTGCAGCACTCAGGATACTTGCTCATGGCATCTTTCGAGCTAGTATAGGACCGGGTGTTGGGACTATGAATATGCATATAAACTTGATTTTTTAGCTCCCAAGAATAAGCGGGAAAAGCTTTTCTCAGCTCCATCTCCAGCTGCAAAGTTTTCTCATAGGACACAGTTGGATCAAAGAATATGACATCCACATCTGTTTCAGCATCAAAGCCCGACTTGCCAGACAAGATATTCCAGATAAAATTTCTGATACTGCCCGCAGCCAGCCAAGAATCCTCTAGCTGCAGACTGCGGATTATTTCCAAAATCGCTCGAATATCCTGATCCTGACCCAGCCTCTCTAAAATCTCTTGATCGGTCATCATTCCTTCATATACTCATATCCTAGGTGCTCATAGGCTTTACGAGTTGCCACGCGCCCAGTCCGAGTCCGCATGACAAAGCCCTTCTGAATCAGGTAAGGCTCATACATGTCCTCCACCGTTTCACGCTCCTCAGCAATATTGACTGAAAGTGTCCCCAATCCGACTGGACCACCCCCATAAACTTCAATCATGGTTCGTAGGATTTTCTGATCCACATAGTCCAGCCCTTCTCGATCCACGTCCAGCATGGATAAGGCCTTGTCTGTGATCTGAGCATCAACCAGACCATTCCCCATAATCTGGGCGTAGTCCCGCACCCGCTTGAGCAGACGATTGGCAATCCGCGGCGTGCCCCGGCTACGTAAAGCCAGCTCTCGAGCAGCCTCGTGGGTAATATCCATCTCAAAAATCTCTGCCGTCCGCTCGACGATTTCGGTCAGGTCGCTGGCTTCATAATACTCCATGTGACCGGTAATCCCAAAACGAGCCCGCAGAGGATTGGACAGCATGCCTGCCCGAGTAGTCGCCCCAATCAGAGTGAAAGGTGGCAATTCCAGATGGACGCTGCGACTGGTTTCGCCAGTTCCAATCATAATGTCGATGTAAAAGTCTTCCATAGCGCTGTAGAGCACTTCCTCTACCGCCATAGGCAAACGGTGAATCTCATCGATAAAGAGGACATCGCCCGGTTCCAAATCATTGAGAATGGCCACCAAATCACCAGCCTTTTCAATGACCGGACCAGAAGTCTGCTTGATATTCACACCGAGTTCGTTGGCGATGACGAAGGCCATGGTCGTCTTTCCTAGACCCGGAGGTCCAAAAAGCAAGGCATGATCCAAGGCCTCATCCCGCAATTTAGCCGCTTCGATAAAAATCTTCAGCTGATCCTTGACCTTATCCTGACCGATATATTCTCGTAAATACTGAGGACGAAGAGTACGTTCTACTAGCTCCTCATCCCCCATTAATTCATTATCTAAAATTCTACTCATAGAACTATTATAGCAAAAAATAAGGCAGAGGAAGCAATCCGACCCGCTTCTGAGCACAAAAAAAGCCACCGAATTTGGTGGCTCTTATGGGAGATTATTATGAAAAAGTTTTAGGATTTCTATCAAATAAAGTTAGGAGGTCTTCATTTGATGGTATTAGTATAACGTCCTTATCTTAAAATTTGCTTAAAGAAAAAATATTTTTTAAAAAATAAAATACTTTTAAACATCTTACTAAGATGACACAAACTAATATGAATTGTTCAGTCTGATTAAAATAGCCTCTATTTCATTGACTGTCTCAAAAACTCATGATACAATGAAAAAAATCGAAAAGGAGATTTTAGATATGAACAACCTTAAAAAGAAAACTTATCGGAATACACCAGCCTTTATGTTTATGGCTTGGGGCTCATTCGCCTTCTTTGTAACTCTTGTTCTCGTCGGCCTCTATACCTTGAAAGAGCCTTTGATGGTTAAAGGATACTATCTCATGGGTTCTGTCGGACTGATTTCTTCTTCATTCACTCTTGCAAAAGTTATCCGTGATAACCAAGAAGACGAAGAGCGTTACAATCAATTTTTCCAACCACAAGACTTAGATAACCAATAAAATAAATAGTAAAAACGGCAGAGGGGGATTCTGCCGTTTTCTTGTATCTGAGGCTGATATCGCCATGTGAGATACACTTCAAATGAAGCAAATTTAGTATTTATTTCACACCTGCAAAATAAACGGTGGTGCTGGTGAAGAGGCTTCCTGCCTTGAGAATGACCTGATCTTTCAAGTCACTATGAATCGCATCAGGCAAGGCCTGTGCCTCCAACGCCAGACCATTATGCTGAATCATTGGCTGTCCATTGATGATAACTGACTCATCGACAAAATTTGCCGAATAAGTCACGACACAAGGAGCATCTGTACGGAAAGTTAGGTAACGACCTGATGCCGCATCATAAAGGCAACCTGCCTCTTCCTGCTCTTTATCTAGAGCAAAGGGATGATCCAGCCCTGACACGACCTGAATTTGCTCGTCTGGATCTGCAAAAATTTCTTTCAGCGCTAGACCTGTTTGTAGGCCTTTGACAAAGCCGCGATTCGCATCCACTTCTTTTGCTGGCACGCCGTCAGGAGCAATCGGATACACCCCTTTGGTATGCAGCTGGAGGACATGCTGATCAATCGGCTGACTAAAATTACCTGACAGATTGAAATAGCTGTGGTTGGTCGGATTGACCAAACTATCCTGATCTGTCTGAACCTGATAGGAAATCTCAATCTCCCCTTTTTCCGATAAGTAATAGGAAATCCAGATTTTTAAATTTCCAGGAAAACCGCCCGTCCCATCTGGGCGCTCTGTGTAAAATGTGACGCCCTCGTTTGTGACTTCCTCTGTCTGGAAAATCACACCGTCCCAGCCAGTAGAGCCACTGTGATTGCAATTCTGACCATTATTAACTTCTAGCTGATAGGACTGCCCATTCAGCTCAAAGCTAGCCTTTGCAATCCGCCCTGCAACTGGTCCCACGCTGGCCCCATGCTTAGGACTATTGCCAACATAATCCTCAAAACGATCAAAGCCTAAAATAATATTGGCAAAATCACCATTTTTATCCGGCGTCCGATATTCTAAAATCGTTGCGCCATAGTTCATGACCTTGAAGCGATAGCCTAGCTCATTTTCAAAGGTGTAGGCTAAGACATCCTGTCCTTTAAAAGTACCAAAAATAGATTCTTGATAAGATTTCATACAATCTCCCTCTGTCTCGAGTCTGGGACAAAAGTCCTAGCCTCTCAATTGTCTTTGGATTGTCGAGCAAGACGCAGTGGTTGAGTGGGCTCTACTACACTGATTTCATCAGCTTTTTCAGCCCTACTCAACTGTGCGGAGGTGGGACGATGAAATCGAATTCTAACGAATTACCGATTTCTGTCCCACTCTCTTTCTTGACTTAGTCAGGGGACAAGGATGGAAGGCCATCCTTTTGATCTGAAAGTCTTTTTAATAACTAGCTTTCCCATGACTAATGTTTGACTTTTCCATATTTAGCTTTCTACTGCTGGAAAGGGTGGATGATAACTCCCTGAACGACCCGATTGACCGTACCTGTCGGAGACGGTGTATCTGGTCGATTTTTTACTTTCAAAGAAGTTAAGAGAGAGAAGAGCTGAGCATAGACGATGTAAGGGAAGGCTCGATAGCTATCTTCCAAGATATCACTTTCAAGAACCACTTGCTCAACATTTTCCAAGTCTTCTCTGTGCTCTGTAAAGAAGACCACCTTGCGAGCAATCTGATCTCCTGCCACTTCACGCACCAAATCCAAGTCGTAACGTTTGGTGTATGCATCCCTTGAGCCAAATACCAGCACAAGCGTTTCTTCGTTAATCAGAGATTTTGGTCCATGGCGGAAGCCAACTGGGCTTTCATACATGGTCGCAACTTTCCCAGCGGTCAACTCCAAAATTTTCAGCTGTGCTTCGTGCGCCAGACCAAAGAATGGCCCTGCCCCAAGGTAAATGACACGGTTAAAGTCTAATTCTGTCAAAGCTTGAACGTCAGCTACATCTGCCAAAACCTTTTGACTCAAGGCAATCAACTCAGCTACTCTTGCTTCTTTTTGAGCCAAATCTGCTGGGTCAAAAACCAGAAGAGTTGTCAGCATCATAGAGGTGAAGCTGGAAGTCATGGCAAAGCCAGCATCATTTGATGGAGCTGGTTGCAATAAGAGGAGATTCCGCTCATCACCATGTGCCTGCTGAGCTAGTTTCCCCTCTGCAGCGCAGGTGATAGTCACTTGATAAAGCTCATCAACCAACTGCTTGGCCAAGTCCACTGTCGCAACACTTTCTGGCGAATTACCACTGCGGGCAAAAGAAACGAGAACCGTTGGAATATCCTTGTGCAGATGCACCTCAGGACCAGCCACAATATCAGTCGTCGCAACCGAATTAAAATTCCATTTGCGCTCGTCATAAAGCTTTCTGAAATACGGCAACAGCGTATCGCCCACATAAGCCGAAGTTCCCGCACCTGTAAAGATAACTTTTATATAATCATGCTTTTCTTCGATACCTTTTAGAAAAGCAGCGACTTGGTCAGCTTGAGCCTTGTAATGATTAAAAGCTGTCTGCCAAACATCTGGCTGTTGGTAGATTTCACGCGTGGTGATTTCCGCGCCTAATTCAACTAGTTTCTCTTTTGAATAATCTAGCATGGTAGTCCTTTCAAAATAAACATTGATATATTAGTTATTTTCTTTTAAAAGAGGGAATGGGAAAATTCCCCACTCCCCTTCATTTCTTTTTCCTTACAAAACAGTCCTACTCATCCTCATCATCTGATAAGCCTGCTAAAATATCATTGACTTTAACGATATTTTCGACTGCATTTTTCGGATAGTCAACATCAGCTCCTGTCAGAGAAGCATTGAGAAACTCAATTACCATCGGCAGATTCATGCCGGCGTACAAGTCAATATCCTTACCTTCTAAAATAAGGCGGCTGACTACATTACATGGTGTGCCTCCCAAAAGATCTGCAAAGACAATATAGTCCTCAAAATCCTTGACTGTGTCTAAGAACTTAGCTGTGAAATCATCTGGTCCCTCCTCTGGTAACAAGGCAACGGCATGAATATCCGCTTGAGGCCCCATAATCATCTCAGTCGTTGTTTTCAGTTCTTCACAAAAGCGACCATGACTAATCAAAATTAATTGTTTGCTCATAATTTACACCATTATGCCATTCCAAAGAAGAAATGACCAAATGCTGAGAAAGCAATCGCTGCAATAATAATGAGCAAGATAGCTTTTGTAGAGTTCATACCCTTACGTCCAAGCAACCAGAAGATTGCGCCTGTGATCATTGCTGGTACCAATCGTGGGAAGATAAGGTTAAGCATGTCTTGAATTTCAATTGCTTTGTCCCCGATGTGTGGAGCCCAAGAAACTTCAACACCAATCATGCTGGCAATCAAGGCACCAACCATGAAGACACCAAGTACAGATGCAGCATCAATCAAAGCTGTTAAAGTACTTTGCATGTTATTGATGAGGTTAACCCCTTCTTTATAGGCAAATTCCAATTGTTTCCAACGGAAAATGTCGTAAGCAACTGCTACAGCAATCCACAAGAAGATACCGGCTGGGTTTCCTGCAACAGCCAAAGTTGCCGCAATTGAACCCATAATAGCTGGTACCAATGATCCAAATATTGAGTCTCCAAGAGGAGCGAATGGTCCCATGAGACCTGTCTTGATACCATTGACCGCATCTTTTGATTTCACACCATCTTTTTCTTCCAAAGCAAGGTCAAAACCAGTGATAATGGTGTGGAAGAATGGTGAGGTATTGAAGAATTGCGTATGCAATTTCATCATTTCTTTCAGTTCAGGTGTACCATCTCCATACATTTTGCGCAATTGTGGCAAAATCATGTAAAGGTAACCAGAAGCCTGCATACGCTCATAGTTCCAACCCAATTGGAAGGTAAACAAGCTACGTTTGTTAATCTGTTTAAAATCTTCTTTTGTTAGTTTGTAATTAGAATTCGTCATCTTCAATTTCCCCGCTTTCTGATTCAGTTACTGGAGCAGCTACGACTGTACGTTGGCTGTTTTTGAAGTGTTGTACTGCAAGGAAGACACCGATGATGGCGATACCAATCATAGATACACTCTTGAAGTTGTTAACAAAAGTAATAGCTTGTTCTTTTGGAAGTTTAGAGAACACTTCAGAACCAACAATGCTAGACACTGCAGCACCAAGGCTTTGAACATTACTGTAAAGCACTGTCAACATAGCTGTCAAGCCAAATCCAAGTGCCAAATAGTGAAGGTTGCGTTTCACTGGGAGATAACGAAGCAAGATTGCAAATCCAAGGCCTGGAAGCATTTGACCTGCAAGTTTCAAACCGTTTGCCAACCATTGTACATTACTGAGACCTGTAACAACAGTTTCTACAAAAGCTCCACCAAAGGCAAGGGCAAAGAAGACTGGGAGGGCACGAGAAAGAGCCCAAGGAATCGCACCAAGAAGATAGTTGCGTTCGATGCCTTTGTAGTCAAAGCGTTCAATCGCAGCATCCACACGGTGAGCGAAGTAAGTTGTCGTCATACGACCAAGAATATCAAAGTATGTCAACAAAGTTGCTACCGGCACAGCGATTGTAGCAATAGCAAGCTCTGGATCAAGACCTTGAGCTACTGAGAAGGCAGTCGCAAGAACCGCACCAGAAGTAGCGTCAATACGAGAAGCACCACCGAAGGTACCAACACCGAGTACCACCAATTGAAGGTTGGCACCAATCAATAAACCTGTAGGTAAATCTCCCATGATGAGACCTGTGATAAATCCAGCAAATACAGGTGAACCTGCTGAAGAAACGATCGTCAACTCATCGCAGATTTGATAAGCTGAGTACAGAGTGAGTAGTAAAATTTGCCACCATTGTATCATGACAATGACCTCCTAAAAATTTTTCCTTATTTTAACAAATTCATAAAATCCGCGACCGGATCATTTGGAACCATCTGAGCTGTCAGCTTCACCCCTTTTTCATGCAACTTTTGGAAAGCTTCCACATCCGCATCAACCACATTGATAGAGCGAGTGATGGGACGAGTTTCGTCTGACTGAGACATATTTCCGACATTCAGTGTTTCCAGTGGAACTCCAGCTTCTACCAAACGAAGGAAACGGTCTGGTTTACGAGCGACGATAAAGAGTCGTTGTGAGTCATACTTACCAGCCAAGATGTTTTCTGCTGCTTTAGCAATTGGCAAAATGCTAAGCTTCACTCCTGGCGGCGTTGCCAACTTGAGTCCGCTCTTTTCGATAGCATTTTCAGCTACCTCATCGTCAATCACCATAATGCGTGAAATGTTGAGCTTGGTAGTCCAGAGATTGGCTACCTGTCCATGGATCAAACGTCCATCGATACGTGCACCTACGATTGTCATAAATTTTCCCCCTTTATTGTTTTAAATGTAGGTTGGTTAACTAAGTTAATTGATTCTTCATATTCCCCTTCCGTTTCAAAAATGATGATTCGGTTATGTCCTTCTTTCAGAAGGCTATGCGGAATATAAAGCGATAAGGTTGGTCCGACATTCCAGAAACGGCCGATGTTGACGCCATTTACAAAGGCAAGGCCCTTTCCAAAACCGGACAAGTCTAAATAAGCATCTTTAAGCGCTTTCATTTTGAAGTCAAAAGCGTAGAAAGCTGGTTGCTCTGGCTGCCATCCTTTTGAAAAATCGATGTTTTCTGTGTTTTCAAAAGAAAGTGGATACTGTTGCCAATTCAGCAAGAAGTGCAAATCCTTGCAAACACCCGTCCGAATCCCTTTTCGCTGGGTATCTGCCAATAACTTATGCCCGTAGTTGACCCGCCCCATGTTTTCCATCAGAATGTCAATACGGTGGGTGGCTTTCTTTTCCCCAGCAACAAAGATATCTTGACCAATCTCTGCTTGATACTGGGTTTCCATAAGCTTGCCGTCCACAAAAAGCTGCATCCGGTCTCGCCCGTCAATCACCCGAATTTTTTCCTCATCCGCATCCCAGCTGGCTTCGGTACGGTAAAGTAAGTAGCCATAACTCTGTCCTAAATCCTCCATTTTGACAGGATAGAGACTCTCTACTGGCTGAGCCAAATCAGCTAATGTTTCAAACAAACTCACTTTCTCACTCAGAGCAATGTCTCTCAATTCAAAAGATTCTTTTGTGAGCGGTTTCATTTGTGGGTACTCAGGATAGTAGGTCTCCATCATTTTTTGCACTGCAAAATATTTCGGAGTTGGATTTCCCTGCTCATCGAGCAGGGCATCGTAATCATACGAAGTCACCTGTGGTAAATCCGTCACACCTCTGGCCGAGCAGCCATTCATGAAGCCAAAATTGGTGCCGCCGTGAAACATATAGAGGTTGATAGAGCCTTGTTTCAGAACCTCATGGACAGCTTGAGCCAGTTCCTCAAGATCCCTTTTGATAATTGGCTCTTTCCAACGATTGAACCAACCATCCCAAAACTCCATACACATGAGCGGCCACTTTTTGCCATGCTCATCAAAGAATTCCTGCATCTGGGCAAAATTATAATCTGCCTTGGAGCCGAAATTTCCTGTAACAAATAAATCTTCCTCAATCAGCGTGCCAGCTCTCAGCGTGGCCTGCCAAGGACCATCCGATGTAAAGAGCGGACAATCAACGCCTCGGTCCAACATCATCTGCCGAATCGCTCTCAGGTAGTCTTTATCCTCCCCGTAAGAGCCATATTCATTTTCCACTTGCATCATGAGGATATTCCCACCCTTGTCCAAGAGCCTTGGAACCAAGCGAGGAAGCAACTCATCATAGTAGTCTGCAACAGCCTGAAGATAAGGAGCATCAGAAGAACGGATTCTCATATCCTCAGTCAAGAGCCAGGCTGGCATGCCGCCAAATTCCCACTCCGCACAGATAAAGGGCGAAGGGCGAACGATGGCATACAATCCTAAATCTTGAGCAATCTGAAGAAACTTCTCAATATCTAAAATCCCTTGAAAGTCAAACCGACCTTTCTTTGGCTCGTGCATGTTCCAAGGAACATAGGTCTCAACTGTATTGAAGCCTAGGGCTTTAAGATTATAGAGCGAGTGATACCAGTCTTCCGGCTGAATCCGAAAATAGTGAATCGCTCCCGACAAAATCTTAAACTCCTGACTATCCAAGTAGAAAGAAGAGCCTATTTCAAATCTCTTCATCTCCCTATTCCTCCTAGATTTAAAACGCTTTCATTTCTTGTTAATATTAATATAATAAACTTTTACATAAATGTCAACATTTTTTTAAAAAATATGTTAAAATCAATATAGAGAGGGATAAAAAAAAGAGAGGTGAGCACAATGGCTATTCCTAAATATCAACAAATCAAAGATGACTTGAAGCAACAAATCATTTCTGGTAACTTTGAAAACGGTGATAGATTCTACACAGAAGCTGAGTTAATCAAGATGTTCAACGTCAGTTCCATCACCGTTGTCCGCGCTTTGAACGAACTTGCGAATGATGGCTACATCATCCGTCAGCAAGGAAAGGGAACGTTTGTTTCACGCGCAAGAAAACACAAGCGTGTGGAATTCTCTGATATCGAAACTTTCCCTATCCAAAAGGATAAGGTGACTGTTCTGTCTATCAAACGCGGAAATGAATTGAAAATCTTGGACAAACTAGAACTAACTCCGTCCCAGTTCTACTACAAGATTGACCGTATCAGAAGGACCGGCGATAAAGTCTATATTTATCACCAAACCTACATTCCTGAACAGTACATCAATCCAAACTATCCAGATTTGGACTACTACAGCTCGATCTACAATCGCTTCAAGACGGATTATCACATCCACATGAATGATGAGTATTTCGAAGAAACCAACGAAATCGTCTTTCCAACGCCAAAAGACATTGCTAAGACCTTGGAAATTGATCCAAACTTCCCAACTGTGCATCAAGTCAAGATCACAAAACTGGAAAATACCGGACAAATCCTAGAATACAGCGAAACCTACAAGCGTGGCGATTTCTTCAAAATCAAATTTATTTCTTCTAGTCGCGATCATTAATCTGAAAAACGATGGTTCTCATGAGCTGTCGTTTTTCATTTTCTGACCAACTAGCCTATCATTATTATAAACCTATCTATACCAATTTGCAATACATTTGAACGATTTTTGTTTAATAAAAATCAAAAAATGACAGAAAATAAACAGAATTTTTTAATTTCGTATATTTTTTTACTATTCTAGGAGTGAAAACCAACAAAAACGGAACTTTCTATATCAGGCGAGAATAATAAAAAAGAGAGGCTGGGACAAAAGTCCTAGCCTCTCAATTGTCTTTGGATTTTCGAGCAAGACGCAGTGGTTGAGTGGGCTCTACTACGCTGATTTCATCAGCTTTTACAGCCCTACTCAACTGTGCGGAGGTGGGACGACGAAATCGAATTCTAACCAATTACCGATTTCTGTCCCACTCTCATCTTTTTTGTTTAATCCAGCCCCACGCGCCTGAAGATTTCATCTACGCGCTTGGTGTAGTAAGTAGGGTTGAAGATTTCATCAATCTCTTCCTGAGTCAGACGGGAAGTGACCTCTGAATCCGCTTCGAGCAGAGGCTTGAAGTCCACTTGATTGTCCCAAGACTGGGCAGTCTTTGGCTGCACCAAGTCATAAGCTTGCTCCCGCGTCATGCCTTTTTCGATCAAGGTCAACATGGCACGTTGGCTGAAGATAAGACCGAAAGTTGAGTTCATGTTGCGAATCATGTTTTCTGGGAAGACGGTTAGGTTCTTGACGATATTTCCAAAACGGTTGAGCATGTAGTCGATCAAAATAGTCGTATCTGGTGTGATGATACGCTCAGCTGATGAGTGGGAAATATCACGTTCGTGCCAGAGAGCAACGTTCTCATAGGCTGTCACCATGTGACCACGGATAACACGCGCCAGACCAGTCATATTTTCAGAACCGATTGGGTTGCGTTTGTGAGGCATTGCTGAAGAACCTTTTTGCCCCTTAGCAAAGAACTCTTCTACTTCGCGTTGTTCTGATTTTTGCAGACCACGAATCTCAGTCGCCATACGTTCAATAGACGTTGCAATCAAGGCTAGGACTGAGAAGTATTCAGCGTGGAGATCGCGTGGCAAGACTTGAGTCGAAATCTCCTGCGGACGGATGCCTAATTTCTCACAGACATAGCTTTCCACAAATGGTGGGATGTTGGCAAAGTTCCCAACCGCACCAGAAATCTTACCAGCTTCTACACCCGCAGCCGCATGCTCGAAACGCTCGATATTGCGCTTCATTTCGCTGTACCAAGTCGCCAATTTAAGACCAAAAGTTGTCGGCTCCGCATGCACACCGTGGGTACGACCCATCATGATGGTGAACTTGTGCTCCTTAGCCTTGTCAGCGATGATGTTGGTGAAGTTTTCAAGGTCACGACGGATGATGCCGTTGGCTTGCTTGTAGAGGTAACCGTAGGCCGTATCCACCACGTCGGTAGAAGTCAATCCATAGTGAACCCACTTGCGTTCTTCGCCAAGCGTTTCAGAAACCGCACGCGTGAAAGCCACCACATCGTGACGAGTCTCTTGCTCAATCTCTAAAATACGGTCGATGTCAAAGTCCGCCTTCTCGCGAATCAAAGCCACATCTTCCTTAGGGATTTCTCCCAACTCAGCCCATGCTTCGTCAGCCAAGATTTCCACCTCAAGCCAAGCACGGTATTTATTTTCTTCACTCCAAATGTTCGCCATCTCAGGGCGAGAGTAACGGTTGATCATTGTTCGTGTTCTCCTCTAACTATAATCTTTTTGATAAATCTTCGATTTCATCCACTTTTTTAATAAAATCGTACGACAACGTTTCGGACATATCCCGTAAATTTGCAAAAACACTAATTTCATTTTTTAAGCAGTCAATAATTGGTAACAAATCTGCAAATCGCTTGTTATTTGGTAAAGTTACATTTAAATATGTCAAACCATCTTGAATACTTTTAATTAATTGAGCTCGTCTCAGATAAAATTCTATGTCAGATAAATATTTACGTGCGTTAGGTTTAACCAGTACAGCTATTTCCGAGTCCATATCATGTCCTTTTTCTATCAACTCCTCTTTAAACCATTCAAAAACTTCTGGCTTCTTTTTAATCTGTTCAAAAAAATCCTCTATTATAGTCTTTATATCAGATTTTGAAACCGATGAGTCTTTAATTTTAGAAAAAATATATTCTATTTGATTGTAATCAAATTCCGAAGAATCTATATCGTTTTCTATTTCATCATATTTATTCACATATTTAAGTATTTTTTTCTTAGGTGTGAACTCATTATAAAATTCTCTGCAATCACGAATCAGATTTAACACCCACGTTAAAATCTCTTGTTTTTTTTGTTCTTTATTGGTTTTTTTCAAATTTATTTGCTGAATAATTAATGTTATTATCACACCAAATAATGCTAGAACGCCTGGTAAAATAGTAAGTAAATTGGCTTTAATTGTTATTTTTTGAATTTCATCCAATAACATCTCATTAGTAACATTATTCAATATCAAAACTCCTCTTTCCCAATCCATACTGATGGGTAGTGATCTAGTGTATTCAAATCCGTATCTAGCGGTAAATCATAGATAGCTAAATAGTTTTCAGGGTATTGTGCAACTAGCTCTTCATACTTAGATTTCACTTTTTCGTGATTGCTACTAGCATACAAGACTTCGACGACTGCCCCAGTCTTCTCTTTTTCAACAAATGCATTGACGATGAGTTGAATCATACAATTGATAAAGTCCGTAGCTTCGTATTCTATTGAATGAATACGAAGCCCCACTGTTCCTTTCCTTTATATTGCTTTTATTTCTAGCTAGTATCCTATTTCCTCCACTGTTATAATCAACCTTTATTTAGCTTTGGTAAAGAAATGATGTTCAATTTGTGTAATATCAAGGTTAGTTCTGAAGAAATATTGTTGCAATTGTTCTTTTGTTAGACCATCAAAATTTACATTTAATAATTGATTTAATTGTTCTATTTTATCTTTAAGCCTATTAAGTTTCTCTGTCGAAACAATATACATATTATCTGAAAACTGAACTTCTCTTTCTTTCTCAGACTTTGCATGGAATAAAATCAATTTTTGATTGTACATATTACCATAATTATTAGTGAACCACAATTCTGAATGAAGTAATTGTTCTATATCACCTTTATTAATATTGTTAATTTCTCTATTTTTGCATTCTATAACAAACTGAAAGTCTCTAGAAAGCCACAGATTATCTGGTCCGCCGTCATCTTTTATCTTTTCCGGTCTGGTTGACTGTAAGCCAAGCAATTTCCCCAAATCTTCAATTGCTTTTTCAAAATGTTCTGAAGATGTCTCATTGCCATAACGTAATCTGCTTATAATATCATTTATAAATTTACTAAGTGAATATTTATCACTATGGTCTGTAATAAATTTAAATGATGCTTCTATTATATCTGGTGCTTTTAGCGCTTTTTGGTATCCTGAAGTTTCCGGTTTAAAAGCATAATCCCATTCTTCAAATGCTAGGTTTTGTAAATTTTGAGAGTTTTGAATATCACCACTATAAAATCTAACCTCTGCTTCCTCTTGATAAATCCTACCAAGTTCGTTCCCAGTTTTATCAGCTTGCAAAGCTTCCAACTTAGATATGGAAGTAGCAAAATCATGTCTTACATACTGCTTATAGGAATCGTACTCATTTTCAATATCAGAGATATCTGTATGTGCTAACTCAGACACATTCACTTCAGATAATTTATCTTTAGCATACTTTACCCAGCTTGGATTTCTACTCAAACAGTAGTTGATTGACTTCACAATTTCTTCTTTTGCAGCTTTAACATCTGAAATTACAAATCCAGAAACTAGTTCATTACTAATAGAAAGTTGGGCTTGAGTTGCTAAAGAAAAATATTTCATATTTGATTTCAGGCTAATAAAATCGATGAGTTTGTCTCCAAGCAACAAAACTACACTATAGTCGCTATTTGATCGTACCGTTCTCCCTAGCCCTTGTTCAATTTTTTGAACGATTTTTAATTTCCAGTTGTCATCTTGAGAGGTAGTGGAAATAGCCTTATCTTTATTTGTAGAAAACTCAGGTAAACCATCCAAAATAAGAATATGTGATTGTTCTCCTGGAAAGTCTATTCCCTCATATCTATTTACTAATACTACTTGTTCCCTGTTCCCAGACTCTATTCCGCTAAAGATATCTTCATAATTTGAATTATCAATTATCTTCGCACCTAACTTCTCCCATTCTTGTGTTATCGATGAATTTCGAGAAGGTACTATAACAACCAGTCCCATATTTTGTTTTTTACACTCAGTAATCATCCAATTTCTTATAATGCTATCAGTTATATCTTTATGATACTTAGTAGGTGCTAGTATCATTCTCTCGCCAACATCAACAACATAGCTGTTTGTCACAATAGGATTTTCAATTGCACTTTTTTCAATTCCTAATTCTTCCCTCAAATCCTTTTCATTTATAGTGGCAGATAGAATATATCGATGTTTAGCATTACTAAACGACGGTATTTGTTCGATAGGATTATATTTAGGTGTAATCTCAATTTGTGTTCCAGAAATATAACAGCGAGAAAAATCTAATAAATTTTGTATCATACGATACTCAAAATCTGCACTTTCTTGTGAGAAATAGGTGTTTAGAATCTCTTTCACATCTCTAATTTTCAATAGCCATTCCCAATATGGAACTTGAATACTCACGCTGGCGTCAGACCTTTGAATTGAATTGTATTTTCCATAACTTTGCCTTTCAATTTCTGCTTTGAATAATTCAAAAATTCCATTAAAGGCTGGAGTATCATTTTTTATTATAATCGTCGAACTATTTCTAGCATAATCAACACAAGAGTGTGCATCATCTATTAGAACACTACCTATTTTTAATATACTAGCTGTATTAGTGAAATCTTTAACTCCAAAAATGGACTTCCCGTTAAAAAGTTTAGAAAAAGTCGTCACTAATATTTTTTCAGCATTTTTAAACTCTATCGGAATACGATTATCGTCGCCTATTTCACAAACATCCATTCCGTAATGGCTTGCTTGCTTTACAGTCTGTTCTACAAGTTGCTTTGTTGGGCATAAATATATTGCTGGCTCTTTCTCCTCAACCAATTTAGATTGAAGCATCAGCAAACCAACTAGCGTTTTACCGGCTCCTGTATGCATTACACCAACGATATCACGTTCAGTTCGCCGTTCATTCCATTCTTTTAAGAAATCTGCTTGGTTTGTTCGAAGATATCCAAAACCATCCTTTTTATCCAAATAATTAAATATTTGAATTGGATCACTACTAACGACTGTATCTGTATTTGTTCTGTTAAAAATTAAATCATCAATGCCCATTATTACTTTCCTCTTACCTAAGAAAAATTAAAACTCCTCTACCTCATCCGGCGCATCACTAAACAAAGTCACGTGTCCCATTTTGCGGTTGTGTTTCGCTTCTATTTTACCATACAGGTGGAGGTGAGCGCTTGGATTTTCTGTGACATATTTTTCAGCGGCCTCAGCATGCTGGCCGAGAACATTGAGCATGACGGCTGGCGCATGCAGGTGGATAGCTGGCAACGGTGCTCCCAGAACGCCCAGAATATGGGTGTCAAACTGCGAGAAGTCACAGGCTTCAATAGAGTAGTGCCCAGAGTTGTGTGGGCGCGGAGCAATCTCATTGACGATGATGTCATCAGCGGTCGCAAACATTTCCACGCAGAGGGTTCCAGACAGCTTGAGCTGTTCTGCGATTCGTACCGCCATGGCTTTGGCCTTGTCAGCTAGACTTTCTGAAATGCGGGCTGGCACAATGGTCTTAGACAGGATATTGTTGCGGTGGATATTTTCCTGAACTGGGAAAACCGTCACATCCTTGCCATTTCCTGATACGATGACAGAAATTTCAAGATCAAAATTGACAAATTCTTCCAAAACACAGTCTGCTGAATCGGCTAGAGCACGGGCTTCTTCCAAGTCTACTTCTGAACGAATGACCTTTTGCCCATGCCCATCGTAGCCACCAGTCGCAGTCTTGAGGACATAGTTTTTCGACAGGTCAATATCCGCCAAGTCTTGGCTAGAAGTCACGACCTTGTAGGGTGCCACGGTGACTTTAGCCTTGTTTGAGAGGAAGTCCTTTTCAAAAATGCGATTTTGAGAAATGCGGAGCAGGTCCGTCCCTTGAGGGAGCTGACCATCCTTGATAACGGCATCCAAACCGTCCGCATCGACATTTTCAAACTCATAGGTCAGGACATCGCAACGCTCAGCCAGCTGACGCAGGGCAGCCACATCGTTATAAGGCGCCACGATAAGCTCTGCCACGCGAGAGGCTGGACAATCCGCCGCTGGATCCAGCGCGATGACCTTATGCCCCATGTAGATAGCAGAAATGGCCATCATCTGGCCCAGCTGACCGCCACCGATGATTCCGATTGTTTTAGATGAGCTCATTCGTAGACTCCTCAGCGATTTTTCCTTGTTCTTCTGCATAATCTGCCAATGCTGTCGCGATAGCCTGATCCTCTACTGACAGGAGACGGAGGGCGAAGAGAGCCGCATTTGTCGCACCAGCTTCACCAATAGCCATTGTCGCAACAGGCACACCGCCCGGCATCTGAACGATAGAATAGAGCGAGTCCACGCCACTAAGCGCGCGTGATTTGACCGGTACACCGATGACAGGCAGAGTGGTCTTAGCCGCTACCATTCCTGGCAAATGGGCCGCGCCACCAGCACCTGCGATGATGACCTTTATGCCACGGCTACGTGCTTCTTCTGCATGCTTGAACATGAGGTCTGGTGTGCGGTGGGCAGAGACAACCTTCTTTTCGTAGGCTACACCGAAGCGATCTAAGACTTCAGCTGTTTTTTGCATGGTTGCCCAGTCGGATTTGGAGCCCATGA